>JAYONB010000008.1:167918-178763 GCA_038121105.1 Alphaproteobacteria bacterium | reverse complement strand
CAAACAAAACGCCGGGCACGATGGCGTTGACCCGCACCCCGTTTTTCCGCTGCGCGCAATCGCGCGCGACGGCGCGGGTCAAATGGGCAAGGCTGCCCTTCGCAATGCTGTAGGCCGTACTGTTGGCATTGCCGACCATGGCCGAGAGAACGGTGATGTTGATGATCGCACCACCATCCTTCATGCACGGGATCACCTCTTGCATGCCTAGGAACGGCCCTTCGAAGTTCAACCGTATCAAGTAGTCGAGATCATCGGGCGCGAGATCGGTGATCGGTTTGAGCACGGCATCGCCGGCGTTGTTGATCAAGGTATCGAGACGCCCGAACGTCTTGAGTGTGTGGTCGACCACCACAGGCCAGTCGTCGGGGCTGGTGACGTCGTGGGGCAAGAAGATCGCCTCGCCGCCTGCCTCGTTGATCAGACGCACGGTTTCGGCGCCCCGCTCTTCGTTGCGACCCGAGGCCACAACGCGCGCGCCCTCGCGCGCAAAGGCCAGCGAAAACGTCCGGCCCAGCGCCCCGGTTCCTCCGGTGACGATCGCGACCTTGCCGTCGAGACGCCCGCTCATCGCGTCGGGGCGGCGGCATAACCGCCATCTGCATAGATTTCCATCCCCGTGACGTAGGCCGAGTCGGCGCATGCCAATTGCGCAACGGCGGCGGCGACCGCCTCGGTCTCGACCAACGGGGCGATGCCGATATCCGCCAGGCCAGACTTTGAGCTGGCAACCAACGGCATGTCGACCGCACCAACCAATACGGCGTTGATCATGATCCGGGGTTCTTGCCGCGCACATTCTAAGGCCGCGGACTTGGTGGCAATGCGCAACCCGCCGGAGAGCGCCGAGAATATTGCGGCCTCGGTCGACACGGATTTGCCGAGGGTAGAGATGACGTTGACGATATAGCCGCCACCCTGATCGCGAAGTGCCGGGATTGCGGCGCGCATACCGAGCCATGTCGGCGTGACGTTTGCCGCCGTGAGGGTTCGTAATTCTGCCAGCGACGTATCGGCAAAGGGCTTGGCGAGAAAGCCGACATCGGCGTTGACCAAAACCGAAGCACCTCCATGCCCCGAGGCGGCGGCAATCAACGCTTGCCACGATTCTTCTGAAGTGCCGTCATGGTCTTGGGTCTCGATCGCGCCTGGGACCGGTTCGGATGCGGCGGCAATGACTTTGGCGCCCTCCTCGGCCAGCCGGGCCACGCACGCGGCGCCCAACGCGTGTCCCGCACCGGTAACGATTGCCGTACAGCCGTCAAATCGATTCACGGTTCCTATCCGAAGAGGCAAAAGACGCCGAAACAAGCGTCGAGATAATACTTGAAGTAGAGGAACAACAGTCCATCAAGGACGAGTGCTCCGCCAATAATCGGTGCCCCAACATAGAGCAAAAAATAGTACAACGCCCCGACCGTCAGGCGGCGGCCGGGCAGCGCATGGCCATCGACAACGGCCGTCCTGCGAAACAATGCCATCGCCAAACGGTAGACTATCGCGCGATCGGAACACAGGCGGATTCCGCATATGACCGAAATTGTTTGGAACGACGCCTCAGAGGCCGAATGGCGGGACTTGCTGACGGCCTGTGGGCGGTCGGCGGTCGAGCAATGCTGGGGTTATGGCGAGGCGTCCGCGGCAACCGGCTTTACAGTGAATCGCGGCGTGATCGTCAATGACGACGACACCCCCGGCGGATTGGTTCAAGCCTTTACCAAACGATTCTTGGGCGTCACCACCGTCACCCAGATCATCCGCGGGCCGCTTTGGATCGGCGAGCCGCCAAGCCTTGAAACCCAGCGACCGATCCTCGCGCACCTGCGGCGCCGCTTTACCAAGGGGCGCCTGCGTTTCGTCTATTGGCTGCCTGAGATGATCGATACGCCGGAGGCGCGCCGCATCATGCGCACCGTCAAACTACGGCGGGTGATGACAGGCTATACCTCGGCCTGGGTCGATCTCGACCAATCGGTCGAGGCTCTTGAGGCGGGACTGTCGGGACCATGGCGCAACCAACTTCGACGCGCCGAAAAGGAAAAGCTCTCGATGGTCGTGTCTAACGGCGGACAGTATCTCGATGCGCTGCTGTCACGCCATGACGAGAATCGAAAGAAGCGTGGCTTCGGCGGCCCCAATGGACGCTTTATCCGCGCTCTCATCGAGGGCACCAGCGATCGACGAGATGCTGTAGTGGTCACCGCGCGCCAAGCCAAACAACCGGTCGCCGGGGTGTTGATGCTGCGGCACGGTCGGAGTGCCACCTATTACGCGGGCTGGACCTCGGATGAAGGCCGCGCCGTGCATGCGCATAACGCGCTGTTATGGCGCGCCATGACTCACCTGCAAAAGGACGGCGTCGCCTGGCTCGATGTCGGCGGCCTGGACACGACGAACGCGGCGGGGATTGCACGCTTCAAACTTGGATTGGGCGGCGAGGTGTTCACGCTGGCGGGGAGCTATCTGTGATCCGCGTTTTGGCCATGGCCGGCTTGGTCGGGATCGCGATAGTTGGCCCCACGTCGTCAAGTTGGGGACATGCCGGAAGCAGCACACCGGTTCCTCGCGGCTGTCACATTGTGGTCGAGCCCGTCGTCATCGATGGCGTCCGCACCATGCTACGCCGCCTATCCTGCCCCGCGCCCAAGAGCCCGGCGACATCGTGACCTACGGAGCCGGCACGATTTGATGGATCTGGCCGCCGAGGTCGAGAATAAAAAGCGCGCCGTTGTTGGCTTCGGCAAACGATGCAGCCTGAAGGTCGGTTTGCAGGAGCTCGACGACCGGACGTCGATCGTCTTGCTTGGGAAGGATGCCCCATACACGACCCGAGCAAAAATCGCTGAACAAGTAGACACCTTGAAGGTCGGGGATATCGGCGCCGCGATAGACGTAGCCGCCCGTCACCGAACAGCCCAAATCGCGACCATACTGCGCCACCGGATCGATGAGACCGATCGCGCTGCGCCCTTGACCGCGAAACGAATTAGACCCTTCGCGGATGTTCCATCCGTAATTGCCGCCGGCCGTAATGAGATCGATCTCTTCGACGCGATTCTGACCGACATCGCCGACCCAGAGGTCGCCGGTCTCGCGATCGAAACTGATCCGCCAGGGATTGCGTAGACCGTAGGCATAGATTTCATCGCGGGCGTCGCGCTGCTGACGGAACGGATTGCTGCGAGGAATGGCGTAAGGCGCGCGGCTATGCACATCGATCCGCAGTATCGCACCGAGAAGCGTGCCTAGGTTCTGTCCGTGGTTCAGCGGGTCGCCACCGGCGCCGCCGTCGCCGAGTCCGATGTACAAGAATCCGTCCGGCCCAAAGGCGATATCGCCGCCGTTGTGATTGCCGAACGGCTGGGCGACCGAGAGGATGACCTCTTCGCTAGCGGGGTCGATGGAGCGGCCGTCCGGCGCCATGACGACCGATGTAATCACGGACTCGAGACGCTGGTTCCCTCGCCGGGTATAGGAAAGAAACACCCGGCTGTTGTCGGCGAATTGGGGATCGAACGCGAGACCAAGAAGACCGGCTTCGTTCGGCCCGTCTTCGACCTGCCCGCGAATATCGAGGATGACATCGGGTGTTTCGTCGGAAAGGCCGTCGAGGATCAACACACGCCCGGGCTGTTCGACGACGTAGTACCGCCCGTCATCGCCCGGCGCTTGTTTGAGCGCCAATGGACGCTCGAACGCATGACTTCCAAACCCCGGCAAGAGCGCGATTTGCGGTTGCGCCCCGGCGGGGAGCGCAACCAAAAGACCGGCAAGAAACGACAAGACGGCGGCAGACTTTCGCATGAGTTCTAGATTCCTTCGTCAACCGCGGTGGCGGGGGGGCCCAGAATAAACGGGCGACGCGGCGGCGGGAACCGCCGCGCGATCACAATAGCTTGGTGGATCAGTTGAGCGGCGTCAGCGAGGGCAGTTTGGGCCCGTCGTTCGCTGCAGAGTCTTCGGCGCGATCGCTCGCCACCACGGTGGCCGAGGTGTCATCCGGCACCTCAACCAACCCCTTCGGTGCGCCCTCGAGCCGTGTCCTCGGGACCGTTGCGATGGTCGCATTTTGCGCCTCGGCGCCTTGTCGTTCTTCCAGCAGCCTTTGCGCGCGTTCGCGCACCGCGGCAATCTGCTCAGGTGTCAGGCGTTTGGCGATCCGCGCGATCGCGTCGAGAGAGATCTTGTTGGCAGCCTGGAGGTCCTTGTAGCTCATGGCGCGACCGAGAATGTTGCGGTTGCGGATGGCTGCATCCTCACCCTGGATCGCCGCCAGGCTGTACCAGCTATAGGCGCGCACGTAATCGCGTGGCACGCCTTGGCCTTGGGCGTACATCACCCCGAGGTTGTTGGCGGCATTGGCGTGGCCTTGCTCGGCGGCCGCCGTATAGAGCTTGACGGCCCGCGAGTAGTCGCGGAGGACGCCAAGGCCTTTTTGATAGATGAAGCCAAGCGCGTTCTGCGAATCCGCGTCGCCTGCATTGGCAAGGCGATTCCATATATCGCGAGCGCGATCATATTGACCGGCTTCGGCTTCAATGCGGCCGTCCTCAAAGGTCGCGGGCGGGGTTTGTGCCGCAACCGCCCCCGCCCATAGGAGGAGCGCGGCCACGATGCCCAGTTGTCTGATCATCCGTAACACTTGCAGTTTCGGCCTTACTTTTTCAACGCCCCTGCAGCATGGAACGGACATGGTTAACCGATCGTTACCGCCGGTCGGAGAGCGCCGACGGATCTTCCAGAGCGCTTTGAAGGCGGCGCGCGGCGGCCAGCGCAAAGGCAAGCGTGACCGATTTTCGGCGCGCCGCCGCCAGTTTGACCCGCGGCGCATCGCGCAGCACTTCGCCCCCATAGGCGTCGCAAATCATCAGCCCGTGGTCGGTCGGTAAGATCTCCTGGGGGAAATCCATGTTCACCGCGAAGAAGAGTGCATCGCACCACGCCAGGTATTCCTGCCATTTCGAATCGGCCTTGAAGTCCGGCACCGAAGACTTGACCTCGACCACCACGATCTCGCCGCCGCGGTTGAGGGCGATGATGTCGGCCCGCCGACCGGTGCGGAACTTGAACTCGGCCAAGGTGTCGTAGCCGAGATCGTAAAGAAGGCGACAGGCACCGCGTGTAATAGCGGATGTTGCGCCGTCTTTATCTGGGAGTGCGTCCGTCATGGGACGGTCGATTGTGGCCGCGCCGCTTTACCGGAGCAACCCGGAACGCCATGCTGGCCGCTGTCATGACCCAGTCGATCGGCAAGATGGAACGTGCCACGGTGCCTGTTCCGGTGTTTCTCTTCGCTGCCCTGACGCTGGTTTTCCTGCTGAACGATATTGGGTTCATTTGGGCGACCGACGCGGCGCAATGGTTAAGCGTCGATTACGGAACCAAAGTCTTGGTGATCGCGCTGATCATGGCGCATCCCGAGGCGCGGCACGCGGTCCTTCGCGGCGCGCGGTGGCCGCGCCCGATTTGGTTAGCACTTGTTGGGACCATCGCCGTGACCGCGATTTCGATCGCCGGATTGGCTTGGATCGACGAGCAGGGCTATGACGCGGCGACGGCGCTGCAGGTTTTCCCCAGGATCGATCAGACGTGGTTGGTGGTTTTCGACCTAACGGTCGGGTTGGCCCTAACCGCCGTCGCCGAGGAGTTGGTTTTTCGGCGACTCTATCTCGATACGTTCGGCGCCAGACTGTCCCCGCTCCCGCTCTACCTATTGTCGGCGGCTGTTTTTGCAGCGGTCCATTGGTCCATTGGGTTGGGGACCGTTGCAGGAACCTTCGTCGTCGGCCTGATGTTGCTGTGGCTGACGCGACGGACCGGCAGCGTCCTGCCGGCGATCGGGGCGCACTACGTCATCAACTTGGTGTTGTTCTGGCCCTAAGCGCCCTTGGCCCGCGACCTCGCTAGAGGTAGCCCCAGACCGTCGGGAGCCAGAGCGCAAGGGCGGGGAAGACCGTCACGAGCGCCAGTCGGACCAAGTCGGCCACGACGAACGGCGCGATGCCCTTGAATATGGTTATGAGCGGTATGTGTCTGGCCATGCCATGCATGATGAACACGTTCATGCCGATCGGCGGCGTAATCATGCCGATTTCCATCACGATGACCATGATGACGCCCCACCAGATGGGGTCGAAGCCAAGGCTGAGGATCAGCGGGAAGACGAAGGGCAAGGTAATGACCATCGCGGCGATGGTGTCGAAGATGCTCCCCAACAGCAGGAACATCAGGAACAGCATGATCAGGATCGTCCACTTGGACAGGCCCGACGCTTCGATCGAGCCAACGATTTCTTCCGGCAACCCGGAAAGCGTCATGAAAAACGAGAAGATGTGGGCACCGATGATGATCACGTAGATCATCCCGGTGGTCGCCGCGGCCTCGATCAGCGTATCGAAGAACGACCGCCAGTTGATCTTGCCGCGAAAGAGCGCAAACAAGAACGCGACCGATACGCCCACCGACGCCGACTCTGCGGGACTGAAAACGCCGGTATAAAGGCCGCCCGAGACGATTGCGGCCAACGCGACAACGCCCCAAGACCGCTTCAGAATTTGCAGCCGTTCCGGCCACGGCACCCTAGGGCCGGCCGGGCCCGCCTCGGGGTTGAAAGCCACCAGGATGCGAATCGCGATGAAATAGATGATCACGGACAAGACGCCCGGGATCAACGCCGCCGCAAACAGCGCGATGACGAATTGTTCGGTCAGGATGCCGTAGATGATCATCACGATCGACGGCGGAATCAGCATGCCGAGTGTGCCGCCCGCGGCGATGCTCCCGGCGGACAGGGTGGTCGAGTATCCGCGCTCGGCCATCTCCGGCAGCGCGATACGCGTCATCGTCGCCGTTGTCGCCACCGACGAGCCACTGACCGACCCGAAACCGCCGCATGCACCGACCGTGGCAAGCGCGAGGCCGCCACGCATATGGCCCAGGAAGGCGTACGCCAATCGATAGAGATCTTGCGCTAGGCCGCTGAGATTCGCGAACGCCCCCATCAAGATGAAAGTGGCGACGGTGGCGAGGCCTTCGCTGGAAACGACTTCGCGGCCTTCGGCACCGAAGAGCCCGATGGCCGGCCCGAATCCGATCAAATAACCGATCGTGAAAAAGCCCGTCAGGCCCATCGAAACGCCGATGGGGACGTGCAAGATGATCAGGAAAAAAAGAAGGGCGAGCCCGATGGCGCCGATGACTACTGCCGACATATCGGTCCTCTTGTTTTAACGGGCAAGCCTAATGGCCTTCGGGCGGGTCGATATCGACCCGTCGTTGGAACGAGATGATGGCCTTGTAGATCATCCAGGTCTGCACCGGCAGGCATAAGATGAGCATGCCCGTGGCGATCCACCACCAGAACGCCACCGGAATTTTCTGCGTGGGGGTGACCCGGTTGTTGACCGTCAGGTCAATACCGAGGTCGAAGAACTGCCAGGTGATGAGCACGAAGAAGAACATCGTGGCCAGCCCGCCGAAGAGTTCCAGACCACGCCGCCAATCCGGCCCCAGACCGGCACCGAGGAAGCCGATGCTGACGTTTCGCTTGTAGAGCAGGACGGCGGGGAACACCGAACAGATGATGATCGGAAACGCGACCCGGCCCCAATCCCCGAACCCGGGGATACTCGGCCAAATCAACCACCGCATCACCGCATCGAACATCGTTAGGAACGACATTGCGACAAGAGCGACGAAGCCTACAGAGGCGAGGGCCCGGCAAAGCCGTTCCATCAACCTCTGTAGGTTCTCGAGCGCAGGACTCATTGCGCTAACTCCGATGACCTATCGGACCTAGCTGGCCGAGCCACTCCGCATTTCTTCAAGCAACTTGACCGCCGCATCGAACACTTTGCGGTTGCCAGGCGTCTGATCGGCCCACCATTCCCAGACCTCTTTAGCCTGGTTCTCGTAGCGTGCCAGCTCGGCCTCACTGAAGTTGATCATGGTGTGCTCGCCGGCTTCCTTGATCTCTTTGCGGATGTCGACACCGGCTTTGGCGTAGGCGGCCGCCGAATCGTTGGCGATGTGGATGCCACCGTTGTCCTGCAACGCCTTTTTCTCGGCATCGCTCAAGCCTTCCCAGGTCTTCTTGTTCATCAGCAACATGAAGCCAAGGGTTCCGACAGGCACGTCGATCGTGTGGCTGACGAGCGGGAACGTCTTGAACGTTTTCATGCCCGACCAACCCTGGATCGCCGCGGACATGGTTCCACGGTTCAACTTGTCGTTCATCTCGGTCGAACCGGCCGATTCCGGCACGGCGCCGATCAACTCGAGCCAACGGGCCTGGGTTTGGCCAACACTGCGGACCTTCTTGTTCTTGAGGTCTTCGAGGCGTTCGACCGGGTCGGCCGAGAAGATCGATGCGGGCTCACCGGCAAAGAAACCAACGAGATGCGAATCTTCGAAGCCGGAGAACAAGCCCATTTCATAGAGCTTCCAGCCGACGACCGAGGCTTCTTCTGCAGTGCGGAAGAAGAACGGCAGTTCGACGATTTCCATTTCCGGGAACTGGCCCGGCGTATAGGCGGACATAACCCAAGCCACGTCGGCAACGCCGGCGGTGACGAGGTCATATTGCTGGAACGGGCTCTTGCCGAGCGTACCGCCCCAGTACGCCTTGACATTGAAGTCCGACCCGATTTCTGCGAGGGCCTTGTTGGCACGCTCGATCCACGGGGCAATGACGAAGCGGCTGCCGAAGCCGCGTTCGGATACAAACGAGCCGACTTTAATTTCGTCGGCGTTGGCGGTCGCCAACGTGGCCACCGAGATGGAACCGGCGACGACGGCGCCGAGTAGTGTTTTTGCGATATGACGCATTGTGAAAAGTCCCTTTCACTAACCTCCCCAAATCGAGCGCGTATCCTATGGGGCGAGGCCCATTTAGCAAGCCCGCGGGGCGGGGAAAATGCCCAACACTGCCAAGTCCTTAGGAAAGGTCCGGACCTTCCTCCCCCGAAAATTCTCCGATTCTTGCGACGACCTCGACCTAACTCGGCCGTTTATTCCACCGTCTCGGCGAATCGGACGGCGTTGATCATCGAGGAGTTCATGAGCCAGTCCTTCATCAAAGCATCGTCCGACGTGATGCGGTGCATGTCGTCCATGATGGCGCGGCGCTTTTCGGGGTCGCGCTCGCGCATGCGGTGGTGGTTGGCGTCCGACATTTTGTGGACGTAGTCGGTGGCGATGATTTTGCGCTGCCGGGTGTAGCGGTCGAACACGGCCATGTCGGCCTTGCCCTGCCATACGGCGTCAATTTTATCGGTGAGATTCATCGCATCGTGCACGCCGCAGTTCAGGCCGAGGCCGCCATTCGGCGTGTTGAGGTGCGCGGCATCGCCGGCCAGGAACATCCGCCCGACGTTGAATTTTTCGGTCACCCGCATGTGCGTGAGATAACTGCCGCGTGCGAGGATGTCGTAATGCTGATCGCGCGACACGATGCGCTGGAAATGGGCGTTGATGTTTTCGTCGGACAGCGCTTCTTCGGGTGTTTGGCCGGGACGCGGCGTGATCCCCGACCGCCAACGGTCGGGCACGCGGAGTAGCGAGAAGTTGCCGTCCTCGGTCCACACGTAGCTGACGTTCGACAATCCCTCGTAGTGCTTTTCGAAGGGGAAGTCGGTGATCGCGACCATGGTGAAAATCGGATAGGTCTTGCCGTCGAAGCCGAGGCCAAGGCTCTCGCGCACCATCGACCGGCCACCATCGGCGCCGATCAAAAAGCGGCCCTGGATTGTTTCGCGTTCGCCGCCCGCCTCGACCGTCATCGAGACACCGTCCTCGTCTTGGTCGACGGCGATGGTTTTAGCGCCCCAGCGCAGGTCGACGTTGTCACGGCGCGAGACGACATCGGCGAGATGGCGGACGACGTGAAATTGCTCGCACTGCACACGGTAGGGGTGCTTGGTTTCGCCTTCCAGAACGCGCAGATCGAAGACCGCGCGTTCGCCGGTGTCCTGAAAGCGGTACTGCCAAGACGGGCAGACCGCGCCCTTTTCCAAGATCACATCGGTGACGCCGATCTCTTCGAGCATGTCCATGGTGGCGGGATGCCAGGTCGAGGCGCGTAAATCGGTCGGGATCTCGGCGGATTGATCGACGATGACGACAGGGATGTCGCGGAGCGATAGCCGATAGGCGCACATCAGGCCGATCGGGCCCGCACCGACGATCAGGACACGGTCGGGCGCGCTCATCGACTTTTCCCTGCCGAAACAAAGCCAACGCCCGCAGTTTTCTGCGATTCAGGTGTTGGCGGCGGTGTGGTCGGGGATTTGCTGTCGTGTTTTTGTTGTTGCCGAAACAAAGCCAACTCCCGCAGTTTTCCTGGACTTATGCCCGCCGACGGATCGGCGCGCGCCGACATTCTGCCCGCCGTGGGGCCGAGGCGCGATTCCAAGGCGTCCGCCCGGCCACCCCTCGAACATCGCGGGAGTCTAACGCGGACACGCGGGCTTGTGGGGTCACATGTTGTGTCCCCATATGCGCGCGCATTGGTGAAGGTCGGGCGCACCGAATCCTTGCTATGGTCGGCGACCGCACAAAGGAGACCACGATGGGCAAGCTAATCGCCGGACAATGGGCAGAGGACGATCCGCAATCGGCGGCGAGCGGCGACGGCAGCTTTAAGCGACCCGATTCGGTCTTGCGGAGTTGGGTAACGCCAGACGGATCGCCGGGACCGAGCGGCGACGGTGGTTTTGCCGCAGCGCCGGGCCGCTATCACCTTTATGTCGCGATCAACTGCCCGTGGGCCCATCGCACCATGATCATGCGCAAGCTGAAGAAATTGGAAGACGTGGTGTCGATGTCGATCGTGCGGCCCAATCGCGG
>JAYONB010000008.1:157843-167818 GCA_038121105.1 Alphaproteobacteria bacterium | reverse complement strand
AGCTGAAGAAATTGGAAGACGTGGTGTCGATGTCGATCGTGCGGCCCAATCGCGGGCCTGAAGGTTGGACCTTCGATGAGGCGCGGGGCTACCGCGACGATCTTTTCGGCAAGGCCCATCTGCACGAGATCTACACCTTGTCGCACGCGGACTATACCGAGCGGGTCACGGTGCCGGTGCTGTTCGACAAAGAACAGGGCGTGATCGTGAGTAACGAATCCTCGGAAATCATTCGGATGTTCAACGACGCCTTCAACGAGTGGGCGGATACGTCGCACGACTATTACCCGCACGACCTGCGCCCGGTGATCGACGCGTGGAACGAGCGGATCTACGCGACCGTCAACAACGGCGTCTATCGCGCGGGGTTTGCGCGCTCCCAAGACGCCTACGAAAAAGCCTATGACGATGTGTTCGAAACGCTGGACGCGCTGGATGCGCATTTGGCGCACAACCGCTACATCGCCGGCACGACGTTGACCGAAGCCGACATTCGCGCGCTGCCGACCTTGTTGCGCTTCGATGTCGCCTATTACGGCGCTTTTCGGTGCAACAAGCGGAAGATTTCGGATTACCCGAACCTATCGGGCTATGTGCGTGAGCTGTACCAGCTTCCCGGCGTAGCCGAGACGGTCGATACCGACATCTACAAGGCGGGCTACTACTCGAAGAGCAAGGAGCGGAATCCGCTCGGCATCATTCCGAAAGGGCCGGTTGTCGATTTCACCGCGCCGCATGGGCGCGAGGCCATCGCCTCAGCCTAAGGGCCGACCATTTCGTAAAGTTCGCCGCCCGCACCGCGCACGGTGACGGCGCGCGCGCCCTGGTAGGGCCAAGCCGCATCGCCTTGGTAGATCGGACCAAGCGCATCGGCAGCGAGCGAATCGATTTCTTTGCGCGCCAAAGAGACGATCGCAATGCCGGGCGGAAGCGCGCCGTCCGTGCAGGGACGCGGGGTGGCGGTAGGCTGCATCCCGTCGACTTGGATCACCGAACGGCCATCGAGCTGCACGGTGGACATCGGCAATGGTTGCCCGGCATCCTCGAGGCCGTAACCGGCGCCGAGGAAGTTCATGCCACGGGTGCGTTCGCTGGTTTTGGGCAGACCGAAGCGTGCCTCGAAATCGGCGTGGGTCGCCGCGAAATCGGGCACGCCCAGCACCATGATGAAGATGCGATCGATGTCGCTTTGCGGCTGGGGCAGTTCGTGAATCGGGCTGGCGCCTTTGGGTACGTTGGTAAGGTAAAGCGCCTCGCCGTCGGGGCCGACAACCTGCATGGCCTTGATGTCGGGTGAAGACTTCAGCGGATGCGGTTCGCCGATGATGGTGAACTCGGTGTCTTTCATCCGCGCATGCATGTCGTCGGTGTTGCGCAGGAGAATCTCGATGGCGGCCCAACCGTAATGGGCAAGCGGCCGGTAGGCGGTCGGACGGGTGCCTTCGACCAGCCTGATCCACCCGGGTTCGCCGCTTTCGGGGCGCATGAGCTGCCACGCCCGCCCCGCCATGCCCGGTGCGCCCCAGGACGCGGCTTGGGCGGGGCTAACGGTGCCGGCGGCATCGCGGACGTACCCGACGATCTTGGTGTAGCGCGCGATCGCGGCATCGAGGTCCGCGACGGTGACGGTGGCCGCGAGAACCGGGCCGGTGCCGAGATCACTCATCTTTATCTCCGATCACGAATGCGCCTTTATTGCCGGTAAGAAGCCCCGGCCCTGGTGGAATTTCGCCAACGACCGTGCGTTCGCGCGGCGTTCCGCAGGCGCCGAGAAGGCCCGCCACGAGGACGACGGCGGCGACGGTTCGCCAACGCGTCATTAGAACTTCACGCGCGCCCCGGCGAGGATCACGTCGATGGCATCGAACGACGCGCCCGTGCGATCCAAATCGTAGCGTCGATAGCCGGCGTAGAGGTCGGTGCCCCAGTCGGAAATCGACTGCACGAATTGAAGGCCGAAGCTCGAGCCTTCGTCGTCGTTCGCCGCCACGTTGTCGAAGCGCCCATAGTCCACGCCGAAGTGCGACGCGCCGAAGCGAAACAGATCGGGCGCGATATACCCCAGCTTGCCGTACCAGAATTTTTGGTTGTCGCGGGTCGAATCGTCGTCATCGCCAGTCGCCGTGGCAGCGGTAAGGTTCAGCCCATTGTCGTGGCGCAGCGAGATCGACCCGCCCAAGATCGTTTCCGGAAACGTCCAGGTGCCGGACTGGTTGGCATAACCGATCTTGCTGTCGACCTCGATACTGTCGTAGGCGGCCGAGTAGCTGGCGGCGATGTCCCATTCGCCCCCATCGACGGACGAGGTCGAGAGCACCACGCCGTTGAAGTTCGGCGTGTCGTAGCGCAACCGATCGTCGCGGCTGAGCCCATCGAGGTTGGAGAAGACGCCGCCGACCGTCGGGTTGCCCGCGATCGCGCCGGTGCTACTTGTTGCAAACGACAAAGCGCTGCCGGAATCGGCCACCGCGGAATACCCGACCAGGGCGGTGCCGGACAGGTCGACCTCGGTCATGCCGTCGGACGCAGTCGACCCCTGCCCGATCGTGACGGTGCCGAAGCGTTTGCTGGCGGCAAAAATTTCGAGTTTGCGCTCGGTGAAGTTGTTGGTGCCGCCGGCGGTATTGTCCGCTTGGTTGACGTCGGCGGTCGAGTTCGATTCGAACTGCACTTCGATCGTGGTGCCGAATTTCAAGTCGTCGGTCGCCTGCACCGCACCTTTGAAGGCAAGGCGGGTCGAGGAGGCGTCATTGTCGACGTGCCGGACGTCGCTGGCGTTGCCGTCGTCGTAGTACATGAGCGCGCGATTGACCTGGCCTTCGATCGAGAGTTTGACCTTGTCGTCGCGCGACAGGACGACGCGGTTGCGACCCGTGCCGTCACCCTGATCGCTTTCCTGCACCGTTTTCAGGGCGGCCCGCATTTCCTCGAGCACTTTTTACTGGGCCTCGATTTGCGCCTGTTGCTTTTGGATCATCTCTTCGAGGGCTTTGATCCGGTCGCCCTCGCTTTGCGCCCATGCGGCGTTTGAGAATGTCGCCACGACAACAACCGCCACGGCGGCCTTTAGCATGATTTTCCTGCCCACGATCCCGTCCCTCCTGGTTCACGCGGCGACCCGCGCTTGGCCTGACGACCGTACTCTAGGCACTGGTCCTCGCGACACAATCGTAAAGATTGCATGGCGTTTCGACGTGGCGGCCCCTACCCTTTCCCAAAGCTTTTTCTGGACGAATTCGGGAACCAAGACATGACTGAAACCGTGCGCGTTGCGGCCGTGCAACTCGGCGCCGGCATCGACGTCGAGGAGAACCTCGCCAACTGCTTGCGTATGATCGACAAGGCGGCCGAACAAAAACCGCAGCTCATGGTATTGCCGGAATTCGTCAATCATTGTTCGTGGTACGACGACAACGAGCACTGCTATGCCGTGGCGGTGCCGTTGGACGGGCCGTTCACCGCGGCCATCGCCGACAAAGCGCGCGAGCACGGCTGCTACATCGTCATCAACTGCACGGTGCGACGGCGCAACAATGGCGTGACCAGCACGAATATCTTGTTCGGGCCGGACGGCACCCGGCTGGCCGACAGCGACAAACAAGTCTTGATGGGTGGCGAAAACAACTGGTTGGAGCGAGCGACCGAGTTGGGCCCGATTACCGATACCGAGATCGGCAAGATCGGCATGTTTTCGTGCATGGACGGCGTGATGAACGAAACGCCGCGGTGCGTTGCGCTGCGCGGGGCGCAAATCATGTGCAACACGCTGAACTCCTTCGCCAACGACGAAGGCTCGCTACATATTCCAGTGCGGGCGGCGGAAAATCGCGCGTTCGTGGTGGCGGCCAATAAGGTCGGTCCTTTGGTGCCGCCGGGCATGGCCGAGGGCGTGGCGGCCAAGCTGAAGATCGGTGCCGAACGTCTGAACGGCGCCGGGGAAAGCCAGATCGTGGCGCCCGACGGCACGGTGCTAGCGCGGGCCCCTGAGTCGGGCGAGGCCGTCGTGGTCGCGGACATCGAGGTGGCCGATGCAGACCTTAAGTTGCGACCCGACGCGACGAACGTGTTTCAAAGCCGCCGCCCGGATCTTTATGGACCGATCGCGGCCGAGCCGCACCCGCGCGCCTACACCGCCAAAAGCGATTCGCTCGGAGTGGCGATCTATCAGCCCGCTGCAGACGGCCCTGAAGCCGTTGAAGAAGTCGTCGCCGCCCTTGCCGATCTCGATCCCGGGATCGGTTTGTTGGTGCTGCCGGAGTTGTTCGATCATCCAGACGGCACGGTAACGCAACCGACCACCGCGGCGTTCCAAGCAGACCGGACGATCGCAGCACTGCAAGGTGCGCTTGAGGGGCACGACACGCTTGTCGTGACCAGCATCGTCGAAGCCGCGGAAGACGGGTTTAGCCATACCGGCATTGCGATCGGCGCCGACGGGGTCGCGCTGCGCCAGCCGCAGCTGCATGCCTGTGGACGACACCCGTGGGCCACGGCGCTGGGCGATGCGATCACGCCGCTCGATGTGGTGTGGGGTCGCCTCGCGCTGATCACGGGCGGCGATTCGATTTACCCCGAAGCTTTCCGGTTGGCCACGCTACAAGACGTCGAAGTGGTCGCGGTACCGACCGCGGTATTGGAACCTTGGGAAAACGAGTTCGGGTTGGCGGAACGGGCGGCCGAGAACCGCATGACGGTGGTCGCCGGATCGCGCGCCGGGGGCGGCGTCGGGATGATCGCGGCGCCGGACAAGGACTTCACGCTTTGGACCCAGTGGTCGCGGCCTTTTAACGGCGACATCAACTATCCCAACGTGACGTTTGCCGACGGTCGGCCCGGGCTGACGACGGCGCTTGCCGATCCGTCGACCGCGGGCAACCGGACGGTGACGCTGATGACCGACGTGGTCGATAGCCGGCCTTGGACCTTGCTGGGCCCGTTGGTGGCGCCGGTGGGCGACCTCTGACGCTAGAAGATCGGCTTGAACAGGCCGAGCGCGGTATTGACCACCACGATGCCCCAGATCGTCCAAATCCACGGCTTGCCGCGATTGAGCAAGCTGGTGATGGTGTCTTCGACCTCGGGCGTCGAACCTTCGGTAATCAGACGGGCAAAGGCCGGGCCGAACGGTTTGAACATGAAGTTGATGACGATGAGGATAATGACCGTCACGCCGTAGAGCGCGATCTTGAGGCGCAACCAGTTGTCGGGAAACAGTTCGCCGTTGCTCAGCGACACGATGAGCGCGATGACCACCAAGGCGAGCAGGACGTAGTTCCAGACGTTTTCGATGCCGTGCAGCTTTTTGCCCCACTCGGGCGCGGTGGGCCGGTGCGAATTCCAAACGACCCAAGCCCAGACGACACCGACCGCCCAAATCACGATGAGCCACGGCACGCCGATGGGGGCCCAGCCTTTGTTGTAGGCGATGGTCATCCCTGTGGGGATGATCAGGGTCATGGCGAGGCGGGGAAAAATGTCGACGCCTTGCAGCACCCGCGCGAGCACGGCGCGCTGTGGCGGCGTGTATTCGCGATTGAGGATGAGCTGGGCCGAATAATAGGTGCCCATGTCGGCGCCCAACCAAAACGCCATCAAGAGGACATGGAGAAAAATGAAGAATGTCGTCCAGTCCATTGCCGAACCCCCGCGCGTTTGCTTTTCCGGTCCCCGACTACTTTGGGGTAGTGTCTGACGATTGGTTTTGGAAGTTAATGTAAGTAGTTGCGTGGAGCAATCTGAGGTACCGGCATGAAGCTGTCAGGAAAAACCGCCATGGTCACCGGCGGAGCGCAGGGACTGGGCCGTGCCGCCGCCGTCGCAATGGCCCGAGAAGGCGCCGCGCTCGTCGTCGCGGACCTATTGGGCGAATTGGCCGAACAAACCGCGGAAGAACTCCGCGCCAACGGTGCCGAGGCCCTGGCCGTAGTAGCCGATATCGGCAACCCGGAATCGGTCAGCAAAGCGTTTGCCAACACGCAAAAGAAGTTCGGGCGACTCGACATTCTGGTCAACAACGCCGGCATCGCGCCAAACCGGTTGTTGATGGAGCAGTCCCTCGACGAATGGGAGAAGGTGCTGCGCACCAATTTGACAGGCACCTTTCTGTGCACAAAGGCCGCGGTGCCGATGATGGAAGAGGTCGGCGGCGGCGCGATCGTCAATATCGCGTCCATTTCCGGCCAACGCGGCGCCACCGGCCGTAGCGCCTACGGCGTATCGAAGGCGGGCATCATCCAACTGACCAAGATCATGGCGGTGGAATTCGCCGACAAGAACATTCGCGTCAACGCGATCGCCCCCGGTCCGATTCAAACCGCGATCACCGACCACAGTACCGGCACGGTTGAGAACTACCTGAACCGAATCCCGATGCGTCGGTACGGCACGCCAGAAGCGATCGGCGCGGCGGCCTTGTTCCTGGCAAGCGACGATGCGTCCTACACCACCGGGCACGTCTTGAACGTCGATGGTGGGTTCGAAGCGGCCGGTTTGATGTTCCCCAAAGAAGAAGTCGCCGAAACTTCCGGCACCTAAACCCACGGGTCCGATCGGGGCCACGGCACCGAGTTATCCCCAAGGAATGCGCGGGCCGCCGCGTTGGCGCTTGCGCGACCGGTCGCCGGTCGGGCCAAATGGGTGCCAGGGGAGGACGAAATGTCCGATAGAGAGATCGACGCGCAGATGCGTTTCTGGCGTACGCCGCCGGGCGTGCGACGGGCCTATGCCGATGGCCGGTTCGGCCAGATCCACTACCGCATTGCCGAACCGTCGCAGGCCAGCGACAAGACGCCGCTGGTGTGTTTCCACCTGAGCCCGAACTCGGGCCGGGTCTACGCGCTATGGCTCGCCGAAATGGCCAAGGATCGCATTGCCGTGGCCCCGGATACGCCGGGCTTCGGCGAGTCCGATCCGCCGCCGTCGCCGCCCGAGATCGCCGACTATGCGACAGCGATGGGCGAGTTGATCGACCAGTTGGGTTTCGATCAGGTCGACGTCATGGGCTACCACACCGGATCGCGCACCTGCGTCGAGATTGCCCAGCAGCGGCCCCAGCAGGTGCGCCGGATCGTCTTAGTGTCGGCGCCGACCTACACCGACGAAGAGTTGGCCATTCAATACAAGACGATGGGCACGCCCGCGTCGGACGAAACCACCGAAGACGGCAGTCATCTGCAGCGCAAATGGGACGGGCACTTCAGGTGGAAAGATAAAGACGCGCCAACGATCTTCGTACACCGCGAGGTAACCGAGGCCTTGCGCGCCGGCGACAAGGCCTGGTGGGGGCATCACGCGGCGTTCCGGCTGCAACACGCCGACCACCTACCGCAGGTCAAACAGCCGGTGCTTGTGCTGTGCCCGAACGACGACTTACGGGTGCCGACATTGCGTGCCGCGGATTTCTTGCAGAACGGACACATCCACGAATTGCCGGACTACTCGCATGGCATGTTGGACGTGCATACCAAAGAGGTGGCGGGCGTGGTGCGCGACTTTCTCGACGGTCCGGCCGAGGACATCGGGCCGACCGCGCCGCGCCCGGTTCCCGCCGCGCCACCGCCGACCACGCGATCCGTGCGGCGCGCCTTCCTCGATACGCCGAACGGGCAATTGCATTACCGCGCGGTACGGCCCGATGCGCCGTCGAAGGTGCCGCTGGTCTGCCTGCATATGAGCCCCAATTCGGGCCGCATCTTCGAAGCCATTTTGACCGCCATGGGCACCGACCGCGTTGCGGTGGCACCGGACATGCCGGGGTTCGGCGAAAGCGACCCCCCCGCATCGCCGCCCGAGATTGCCGACTATGCGCGGGCCGCGGCCACGGTGGTGGATGCGCTCGGGCTGAAACAGATCGACGTGATGGGCTATCACACGGGGTCGGAAACCTGCATCGAACTCGCGGTACAACGACCGGACTTGGTGCGGCGCATCGTTCAGATCTCGTGCCCGGTGTTTACCGACGAAGAATTGGCCGAACTGCGCGCCAACTATTCAAGCCGACCGATTACCGACGACGGCGCGCATATCGTGGCGAAGTGGCAGCACATGTTGCCTTTCTACGGCCCCAAGGTGCCGCGCAACGTGTTGGCGCGAAACTTCGCCGAGGGACTACGTGGCGGCCCCGTGGCGCATTGGGGACACCGGGCGGCCTTCAACTACGATCTGCGCGAGACGCTGCCTAAGGTGTCGCAGCCGATTCTGGTGATCAACCCGAACGACGACCTCGTCGAGCAAACCCCGCGCGGCCTGCCGCTGATGCAAAACGGCCGTATGGTCGAGATCAAAGATCGCGGCCACGGGTTTATCGACACGATGACCGACGACTTTGCAGGCATCCTGCGCGATTTTCTCGATAGCGAAACAGGGACACCGTCATGACCGATCCGATGGACCATTGGCGCACGCCCAAGGGCGTGCGACGCGCGTTTTGCGATGGGCGTTACGGGCAGGTGCACTATCGGGTCGCCCGGCCCAAAACACCGGAGCAAGTGCCCCTTATTTGCTTTCACCTGAGCCCGGGGTCGAGCCGGATGTATGCGCCGTTCCTGCAACGCATGGGGGCAGATCGCGTTGCGATCGCGGCCGATACGATCGGCTTCGGCGAAAGCTCGCCCCCGCCCGAGCCCAAAGAGATCGAGGACTTCGCCGCCTGCATGGGCGAGGTACTGGATTCGCTGGGAATCGGCACGGTCGACGTGTTGGGCACCCATACCGGATCGGAAATCGCGGTGGAACTCGCCAATCAACGGCCCGACCAGGTGCGACGGCTGGTACTGGTGTCGGCGCCGGTGTTCACCGAGGAAGAACTCGACGCCTTTCGCGCCGAATACAAGGGCGTTCCGTTGGCCCCGGACGGGAGCCATCTGAAAATTCGTTGGGATATGCACTGGCGGTGGCGCGGCCCCGGGGTAGACGCCAACCTCAATCAACTGACGCTGGCCGAAGCGCTACATAGCGGCGAGCGCTACGATTGGGGCCACATGGCGGCCTTCAACTATCCTTTCGGCGCGCGCCTGAAAGAAGTGAAGCAACCGATCTTGGTGCTTAACCCCGAGGACGACCTGGCGACCCAAACCAAGCGCGCCGAGGGGCTGATGCAGAACGGGCGCATTCTGGATCTACCCAAAGAGACGTTCGGGCATGGCATGTTCGAGACCCACCCCGACGAGGTGGCGGAGATCGTGCGCACGTTCCTCGACGACGAACCCGCCAAGGACGATGCGGTCAATCCCGACGGCGCCGGCAAGAAGACCATCGCGTCGCCGGCGACGGCGCCGGACTTCGTGCGGCGGAATTTCTTCGATAGCCGGTGGGGGCAGTTGCACTATCGCAGCATTCATCCGCCCGAGGCGGATCGCACGCAGCGACCGCTGATTTGTTTCCACGCGAGCCCGCGGTCGGGCAATGCGTTCATCAACGTGATGAAGGTGTTGGGCACCGACCGGATCGTGATGGCGCCCGACACGCCGGGGTTCGGCGAAAGCGAGCCGCCCCCTGCCCCGGTCGAGATCGGCGACTTTGCCGACGTGATGGCGGACTTCATCGTCAAGCAGGGCTTCGACGAGGTAGACGTCTTCGGCTTTCACACCGGCAGCGAAGTGGCGACCGAGCTGTGGCACAAGATGCCTAAACTGGTGCGCCATATCATCATGTACTCCGCGCCGATCTTCACCGAAGAGGAACTCGCGGATTTCCGCGAGCGCTATACCCCGGTGACGTTCGGCGACGATGGGATGCACAACGTCGAACGCTGGCAGTTCTTTTGGCCGTGGCTGGGCCCGGGCCAACCGATCGAGAACTACGCGACCGCCTACAACGAAACACTGCGCTGGGGGCCGGCCTATTCATGGGGCCATCGCGCGGCGTTCAACTATGCGATGGCGAAGCGGCTGAAACAGGTGCCGGTGCCGGTCCTGGTCCTGAACCCCGAGGACGACCTCTACGAGCAGTCCAAGCGGGCGTCCGAGGTCATCCAAA
>JAYONB010000008.1:0-157743 GCA_038121105.1 Alphaproteobacteria bacterium | reverse complement strand
AACCCCGAGGACGACCTCTACGAGCAGTCCAAGCGGGCGTCCGAGGTCATCCAAAAGGGGCGCGTGCACGACATGCCGGGCTTCGGGCATGGCATGATGGATACCCGCACCGAAGAGGTCGCAGGCCTGATCCGAGATTTTGTCGCCGACTAGCTAGCTCTTGGGACTGACGAATCGGTCGCGTAGATCGCAGAGCGCGGCGTAAAGCAGCGCGCCTGCGGCCCCGCCGGCGAAATAGGCGATACCGACGAGGACGACGTTGTCCTCCGGCAGGACGCCCTTCGACTGAATGATCGCCACAACCAAAACGCCGGCGACGATGAAGACGTTGAGCCAAATATTGAGGCGGGGACGTTCGCGGGGTGCCATGGCCCAAGTAAGCCCAACCCGGCCGCTTTAGGCAAGACACGCTTGAATCCGACCGCGGCACCACCATTTCAATGAGGCCCATCGGGCATTTTGCGTGAAGGACCAGAGACCTGATGACGGGATACGCCAAGACAGCCGTTTTACTGGCCGGGTTGACCGGGTTGTTTATGGCCGTGGGGTTCATGCTCGGCGGCCAGGGCGGAATGTTGATCGCCTTTGTGATCGCGCTGGGCATGAACGCGTTCGCCTACTGGAATTCGGGCGGCATCGTGTTGCGCCAATACGGCGCCCAGGAAGTCGGCGCGCAGAGCCATCCGCAGCTGCATGCGATGGTGGCGCGACTTGCCGAGCGCGCCGATCTGCCGATGCCGCGCGTCTACGTGATGGACAACCCGCAGCCCAACGCATTTGCCACCGGCCGCAACCCGGCCCATGGCGCGGTCGCCGTGACCACCGGGTTGATGCAGCGATTGGACGACGGCGAACTGGCCGGGGTGATCGCCCACGAACTGGCCCACATCAAGAACCGCGACACGTTGATCATGACGGTCACCGCCACGATCGCCGGGGCGATCAGCATGCTGGCCAATTTCGCGCTGTTTTTCGGCGGACGCCGCGACAGTCCGCTGGGCGTGGTGGGCACGATCGCGATCATGATCCTGGCGCCGCTGGCGGCAATGCTGGTGCAAATGGCGATCAGCCGGAGCCGCGAATACGAGGCCGACAGGATCGGCGCGGGGATTGCCGGGAACCCCAAGGGCCTTGCCGCCGCGTTGGACAAGATCGCGAGCGGAGCGGCCCGCATCGACAATCATGCGGCGGAGAACAACCCGGCCACGGCGCACCTGTTCATCATCAACCCGCTACACGCGCACAAACGAGACAACTTGTTTTCGACCCATCCGGCGACCGAGAACCGCATCAAGCGCTTGCGCGCGTTAGCCACATCCGGTGCATCGCCGTGGGATGACGACCCACCGTCGTCGCCCCTACAAAAACCCCGGCCGGGACACCTCCCCCACTAGGCGATATCGGACGAACGGGCGGCCCTCCCCTTTCGGTCGTCATTCGGTTAGAAGGTGCCCCATGGAACTGGGCATCTTTCTTATGCCGGCGAGCGATCCCAACCGACCGCTTGCCGACGCGATCGATTGGAATATCGAGGTTATCGAACGCGCCGACGCGCTGGGCTATGCCGAGGCTTGGGTCGGACAGCACATTACGACGCCGTGGGAACCGTTGCCGGCACCGCAACAGATTCTTGCAGGCGCGATTCGCGGCACGAGGAACATCCGGCTGGGGACCGGCGTCGAGGTCTTGTACCAATCGCACCCCCTACGCCTGGCTGCCGAACTGATCCAACTCGATCACATGAGCCGGGGGCGCTTGATGTTCGGGTTTGGCGCCGGCGGCACCGTGACCGATGGCCAGCTTTATGGGCTTGATTTCGCCAAGGGCGAGAATCAAGCACGCTCGCGCGAAGCGCTCGAGATTATCCTGCAAGCCTGGTCGGAAGACGGGCCGGGCGACTTCGACGGCGAATTTTGGTCGACGCGGCGGCCCAAATACAACGACAACTACTTTTGGCACCTGAAGCCCTACGCGCCGGCCGAACCACGCATTGCGTTCGCCGGGTTTATGCCAAAGTCGGGTTCGCTGATGATCGCGGGCGAAAAGGGCTATATCCCGATGAGCTTTAACGTGGCCCCGCAGCATGTATCGGTGCACTGGCCCTCGATCGAAGAAGGCGCAGCACGCAGCGGTCGAACGCCGACGCGCGACAACTGGCGTCAGATTCGCGAGATTTACGTCGCCGATACAGACGCCGAGGCGCGGCGGGCCGTGGTCGACGGCTTCGCCGGCACGTTTTGGAACCGGTATTTTAGCGTGATCGCCGAGCGGCTGGGGATCGCCGACATGTTTCGCCGCGACGGCGCGCCCGCCGATGCGAAGGTCGATGCGGCCTATCTGGTGGACCACGGCACATGGTTCGTCGGGACGCCGGACAAGGTCGTGGATCAAATCGTCGACCAGTACGCGCAAACCGGCGGTTTCGGCGTGCTGCTGCAAATCGGCTTCGACTATGCCGATCCTGGCGCACGCGAGGGGTGGTTCCGCTCGATGGACCTGCTGGCGAGAGAGGTCATGCCGCGGGTCAATCAACGCCTCGGCCTCGCGGCAGCCGAATAGCCGCCAACAGCGGCACCCGCCCTCGCCTTTTCAAGCCTGGGCCGAGACTTCATACTGCGGCCAAACCATCACGTCAGATCGCAAGGGAGCTCCCGGCCATGACCAAATACGTCAACCACGCCCTGAAGGTAGAGCCGACGCCGGAAGAAGCTGCGCGCCAGACCTTTATGTCGAGCATGCGCATGTACGTGCTTCACGACCTCGCCAACGGGATGCGGACGGTCTACGAGAGCGAAGTCGAACCTAAATTCGAACGCAAGAACAAGCGGGCGCCGAAAGACGGGGTCGAGGTGCATCGCGCGCTCAAGAAAGACCCGACGTTCAAGTTCTATTCGTCGATGCGGTGCAACGCCCAAGAAATGGTCTTTCGCTCCATCCTGCCGACGGTCGAGCGCAGCCAAGACGCGCTGAACAAAAAGGCCAAGGCGCTGAGCCGGTCGAAGAAAGCGAACGGAACGGTCGAAACCGATCCGAAGTTCAAGGTGCCGCGCAGCGTGTCGGCGATCGATGTACATAGGATGCCGGGCAACTACGATACCGAATACGCGCCCGACGACGTGACGCAAGGCGCGGTCTACGACAACGGCATTTCGGTGTTCAGTATGGGGTTCTTCGGTAAGAACCTCGACGACATCGGCAGTTCGATCTCGATGTTCATCCAGAACAAGTACCCGAAGTTTGCGCCCGAGCGCATCTTGGACATGGGCTGCACCATCGGACACAACACCGTGCCGTGGGCGAAGGCCTATCCCAAGGCGGAAGTTCATGCCATCGACGTCGGCGCGCCGGTCGTGCGCTACGGCCATGCGCGCGCGCAAGCTGCCGGGGTGCCGGTGCACTTTCATCAGCAAAACGCCGAGGCGACGGACTTCGAAGACGAGAGCTTCGATTTGATCTTTTCGTCGATGTTCCTGCACGAAGTGCCCAAAAAGGGCATCAAGAAAGTCTTCAAGGAAGCGCGCCGTTTGCTGAAGCCGGGCGGACTGATGCTGCACATGGAACTGCCACCCAACAAAATGCTGGGCGCTTACGACAGCTTCTATTTGGACTGGGACAGCTACTACAACAAAGAGCCGTTCTATAAGCCGTTCCGCGACATGGACCCGCAGGCGGTGTGCGCCGATGCGGGTTTCGCGAAGAACAAGTTCGTCCAGTACATCATCCCGAGCCTCGGCCAATACGGCGAAAAGGCCGTGAAGGACTCGGTGAAGAAGCAGACCGGCAAGGCCGACGACCAAACGGGCCGTTTTGCCGCAGGCATCCATTGGTATTGCTTCGGGGCCTGGAAATGAGCACCGCCGGCGCGGACAAGAAGCCGCTGCGTTACAGCGTTCGAGGCAAAGACACGCGGTTCTTCTCCGCCGAGGGCGTCGACGAGCTGGTCGCAATCAGCATGGCGTTGGCGCAAGAGCTTTGGGTGGTGAAGGAACGCCTGGCCGCCTATGAAGGATTGGCGGCCAAAAAGAAGGTCTTCACCGCCAAAGAGATCGAGAACTTCAAGTTCACGCCGGCGCAACGCGCCAAACTGGACGCCGAAAGCCAGGCCTTTATCGATCGCGTCTTTTTCACCCTGCGCGAACGGGTCGAGGGCTTGGCCGCCGACCCCGACGAGCCGGCCCCGCCCAAAGAACCGTGATCGTCATCGCGGGCACGGTGCGCGTGCCGCCCGACAAGATCGAGGCGGCACGGCCGCACATGGAAGCGATGGTCACGGCCTCGTGCGCCGAAGACGGCTGCACCGCCTATAGCTATGCGCAGGACGTGCTCGACCCCGGCGTCGTGCATGTGATCGAGGTGTGGGAAAGCGACGACGCGCTCAAGGCGCACTTCGAAACACCCCATATGGCCGCCTGGCGCGCGGCCTGGCCGACCCTGGGCATCGGTGAGCGCAACCTGACCCGCTATACGGTCTCAGACGCGACGCCGCTTTAGCCGCAGTCTTCGCGAATCCCCCTAAGGCACGACTGACGGGCAGCTAGCCTCCTGGTGGGGCGCGTGTGCCCAACGCTCGCTATGATGGCGGCAAATCCTGGGGAGGGCAGCATGAGCGATACCACTATTCGCAGTCATTTCGTGACCGTGGGGACACGACGGGTGCATTACCGCCGGGCGGGATCGGGACCGCCGGTCGTGATGCTCCACCCCTCGCCCAGTTGGGCGAAGGCGCTTGATCCTTTCACCAAGGTGTTCGCCGAACGCTTTACCGCGATTGCGTTGGATACGCCGGGCTATGGGCATTCCGATCTCTTGGAGATGGAGAAGCCCGAAATTGCCGACCTCGCCGAGGGGCTGCGAGAGACGCTTGATGCTTTGGGACTAGAGAAGTGCGCGATCTGGGGGTCGCACACCGGTGCATCGATCGCGATGGAATTCACGGTGCGTTATCCCGACCGGGTGTCGATGTTCGTGATCGACGGCTATCCCGCCTATGAAGATGCCTATCGCACGGATATGACGAAGTACTACCTCCCGCCCTACGAGCCGAAGTGGGATGCGTCGCACCTGCTGTACACCTGGCACAAGTTTCGCGAGCAGTTCATCTTTTCGCCGACCTTCAAGTGGCACCGCGAGAACCGCACGACGACCGCGGCACCGCCGCCGGCGGACCGGATGATGGACATGGTATTGCCGCGCTTTATTACCGGCGAGGACTACAACGTCGGCTATTCGGCGGTGTTTCGGTATGCCGGGCTGGAGCCGATCGGCAAACTGACCGTGCCGACCTGTTTTGGCGCACGCCTGGGCGATTCGTTGATCAAGGGCTTTCCGCTGATCGAAGAGCGCATGGCGGAGGGGTCCTGGACCGAGGAATTGCCGCGCGACATCGGGCAAGCTGCCTTGCGCTATCGCGAGATCCTCGAGATGCACCCGGCGTCGGCCGACGCGCCCGCCCCGCCCGCCTCGGTCGACGTGCCGGGCAAGGTTAACCGCGACTATGTCGATCTGGATTTCGGTCAAATCGCGGTGAGTCGCGCCGGCCCCGACGACGGCGTACCGATCGTCCTACTGCCGCAACTGCCTGGCGACGTGTCGCTCGACACAGGGTTCATGCTGTCGCTGGCGGCCTTGGGACGACGCGTCATCGCACTGGACATGCCGGGCAACGGCGACTCGGACGATTGGACGGCGCCGCACTCGGTGACCGGCTATGCCGAAGTGCTGGGCCAAGCCTTGGATAAGCTGGGATTGGCAAAGGTCGACTTGATCGGTCATATGGGGGGCGCCTCGGTCGCCACCGAGTTCTCGCTGACCCAACGCGACAAAGTCCGCAATCTGATCTTGTTTGCGCCGCTGGCCATGCCCGACGAGGTTCGCCTGGCGATGGCGCCGCACTATGCGCCGCCCATCGTGCCCAAATGGGATGGCTCGCACTTGATCAGCCTGTGGTTCGCGATGCGCAACGAGCAGCTGTTCTGGCCCTGGTACAACGAATCGATCGAAGCGGTGCGCCTGATCGAACCGGAAATCGACGCCAAACTTCTGTCACGCAAGATCACCGGCGTGCTCAAGCATTACCGCAACTACGACAAGGTGTGGGCCGCGATGTTCGACTATCCGGTGCGCGATCGACTGCAGATGATTCCGGTGCGTACCTTGGTAGCGTCGATCGAAGACGATCCGTTTCACCAATTTGCGCCCGAGGCCGCCGCAATGGTGCCCGACGGCGACTATCTGATGGTCGACTTCCAGAACGATGCGATCGCCAAGGGCGTCGACGACTTCTTGAACGGTGCCGCATGAGCATCACCCGGCATTTCGTCAATGTCGGCACGCGCCAGGTGCACTACCGCCGCGCGGGATCGGGCGCGCCGGTGGTATTGCTTCATGCCAGCCCGAGTTCGTCGTGGGCGCTGACCACGTTCGTCGAGGTGTTCGGCCGCGATTATGCGGCGATTGCGTTGGATACCCCGGGATACGGATTGTCGGACCCGCTTGTCGTCGAGACGCCGGAGATCGGCGATTACGCCGAAGCGCTGGCGGAAACCTTGGATGCGCTCGGCATCGCGCAATGCGCGCTGTTCGGCTCGCATACCGGTGCGACGGTGGCGATCGAGTTCGCCCGGCGCTACCCCGCGCGGGTGTCTGTGGCGATGTTCGACGGGTACCCGGCTTGGCCGGACCACGAGCGCGCCAACATGCTTCGCGAATACTTGCCACCGTGGCAGCCGGTGTGGACCGGGCTGCACTTGGTCGAGTTCTTTTTGCGCTATCGCGAAATGAGCATCTATTGGCCGTGGTACGACAAGCGCAAAGCAACCCGCGCAACCGCCGGGGGCCGCAATATCGAGATGACGCACCGAATCGCGTTGGCCGGGTTCAGCGCCGGTGCGGGGTATGCCAAGGGCTACGCCGCGGTCTTTCGCTATCCAGAGATCGAGGCCCTGCAAGGGGTGACGGTGCCGACGTGTTTTGCCGGACGGGCCGAAGATTCGCTGATCGAATCGTTGAAGCTGTTGGGCGACCTGCCGGAAGGGTGTTGGCAGGAAACCCTACCGGTCGACGATCACGGCGCCGCGTTGCGTTATCGCGACATTATCGCCGCGCATTTGCCGCAAGGGACGGCGCCGGCGGCACCCGAAGTGACGCCCCTGCCGGACCGGATGACACGGCGGTTCGTCGCACTAGAGAACGGCGAAGTCTTGGTACGGGAATGCGGCGCGGGCGAAGGGCCGCCCCTGCTGGTGTTGCCGCATGTCCCGGGCTCCAGCGCGCCTTACGAGACGTTGATGTATGCGCTGGCGCGACACCGCCGAGTGATCGCCATCGACCCACCGGGCAACGGCGATTCCGATCAGGATAAGGTTCTCAACGTCGATGCGCAGGCGACGGTCGTGACGGCAATCCTCGATCAACTCGGCTTGGACCGCGTCGACGTATACGGCCACAACGGTGGGGCGACGATTGCCGCAGCGCTTGCCGCGCAGGACAAGACCCGCGTGCGGCGCCTAATACTCGACGGCGCCATGGCGGTGCCGTCGACGGTCCGCGACGCGGTGGCACCGGGCTATGCGCCGGACATCCACCTGGAGCCCGACGGGAGCCACTTGCTCAAGCTATGGACGGCGTTGCGCAACGAACAGCTCTATTGGCCTTGGTACAACGAAGGCGTGGAGAGCGTTCGGTATGTCGAACCGGATGCCGACCCGGCGCGCCTGACGACGCGGATGGTCGGCATCCTCAAACAGCACCGAAACTACGCCGGCACCTACGCGGTCTTGTTTGCCGACGATCTCGCGGGGCGCCTTGGGGCGATCCGCTGCCCGACGCTGGTCTGCGCCGCCGAGAACGATCCCTTTGCCGACTTTCGCGACCGCGCGGCGGCGTTGGTGGGGGATGCAGAGACGGCCGAGGCGCCCCTCGCGCCGGTCGATCGGGCGGTCGCGCTGACCGCGTTCCTCGACCGCTAGGCGCCGGTTACGCGCCGCTTGACGAAGTCGTCGATAAGGCCAGCCATGTGTTTGGGCTGGTCTTGGCTGATGCGGTGGTCGCACTCGTGGATGTCGTGCGCCTCCGAGCCAGGAATCATTTCTTGTAGGCGCTTCATATTATGCGCGGGAAAAACGTGCGAGTCCGCGCCGCGCATCATCAGCGTAGGGCAGGAGACGTTGATGTCGTCCCACATGTCTTCTTCTAGAAGACCTTCGGTGTATTGCGCGCCAGCAGGATAGTAGCGCCATTCGACCTCGCCCGACTCGAGGCGCTTGAAGCTGTGCTCGGCGTAGTGGTCTTTCATGTCGTCGGACCACAGCGCGCTGAAAGGCATTGCCGCCTTGGCTGTTTCGAAATCCGGGAAGCGGAAGTTCTTGACGATCTCTTCTTTGACGTCCCCGCTGATTTTCTTATCGAGCGACAAACCGGGGTCGGCAACGACCAGGCCGGCAATCCGTTGCGGGTATTGCGAGGCGACCAGTAGCGCAATGTTGCCGCCGGTGGCGGCACCGACCAGGACGATCCGGTCGATCTGAAGGGCGTCGAGGAATTCAATCAGGTCCCAGACGTATTCCTGCAGCACATAGCCGCGCTCGGGGTAATCGCTGAGGCCATGGCCACGCGCATCGGGCGCGACGAAACGGTTGGGCAACGTACTGGCGTCGACTACAAAGTCCCACACCCGGGCGTTGGTCCGGTTGGGGTGCATGAGGAGGACCGGCGGCCCATCGCCCGGCCAATCGAGATAACTGACGCGCAGACGCGGGAGGCGGATTTCTTCGACGATTGCGGGACGCTTGAATGTGACCATGGCGGGATGGTTGCGGTTGCGCCGCGCGGCGTCAAGGCGATTGGCGCTTATCACGACGGGCCGCCCACGCTAAGAAGGACGCCCTACCAATGGCCAGCGTGTGCCCGTGCCGGACGCCCGACGCATCCTTGTTATCAAACACAGCGCCCTGGGCGATTTCGTCCTGGCGCTGGGCGCGTTCAAAGCGATCCGGGCGCATCACCCGGACGCCCATATCACCTTGCTGACGACCGCGCCCTATGCGGATTTCGGACGGGCGTGCGGTTGGTTCGATGCGGTCGAAGTCGACCCCAAACCCAGCTTGTGGCAATGGGGCGCTTGGCTGGGTTTGCGCCGATTCATCACGCAAAGCGGATTCGAACGAGTGTACGATTTGCAACACAGCGACCGGACGCACACCTATTTTCGCTTCTTCGGTCGGGCCAAGCCGGAATGGTCGGGCATCGCCAAGGGCTGTTCGCATCCTCACCGCAATCCCGTACGCAACGCCATGCACACGCTGGAGCGCCAGGCCGAGCAATTGGCGGATGCCGGTATCCCGGAAACGCCGCCGCCCGATCTATCGTGGCTTGACGGCGATCTCGCCGGCCTAGATCTGCCGGATCGGTTTGCGTTGATCGTGCCGGGCGGGGCGCCGCACCGACCCGAAAAGCGGTGGCCGGCCACGCAGTACGGTGCGCTGGCAACAGCCTTATGCGCAACCGGGATCGTGCCGGTCGCGATCGGAACAAATGCCGAAGCCGCCGAAATCGCGACGATCTGTCAGATCGAACCGCGCACCCAAAGTTTGTTGGGCAAGACCTCGTTTGGCCAAATCGTCGCGCTGGCACGACGCGCAGCGCTCGCCGTCGGTAACGATACCGGCCCGATGCATTTGATCGCGGCCGCCGATTGCCCGGCCGTGGTGTTGTTCTCCCGCGCTTCGGTGCCGGCCCAAACTCAGCCCAGAGGCGCCGCGGTGACCGTGATCCAACGCGACGGGTTGGCCGACCTCGGGTCCGAGGCCGTCTCGGAGGCGGCAACGGCCATCGCGCGAACGCCCTAACGTCGCGGCATTGCGCTTGGTCGACGGGCGGGGAAAGATGTCGCGCACTCTTTTTGCTTCGTGAGGCCCGCCATGAGCACCGTGATCCAGCTTTTTGCCACCGAACCGGCTAGCGATCTGCAGCGCATGCAGCGCGAACTGGTATTGGCGCATCACATTCTCGACCGCGAGGGACAGGGCTTGGACATCGCCGGACACATCACGGCGCGAATGCCCGGCGCGGAAACGTTTTGGTCGAACCGGTTCCGGCTCGGCTTCGACGAAGCGGTGCCCTCGGAGCTGCACGAAGCCGATATGGACCTGAAGGTGCTGCAGGGCACTGGCGAAATCAGCCCGGCGTTGGACCTGCATGCGGCGGTCTATCGCCGCCGGCCGGACGTCAACGCCATTGTCCACACCCATGCGATCAACGCCTTGGCGCTGGCATCGATCGGCGAACCGCTGGCCATGATCGATCAACAGGCCGCGATCTTTTTCGAGGACATCACCTTTTTCAACGAACACAAGGGCGTCTTCTTCGAGGGCGAAGGCGAAACCAGCATGGTCGCCGAAGCGTTGGGCGAAAACCGCGCCGCGCTACTTAAGAACCACGGGATTGTCGTGGTCGGGACGAGCGTCCAGGAAGCGGTGATCGGCGCTTTGGTGCTGGAAAGCGCCGCGGCGGTTCAGGTGAAAGCCATGGCGGCGGGGACCTTGGGCCCCCTGCCCGCCCCTGCGGCGCGCCAATCGAAGAAGTTCCTCGGCCAAAAGGACATTTTCGACTGGAAGTTCGATTACTACGCCCGTCGCGTGTTGCGCGAGCGACCCGCCTTGCGCGAAGCCCTGGAATCCAGGGGGTGACCAACGCCGGTTGCGGTCGGCATGCTGCAGCGGCACAATAGAAACAGCTTGCGCGCCGAGCCGCGCCAATAGTGGGAGAGCCCGATGCCTAATCCGATGCTGCGCCGCGTGCCGCGCGAAGAGATGACTGAGCGCATGCGCGCCGACTTCGATACCGCAAAAGCGCTGCGCGACGATGCGACCATGAACGAGGTCGGCGCCAACGCGCCGGAACTCATGGTTTGGTACAAGGACGAATTCTACGGACGTCTGTTTTACGGCGGACGGGTGGAAGCGCGTCTGAAGGAAATTCTGCGCTATCGTTTGTCGATGACGCACGGCTGCGCCTATTGCAACAAAGGCAATCGCGACGCTGCCCAGAAACAGGGCGTGACCCCCGAACAACTGCGTTGGATCATGAACGAGGACGCCGACTGCTTTGACGCCAAAGAGCGCGCCGTGCTTCGGTTGGCCGATCAGATCGTTATGACCAACATGAACGGCCATCTCGACAAAAAGCTATACGACGAGTTGAAGCCGCATTTCGACGACGCCCAGATTTTCGAGTTGGGCATGGTCGCCGGCATCTTGACCGGCATGGCGAAGTTCATCTTCGTCTACGACTTGGTCGAGAAAGAAGCCAATTGCCCGGTCGTGCCCCTCAGCGAAGCGGCGGAGTAGCTCTAGACGACCGTAACGCGAGAGCGATGCGTGACAAAAACGGGCGCAGCCATTGGCTGGGCCCGTTTTTTATTGCCCCCGACACAAGCCCGGAGAACGAAACAATGACGCGAGATCGCGACTTTTACCTCCATGTGGTGGTCAACGGCTATTTCGGTGCAATGGATAGCGGCGATCTCGAGGGTACCCTCGCCTGCTTTGCGCCGAATGCCACATTGACCTGGGAAACCAACGACCTTGTGCTCACCGGGCGCGACGAGATACATGCGTTCTTCGCCGAATTCATCGCGAACACCAATATGCGCTTGCACGAAGTGCGCAACGCGGTGGTCGACACCGAGAAAGAGACCTGCGCCGTGGAAATTCGCTATCGCAGCGACATTAAGGACGGCCCGAACGTCGATATGGAGAACTGCAATTTCTTCGACTTCGGCGCGAGCGGGAAGTTCACCCGCGTCCATTTCTGGTCGGGTCGCATTGTCGCCTAATGCGCCGACCAGTTAGGACATCGGCAACGCCGGAACCAAGCTAAGAAGGTCGGGCTAGGCCGGTTTGCGGGCGTCGAGTACGTACATGCGGTTGCCCGGCGTGACCGTGGACATCGGGACGACCGCGGCCGTGTTGTGGGAGAATCCCAACTGCACGGCGACCTCGGCCAAATCGGTATCGCCCAGCGTGCCGATAAAGGGTTCGGCGTTGTTGTGCGTGCTCCAATCCACCATCGCCTGGAGGTAGGGCGTTTTGTCGTGGTTGTGGGGGAAATCCATATGTAGGGCGATGCCGCCAGGAGCAAGCAAACGCCGGGTTTCCGCGACGTAGTTGCGCAGCGCCTTGGACGAGGTTTCGTGCATCATGATGCACGAAAAGATGAGATCGAAACTCTCGTCGTCGAAGTCCGTGCCTTCGGCATTCTGCTGCGAAAAATGAATGTCGTAGCCGAGCGACGCCGCGCGCTTGTGGCCGTAGCGCAGGAGCGGCGCGGCCACGTCGATGGCGTGCACCTCGGCATCGGGAAACGCCTCGGCAAATGCGCACGTCACCTGTCCCGCACCGGCGCCCATGTCGAGGATGCGTTTGGGCTTGAAGCCGGGTCGCGTCTTGTCGAGATAGGCCAAGAGGTCGTGTCCGAAAGAGTCGTGATTGGGCCCGCGCTGCCCGCGCGCATAGATGAACGCACCGCGATCGAGCAAGGCGCCTTGATAGGCATCGTCCTCGGTGGACTCGGTGTGGTAGTTGCCGGGCATGCAGTGGATGTCCACCGCCGTGAGATAGCGCGGCGCCGCGACGTTCGGGTCGAGGCGGAGCGAGCCGTTGTTTTTGCCGACGTTTTTGATACGGCGGTTCAACGCGTCGTCTTGGCGGTCGAGCGAATCTTGCACCGAATCCCAAATCATTTCTTGGGTGGCGCGGTTGAGCGAGCCCCAGGCCTGGTGATAGGGATGCCGCTCCATCGCCTGGCGGGCTTCTTTGCGGGTAGCGGGCTTGCGCCCCTCGGCGCGTTCGAACGCGGGCTCTACAGCATGCTTGTAGACCGTGTCGTTGCCACCGACGATATCGCCGGCCACATATTCGCGCAGGCGCAGGACGAAGTCTTGTCGCGCCATTTCGTCGTGATTGATCTCAGGGAATGCGCCGTGGGGTGCCTGACGGGTCATGGGTGCCTCCTGTTTGAACCGCCAGTCTAGCGCCCCGGAAGGTGCAGCGTCATCCAAACCGATAAAGAACGCGGGGCAGGCAGGAATCCGCGCACGTGGCGGGTTTCCGCTCTAGGATGACGGCCCGACCGACCGACAAGGACCGCAACGTGCCCCTTCCCACCCATTTTTCGTTTGAAACCCCCGAAGGGCCGCTGGCGGTCGGGATCGATACCCTTGTCGTCGCGGGGTGGACCGGACGCGACAAAGCGGCGATGGAAGCCCACATCGCCGAATTAGAAGCGATCGGCGTGCCGCGACCGGCGACTACCCCATGCTTTTATCGCGGCGCGACGTCGCTGCTGACGCAAGCGCCGAAAATCCAGGTGGTGGGGGCTGAGTCCTCCGGCGAGGTCGAGTTTTTCGTGCTGCAACACGTCGGCGTGCTATGGGTTGGCGTGGGTTCGGACCATACCGACCGCGCGCTGGAGACCCACAGCGTGAGCCTATCCAAACAAGTCTGCGCCAAGCCGATCGGCCGCACCCTGTGGCCGCTGGCCGAGCTTGAGGACCATTGGGACGCGCTGGTACTGCGTTCGTTCGCCACCATCGACGGGACCCGCGTGCCGTATCAGGGCGGGCCCGTCACGACGATGTTGGCCCCGGCCGATTTGATTGCGGGTTATCGCGCGGCCGGCGGGACGTTCGAGGACGGCACGTTGATGTTTTGCGGCACCTTGGCCGTCCAAGGCGGGGTGCGCCCGGCGACGCGGTTCGAGATCGAGGTGCACGACCCCAAGGCCGCGCGGACCCTGAGCCACGCCTACGACATCGAGGTGCTGCCCGACGCGGGCTAGGCCAAGGCTTAGCCCGTCAGGCGCGCGTTCAGACCTTGGTGCGCGGGAAGCCGTGTTCGGCCATGTCGTTCCAGACCATTTGATCGACGATCTTGCCGTCACGCAGCGTGAAGCGGTCGATGTAGCGGATGTTCTGGTAGGGCGTGCCGTCCATCAGTTCGCCTTGCAAGGTGCCGAAGCAAAAGACCACCGTGCCGTCGTCAGCCTCGATCTCGTCGAAGCGCTGGAAGGCCTTCCAGGTGTTTTGTTGGCGGCCTTTTTGGAAGGCGACCAGTTCTTCGGGCGTGGTGAAGCGATGCCCGCCCATGAAGATGGTGAAGAAGCCCGGGCCCAGCATTGCCTTGGCGGCGTCGAGGTCGCGCGCTTCCATCGTGCGCAGGTACTTAAGGACCAGCTTGGACGCGTCGCCCTTGGCGGTGTCGTCGCCACGCGGCGGCGGATTCGGCGGGATGGGCCGATCGCCCGGACCGAAGCCGTGCTCGCCCATGTCGTTCCACACCATTTGGCTGACGAATTTGCCATCGCGCATGACGAAACGGTCGACGAACCGGATGTCGCGGTAATCCGTTTCCATGTCGAGTTTCTTGCCGTAGAGCGTGCCCCAGGCGTAGACCACGGTGCCGTCTTCGGCCTCGGTCTCGTCGAAGCGATCGAAGGTTTTGAGCGCGGTGCCTTGGCGCCCTTTGCCGTAGGCGATCAAATCTTCGAGGGTGTCGAAATGCCAATCGCCGGGAAACACCATCTTGAACCCCGGCGCGAGCATGGCCTTGGCGGTATCGAGGTCGCGGGCCTCCATCGTGCGCAAGTAGGTCAGAACATGATGCGCGGCGGAGCCGGGCTTGAGCGCGGCTTCGGCGTCGGGGGCAACTTCGGCAAGACTGGCCATGGAATCCTCCATCATTCGTGGAGGCACCATACCAGGGCGGACGACGCAAAATCTATGGATCGTGCTCGTCGGCGCGGAGCAATGTGAGGATCAGGGAGAATATCTGATACCAGATATAGCCCAGCAGCATGATGAACAGGATCGAACCCGGGATCACCAAAATGGTAATCCCCGAGCCCTTGATGGCAGGCAGCACCGAAACGGCAAACCAAATCCAGCCGCCGACCCCGATCGCAAAGGTGCCGATCCCAGCTCCCGCTAGAGCCAATGCAATCCGCCAACTAATGGTCGGCCCCTCGTCCACCGCGCGATCTCCGTCATGCCTTTCGGACTCGTGATCCGATCGAATATGGTAAACCATCTGCGGCGTCTGCGAAGAACGCCATTTCCCGCGCGGGCGGCGCCCCGACCAACCATAGGAACACGACAGTGAGCAGCAACGGACACGGCCCCTACCCCACTCTCAAGGAACAACTGGCGGGCGACGACATCATCATCGCCCCGGGGTGTTTCGATGCCTTTTCGGCCATGATGGTGCAGCAGGCCGGGTTTTCGGTCGGCTATATCACGGGCGCGTCGATCGCCTATACGCGGCTGGGAATGCCAGACATCGGATTGGTGTCGATGAACGAAGTGGCGACCACGGTATCGCTGATCGACGAACGCGTCGGGATGCCGTTGATCGTCGACGGCGATACGGGCTGGGGCAACGCGATCAACACCCAGCGCACGGTGCGCTTGTTCGAAGCTTCGGGGGCAAACGCCATCCAGCTCGAAGACCAGACCTTCCCGAAGCGCTGCGGGCACCTCAAGGGCAAAAGCCTGGTGCCGGCGGGCGAGATGGTGGGCAAGATCAAAGCGGCGGCGGATGCGCGGCGCTCGGACGAGTTTTTGATTATCGGACGGACCGACGCGATTGCGGTCGAGGGATATGAAAGCGCGCTGGAACGCGCCGAACGCTATGTCGAGGCGGGCGCCGATATTCTGTTCATCGAAGCGCCGGAATCCGAAGACCAGCAGCGCGATATGTGCGCGCGGTTCAAAGGCCGGGTGCCGTTGCTAGCCAACATGGTGGAAGGCGGCTCGACGCCGGTGACGGACGCAAAGGCGCTGCAGGACTTGGGCTACTCGATCGTGATCTTCCCCGGCGGGCTTTTCCGCGCCTATAGCCTTTTGGCCGGCGAATACTTCGCCAGCCTGAAAAAACACGGGTCGACCAACGCGTTCCGCAACCGCATGTACGATTTCAAGCAGATCAACGACCTGCTCGAGACCGAAAACATCCTCAACAACGCCGCGCAATACGACGCCGCGAACTTCGAGTAAGCCGACCTTCATGCGGGGCTCTCGGATTGCGGCGGTGGTGGCGCTGTGCCTGTTCGTGACCGCGTGCGCGAACGGGACGGGCATCGCGTTTACACCGTTCGGGTTGGGTCAGGAACGTGCGACCAGCGCCCAGAAATGCGCGAGCCAAGGCTATCGCGAGGACAGCGCGATCTACGGGGAATGCGTGGCGTTTTACGACAAGCAGACGTCCACCAACCGACGCAATATCGTCATCGCGGTCGGCGTGGCTGTGTTGGCGGTGGTTGCGTTTGAAAGCGAATGCGATTGCCTGTTCGGCCCCGACCGCGGCGAGAAGTTCAGCAACTAGTTGATCCGTGACCCCGGACGTTCGACGAAGTCAGGCTGTGGACAGCGCAAAAAAAAGGCCCCGCCGAAGCGGGGCCTTTTTCGGTTCAAGTTCCGACCGACTAGGATTCGGAAATCGTGAAAGTCAGCGTCTCGGTGTAATCGGTCGCCTGATCGAGGTTCGCCGAGGTGCCGTCGTAGGTGATGTTCGCGTCGTAGCTATCGCCACCCACGGCCGACCGCGCGCCGCTGGAAATAAACGTCCCGGTCGCGCCGGAAAACGAAACCGCCACCGCATCGCGCAGCAGACTGAACGACAGATCGTCGTTCGTGGTGGCCGTCGGGCTGTGGAAACACGGCCCGTTCGCCGCGCCGCAATCGTTGGCCCCTTGGTTCAACGAACTGATTGTGACCGAATACCCCGATGGGTTATTCGCTTCGGCCACAACCGTCGCGACCTTAAGCTGGGTCAACGATCCGGTGAGGTCGAGACCCGACGCCGATGCTGTCGGGGTCACCGTGATCGCCAGGATTTGCTGCACCGTCCCGGTTAGGGTCAGCTGACCGGAGGTGGCCGCGATAGCCGCCGTGCCGCCCGCCAACACGCCGGCGGCTGCAATTCCCGCGAGTGTTCTTTGCAGATTGCTTCTGCTCATTCTTGTCTACTCTGTACCGCACGCGAAGTATGCCTGTATTGTCGGCATTTGTGGCGAATAAATCTTTGATTCCAAACAATATACCAAGGATTGCAACGGCCGCTCACAACAGAGGCGATTGCCGCCCAACGCGATGACTAAGGCTTCAATGTCGTCAATCGATGCGTGTAGGGCGCCACGAGAGGAAGTTCTGGGAAGCGATCGCTGCCAGCCGCATGACGACACCGGACCGAGGGGATCCGACGAACGCCGGCGTGTCGGTGTTGGATTGGCGTTTGGTCTGAAAATGCCACTAAGCTGCGCCCTATGAATCGAGATTGGATTGCCGGCCTGTTGTTGTTGACGGCGGCCCCTTTGTTCTTAGTCGGCCTGTGGATGCCGGTGATTTCGGTGCGCAGCATGTTGGTGTTCGAGCGCGAGTTTTCGCTGCTCGACGGGATCGTCGCGTTCTTTCGTAGTGGGGACTATTTCCTGTTCGCTATCGTCGGCATCTTCACCGTCCTGCTACCGGCGCTGAAGATCGGCACTGCGCTCTTGGTGTGGGCATTGGGATTGACCCACGGCTGGGCGCCACGGCTGGTGAAACTGTTCGAGCGGATCTCGCGGTGGTCGATGCTGGATGTACTCGTGGTCGCGCTGACCATTTTGTTCCTTGAAGGCAGTTTGGTGACCCGGGCGGATATTGGTCTGGGGATTATCCTGTTCGGCAGTGCCGTCATCTTGTCGACCATCGCGACGCAACGGATTGCGCAACGGCACACGCTGGCCAGCCGCGATTAGGCTATGATTTAGGGATGACAAACTGGACCTCGGTCGACGAACTGGCCGCACAGATCCCCGACGGCGCGGCGCTGGCCGTGATCCGCGACGGCTGTGGGGTTTCGATGGCGGCGACCCGCGCGCTGGTACGCCGACCGGTGCGCGCGCTGCAGTTGATCAACGTGCCGACCGGGGGGATGCAAACCGATTTGTTGATCGGCGCAGGGTGCGTGTCCGAACTGGAAACATCGGGCGTGTCGTTGGGCGAATACGGTGCCGCGGGCCGCTTTGCGGATGCCGTGCAGCGGGGTGTCATCACCCTGAAAGAAGCGACCTGCCCCGCAATCCACGCCGGGCTGCAAGCGACCGAAAAGGGCGCGCCCTTCCTGCCGCTGCGCGGCATCTTGGGGTCGGACATCGTACGCTTCCGGCCCGACTGGCGCGTGATCGACAACCCGTTGGTCGACGGCGCGAGCGACCCGATCGTGGCGATCCCCGCCATCGCCCCGGATGTCGCGCTGTTCCATTGTCCGATGGCCGACGACGCCGGCAACGTGTGGATCGGCCGCGAGCGCGATTTGGTCACGATGGCGCATGCCGCGACGACGACGCTCGTCACGGTCGAACGGCGCTATGAGGGCAATCTCTACGACGACCCCGCCTTGGCGGCCGGCACCTTGTCGTCGTTCTACGTGACGGCGGTTGCCGAAGCCGCCGAGGGGTGCAAACCCCTAGGTTTCCCCGGTCATTACGGCGAAGACGCCGAAGACCTGCGCGCCTATGCGAAAGCGTCGCGCGACGATGCGGGTTTCGCCGCCTATCTCGATCAAACCTTGCGGCACGCCGAGGTCGCGTGACGGCAATCAAAAAAGAAGAGCTGCTGATCGCGGCAATGGCGCGTTTGCTACGGGGCACGCGGCACATTGCGGTGGGCGTGTCATCGCCGATCCCAGCGTCGGCCGCGCTGCTGACCCGACGGTTGTCGGGCGGCACGACCCGGGTCTCCATTCTGGGCGATCCCAGCAACACGTTTTGGTCGGACGGGGGCAAAGAACTGTTCGACTGCGCGGCCCAGGGACGGATCGATGCGTTCTTTTTCTCGGGCGCGCAGATCGACGGATCGGGCAACATCAACCTCGTGGGGATCGGCGACTATCCGCAATCCAAGGTACGGTTCGGCGGCTCCTACGGCTCCGCGTTTCTGTACTACATGATCCCGCGCGTCATCTTGTTTCGACCGGACCACAACGCCCGTGTGTTGGTCCCGAAAGTCGACTTCATCAGCGCCGCCGGCACCAGCCCGCCGGAAGTGTGGCGACGCGGCGGACCGCACGCCTTGGTTACCGGCAAGGGCGTGTTTTCGTTCGACCGGTCGATCGGCCGGTTCACGCTGGAGACGTTACATCCGGGTGAATCGGCGGACGACATCGAAGACACCACAGGGTTCGACTTCGACGTCGCTGCCGACTTGAGAGAAACCAAACCACCGAATGCCGAGACGCTGGAGATGATCCGCGGCGAGGTTGGCGCCGAGATTGCCGCGACCTATCCGACGTTCGCGCGTGAAACATTGGGAGTGGCGGCATGACACGGGCACTTGAAGGCATGAAGGTCATCGATCTATCGCGGGTGTTGGGCGGGCCCTATTGCACCCAAATGCTGGCCGACCACGGCGCCGACGTGATCAAAGTCGAACCGCCGCAAGGCGACGAGACCCGCGAATGGGGGCCGCCGTTCGAACATGGGTTGAGCGGCTATTTCGCCAGTTTGAATCGCAACAAGCGCAGCATCGCCTTGGACCTGTCGAAGGACGAAGGCCGGTCGGTCCTGATGCGGATGCTGGAAACCGCGGACGTCGTGATCGAGAACTTCAAGGTCGGCACCATGGAGCGGTGGGGCATCGGCCCCGAGGCTTTGCAGGACCGCTTTCCCCAACTCGTGCATGCCCGCATCACCGGTTTCGGTAGCGGCGGACCGCTAGGCGGCATGCCGGGCTATGACGGTGCGGTGCAGGCATGGTCCGGCCTGTTGAGCGTCAACGGCGATCCCGAAACCGGTCCGGTACGGGTTGGCGTGTCGATCGTCGACATGGTGACCGGACTGAACACCGCGATCGGCATTTTGATGGCCGTCGAGGAACGACATCGCTCGGGGTTGGGGCAATTCTTGGAGGTCACGCTGTACGATGCGGCGCTTTCGATCCTGTTGCCCTACCCGCACAACTGGTTCATGACCGACCGGCCGCCCAAGATGATGGGCAACCGGAGCCCCAACATCGCGCCGTATGATTTATTTCCTACGGCCGGCCATCAGTTGTTTCTGGCAGTCGGCAACGACCGGCAGTTCCGCCGACTGTGCGACGAGTTGAACCAGCCCGAGATCGCCGACGACCCCCGCTTCGCCACGAATGCCGATCGGCTGAGCCATCAGGACGAACTACGCGCCGCCTTGGAGGTTCTCTTGGCCGATAAAGACGGTGAGACCTTGGCCAAGCGCCTCATGAGTATCGGGATTCCGGCCGGCGCGGTGCTGTCGGTACCCGATGCAATGAACCACGCGCATGCCGCCCACCGCGGCATGGTCGTCGATGCCGGACGCATCCGGACCATCGGACCACCGATCAAATTCGGCCGCACCCCTGCGGGCGCCCACAGCGAACCGCCCGCCTTCGGCGCCCACACCGCCGAGGTGCTGCGCGAATTCGGGTTTGATGACAGCGAAATCGAGGCGCTGGCAAGCACCGGCATCACCCCGGCGCAAACAAAAAAACTGATCTAAGTCAAAGCCTTAGGAAGTCCGGCCGGAAAAGATGTTCGCCATCCGTACGCGGCGACGGCGAGCCCGGCACGGCGGCGGCGATGTGGTATATTGTCCTGAATTCAGCAGCCCAGCGGCGCAGGAGCGACAAGATGGAACAAGAGCGAGTCACGTGGCGTAACTTCGGCAAGCACGAGATGGTCGTCGATACCAACCATGACGAGGCCGCCCGCCTCGATTTCACGATCAACCTGTTCAAACATGTTGGGTCGGAAATTTGGCCCGGCCATCGCAAACTCTATGACCAGAAGGTCGAGCCGGCTTTCGAGAAAGAACATGGCCGCAAGCCAAAGGATCGCCACGAAGTACGGAAAGCGATGCTCGGCGAAGAGTATTTTCGTCTATGGAGCATGCTCCGCCTCTACGCCCAAGAAAACGGCTACAACGAACGCCGCAAGATCGTCGAACGCCAGCTGGACGAGTTGATCGAGCGGGCCAAGCCGCGGAAGACCGATAAGGGGTCGGTGGAGATCGATCCAAACTTCGAAGTGCCGCGCTATCACAAGCCCTTCGACATGCACTGGATGCCCGGCAGCTTCTTCACCGAGTTCACCGACGACGATGTGGCCGCAGGTGCGATGTACGATGCCGGGGGTTTGTACCTGTCGACCTACGGGATGCTGGGCAAGTACAACAATGGCGCAGGTTATGCCGTCGCCGCCTGGATCAAAGAACACTATCCGCACATTAAGCCGAAGCGGATTCTCGATCAGGGCTGCACGGTCGGCAGCAATACCCTGCCCTACAAGGATGCTTGGCCGGACGCCGAAGTGATCGGAATCGACATCGGCGGGCCTTGCCTACGTTACGGCCACCGTCGGGCCGAGAGCCTCGGTTTCGACGTGACGTTCTCGCAGCAGAACGCCGAACATACGAAATACGAAGACGAGTCCTTCGACATGGTGTTATCCACCATGTTCCTGCATGAGACCTCCAATAAAGCGGTCTACAACGTGGTTGCCGAAAACTACAGGCTGTTGAAGCCGGGCGGGTTGATGCTCCATGTCGAGCAACCGCCGTTCAAGATGTTGGACGACCCCTTTGAAGAACTGATGAAGGACTGGGATACCCACAACAACAACGAACCGTTCTGGGGCCGGATGCACGATATGGACCTTGAAGACGTGGCGCTGCGCGCGGGCTTCAGAAAGAAGAACATCGTGCAGACGTTCGCCGATCAAATCCGGCCGACCGACGACGACAACTATAGCCCCGGCCCGGGCCAATGGTTCATCTACGCGGCGACCAAATAAGCCGTCAGTGCGAACGAAAGCAAAAGGGGCGCCAATAGGCGCCCCTTTTTTTTGTCGGGTCGACACCCTCTTTATTGCTGCTTTTTCCATTCCTGCATGATCTCGTACCCGGTCGCGTTCCAGACATCGGCGTGTTTGCCGACGTAGTTGAGCGCTTCTTCGAGATACTTGATCCGATGCGGCTGGCCCGACATCCAGGGGTGGATAGTGATGGCCATGATACGGCCACCTTCGCGACCGGACTCGTCGTACATCAGGTCGAACTGGTCCTTCACCTGATCGACGAAATCCTGCTCTTTGTGTTTGTAATGCAGCCACACCATCGAGTCGTCGATCCAGTGCTGGTGCGGCATCGCCGTGATTTCACCGGACTTGGTGCGGAACGGATACGGCATGTCGTCGTTGATCCAATCGCAGAAATACTCGACGCCTTCGGCCGCGATGTAGTCCGGCGTATCCCAGGATTCCGATCGGCCCGGCGACAGCCAGCCTTTGACGGGCTGACCCGACATCTCACGCAATGTGGATAGCGATTCTTTGACCTGGGCCTTCTCCTGCTCGGCATCGAGGCCAGTGTAGTGGAGCTTGGCCATATCGACGCCGTTGGCCATAACCTCCCAGCCCCGGTCGGTAACCTGATCCACCAAGTAGGGGTAGCGCCGCGCGACGTTCGAGTTGAACGCCGCAGTTACTTTGGAAATTCCGGCGGCATCCAAGGCATCCATCACGCGAAAGATACCGACCCGGTTGCCGTAGTCGCGCAGCGAGAAGTGCCTTAGGTCGGGGTAGGACGTGACCATACCGCCTAGCGCTTTGAAGGGTTTAGCCGGGGTGTCCAACGGAAAGAACTCGAACGCGACATTGACCCAAAGCGCCACGCGCGCATTGTTCGGCCATTTGACGGGCTTGCGCCGGGTGAGCAGCGACCAATCGTAGCGGTCGTGGTCCATCCCGTAGGAACGGTGTTCGTATTCGAGGTAGCTATCCGGAATGGTGGCGCCGGTGACGTCTTTTTGCTCGATAGGGGGGCGTGCCATAGCGTTAGCTCCTCGCCGGATGCTTTTTCTTGAAGTCTTTGATCGCCTGTACGTACTCGTCGTAGTAGTGCTCGTAGTAATACTCGGCGATCTCGCGACCGGTCGCGACCCAGACATCGTCGTGGCCGGTGATGTATTTGAGGGCGTCCTCGAAGGCCGCCAAGCGGTGGCCTTGCCCGACCGCGTAGGCGTGCAACGGAATACACATCACGGTGCCGTTCTTGGCACCGTCGGCCCGTAGACGGTCGAAGTTCGCCTTGAGCATGTCGGCGTAGCGCCGCGGCGGCACCATGCTGCCGTTGTAGACAATGATGTCGTTCATCTCGAGCGAATAGGGAATGGAGATGAAGCGACCCTCTTTGACGTTCACCGGGAACGGCTGGTCGTCGATAAACAGATCGCAGGTGTAAAGAATGCCGTTCTTGGCCAGCAGGTCCATCGTGCGCTCGGTGTGGGTGAGCGCCGGTGCGAGGTAACCTGCAATCCGCTGACCGGTGTGCTTTTGCACGTTGTCGATCGAATCGGTGATGATCGCTTGCTCTTGCACCTCGTTCATCGCGTAGGAGTAGCGCGTGTTATAGATGCCGTGGGAAAAGAACTCCCAGTTGCGCTCCTTACACGCTTCGATGATTTCCGGATGATGGTCCAGCAAGGCGACCGACAACGAAATCGAACCGCGGACGTTGTAGCGATCCATGACATCCATCATGCGCCAGTGGCCGACGCGATTGCCGTGGTCCCGCTCGGAATAAGGTACGACGTCCGGGGTCGGTTTGCCCCAGGGCGTGCGCAACGGATTTACCGGCGGATCAATTTCGTAATATTCGATGTTCGGTGCGACCCAAAACGCGACCTTGGCCCCATTGGGCCATTTGATCGACGGGCGTGCGTTCCAGGGTAGGTATTCGTAAAGACCGAGATCGGCTTTCACAGGCCCTCCTAATGTTGTCTTGCGGTGCGCCTAGGCGATTAGTTGGCGGGCTGGTAGGCCTCAAGATACGCCTTGACGGTCTCATAGGACTCGATATCGGCGTACTTAAGCTGCATGTCGCACAGGTTGGAGAAGTGCGGAATTTCGTGCTTATCGGCCACGCATTCCTCGGTGACGATGGTGCGATACCCGCGCGACAGCGAATCGACGCAGGTCGCCCGCACGCATCCCGATGTCGAGCCGCCGGTAAGAATGACGGTGTCGACTTGGTGCCAAACGCACAGCGACTGCAGCGACGTCTCGTGGAAGGCCGACGGCATCAGCTTGTTGTAGATCACGTCGCGCTTGTGATCGATCTTCAGACGCTCGTCGAATTCAAATCGTTCGGCATCGACCTTGATGTTTTGCAGCGAATCCGGCGTATCGGTCCGGGTCCCCCAGATGCCGGCATCTTCGCCGGACTCCATATAGCCGACATGGGTCCAAACCACCGGAACGCCTCTAGAACGGCAGATCTCAGAAAGATTGTTGACGAATTCGAGCTGCTGGGGGTGGGTTTCGTAGGCGGTTTTGAACTTACCGACCGCCGTGTAGGCTTTTTGCAGGTCGATGTTGACCAGAATGGGTTTGCGACCGAAGCCGAATTTGGCGCGGTTCGGATTGGCCTTGATTTGCGCGTAATACTCGCGCGGCGTGAGATCCGAAGATTCCATCCTAGCGTCCTCCCGAGAGACGATTGTTATCTGAATTTGATCGTAGAATCGGGGCGCGTCCGGGCAATGTCAAGATAGGCGGAGCCTTTGCGGCGGCCCTGCCCGCTAGGAGAATTTCTCGATTGCCTTTTCCAGCGCGGTTAAAAGTTCGCGGCCCAAAATGCCGCCGTCGCCCTCGACCCGCTCTTTGATGACGGCGTTCATCGTATCGATGTGCGATTTGACGATCTCGACGTGGCTATCCTGGGCCAGCGAGCGAGACCCGGTGAAGGTATAGAGCGAATCGGCCACCGTGGTCACCAGGGGATAACCGAACGTACCGCCCTGCCCGCGCATGTCGTGGGCGATTTCGTTGATGCGTTTGAACTCGGTCGCGCGGCGGTTGGCTTCCTTCTCGCGCGTCTTGGCGACCAACTCGTAGAGCTCGGAAACCTGACCTTGTACCCAGTCCGGGTAATCCTCGGCGAACTTGTCCAGTTCCGCCATAGCTTGTTCGAGCGCCGCGACCGCGAACTTTCCGGGCTCTCGGGAATGGCCAGAAGCCGCCTTGTCCTTGAGCCGATTGCGCAGCCGGAAGTAGCGCACTTTGATTTTGCCTTTGGGATCGAGATCAAGAGATTTCGTCGTCATAGATGATCTCTACCTCCTCCGGCTTGATTTTGCGCCGATCGGCGAGACGCGACTCGCTTTTGCGGCGGCGGCGGTCGGGCCCGAAATACGATGGAGTTAGAACGTATTGGCGGGGCCGTTCGATGAGTTGCCCGAGCCGCTGCGTCAGGGATTGGATCGAATACGGCTTGCCAAGAATCTCGGAAACACCGAGGTCCCGGGCTTCGTTGACATGTTCGGTATCGGCAAACCCGGTGACCATGACGAAGGGCATAAACTTGTCGGGAGAGTCCTTGTGGCGCCGCACCCACTTCAACAACAACATGCCGTCGACCGGCGTCATTTGCCAATTGGCCAGGACAATGTCGATGGTATTGATCCCGCCCTTGAGCGGGTCTTCGCCGACTTTCTTGAGGGTTTCGATTGCCTCCGACCCGTCGTCGACCGCGATCACGGTGCCGACGCCGATAACGTGCATCAGGGATTTTAGCAGGCTACGCATGTACGCGTTGTCGTCGGCGACAAGCGCGGTAAAGAGACTTAGGTCGTAATCCATTCGCCCCTGACTGTGTCGGCTCTTAGGTCGCGCCCCGTACCGCGAGCCCCGACCTGCAGGTCCCCAACATACCTACACCGTCCAAGTGTACCCTGAACGAAGAAGTTTGTTGAGGTCTGCTTCAGGTTCCGCCGCGCGGGCTTGTTCAACCTGGTCGACGACACCGGCTTCATAGGTCGGCGCCGGATCGCAATACAGAACGCCGAGCGCAACCGGCATCGTATCGGGATCCATCGACGCCAGCAGGTTCGCCATGATCCGGTTGGTTTCGTCGTGAACGAGAACGTCGTCCGCGGTGACACCGTTCTCGCCGATCGTGACGGCCTCGATTTCAAAGCCGCTTGACGCCAGACGGAGGCCGCGATTTTTTTCCTTGCCGAAGATCATCGGCTCGCCGTGGACGACACGAACCTGACGGTCGGTCGCGACCGCCGGCGCTTTGAAGCCATCGAACACGCCGTCGTTATAGACGATGCAGTTCTGAAAGATCTCGAGGAGCGAGGCGCCGCGATGGCCGTGCGCCCGCTTGAACATTTCCGGCAGGTGCTTTTGATCGGTATCGACCGATCGGGCCACGAACCGGGCCCCGGCACCGAGCGCAAACAGCGCCGCCGAAACCGGCGCCTCGACGGATCCTTGCGGCGTGGACGGCGAGCGCGTACCGATCCGCGACGTCGGCGAGTATTGGCCTTTTGTTAGGCCATAAATCTCGTTGTTGAAAATCATCACCTGGAGATCGACGTTGCGGCGCAAGACGTGCATCAGATGGTTGCCGCCGATCGACAGCATGTCGCCATCGCCGCCGACGACCCAAACGTCGAGGTCGGGGTTCGCGAATTTGATCCCGGTTGCGAATGCCGGCGCCCGACCATGGATGGTGTGAAACCCGTAGGTATCCATGTAGTAAGGAAAACGGGCCGCACAGCCGATGCCAGAGACGAAGACCGTATTTTCCGTGGTGGCGCCGATCTCGGGCATCGTGCGTTGGAGGGCTTTGAGGATGGCGTAGTCGCCGCAACCCGGGCACCAGCGCACCTCTTGGTCGGTGGCGAAATCCTTGGCGGTAAGCTTTTCCGGAGCGACGTTCATGTTAGGCCCCCAGGCGCGCGCGAATCGCGTCTTCGATTTCAGAGATTTTGAATGGTTGGCCGGAAACCTTCGAGACCTTTTCGGCCGGCACCAGGTATTCCGAACGCAACACCGTCACCAGCTGGCCGGTGTTCATTTCGGGAACCAAAACCGTCTTGAAGTTCCCGAGCAACGAGCCAAGGTTTCGCGGCAAGGGCCAAATGTGACGCAAATGAATGTGCGACACGGCGTGCCCCTCGGCACGCAAGTTCGACACCGCGCGATCGATGGGCCCATAGGTCGAACCCCAGCCGACGACGGCAATCTCGCCCTTGTCCTCGCCCTCTTCGACCGCTTGTTCGGGGATATCGTTGGCGATCCCGTCGATCTTTGCCTTGCGGGTATCGGTCATCTTTTGGTGGTTTTCAGCATCGTAGGAAATATGACCCGACCCATATCCCTTTTCGATGCCCCCGATGCGGTGTTCTAGACCGGCCGTTCCGGGCACCGCCCAATTGCGGGCTAGGGTTTTGTCGTCACGCAAGAAAGGATGAAAGCCCTCGGGGTCGCTGCGGAACGCAACCTCGAAAGGCGCGATCGCGTCGACATCGGGAATGAGCCATGGCTCGGCCGCGTTGGCGATGTAGCCATCGGTGAGCAGCATCACCGGCGTCATATAACGCGTTGCCAGCCGCACCGCCTCGACCGCGGTTTCAAAACAATCGGACGGCGAGCGCGAGGCCAGCACCACGAGCGGGGCATCCGCGTTGCGTCCATAGACTGCCTGATAGAGGTCCGACTGCTCGGTCTTGGTGGGCAAACCGGTGGATGGTCCGGCGCGCTGCGAGTTAACGATGACGAGGGGCAATTCGGTGCTGATGGCCAGGCCGATGGCTTCGCCTTTGAGGGCGATGCCGGGGCCGGAGCTGGAGGTGACGCCAAGATCGCCCGCAAACGACGCGCCGATCGCCGAGCATACCGCCGCGATTTCGTCCTCGGCCTGAAAGGTCACGACGCCGTATTGCTTGAGGCGGGACAGGATGTGAAGGAGCGGCGATGCCGGCGTAATCGGGTATGACCCGAGCATGAGTCGCAAGCCGGCTTTTTGCGCGCCGACGACCAAGCCCCATGACAGCGCCTCGCCGCCCGATACCGTGCGATACTCGCCCGGCGCGATTTCCGCCTGCGGCACCGAGTAGCTTGGCATCTCGCCAGCGAGTTCGGCGGTTTCGCCGAAGGCGTGACCGGCATTCAGGGCGGCGATGTTGGCGGCTGCAATCTCGGGACGTTTGGCGAATTTGCCGTTTAGCCAATCGATCGTCGGCTGACGGTCGCGACCGTACATCCAATAGATGAGGCCGAGGGTCCACAGGTTTTTCGAACGTAGCGCCTCTTTCTTGCCGAGGCCCGATTCTTTGACCGCCTCCATGGTCAGCGCGGACATGTCGATCTCGATCACGCGGTAGCCGTCGAGCGTCTTGTCGGTGAGCGGGCTTTCGGTGAAGCCGGCTCGTTTGATGTTCCGGTCGCTGAAGCTTCCAACATCGACGATGATCACCCCGCCTGTGCGGACATGCGGCAGCTCGACCTTGAGCGCGGCCGGGTTCATCGCGACGAGGACGTCGATCGCATCGCCGGAGGTCTTGATCCGACGCGCTCCGAAATTGATCTGGAAGGAAGAGACGCCGAAGGTCGTGCCGGCCGGGGCGCGAATCTCGGCGGGAAAATCCGGAAACGTCGCCAAGTCGTTGCCGGCGAGAGCGGTCGCCTGGGTGAATTGGCCGCCCGTCAGTTGCATGCCGTCGCCGGAATCGCCGGCGAAACGAACCACGACCGAGTCGCGGGATTCGCGGGGTGCGCTGCTCTCAGCCACCGCGGCGGAACTTGCCATTATCGGTCTCCATCGTTCGGGGCGTCGCGGACCATAAGTCCCGCCCCTTTGCTAATCAAGAGCTTGGAAGGGATAGACCCCCCGCAAACCCGCAGTAACCCTAGTGTTTGTGAGGTGGCTCAGTTGCCCAATACGTCCAGCATTTCCGTCAATGTTTCGAACTTACGGCGCGGAGCCGGCCCTTCGGCAGCAGCGATCTCCGCCGATTCGATCTTTTTCCAGTCGTCGAAATCCACGACGCGAATACCGCGCTCGGCCAACAATGCCGACAGCGCCGTCCGCCCAGGCTTCCCGCCCGCACCGCAGTCCTCCGCGATGTGCTCTGCCGCGGCCACGCCATCGGGTCGATTGGTGGAGATCACGCCGCTCGGCCCGCGTTTGACCCAACCGACGGCATAGAGGCCAGGGGCGACGCGCCCGTCGTCGTGGACCACGATCGACTTTTTGTCGTCGAACGGAACATCGGCCACGGGAAGCGACCGATACCCCACAGCCGGAATCACCAGGCCGCATTCGATCTCGAAAAACTCGCCCGTACCGACGGCGCGCCCCTCTTCGACCTTGGTTTTCTCAAGGCGCAGCCCTTCGACGTGATCGCCACCTAGAATTTCCACCGGGTTGGCATAGAACCCAAAATGTACGTGCTTGGCGGCATCGGCCACTTTGAACTTGGTAAACTCTTTCAACGTCGCGAGATTCTTTTCCTTTAGACGTTGGTCCCTAGGATTGTCGAGGTCGCCCACCTCGTCCGGAAGTTGCGCGGCATCGACCAACGGGACGGCATTTTTCAGTTCGCCCATTTCGCGTAGTTCGACGTTCGTGAACTTCGCTTCGATCGGACCGCGGCGCCCCATCATGTAAACGTCGGTTATCGGCGAAGCTTCGATCGCGGCTGTCGCATATTCGGGCAAATCCGAGTCCGCCATTTCTTCGCGCGTCTTCACCAGGACGCGCGCGATGTCGATGGCGACATTGCCGTTTCCAATGACGACAACGTTGCGGGTATTGAGATCGGGGTCGAGGTGGCGAAGATCGGGATGGGCGTTGTACCAGCCGACGAAGGTCGCCGAGCCGATGACACCCTTTTTGTCCTCGCCCGGAATGCCCGCGAGGCGGTCGTGTCCGGCACCGACCGCGAGCACAACGGCATCGTAAATCTCACGCATTTCGGCAAGCGAGACATCGCGTCCGACCTCGACATTTCCGAAGAACCGACAAGCCTCGGCAACGGCCGTTTTTTCGAACGCGCGGGAAATTTTCTTGGTGGTCTGGTGATCCGGCGCCACGCCGAATCGGATCAAGCCATAGGGCGTCGGCAATCGATCGATGAGATCGATCGTGCAGTCCACACCCTTCTTGATGAGGGCGTCCGCGGTGTAGAAGCCCGCCGGTCCGGTCCCAATGATAGCTACGCTAACGGTCAATGCCCGCGCCTCCCAGCGTCGTGACGGTCAATTGGGAAAAAAGTATAGGCGCTATAGGGATGTCCGCAACGCGAACTAGAGCAGATTGAAGCGCATATTTTCGCGCGCCACGATCGCGCCGCTCCATAATTGGCGCGCCTCGGTCTCGACCTGCTCCATGAAGCCGTCTTCGTGATCCGGATCGTGATGGAAGATCGCCAATGTCTTGGCGCCGGCTTCTTGGCAAAGGCGCGCGCCCTCTTGCCAGGTCGAATGGCCCCACCCGACGCGTCCGGGAAATTCCTTATCGGTGTAGGTGCAATCGTAGATGACCAAATCCGAACCTTCGATGAGGCTCAGGATGTTTTGATCGGGGGAGCCGACGACATGCTCGGTATCGGTGACATAACACATCGATTTGCCGCCGTGTTCGATCCGGTACCCTGTCGCCCCGTTGGGATGGTTCAACGGCGTGGTGCGGATCGTGACTTCGTCGAACAGGTTGAGGGTATCGCCGGCACGAAAGTCCTCGAACGCCATGCGTGCGCCCATCATCTCGAGCGGCACCGGAAAGGTCGGCTGCGCCATGGTGCCGGCGAGGACCTTTTCGATCCCGCCCTGATCGATCAGGTGACCGGCCATCACGACGAATTCGTTCCCCTTGGAAAACGCCGGTGAGAAGAACGGAAAGCCGTTGATGTGATCCCAATGGGTATGGGACATCAGCAATCGGGCCGAGGTGATCCCTTTGCGCTGTAGCCAATGGCCGAGGTTCCTGATCCCGGTGCCACAATCGAGGATCAGCCGGTTGCCGTTGATCGCAACCTCTATGCAACTGGTATTGCCGCCGAAGGCGACGTGGCGCGGTGACGGGCAGGCAATACTTCCGCGAACGCCCCAGAACTTGATCTTAAAGCTCATCGTCTAATGTACTCTGCGGAATCCTCGAACCACGGCGTTGCCGCCGCCGAATGACAGATATCGACTGACCCTCACGAATGGTGCCTTCAATTACACTATTTTGCGACGAAAATTCGATAGTTACCGGCTTTTTATGGCACCGTTTGTTAACAAATTCACAAATCCGGCGTTCCAACCGGCTTAGGTCTCGTCAAGCAAGAGGTCGCGTCCCCGTTCCGTCAAGCGACAGACCAGCCAGTCGGGCTTGATCGGATTCTCGAACCAGGGCTCGGCCCAGCCCTGCGCGATACAGAACTTGATCGTTTTCGGGCTGATCTGCTGCCCGGCGCTGTCGAAAAGCGGCAACTTTCCGCCGGGTTGCTTGAGGCCCCGTTTGAGATAGCGCCGCTGGGCTTGCGACGGACTTCGGTTCGGTGATTCGGTCTTGGAAACGGCCATGTCGGCAGCCTAGACCATCGCGTGGACCGGCCACAAATGTCCACCCGGTTGAGGGTGGTTGGGGCGGAGTTTCTCCTGTATCAGTAGCCTCCCCGAAAGGCGGAGGAACCGGTGCCAGTCTCGACGCTGGAGAAGTTTCGCGGCGGAATGCTCGGCGGTGCGGTTGGGGACGCGATCGGCGAGCTAGCTTCCACACATGGCGATTACGATTCGCTGATCGACTGGATCAGCGAAGGCGACGTGCTGCGCTATACCGACGACACGGCGATGGCGATCGGCCTGGCCGAGGCGCTGACCGTATCGGGCGGCGGGATCAACGAAGAAGAAATCGGGAAGATCTTTCAACGCAATTACGGACGCGAGCCCTGGCGCGACTACAGCAAGAGCATCCCCGCCATTTTCGCCATGGTGAAACGCCACGACATGCCGTTCTCCGAGGCCGCGGGGCGACTTCATGATGGCCAAGGATCGTTCGGCAATGGTGCGGCGATGCGCATCGCCCCACTGGGCCTATTGTTCCGCAATTCGGGCCGGCTGCGCGAATTTGCCGAACAGTCGGCACGGGTGACCCATACCCACGAAGTCGGGGTCGACGGCGCCGCGATTACGGCCTGGGCGATCGCGCAACTCGCCAACCTTGACCCCAAAGCGAAATTTCCCTTTGCCGAGTTCTACACAGGCATCGTGCGCTTCGCGCAGACCAAGGAGCTTCGACTCAAACTCGTACAGATTATCGAGCTCGTGATGGGCGACGCGCCGCCCCAACAGGCAGCCCAAGAACTCGGATTGTCGCAGACGGTGGCGCAGACCTTGCCCTTTGCGCTGTATTCGTTTCTGACCAATCGGAACTCGTTCGAAGAGTGCATCTATTGCGCCGTCCTCCAAGGCGGCGATCCGGATACCCTCGGCGCCATCGCGGGGGCCTTTTCGGGCAGCTATCTCGGGGTCAAAAACATCCCCAAAGACTGGCGGTCACGCCTGGAAAACCGGGATTTGCTGGAAGACTTGGCCAAGCGCCTCGATAGCCTCGACGTATAGTTGCTAGAATAGGCCCTGGGACAGGAGGGTGAAGATGAAGAAGATCGCCGTTATCGGGACCGGGCACCGGCGTGCCGGTGATGATGTACCGCCACAAGAGATCTTGGACGTCCGGGCGGAGGCCTTCGACCCGCGCCTGATCGAAACCCGCCTTCCGGCCTTTCCGGCCAACGAAATCAACCGCCACATGAGCGAGATCGCCAACGTCGAGACCGGTCTGCGCGCGGCTGCCGAAGGTTTTGACGCAGTCTTCATCAATACCGTCGGCGACTATGGCTTGAACGCCCTGCGCTCGGGCCTCAGCATCCCGGTGATCGGCGCAGGTCAAGCCACCATGCATGCCGCCTGTCAGTTGGGCGACAAGTTTTCGATCGTGACGATTTGGCCGCCGCAACTGTTGTTCATCTACCATGGCCTCCTTCAGCTGTACCGGATGGAGGATCGTTGCGTGTCGATCCGCTGCGTCAGCGAAGACGAAGAGCTAGACACGCTGGCCGACGACGAGAACTTCGTGACCGACATGCGCGCCGGCGAAATAACGCAACAGGATCGTATTGTCCGTCAGTGCGAAAAGGCCCTCGCCGAAGACGGAGCGGACACCATCATGCTGGGCTGCACTTGCATGTCCCCGATCGCGCATGAAATCGATGCGCGGGTCGCGGCGCCAGTCCTAAACCCGCTCAAGGTCGGCTACAAGGCAACCGAGATGGCGCTATCTTTGGGCATCAGCCACAGCGAGAAGAAGTATCCGAAGATCGGCGACGACCGTCGGCCGCATTACCGCGCGATGGCGGATGCGGTCATGGCACTCGATTTTCAGGACCCCCGAGGCAGCAACCGCGAGGCGGCCGAATAAGTTAGCGACCGCGCGGTCGGTAGACCTGGGCGCCTTCCTGCAAGGTCCACTCGACCGTGCGGCGAATGACCTTTCCGAGCGCCTCGTCGAAGGCCAGGATGACACTGTCCATCGACGTATCCGATGCCTCAACCCGCGCATCGAAGTTCTGCGACGCGACGATTTCACGACGAGGCTGCTGGATAAGTCGTGCACTAAGCCGGACATGTACCGTCGGCGGTCTGTTAGTGCTCGCGTACTCGGCCTGAAACTCGCGAAGCTCCGTCTTGAGATTGAAGTCGGACCGTAGACCGATGGTCTGTCGCCCTACCGCAACGATCTTGCCGCTGTTTTCGAAGGACTCGACAAGGAGCGTTTGCACCATACGCGGCGCGCGCTCGGTCCAGCGCGCCGAGGCGAAATACTGCAACTCGATGGCCTTGGTGCGGAGCGCAATACTCTGGACCTGAAGCCCACCGGCGGCGCTTGGCTCTTCTACGACGAGTTGCCAGGGTACGGCCGGAACCGCCTCGTCGAACGTATTTTTGGGTGTCAGCGTAAACAGGTTTGCGGGCGGCCCGCTGCCGGGAAGAATACCACCGCAGGCTGACAGGAGCCCCGCCAGGAGTAGGACGACCGCCGCGCCGCGCCAGCGCCTGATTTGGGCAAACCTGCTCATTGCACTTCAAACCCCCGCTGTGAATCGCCAAAAAGGAATTGGGCTGGGTCGGACTCGATTTGAGTCGTGACCCGGGAGAGATCGCCCATCAAAGCGCGCATATCGGCAATGAGGCCTGAGAACTCGTAGAGCCCCTCCGCTGAGAAATCGGCAAGCGGCTGACGCGTCTCTTCCACGATGGTGTTCAGACCGTCGGACACCCGGGTTACGGCATTCGCGGTATCGCGCAGCTCGGCAATCAGAGCGCGCAGATCGTTTTCGACGACGCCGTCGGCTGTCGAGACGGCACCGCGCAGCACCGCGAGTGTCGAGTCGGCGCTATCGGATAGCGTTTCGACCTGGGCATCCAGATTGGCCACCAGAGAATTCAACGAACTCGCCGCGCCACGCATTTCAGTACTGGTCTTTTGGACGTTGTCCAGAATATCGCCGATTTCGCCGGTCCGGCCCGCAAGCTCGCCGGACAGCGCCTCGACATCGACGATGATGCTGGTGAGAGACGCGATATTCTCGTCGCTGACGAATTTCTTGGTTTGTTCGAGAAGTTCCACCCCCCGAGCGATCAGGTCCGGCGCGCCCTGGAACAAGCGCTGGAATTGCGAGGGTCGCGAGTCGATCACCGGGAACCTCTCCCCTTCCGGAATTTCCGTGAGCGACGGGCTTCCCGCGCTTCCCCCTGTGAGAGCCACCAAGGAGACGCCGGTAATGCCTTGGGCTTGAAGCTCGGCAACCGAGTCACGCTTTACCGGCGTATCGGTTGCAACCTCGATGACGACGCGAACCTGCTGGGGGTTACGCGGATCGATTCCAATGGTCTGGACGGTACCGACCGGAATGCCATTGTAGAGAACGTTGCTGGCCGTACTCAGCCCGGCAACCGACCCTTCAAAGTAGATCGTGTAACGGGCGAATTCGCGATCGACCTCGAGCTTGGCAAGCCAAATCACGAAGCCAAAAAGTCCGAAGATAACGAGAAGAACGAACGAGCCGACTAGGACGTAATTGGCTTTGTTTTCCATGCAATCCCCGTCCTAACCCAATGCGGCCCGAGCACGCGGTCCGTGAAAGTATTCGCGAACCCACGGATGATCGCTTGCCAGCATCTGGGCCATCGACCCGATCACCGACACGCGGTGATCGGCAAGAACGGCGATACGGTCGCAAATTGCGTGAAGACTGTCCAGATCGTGGGTCACCATGAAGACGGTCAGACCCAGCGACTGCTGGAGCCGACGGATCAACTGATCAAACGCGGCGGCGCCGATCGGATCGAGCCCAGCCGTGGGTTCGTCGAGGAAGAGAATATCGGGATCGAGAGCCAACGCCCGTGCGAGCCCGGCGCGTTTGCGCATCCCACCCGACAGCTGCGAGGGAAACTTGTGACAGGCCGACAACGGGAGGCCGACCATCCGTAACTTTAGTGCAGCAACTTCTTTGCGAAACTCGTGCGACATCGCCGTGTGTTCTTTGAGAGGGACTTCGATGTTCTCATCGACCGCGAGTGAGCTGAACAACGCGCCGTCTTGGAACAAAACGCCCCAGCGCTTTTCAAGCTCCAGCATTTGCTCTCGCGACGCCCCGGTGACCGGACGGCCGAGAACTTCGATCGTGCCAGCGGCCGGCCGGTTGAGACCGATGATCGTGCGCAGCAACACCGACTTGCCTGTCCCCGAGCCGCCGACAACACCGATCACCTCGCCGCGCCGGACATCCAAATCGAGGTTGTCGTGAATGACCTGTTTGCCGAACTGGGTGCGCAGGCCGCGAACCTTGATGGCGATGTCCCGGTCGGTCATCAGATCCCCACGACCTGAAAGAAAATCGAGAAGGCAGCATCGACGACGATGACCAGGAAGATCGCCTCGACGACCGCGCGCGTGGTGCGCTGACCCACGCTGGTTGCGCTGCCAGTGACCTGAAAGCCCTCGTAGCAGCCGATCATGGCGATCAGAAAGGCAAAGAACGGGGCCTTGAGAATACCGACCCAGAACGACCATAAGCTGACCGCTTCGCGAAGGCGTTCGATGAAGGTCGCCGGCGAAATATCGAGCGTGATCCACGCCATCAAAGCGCCGCCGACCAGCCCCATGATGTCGGCAAAGAACGCTAGTAGCGGCAAGGTAAGGGCGAGAGCAAAAAGGCGGGGCAATACCAGAACCTCCATCGGGTCTAGCCCGAGGGTCTGCATCGCGTCGACTTCTTCGTTGACTTTCATCGAACCGATTTGCGCGGTAAAGGCGCTGCCCGACCGACCCGCCACGATAATCGCGGTCATCAGCACGCCGATTTCGCGCAGCACCGAGATCGCCACAAGGTTGACGACGAACACCTCGGCCCCGAAGCGTTGCAGCTGGCTCGCACCCTGAAAGGCAAGGACGATCCCGATCAAAAACGACATCAATCCGACGATGGGAATCGCGTTCAGACCGACTTCTTCCATGTGATAGAAGAGCGATGTCGCGCGGAGCCGCCTTGGGCGGGCGATGACACGCCCGGCGGCAACAAGGGTTTGACCGAAAAACCCGACAAGATCGGCCGTTTCCTCGGCGATCTCGATGGCGCTTTGGCCGACATGGGCGACCATGTTGACGAACGAATTGCCGGTTGGTTCGTCGGGGGGCACCTCGGTCTCTGCGGCCCGCACCGCTTCGATCAACGAGACCTGATCATCGGTTGCGCCGACGACGTCGACGGCAACGCCGTTTGCTTCGAGGTTTCTTGCCGTTCGGTAGATGGTCCAGGCGCCGGCGGTGTCGAGCGTATCGACCTTGCTGAGATCGATAAGGACTGCGCCGCTGGCGGCGTCGGCCTGCGCACGGATTTCTTTCTCGACGAGAAACAGGTCACCGATGGCCCAGCGACCGACGGGCGCTAATACGTGGCGGCCGTCACTTTGCCACGTTTCAAGCCAAGCTCCCTCGCCCTGCGCCATACCTCGAACACTCTCGCCTTTCGACGCGCCGATTGTAGCCCGCAGCGCGGCGATCAAGAAATCGTCATGCGGTGTGAGACTTGTTCCGACGGTACGGCTTTTCTATGTTCGGCATATGTCTTTCTATGAGGTCCAAATGCGCAAAGTAACGTTGGTTCTGGCGGCTGCCGCCATGAGTGCACTGAGTACCACCGCTTTCGCCGAAGGCGATGCGGCGGCGGGCGCCAAAGTTTTTAACAAGTGCAAGGCGTGCCACACCGTCGAGGAAGGCGGCAAACACAAGGTCGGACCGAACCTGCACGGTATCGTCGGGCGCGCCGCGGGGGCCGCCGACGGGTATCGGTATTCCACAAAAATGGCCGAATCGGACCTTACTTGGGACGAAGCGACATTGTCGGCTTATCTCGAAAATCCCCGCAAGTTCCTTAAAGGCACCAAGATGAGCTTTGCAGGTTTGAAAAAAGCGGCGGATCGCGACAACGTCATCGCCTACCTCAAAGCCCCGCAATAGGTAGCAATCGACGCGCTATTTGCGGACGACCATCACCGAACACGAAGCATGCCGCACGACCCGCGCGGCATTGGGCCCGAGCAAGTAGTCCTTGAGCTCGGGTCGGTGCGAGCCCATGACAATCAGATCGGCACTTATTTTCTCGGCGAGATCGATGATCGCCGAGTAGGGCTGGCCCTGGGCAAGATGCGGAACCACTTTCGTTCCGCCGGCATGCTCCTTGGCGAAGGCTTCGATCGCCGCTTTCCCTTGGTCGATCATCTTGGGTTCGAAATCTTCCGGGAAATAGCCGTAGATCTGACCCGGCAAGGGCGGTACGACCGTGAGGATGTGGAGTTCGGCGCCATCGTCTTTGGCCATGCGAAGCGCCACCGGTAGTGCGTTTTGCCAGGAACTTTCTTCCTGAAGGTCGACGGGCAAAAGAATCTTTTTGAACATTGGTAATCTCCTTTAGGCAGCGATACGCCGACGCGCCCGCATGCGTTGCATCATGTAGAGCCCGCCATACGCCAGGAGGCCGAGGCCCTGAACAATCTCTCGCGCCAGCCCGATTTGATCGGTGATCACTGCGGGTCGGAAGAGAATGATGCAAATCGCAAGCAAGACCAGCCGTTCGATCCAATTGCAGCGGTCGGCAAAGTAGCCCTGGATGAAGGCCGCGAATGCGAACATGGCGATCAAGGCCACCGCAAATATCCACAGCAGCTGGACGATGTCGTTGATCCAGATGATGTCGCCACTTTCGGTGAGACCGGCCATCATCAACAAGTCGATGTTGAAGATGAACACGAAGGGCAAGATCGCGGTACGCAAATCGTAGGTGAAGCCTTGCACCCCGGTACGAATGGGGTCGGATTTCGCAATCGCCGCGGCCGCATAGGCAGCCAGTCCGACGGGCGGTGTGTCGTCGGCTAGAATGCCGAAGTAGAAGACGAACAGGTGTGCGGCGAGAACCGGCACAACCAATCCGGCGTCACCGCCGAGTTGGACGATCACCGGCGCAGTGAGCGTCGCCATAACGATGTAGTTCGCCGTGGTCGGCAAGCCCATCCCGAGGATCATGCTGGTAACGGCGGTCAACACGAGCATTAGGGTGACGTTGCCGAACGATATGGTGTCGATCACGCTAACGAAGCGGCCGACCAAACCGGTAATCGTCACGACACCAACGATGATGCCCGCCGAGGCCGTGGCGACGCCGACCGACATCATGTTGCGCGCGCCGGCGATCAGCCCGTCCCAAATATCGCGCAGACCATCATAGACCGCACTGATCAGCGTCGGCATGAGAGCAGCTTCGGCCGCCAAGTTGCCGGCTTGTTTTTGAGCGTGGAAGCCGAGGAAGGCGATGATCGGTCGTTGCACGACCATCAAGACTGCGAGCGCCTCGATCGCAAAGAGCGCGGAGGTGATGGCTGAGCGACGCAAGACCACCAAGTACAGCACCAACACCGCGAGCGGGATGATGTAGTGCATGCCGCGCAGGAAGGTTTTTGCCAGAGCCGGCAGTTCCGCCTTCGGAATGGCGCTAATCCCGAGCTTCAGCGCCTCGAGATGTACGACGTAGAACAACGCGATGTAGGAGATGAGCGCAGGGATCAACGCCGCGCGGACCACATCGAGATAAGGGATACCGATAATCTCGGCCATGATGAATGCGGCCGCACCCATGATCGGCGGCATCAATTGGCCGTTCGTGGACGCGGCGACCTCAACGGCCGCAGCCTTAAAGGCCGGTAGGCCAACCCGCTTCATCAGTGGAATGGTGAAAGTGCCGGTGGTGACGGTGTTGGCGATCGAGGAGCCCGACACGAGGCCGGTTAGACCCGAAGCCACGATGGCGGCTTTGGCCGGACCGCCGCGGAACCGACCGAGACCGGCGAAGGCGACATCGATGAAGTATTTGCCCGCCCCCGCTTTGTCGAGAAGCGCGCCGAACAGGACGAACAGAAAGACGAAACTGGCGGACACCCCGAGCGGCACGCCGAAGATGCCGGTGTCGGCGAGGTACATATCGTTGATGAAAAAGTCGAGCGGGACGCCCCGGTGCCTTAGAAACTGCGGCATGATCGGGCCGGCGAAGGAATAGGCGATGAAGATCAACGCAAGAATGCTTAGCGCGGGCCCAAGAGAACGGCGCGCGGCCTCGAGCAGCAAGATGATCATGATGACGCCCATCACGACATCGGCCCGCGTGGGCAGACCCGAGCGGCTGATGATCCCTTCGAAGTCGAACCATATGTAGAGCGCGGCGCCAGCGGCCATGAGCGCCAGAATGATGTCGTAGACCGGGATGTATTGCCGATTGGATCGCGCAGCACCGCTGCGAAAGACCATAGCGGCGAGGCCCGACTCTGGGGTGCGCCCCATCTTATGGGCGAAAAACGCGAGGAGCCGCCGCACACCTTCGGCGATTCCGGCAATGCCGATCGCCACCACGAGGATATTGATGACGGGGTCGAGCCCCTCGTCACGCATCGCGCCGAGATTGGCAAAGAGGTAGATGCCAATCGCCGCGAGCACCAGGCCGATGAACAGTTCCAGGACGACGACAAAACCGTTGTCGCCCAAGGACAACGTTCGAGCGACGCCCGAGGCCAGGCGCGAGGGCTGCGATTGTTTGAATGCCGGGTACGCGAGATAGACCAGCGAAATCGCGAGCGCCAGATGCCAGGAGCGCGCGATAATCGAATTGATGGGATCGAAGGCGATCCAGAGCTGGAACGACGACCACCCCAAGCAAAGCGCCAAGATGGCCCATACGGCAATGCGGTGATCGGGACTGCGCGGGCCGCTTTCGACTTGCGCGACAATCTCTTCAGCAGCGCTGAGATCGCCTTGCTCGGACTTTGAGTCAGTCATGGGGCCCCGCGAAAAAAAATGGGGCGGCCGAAGCCGCCCCAACACGTTGTTGCGACCCTACATCCAGCCGCGTTCTTTGTAGTACTTGGCCGCACCCGGATGCAGCGGAGCGGTGAGGCCCTTAAGCATTTCGGCGGGCTCAAGGATCCTGAAGGCAGCGTGGCTGCCTTTCAGTTCTTCGAGATTCTCGAAAACCGTCTTGACGAAATCGTAGACCATTTGCTCGCTCGCGGCTTCGCTCGTGACGACAGTCGCCTTTACGGCATAGGTCTCGAACGCGCCGACATCCTTGTAGACACCGGCCGGATACTTGGCCATGACGTAGTACGGCTTGTCGGCGATGAACTTCTTGATCTCCGGCGTGTTGATGTCGACGATCTTGATTTTCGCCGAATTTGCGGGCTCTTCGATCGCCGCGCTCGGACTACCGACGGTGTAGAAGAACGCATCGACTTTTTTGTCGATCAACGCGCGCGACGCTTCGCCCTGCTGCAGGCCCTCGGCGTCGATGTCGTTGTCTTTGCTGATGCCATGAAGACGAAGCACGTCTTCGGCATTGCCGCGCTGACCGGAACCGGGATTGCCGATGTTCACGCGCTTGCCCTTGAGATCCATGATCCCGTTGATCCCGGTATCGGCGCGAGTCACCAGAAGCACAGCTTCGGGATGCATGCTGAATACGCTGCGCAAACCTTTGACCGCCTTACCGTCCCAGTCGGCTTCGCCGTTGGTCGCTTGGAAGTTGCGGTCCGATTGCGCGACGCCGAAATCAAGCAGCCCGCGGTTCACGGCATTAACGTTGAACACCGACCCCAACGCGGGACGACCGACGCAGTTGTATTTGTCCTTGGCGTGTTTGTTGATCAACGCACAGGTCTGCAGCGCGACCTGGTAGTACACACCGGTGACGGAACCGCCGCCGATCAGAATGTCTTGTTGCGCATGCGCGGCTTGCGGCGCAAACGTTGCCGTCGCCATCAAGGCTGCGCCGGCAAGCGACAAGGAAAATTTCTTCATGAGGTTCCTCCCAATTCCTGTAGTTTTCTTACTGCCCCACTATACACGCGACACAACGAATCAGTTAACGACGCAACGAATCAGATAACGACGCACCGCTATTGATGCGGTGCAACATTCAGACTTTCTGGCAGAATCCCGCCAACGCCTCGGACTACCCCGAAATTTCTTGCAGAGCGTCGTCAACCGCATCGGCGAGCCGATCGGTGATCGCGGCGATGTGAGTTTCGTCGATGATGAAGGGGGGCGCGAGCAGAACATGGTCGCCGCGGCGACCATCGATCGTGCCGCCCATCGGGTAGCACATCAGACCGCGTTCCATCGCCGATTTCTTGATTCGCGCGTTGAGACCCTGAGCCGGATCGAACGGCTCCTTGGTCGCCCGATCTGCAACGAACTCCAACGCGCGAAACAGACCGCGACCGCGAATGTCGCCAACGTGCGGATGATTGCCGAACCGATCCGTCAGCGCGGCGTCAAGTCGGTCGCCCATTGCCCGCACGTTTTCCAGCAAGTTGTTCGACTCGATCTTCTTGATGACCGCCAGCGCAGCCGCGCAGGCGGTCGCATGCCCCATATAGGTGAACCCATGTTGCAAATAGCCGGTGCCCGATTGGAACGCCTCGAAGATCGGTTCGGCCACCAACACGCCGCCGATCGGCTGATAGCCGGCACCTAATCCTTTTGCGACCACCACGATGTCGGGCGCAATGTTTTCCTGCTCGTAGGCGAAGAGCGTGCCGGTACGCCCCATCCCGCACATCACTTCATCGAGGATCAGCAACACACCGTGCCGGTCGCAAATCTCGCGAATGCGCTTGAAGTAGCCGGGCACAGGGGCCAGCGCGCCCGATGTCGCGCCGACGACCGTCTCGGCCACGAAGGCAGCGACGGTTTCGGGGCCCAAGCTTTGGATCATGGCCTCGAGCTCGTCGGCGACGCGTTCGCCGTAGGCGGATTCGGATTCGTCGTCGCGGCGGTCGCGATAGGGGTAGCACGGGCCGACGTGGCTGGCCGGCATGAGAATTGGGTCAAAGGGCTCGCGACGCCACATATTGCCGCCGACCGATAGCGCGCCCAACGTATTGCCGTGATAGCTCTGACGGCGGGCGATAAAGTGGCGGCGTTCGGGCTGGCCCACCTCGAGAAAGTATTGGCGCGCCATCTTGAGCGCGGTTTCAACCCCTTCCGACCCGCCGGAGACGAAATAGACGTTGCTGAGCGGGCTCGGTGCGCGGTCGCAAAGAGTTGTCGCGAGTTCTTCCATCACCTCGGTGGTGAAGAACGCGGTATGGGCATAGGCCACCTGATCGAGTTGATTGACGATGGCGCGGCGTACGTCGGGATCGCTATGGCCCAACGAGGAAACCGCCGCACCGCCGGACGCGTCGAGGTAACGGTTGCCCTCGCGATCCACGACGTAGACGCCATCGCCCTGCGCGGCAATCCGTAATTTGGTCTTGGTGTGGCGGTGGAAGACATGGGTCATCGCCCGGTTCCTTTCCTGAGCCGGAAACTAAGACGTTCCGACGTTCTCGCTGCGGCGCTCGAGCAAAATGGTATCGCGCCACAGACCATTGCGGGGCCCAAAACGTATCAGGCCGATCCGCTCGCGACGCCCGACGACCCGAAACCTATGGCGGGCATGAAGCCGCGCGCTGGCGGCGTTCTCTTCGAAGATCGACGATTGCAGAGTCCAGATTCCGTTTCGCTCGGCGCTGTCGATCAGCGCCGACATGAGCCTACCGCCCACCCCAGCGCCGGCCGCCGTCTCGACGACATAAATGCTAACCTCGGCCACGCCCCGATAAACGGCCCGTGGGGAGACCGGCGCCAGCGCAGCCCAGCCGACTATGTCGCCGTCGTTGTCGGCCACGATCCGGCTATGGGCATGGTGGGCGGCCGACCATGTCGGCCAGTCCGGTGCGTGCTCTTCGAAGGTGGCTTCGCCGCCGGCAATGCCGGCTTGGTAGATCGCCAGGACCGCGGGGCCGTCGGCCTCGACCATCGGTCGGATGGTCGTCGCCATGGCTAGTGACTCAGGATTTGGCTCAAGAAGAGTTTGGTGCGGTCGGATTGCGGGTTGTTGAAGAACTCGTCCGGCGTGTTCTGCTCAACGATTTGCCCGGCATCCATGAAGATCACGCGGTCGGCTACTTGCGAGGCAAAGCCCATCTCGTGGGTCACCACGAGCATGGTCATGCCGGTTTGCGCAAGATCGACCATGACGTCGAGCACCTCTTTGATCATCTCCGGGTCGAGCGCCGACGTCGGTTCGTCGAACAGCATGATGTTGGGTTTCATGCAAAGACTGCGCGCGATGGCGACGCGCTGCTGCTGACCGCCGGAGAGCTGGCCAGGGTATTTATCCGCTTGTTCGGGAATTTTGACCCGCTCAAGCAGTTCCATGGCGATCTTTTCCGCTTCGTTTTTTGGGGTCTTGCGTACCCAGATCGGACCCAGGGTGCAGTTCTCGAGTACCGTGAGGTGGGGAAAGAGATTGAACTGCTGAAAGACCATGCCGACTTCGCGACGGATGGCATCGATGTTCTTCAGATCGTGCGTTAACTCGGTGCCGTCGACGACGATCGAGCCTTCTTGGTGCTCTTCCAGTCGGTTGATGCAGCGAATGAGGGTCGACTTGCCGGAGCCGGACGGTCCGCAGATTACGATCCGTTCTTGCGGCGCCACAGAGAGATTGATGTCGCGCAGGACATGGAAGGGCCCGAACCATTTGTTCAAACCGACGATGTCGATCATCGGCTTGGCATCGGCGGCGACTTGGTCTTGTTCCGTGGACATGACGGGTTCCTAGCGTTTTGTCGTATCGAGGCGCTGTTCGAGATGCACCGAGTAGCGCGACATCGAGAAACATACGACGAAGAAGAAGATCGAAATGAAGACCTGGGTCTCGACCGCCAACCAATCCGGATTGGAAACCATGGTGCGACCGATGTTGAGCACGTCGAAGAGGCCAATGACGATGACCAGGGTCGTATCTTTGAACAACCCGATGAAGGTATTGACGATTCCGGGGATCGAAATCTTCAACGCCTGGGGCAAAACGACGAGCCCCATCATCTTCCAGTAACCTAGTCCGAGCGCGGCGGCGGCTTCGTACTGGCCCCGAGGGACCGCTTGGAGCCCGCCACGGATGACCTCCGCCATGTAGGCCGAGGCGAAGGCGGTCACCACGACGATCACGCGAATGACGAGGTCGAGACTGAAGGACGGCGGCAAGAAGATCGGCAACAGGATGGCGGCGACGAACAGCAACGTGATCAGCGGTACGCCGCGGAAAACTTCGATGAAAGCCACGGACAACGCGCGGACGATCGGCATGCGCGATCGACGCCCGAGGGCCAAGACAATTCCGATGGGCAACGACAAGACGATCCCGGCAAGCCCGACCGTCACGTTGAGCATGAAACCACCGAACTTGTTGGTGGGCACCTCTTCGAGCCCGAAACCGCCGATCAGCAGAAACGTCGCGACGAACGGATAGGCTAGCGAGAACCACCGCAGACGTTTCGCGCCCGGCATTTTGTCGAACAGCACCGGCGCCAACGCCCTGATCAGCAGGAGCAGGGCTATATTGACCCGCCATGTTTGCTCGCTGGGATAAAAACCGTAGAGGAACTGGTCGATGCGCTGGTCGAACCACGCCCAACAGGCGCCGGAACTGGTACAGGCAAATCGGTCGTCGCCCGTGAAATCGGCATCGAAGAACGCCCAATCCAACAAATTCGGAATGATTAGCCACAGAACGTAGAGGCCCGCCAGCGTCAGAACGGTGCTGAGCCACCCCGAGAACAGGTTGGCCCTTAGCCAGCCGACCACGCCGGTGGTGGCGGCCGGTGGGGCGCGTTCGGGCAAGAGTTCGCTTTGTTGGCGGAAGAACGGTTGCGACGTCATCGCTCCACCAACGCAATGTGGCTGTTGTACCAGTTCATGAACGCCGAGGTGCCCAAGCTAAGACTTAGGTAGACGACCATCCAAATCGCGACGACCTCGATCGCTTGGCCGCTTTGGTTCAGGACCGTGTTGCCGATCGACACGAAGTCTTGGTAGCCGATGGCGATCGCGAGCGAAGAGTTCTTGGTGAGGTTGAGGTATTGACTCGTCAGCGGCGGAATGATGACCCGCAACGCTTGGGGGATGATGATTTTGCGCATCGTCAGCCCGGGCCGCAGTCCCAGCGCATGGGCAGCCTCTGACTGCCCTTTGCTAACGGAAAGAATGCCGGCCCGAACGATCTCCGAGATAAATGCGCCCGTATAGGTCGCCAGCGCCCACCATAACGCAACCAGCTCGGGCGTCACGTTGAAGCCACCGCGGAAGTTGAACCTCGTCCGCTCGGGGACGTCCCAGTCGAGCGGCTGGCCGAGCGCGAAATAGACGATCAGGGTTGGGACGATCACCAATCCGAGGCCGACCCACAGCATCGGGAACGGTTGGCCCGTCGCCATATGTCGACGGTGTGCCCACCGGCCCACGATCAACGCCGCGACAATGCCGAGGACGAAGAAGATCGCGACCCAACCAAACCCATTCTCGAGAATGGGTGCCGGCATCCGAACGCCGCGATTGTTGAGAAACAATGCGCTGCCAATCGAAAGACTGTCGGCGACCTTGGGCAAACCGGTGAGAATCGACCACCAGAAGATGATCTGTAGCAAGACCGGAACGTTGCGTGTGAATTCGACGTAAACGCCGATTAGCCGGCCGACCAACCAGTTGTTCGAAAGGCGGAGGATCCCAGCCACGAAGCCAATGACGGTGGCGGCGATGATGCCGAGCGCCGATACCAACAGGGTGTTGAGCAGACCAACGACAAGCGCACGACCGAATGTCGACTGCGACGAGTAGTCGATGAGTTTTTGATTGATGTCGAAGAATGCTTGTTCGCTGAAGAACCCGAAACCGGGATCGAGGCCACGCGCCTGGAGATTGGCGATCGTATTGGCCACGAAAAACGCGACCAAGAGGGCAAGCCCTAGGACGACAAGAATCTGGAATAGCGCGCTTCGGGCGCGCTCGTCACTCCAGATACGGCGGAGTTCAAAACCTACTGGCGCGCCTGCGACGGCCACTGGCTCTCGCTCGCTACGAAATCGTTAGGCTAAAAAAAGAATGTGCGCCGCCCATGAACGGGCGGCGCACAGCCCTTCCTATCGCATCGGCGGGGCGTAGAGGAGCCCACCCTGCGTATACAACGCGTTCTTACCGCGCTCCAAGGCGAGCGCGGTGTTGGGACCAAGGAAGCGGTCGAAGATCTCGCCGTAGTTGCCCACGGCCTTGATCACGTTCACCGCCCAGTCCTTATCAAGGCCAAGCATGGACCCGAGCGAGCCTTCGTTACCGAGCATCCGGTTCACTTCCGGATTGTCCGTACCGTTCATCATCTGACCGACGTTGGCTTGCGTAACGCCGTACTCCTCGGCATTGATCAAAGCATTGAGCGTCCAACGTGCGATGTCCGCCCACTGGTCGTCGCCCTGACGGACCAGCGGCCCGAGCGGCTCTTTCGAGATGATCTCCGGGAACACCATGTGGTCATCGGCGTTTTCGAACGTGGTTTTGGTCGCGGCCAAACCGGAAGCATCCGTCGTATAGACATCGCACCGCTCGGCGAGATAAGCGACCCGCGCTTCTTCGTTGGTTTCGATCGGCACCGGTTCGTAGGAAATGTTATTCACCCGGAAGAAGTCCGCGAGGTTGAGCTCGGTTGTCGTACCGGTCTGAATGCATACCGACGCACCGTCGAGTTCCTTGGCGCTTTTTACGCCGAGCGATTTGCGACCGATGAAGCCTTGCCCGTCGTAGTAGTTCACACCGACGAAGGTGAAGCCGAGGTCGACGTCACGCGAAAACGTCCAGGTTGTGTTACGCGACAACAAGTCAATTTCGCCGGATGCCAACGCTGGGAAACGATTGGCGCCAGTTAGATTGACGAACTGCACTTTGTCGCCGTCGCCCAGCACGGCGGCGGCAACCGCTTTGCAGAACGCGACGTCGAACCCGGTCCAGTTGCCGGAGTCGTCGGTATAGGCGAATCCCGGCAAGCCGGTGTTGATGCCACACTTGAGAACACCCGCATCGCGGACGTCGTCCAGCGTTGCGGCGTGGCTGACCGACGCGGCGCCAATGACGGCGGACGCGACAAGTGCTGCGCCAAGATATTTGATCTATTTCATGATTAACCTCCCATCGAATGACCTGCCGACGGGCACGTAACCGGTCTCAACCGGATCGCCCCTACCCGCCTGCTTAACCAAACACTATCGATAACGTTGCGCCGGACCAAGCAGCGGGAATGAAAAATACGGCAGCGCAATTGACCCAACGTCAAGGTAGACATCGTCTCGGACGGTGCGATTCGGCGAGGTCGGCGTCTTAACACGATGGCAACCACAATCGCCGAAGATGGATTGCAGATTGCCTTCCAACGGCCCGATTGCAGGCAATCGCCCCGGGTGCGTATGGTGCCCCTTTCGGTACGGACAAATCGAGCGGCATGAGTCTCGTTCTTGAATTACTGGCGCATGTCGAGAAAGACGCGCCGCGCAGCGTCAGTCAGCTTCTCGACCGCTTCCTCGGCAAATGCCGTGAGATGACCGGTTCGGATGCAGGCACGGCCTATATCGTGCGCCGCCGCGGGCGCGAACGGGTTCTTGCGCCCCTTGCCCGACAGAATGCGATTTCGACGAGCCGGGCGGCACCGGACAACGCCATTCCCCTCAATGCGGCGACGATCGCGGGTTACGTTGCCGGGTCCGGCGAAGTCGTTTCCTTGAACGACGTTAAACGCGTTCCCCATGCGCGGCCCTACCGGTTCAACGCTGCGTTAGAGGCGCCCGGGTTCGATGTCGGCGCGTTGATGTGTTTTCCGATCATGACGTTCCAAGGCCGTGTGGTCGCCGTTATCGAGCTGATGATGCAGCGCGACGCCGAAAGGAAAAATCCCTTTGCCGACGACACCGTCGAAGACCTGATGGAAGTCGCCGCGGTGATCTCAGGCTACGTCGAACGCACAGACAACCTCGAACAGATCGAAAAGAAAAACGTCAAACTGCGACAGCGCAACAAGGCGCTGGCGCGGCAACGTGAACGGATCGGGCAACTTCAAGAGGAAACCGAAGAAGCGTTCAAGTTGTCTATTAGTCTTCTGGCGCGGGCCGCGGAGATCCATGACGAAGGCACCGGAAACCACATCGTGCGCGTGAACGAATACGCATACTATCTGGCGCAGCGCCTCGGCATGCCGCGGGAGTTTTGCGAAGAGATACGGTACTCGGCGCAGCTGCACGACGTGGGCAAGCTAAGCGTCGACCAAGGGATCTTAAACAAGGGCGGCGAGTTGACGGCGGCCGAACGTCAGCAAATGGACCAACACCCCATTTTCGGTTTTCAAATTCTTTCCCATTCGCATCGGCTGAAACTGGCGGCCGAAATCGCGCTTTTCCACCACGAGAAGTGGGATGGGTCAGGCTATCCCCATGGCGTAAAGGGCGAAGAAATTCCGATCTCGGCCCGGATCGTGGCGCTGGCCGATACATACGACGCGCTGCGAGCCGAACGCTCTTACAAGCCCGCCTATTCCCACGATCAAACGGTTGACGTCATCATCAACGGAGACGAACGACTGGACCCAAGCGGGCATTTCGACCCCGGCCTGATCGAAATCTTTAGCCGTAACCACGAAGGTTTCGACAAGATTTGGCAGGAGTTCGCGGACACCTAGAGCCGCGCCGCCGGAGCGCGTAGTCTGTCCGTTATGACCCGACGTAACGGCTGTATTTGATGCTGACCCGCCTTCGACGCGCCCACCACATCCTGATCCCGCTGGTCCTGATCGCCCTCGCAGTCGGCGCTCGGGTTTCCGTGCCTCAGGTCGAAGAACTACGGATGCGGGTTTTCGACGTGTACCAGCGCATCGCACCACGCGAATACGTGCCGGTGCCCGTCAAATACGTCGACCTCGACGACGAATCGCTCGAACGCATCGGGCAGTGGCCGTGGCCGCGTACCTTTGTCGCCCAGCTGATCGCGCAGTTGGCCAATGCCGGTGCGGCGGTCATCGTCTTCGATATCGTGTTTGCCGAACCCGACCGGACCTCGCCGGAATATATCGTCGACCTTTGGCCGCTGACCCGCGAGGTCGAAGCGTTGAAGAAGAACCTCGACAACTTGCCTGACCACGATTCCATCTTGGCCGACGTGATCGCGCAGGCCCCGGTCATTACCGGGTTCGTCTTGACCGGCGACGCGAATCTGCCGCGCGTGCCGAAGCAGAAAGCGTCGTTTGCCTATGGCGGCGACAATCCCCTCGACTACCTGTTTGGGTTTACCGGCGCAGTCGGCAACCTTGAAATTCTCTCTGAGGCCGCAACCGGAAACGGCTCGTTCAACTTGGTTGCCGAACGAGACGGCATCATCCGGCGAGTACCGATGTTTTTGAGGCTCGAAGGCCAGAGCAACCCCTACCCGTCACTTACCGCCGAGGTGTTGCGCGTCATTCAGGGTGCGCGGACGTATGTCATCAAAACGACCGGTGCAAGCGGCGAAGTCGGCTATGGCGGCGTCAAGTTGGGGCTGAACAATGTAAAGATCGGCAATTACGAACTGCCGACCGGCCCCCAGGGCCGGATGTGGCTGCACTTCACCGGCAATGTACCGGAGCGCCGCATACCGGCCTGGCAGGTTTTCAGCCCCGACTTCGACCCCACGCTGGTGGACGGCCAGATCATTTTTATTGGAACCTCGGCCGCCGGCCTTTTCGATATCAGGGCGACGCCGTTGCAAGCCGCGGCGCCCGGCGTCGAGGTCCACGTCCAAGCCGTGGAACAAATACTGCTCGACCATTTTCTTGAGCGACCGGATTGGGCGGAAGGCGCCGAGATCCTGTACATGATCTTGCTCGGCCTCATTCTCTTGTTGATCCTGCCCCGCGCCGGCGCGCTTGTGAGCGCGCTAGTCGGCGGCCTGGGCATTGCCGTAGCGATCGCCGCGTCCTGGTACCTTTACAAAGATCAGCTTTGGCTGCTGGACCCGATCTATGCGTCGGCGGTCGTCGTGCTGGTTTATATGTCGAGTTCCTTGCTCAACTTTTTGCGCACCGAGGCGGAGAAGCGCCAAGTACGTGGCGCGTTCAGTCAGTACCTGTCGCCGGCACTGGTCGAACAACTAGCGGACGAGCCCGAGCGCCTCGTGCTGGGCGGCGAAATGCGCGATATGACGTTGCTGTTCTGCGATATCCGCGGCTTCACCACGATCTCCGAACAGTTCAAAACCGATCCGACGGGGCTAACCAAACTGATCAACCGCTTTCTCACGCCCATGACCGACATGATCCTGGCGCGACGCGGAACGATCGACAAGTACATGGGCGATTGCATCATGGCGTTTTGGAATGCGCCGCTTGACGACACGAAACACGCCGCACACGGGCTTGAGTCGGCGCTCGCCATGTTCGATGCGCTGCACGGCCTGAACGAAGACCTACGCCAGGAAGCAGAGCGCGAAGACCGCCCGCACTACCCGATCAATATTGGAATTGGCTTGAACTCGGGCGAGTGTTGCGTCGGTAATATGGGATCCGACAAACGCTTCGACTACTCGGTCCTCGGCGATGCGGTCAACCTAGCGGCGCGGCTGGAGGGTCAGTCCAAGAACTACGGCGTCGGCGTCGTGATCGGGCAAGAGACTCGCAAAGAAGCGCCCGAATTCGCCACCATCGAGTTAGACCTCATCGCGGTGAAGGGGAAGACCGAACCGGTGCTGATCTACGGCCTGCGCGGCGATGCGAAAGAAGCCGCAACCCCGGCCTTTCAAGCACTTGAGACAAAGCACGAAGCGATGATCGTGGCCTACCGGGACCAGCAATGGGATGCCGCGTCGGCACTGATCAACGAATGCCGCGACCTCGCGCGTCAAACCAACGGCGAAAAGCACGGCCTTGGCGGGCTCGACGTGCTTTACGATTTGTACGACGAGCGCATCGCCGCCTATCGCGCCGACCCGCCGGGCGAGGATTGGGACGGCGTCTTCGTCGCCACCTCCAAATAAGCCCTACCCCCCCGCCGATCTCGCATAATTGTTTTCGCATTGTCCGCAAGATCACGGACTGATGTCGTGTGCCGATTTGACTCATCGGGCAGGCACCGGAATAATAAGGCTTAGATCAAGTGAAATCGAAGTGATCACTTGATATTTCAAGTAATTGCCGATTCAACCCCTTCATTACTTTGGTATCGGAAGACTAAGCCGCTTTTTAACTTCTGTTACTGAACTAAATATTTGAAGAAGGACCCCTCGACCACGATGAACCCGTTTCGGAAAACGGAAAACGACTCCGGAGGACACGATTCTATGACGCATGACGACAAAACGACCCATCCGCACATTCCTGAACTGGTGAACCAACTAAAGAAGGGCGAGATCGATCGTCGGCAGTTCGTTCAAAGCGCCGCCGTGCTGGGCGTTTCAGCGGCCGCCGCCTACGCCATGGTCGGCGCCACGCCGCGCAACGCGTTCGCGCAGGGCACCCCTAAATTCGGCGGCAATCTTCGCGTTTCGATGAACGTCAAAGAAGTATCCGATCCGGCGATCTTCGACTGGGGCGAAAAGGGCAACGTTGCGCGGCACGTCATCGAGCCGCTGGTACAGATCGACAAAAACAACGTCGCACAGCCGCACCTTGCCGAAAGCTGGAACGTTTCCGACGACCTCAAGACGTGGACCTTTAACTTGCGCAAAGGCGTAAAATGGTCGAACGGCGACGAATTCGGGTCAGACGACGTCATCGCCAATTTCGAGCGCTGGCTCGACCCGGCGACCGGTTCGTCGAATCAAGGTCGCTTCAGCTCGATGACCGAAACGGTCGAGACCGGCGAGAAAGATGAGAACGGCAAGCCCAAGATGACGACCAAAATGGCGTCCGGGGCATTGGAGCGCGTCGACGCCCATACCGTTCGCTTCCATCTCAACCGGCCGGATCTGTCGCTCCCGGAATCCATGGCGGACTATCCGGCATTGATTGCGCACCGCGACTTCAGCGGTGGCGACTGGTCGAAGAACGCGGTCGGCACCGGCGCATTTTCGCTCGATCGCTTCGGCGTCGGCGAAGTCGCGGTCCTGAAGAAGCGCAACGCGCCGCACTGGAACGGCGATGTCTACCTCGACCAAATCACCTACGTGGACAATGGCGACGATCCGGCGGCCGAAATTGCGGCATTCGCCTCGGGGCAGGTCGACACCAACTACCAAACCAGTGTCGAACAGGTTCCCACGATGCGGGGTCTCCCCAACATCGAGGTCATGCAGGCCGTGACGGCGCAAGCCGGCGTAGCGCGGATGAAAGTCACCGAAGCGCCGTTCGACAATCTGAAGGTGCGCCAGGCGATCCAAGCTTGCTTGGATCGGCCGCGGATTCTCGAAGTGGTGTACGGCGGTTTTGGCGCCGTGGGTGACGACTATCATGTCGCACCGGTTCACCCCGAGCACGCCGATCTGCCGCCGCTCAAGCAGGACTACGCGAAAGCAAAACGCCTGCTGGCCGAAGCCGGACATCCGAACGGCCTGAAGCTCCGCATCGACTGCGTTGCCAACCCGACATGGGAGCAAAACACCTGTAAGGCGATCGCCGAAATGGTGAAACCAGCGGGGATCGATCTGGAAATCAACATCATGCCGGGCGGCACCTATTGGGACCGCTGGCTGTCGACACCGTTCGGTTTCACCTCATGGACGCACCGCGCGCTCGGCGTGCAAGTCCTTAACCTGGCCTATCGTTCGGGTGTAGCGTGGAACGAAACGTCCTACAACAACCCTGAGTTCGACAAACTGTTGGACGAAGCCGGTGGATTGGCCGACGTCAACGAACGGCGCAAGGTGATGGCAAAGGTCCAGAAGGTGCTGCAGGACGACGCCGTGATCGCGCAGACGTTCTGGCGCTCGGTGTTCGTGGCGCGCAACACGCGAGTGAAAAACATCTACGCCCAGGTCGCGTTCGAACACCATTACAACAAGGCGTGGCTCGCCTAAACGATCCGCGCGCAAATTCTATTTGGGCCGGCATCGGCGCACGCGCCAGCCGGCCCATTTTTTTAAACGACCGCATTCTCATCGAGTCCAGATGCTCTTTTTCATTACCAAACGCTTCGGGCTCATGATCCTCACCATGCTGATCGTGTCGCTGCTCCTGTTCGTACTACTGGAGCTTCAGCCCGGCAGCGTCGCAACGAAGGTCTTGGGCCCCTACTCGTCCGAAGAACAGCGCACGTTGTGGCTCGAGGCCAACGGCTACCTCGACCCGATGTGGACGCGCTACCTGAGATGGTTGGGCGGCATGCTGACAGGCGATTTCGGGGAATCGGTGCGGTTCAAAACACCGGTCGCCGACGTGCTCTGGCCCCGCCTTTGGAACACGGCGATCCTGGCATTTTGGACCTTCGCCATTTTGGTGCCGCTGTCGCTGACCCTTGGCGTGTTGGCCGGGATGCGGGAGGGCTCCGCGCTCGACCGGGCCATCTCCATCACCAGCATCATAACGACGTCGGTACCCGAATTCGCTAGCGCCGTGTTTCTTTCGGCGATCTTCGTCTTCTCGTTGGGACTGTTACCCGGCACCTCGGGCATGACGGACGGATTCGACCCGCTTCAGTTGTTCCTACCGGTGATGGTGCTGATCCTGTACGACGTCGGCTACGTCACGCGGATGACGCGCGCCTCGATGGCCGAGGTGATGACAACGCCGTATATCCGCACGGCAGTCCTCAAAGGACTACCGTTCAAACGCGTGGTGTTCAGGCACGCGCTCCGCAATGCACTGATCGCACCCTTCACCGTCATCATGTTGCAGGTGAACTGGCTTCTGTCGGGCGTCATCGTGGTTGAGTTCTTTTTTGCCTACAAGGGATTCGGCGGTCTGCTTTTGGAGGCCTCCCTCAACCAAGACATCTTTCTGATCGAAGCCTGCACGATGGTGGCCGTTTTTGTAGCCGTCACCACGCAAACCCTGGCCGACATCGGCTACACCTACCTTAACCCTAGGATCCGATTGGCATGAGTTCGCAAGACACCTCGTCGCCGATCCGATCGAGTGCGACCGCGCAAGCACTCCTCAGAGCCCTCCGCTCGTTGGCACTATTGCGCGAAAGCAAGATCGCAATTGCCGGCGTCGCGTTGGTCGGATTCTGGATCGTCGTCGCGCTCCTCGCGCCGCTGGTGGCGCCGTTTCCGCCCAACGCCCAAATCCAACCTTTCGCCGCACCTTTTTCTGCGGCACCCGACGGCGGCATGTTCCTGTTGGGGACCGACCAACTGGGGCGCGACATCTTGAGTCGCGTCATGTGGGGCGCCAGGACGGTGCTTTTCTTTGCGCCCTTGGCAACGCTTAGCGCCTACGTCGTCGGGATCGTGATGGGGCTGGCGGCCGGTTACTTCGGCGGCTTGGTCGATGACGTGTTGTCGCGCATCAGCGACATCATTTTGTCGTTTCCGGTTTTGGTTCTGTACATCCTGATCATTGCGACCATCGGCGCATCGGGGATCAACATCATCATTGCCGTGACCTTCGCCAGCGCGCCCGGCGTGATGCGGATCGTCCGCGGCTTGGTGCTCGACCTACGCACCCGCAACTATGTGGCGGCCGCGCAAACCCGGGGCGAGAGCCCGTGGTACATCATGCTGATCGAGATCTTGCCGAACGCCCGCGGCCCCTTGATCGTCGACGGCTGCCTGCGGATTGGCTACGTGATCATCACGATCGGCGTCTTGGGCTTTCTTGGTCTCGGCCTGCCGCCGCCCGATCCCGATTGGGGCGGCATGATCAACGAGGCTCGGGCGCTCGCTTTGGCGTTTCCGCATATGACCGTGATCCCCTGCATTGCGATCTCCACCCTGGTGTTGGGATTCAACTTGCTTGCCGACGGGATCCGCGAGGTATCGCTGCATGACTGAGACGATGAGGGCGAGCCAAGGCCAAGAGACAGGCGCACCCCTGTTGGATATTCGCAATCTATCGGTGTCGTACTACAGCCGCGCCGGCGAAATACCGGCGGTGATCGACTTTTCGCTGCGCCTCGAAACCGGCGAAGCAATCGCACTGGTGGGCGAATCGGGTTGCGGCAAATCGACGGTAGCGATGGCCATCATGCGTTATCTCGGTCGCAACGGCGCGATCGTCGGTGGCCAAATCCTGTTCAAGGGACGTGATATCACAACGCTCTCGCCCAGCGCCCTGCGCGAATTGCGCGGGGGCGAAATCGCAATGGTCTATCAGGAGCCGATGTCGGCCCTGAACCCCAGTATGACGATCGGCGACCAATTGATGGAAGTGCCGATCTTCCACGATCAGGCCACCCGCAAGGACGCCTACGACCAATCCCTTTCGGCGCTAGACGATGTCGGGTTGCCCGATCCGGCTCGCGTCGCGTCGTCCTACCCGCATCAAATCTCAGGGGGCCAGCAACAGCGCGTCGTGATCGCGATGGCGTTGCTGTCGCGCCCTTCGCTGCTGCTGCTCGACGAGCCAACAACGGCGCTCGACGTCACGGTCGAGGCCGGCATCGTCGATCTGATCGCCTCGCTTGCCGCCAAGCATCGCACCGGAATGCTCTACATCTCGCATAACTTGGGCTTGGTGTTGGAAACATGCTCGCGGGTCAACGTGATGTATTCGGGCGAAGTGGTGGAAGAAGCCGGCGTCGACGCCCTTTTCGATGCACCCCGCCATCCCTATACCAAGGGACTGTTCGATTGCATTCCGCTTCCCGATACCGACAAGACGTCCAAACCGCTTGCCCCGATTCGCGGCCAGCTGCCGCTGCCCAACGAACGGCCAACCGGCTGCAACTTCGCGCCGCGGTGCGACTTCTTCGAAAGCGCGCGGTGCGATGCCGGACCGATCGCTCTTGCCGGTGAGGACGAAGCGCATCGCGTGCGCTGCGCACGGTGGGCCGACATCGATTTCACGTCGGAAACGGCGGTCGCCAACCCTGCAGAGAGGCGCGATTCGACAACCGAAGTGCTGCGGGTGACCGACCTCAAGAAGTACTACACGATTAAGGATCGCAGCATCGGCGCCTTGATTTCACGCAAGGGAGCGGTCGAGGTAAAAGCGAACGAGGCCATCACGCTGTCGGCGCAACGCGGCGAGACGTTGGCGATCGTGGGCGAATCGGGATGCGGCAAATCTACCTTCGCCAAGGTCCTGATGGGCCTTGAAACACTGACCGAGGGCGAGATTCTGCTCGACGGGAAAGGTGTTGGCGAAACGCCGGTGCGTCAGCGGAGCAAAAAGCAGCTCGCGTCGCTGCAGATGGTGTTTCAAGACCCTAACGAGACATTGAACCCGAGCCATACCGTGGGCCGACAGATCGCCCGTGTGGTCGACCGGTTGTCGACGAAACACGGCACGCGCGAAGAAGTTGCCACGCGAGTGAAACAACTTCTCGATTTGGTCAAGCTCCCCGGCGAATTTGCCGACCGCAAACCGCGGCAACTTTCGGGCGGACAGAAGCAACGGGTCGGTATTGCGCGGGCTTTCGCCGGCGATCCTTCACTTGTGGTGGCCGACGAGCCGGTTTCTGCGCTGGACGTCTCCGTGCAGGCGGCCGTTACCGAATTGCTGATGGACATTCAGCGCGAACACGGCACGACGCTCCTATTCATCAGTCACGACCTGGGCGTGGTGCGCTACCTCGCCGACCGCGTCGTCGTGATGTACTTGGGTCGGATCATGGAAATGGGCCTGACAAAGGACGTCTTTGCGCCGCCTTATCACCCCTATACCGAAGCTTTGTTATCGGCGGTGCCGATTGCCGACACGCGGTACAAAAAGAAGCGCATCGTTCTCGAAGGCAGCCCGCCGAGTGCACTGAAGCCCCCATCAGGGTGTCCGTTTCATACGCGCTGCCACCGCAAGATCGGCACCATCTGTGAAACAGAATTGCCGCCGACTCTCGAGACCGAGGACGGCCACCGAATCGCCTGCCACATTCCCGCCGACGACCTGTCGCAAATCGACCCGGTGGTCAGCACCGCAAGCTAGAGCACCTGCCAATCGCAGGTCAGTTGTAGTTGTCCCGCCGTATTGGCCAATGCCGCCAGACACGCGGTCGCACGATCAGCCGGAATGGCGATCGCGCAGGTCGTCAGGTAGCGATGCCCCTCGGCCCCCGGTAGCCGCTCCGCGTTCAACCGCACGATATTGGCGTCGAAATCGTTCAAGACCTCGGCAAGGCGTGCGAGGAGCCCCGGCTGATCGCCGCCGCTGAAGCCAATCGAATGCGTGGCGACGCCGCTTTCCCCATGCGTCGCGTCGTGGTCGAAAGGCGCGACCGTGACGGTACAGTCCGACAATTCGGCAATGGCTGAAAGCGCTTTTTCGATGTCCGCCAGGGTCATATCGGTGGGCGGTACGGTTACGGTATCGAACTCGAAACCGGTGCCGAGTACCGCAAAGTTGGTATCGCCGAGGTTGAACCCAAGATCGAAAAGGCGCCCAGCGATGGCCGACACGAGACCTGGCCGATCCGGTCCGTTGATGGAGATAAGGATGGTCATCCCCACACTATGAAACCCAGAATTGGCGCACGCAATCGATCTCGGCGCGTTGAAGGAATAGAGGCGAGCCGGTATGGTGCGCGCCGCTATGGAGACCCTACGCACCCTCGATGACATCGATGTAGACGGCAAGACCGTCCTGGTCCGTGCCGACCTCAATGTGCCGATGGAAGATCTGCACATGACGGACGGATTGCGGATCGAACGCCTTGCGCCCACGCTTCGCGAGCTCATGGCGCGCGGTGCGCGAGTGGTGGTGCTGTCGCATTTTGGACGTCCAAAGGGCGCATTTCGGGCGGAATTCTCCCTGCGGCGCGTGCGCGAGGTGCTCGGCACTGCGCTTGGTCGCCCGCCGATTCCGTTCAGCGACGATTGTATCGGGCCAGCGGCAAAAGAGGCGATCGCCGAGTTGGACCCTGGTGAAGTCATCCTGATGGAGAACCTCCGCTTCCACGCCGGCGAGGAAAGTAACGACGAGGCGTTCGCCAAAGCCCTCGCGGACCTCGGCGATCTCTACATCAACGAGGCCTTTTCGTGCTCGCACCGGGCCCACGCATCGATCGAAGGGATTACGCATTTCCTACCGAGCGCCGCAGGTCGCGGCATGGAGGCGGAGCTGACGGCCCTGCACAAGGCGCTCGACGCGCCACAACGACCGGTCGCCGCGATCGTCGGCGGATCGAAGGTCTCGACCAAACTCGGCGCCCTGACCAATCTTGTGACCAAGGTACAATACCTCGCCATCGGTGGCGGGATGGCGAATACGTTCCTGTCGGCCCGTGGCGTCGCGATCGGCAAGAGCCTATGCGAAACCGACCTAGCCGAGACCGCACGGGCGGTCGAAGCCGCCGCCGCTAGCGCGGGGTGCGAAATCGTCCTACCGGTCGACGCCGTCGTCGCGGAAACCTTGGCGCCGGGGGTAGCAACCGAAACTGTCGACATCGCAGCGGTGCCGGACGACAAGATGATTCTGGATGTTGGCCCCTCGTCGGTCGCCGCCCTCAACGAAATCTTAGGCCAATGCCGCACCGTCGTATGGAATGGGCCGCTTGGGGCTTTTGAAACCGCACCCTTCGACCGCGGGACCGTAGCCGTTGCGCAAGCCGTCGCAAAGCTAACCGGCGAGAACAAGACCCTGAGCGTGGCCGGGGGCGGCGACACCATGGCGGCGCTGGCGCAGGCCGGTGTCGATACGAGTTTCAGCTACGTCTCAGCCGCCGGAGGCGCGTTCTTGGAATGGTTGGAAGGCAAAGACTTGCCGGGCGTCCTAGCGCTTGAACGCGCGGCGGCACGCTAACTACTTCGAGGTCATCACCCAGACACCGTTCCAGTCGTCGCCGGGCGGCTCGGCTTTCAGGTGTTCACAGCGTTCGATGTAGGTTTGCGAGAGCTTGTCGCTCGGGTTGCGCGAAAGCGCCTCTTTGAACTTGTCGATGGCATCGTCAAAGGTGCCATTTCGATAGTGCTTCATGCCCTCATTGAAGTAGTTGACCACGTCCATGAGGTTGGGAAACGTTTCGTCATTGTGGTAGTCGAGCACTTCGTAAACGCCGACGGGTTCGGTCTTCCCTTTGACAACTACCATATCGACATCGCGAATGCGGTAGGTCCCGCGTAACAGCTTGTAAGTATGATCGCTGATCAAGATGCGCGCGGAATAGGCCTTGCAGGCACTTTCCAACCGCGACGCTAGGTTCACGCCGTCGCCGATGAGGGTGTAGTCCATCCGTTTGGGCGACCCGATGTTGCCCGATACAACGCTATCGGTATTCAAGCCGACGCCCATATCGCAGGGCGGCTGACCACGCGCCTCGCGCTCGACGTTCCACGCCCACATCTCGCGGATCATGCTGATCGCCGCACGCACCGCGCGATCCTCGTCATCGTCGTGCGCTATGGGCAGACCGAATGCCGCCATGATGGCATCGCCGATGAACTTGTCGAGCATGCCTTCTTCGCGGCTGATGCAGTCGACCATGATCGTAAAGTATTCGTTGAGGAACGACACCGTCCCCTGCGCGCCGAGCTCCTCGGTGATCGTCGTGAAGCCGCGAATATCCGAGAACAGAACGGTGGCCTTTTGGCTGGCGCCGCCCATGATGTCTTCGCCGCCGCTTTCCATGAGTTGATCGGCGATGCCCGGGTCCATGTAGCGCGACATCGTCGATTTCATGCGCTTTTCGGCGCTGATGTCTTCGATCATCAGCATCAGACCGAGCTTTTCGTCCTCACCACCGACTAGCGGCAAAACGGTGAGGTTGGTGGAAATGGTTTCGTCGGCGAACTTCAATTCGGCATCGACAAAGATGTCTTGCTCTTGTTCCTCGCGGACCTTTTCGAGGCGTTCGAGCACCCAGGCATTGTCGCCGGTAAAGAATTCTTCGGTCGACTTCCCGATAACGTCGGCCACCCGCGTCTTGAAGATGCGCAAGCCGGCTTTGTTGCATGTCACAATCGCCCCCTGGTCGTCGATCGTGACAACGCCGTTCGACATACTTTCCAGCATCGATTCGTTGTAGTTCTTCATTTGCTGGATATCGTCGAACAGCTTGGCGTTCTCGAGGGCGATGGCGACTTGCGCCGTGAACGCTTTCAAGCGGCTTTCGTCTTCGGCCGTGAACGGCCCGCCCCGCTTGTTCAGTACCTGCGTCACGCCGATGACCTTGCCCTCTTTGTTGGTCACCGGAACGCAGAGAATCGACCGAGTAAAGAATCCTGTTTGTTTGTCGAAGCCCGGGTTAAACCGCAAATCCGCATAGGCGTGCGGGATGTTGACGCTCTTGCCCGAGGTAAAGACCGCGCCGGCAATACCCGCATGGTTGGGAAGCCTAATTTCGCCGATCGAGTCGTCGCCCTGCGCTACCCGAGAGAACAGCTCGCCGGTCTTTTCGTCGCTAATGAAGAGGGTGGAGCGCTCGGCCGACAACATGCGGGTGGCCTCTCCCATGACCCGCTGCAACAGCGTGCCGAGCTCCAGCTCCGAGGTGACGTCCGCAACGAGATCGAGAAACTCCATCTCCTTTTCGCGGGTATCCTTCATGCGCTCGACGAAGACCGTGCTTTGAAGCGCCACCGCCGCCTGGGTGGTCATTTGCTCCAAGAGGTGTCGGTCGTCTTCGGTGAACTCGCCCTCGCTTTTGTTCAGCGATTGCATGACCCCGATGACTTCGCCCTTCACGGTGCGAATCGGAACGCACAACACGCTCTTGGTGGTAAAGCCGGTCTGTTGGTCGATGGCGCGATTGAAGCGGTCGTCCTTGTAGGCATCGTGGATGATGACGCCCTTGCCGCTCGAAAAGACGTGGCCGGCAATGCCGCTGGTGTTGAGCATGCGGATCTCGCGTCGGAACGTCCCTTGCGCGACACGCGAGTAGAGTTCGCCTGTGGCAGGGTCGTTGAGAAAGAGCGTGCCGCGCTCGCAACCGAGCTCCCACGAGGTCATCTCGACCAGAGTTTCGAGTATGTCGTCGAGAGATTCGATCGAAGCGCAGCGCTTCGACACGCTGAGCAGGATCTCGGCATGACGTAGGCGCGCTTCCACGTCCTGTCGTCGATCGACCTTCGGCGTACCGGCAGCGACCGCAGACTCGGGTGCCTTTTTCTTCGCCCGGCCCTTACTGCCGTTGGCCTTTGCTCTTGCCTTTGGTTTCGGCTTCGCCTTGGGCTTTGGCTTCTCCGGCGTTTCAGACTGCAGCGCCATGCAGGCTCTCTACCTGATCGCGTAGCACGCGAACAGACTCCTGAAGGTGATTGATCTCGCTCCGGTGAGCGCGCTCTAGGTCTTGTATTTTACCCTCATATTCCGCCTGTGTCTTATCAAGCGAGTCCCTGAGGGATTGCGCGGCTTCCCGCAGGGAGGCGATCTCGCTATGGGACTCCGCGACCGCGTGTTGAACGTTCCGTTGGGCCTCGAATCGTTCGGCGTCTATTTCGTCCCGTAACGCCTGAACGGCGCTTTTTAGTTGACGAATTTCGTTGGCCGCATCGGCCCGCGCCTCCTGAACACGGCGATCGGCGTCGAAACGCACCTCGTCCATGCTGTCTCGGAGGCTTTGTGCAGCGACTTTGAGCTGATTGATTTCGTCGACCGACTCGGCGCGCGCCTGCTGCACGCTCGCCTGCTTGTCGAGAAGTGCGGATTCGAGTTCGTCACGCAGGGCTTGAGCGGTGTTTTTCAGCTGCGCGATCTCGTCTTGCGAACTAGACGCGGCCTTTTGCCCGACGGTCTGCTTTTCGAATTCGCTTCGCTCCAGCTCCTCGCGCAACGCCGCGACGGTCAGCTTGAGCTGGCGAATCTCCGTCTCCGCCTCATGGAGCTTGTCGACGTCGTCCATTCTGTCTCGTGTTCCGGTTTTCGGCGTTCCCCAAGTGGGGAATCTTCGACGCTATACCCTGCGAAATCAAGGATCGCGGTGTCAGGGGTGTACGACCGCCAGAGCACCGTTGGCTAGACCAAGGACAAACGCACCAGTCTTGGCATCGAGCATCATCATATTCGTTCGGGCCCTGGCCGGCAGTGGGATCGTGTTCAAGTCCTCGACCTTGCCGGCATGCACGCCGACAAATCGAAGCGCGCTGCGATCGGCACTGGGTAGGACGACGTCAGGCGCTCCATCGCCATCAACATCGACGATACGCGACAGGAATAGGTCTCGCGATCCGATGAAGTGGTTGGAAAACCCCCGCGCGCTGGCGTCCGTCTCTAATGCCCCATCGATTAGTTCGTACAGTTCTAGAATGCCCCCGATATGCGGGGTCTTGACGACCGCGATCTCGGGCCGTCCGTCACCATCGAAATCGGCGACCCCAACCGGATTCAGCCATCTGTTGGAGCGACCGATCGGTGCAGTCTCCGCGATACGAACAAGTTCTCCGTCGCGCACGCCGAATACCGCGACTGCGGCGCCGGCTTCGAGATAAGAGCGAACGACGACCACCTCGTCCTCGCCATCACCGTCGACATCGTGAAGCCGCGGGAGAAGGTCCTCAAAGACCGAATCCGTCGGCAAACGAAACTCCAGAACTTCGCCGCCTCGGGTCATGACACGCAGGCCGGCCGCCTCGATGGCATCGCCCATGACACCGTGCCGATAGCGGCTGGTGGGGCCCACAAGGTAGGCTTCTTTGATCGTACCCGCACCCACGCTGACCAACCCGTCGGGCAACATATCGGGACGACGCAACCGTTTTGGCGGTTCATAAGAGCCAAGCCGAGTCACCTGCAAGGTGCCATCGTCGTTGAGATCGAGTTGAAAGAATGCGCCTGTTCGGGTTTGCGCGACGGTACGCCCCTTGTCATCGAATAACGTCGCAACCGCACCCGGTAGCGCCACGGTATCAAGGGACCAATCGGCGGCGAGGGCGACGTGGCTCAAAGCTAGGATCGCGACACCTACCAGGAGCGCCAAACAAATTCTCATGAGAGATGGACCTTAAGGATGGATAAGCCCGACAGTCCTACAACACCGCGACCGCGTCGGCGTTCACGAATTGTCGAGCAGTTCGCGGATCGACTGCGCCCAGGCCGCCACCTCTTCGTCCGTGCTAAGCACGAAGTCATAGAATTCGTGCTCGGACTGCCGCGCATTTGGGATGAGCGAAGCGCAAGGCGCGTCTCGCTTGCTTAACAAAGTCGGGCATGCGATTTGCGGCAGTTTGTCTTGGGTCGGATAGGAAAAAGCGGCTCGGAGATTCTTGTCAAACGAGTGCGCGTTCTTCAGCACTTGGACGGTGCGGTCATGCAGTGCGTCGGCGGAAGGGATGCCGACCATGCGGGCATGCGCCGGGTCGCGGCTGAAATGGGGCCAGAACAGGAATGAGTCGCGCACGAAGTGCCAGCTCCAGCGAAGTTGGCTACCGTGTTGATCGATGGGCAACGGTGGCGCGTAGTTTTCGATTAGTTCGGTGCGGAACGGCTCCTCAAGATGGCCAGCCCCGTCGAGGATCAGGTGCCCGACACGATCACTAGCCTGGATCGCCATTTCGCTGGCGGCCCGCGCGCCGAAATGGCTGCCATAAAGGTCGAAGCGTTCAACATTCAGCGCCGAGAGCGCCGCAAGCAAGGTGGCCGCATGATCTTCGATCGTTGGGCTTGCCCAGGGTGCTGGGTCGGAATCGCCAAGCCCCATTGGATCGAGTGCGATCATCGGGCGGTCGTCCAGCGCGGCCATCAGGCGGACCTGCTCGAGCGCGGTCATCTGGGGAACCAACACCAACGGCACGTTGCCGCTATCGGCATGATCCGTTGAGAGGACGTGGACTTGGCCGGCCTCGGTGTCGACGAAATGGCGTCGCGTTTTCATTATTTCGATCCGGGAGGTTGTGTGCCGATACGTTCGACGATGAGGCCATAATGCTCCGGTCGCCGGTGCTTTTCGAACGCAAACCAGGTCTCTTTATAGGAGCGACAAAGATCGAGATCGCATTTCGCCACAATAAGTTCGTCCTCTAGCGTCGACGCCATCGCCACGATTTCGCCCGACGGTGCGATGATCGCACTTTGTCCCAGCATGTCGACCCCCTCCTCGCGACCGGCCTTTGCGGCGGCGACCACCCAGGTCGCATTCTGGTAAGCGCCCGACTGCATGCTGAGGTGGTTGTGGAAGGACGTGAGATGGTCGTGCTGCGGTGCCGGCGGATTATGGGTTGGCGTGTTGTAGCCGATGAAAACGGCTTCGACATCTTGAAGGCCCATCACACGATAGGCTTCGGGCCAACGACGATCGTTGCAGATGCAGATGCCCAGATTGCCGTCCATCGAACGAACCACCGGAAACCCTAGATCGCCAACCTCGAAATAGCGTTTCTCTAGATGTTGAAACGCGCGATAGGGCTCGTGCTCGGCATGTCCGGGGAGGTGGATCTTGCGATATTTGAGAGCGATCTCGCCGGCCTTGTCGACCACGACGGCCGTGTTGAAACGACGCAGACGCCCATCCTGCTCGACCAATTCGGCGTAGCCGATGTGGAAACCCATACCGAGGCGTTTGGCCTCGTCGAACAGCGGCTGCGTGACCGGACTGGGGAAGCTGCGCTCGAAAAAGAAATCGATTTCGTCCTGATCCTCGAAGAACCAGCGCGGGAAAAAGGTCGTGAGCGCGAGTTCGGGATAAACGATGACGTCGCAGCCGCGGCTGTGGCCCTCGCGCATCATTTCCAGGAGCCGCGCCACCACGTCTTCGCGAGACTCGGCGCGCGCGATCGGGCCGAGCTGAGCTGCTCCAAAGGTCAGCGCACGCGACATTACTGGTTCGCCAGCGCGATCATGGCTTCGGCCAATACGCGGGCACCGGCGGCTAGGTCTGCGGGGTTGGCGGCTTCGATTTCGTTGTGGCTGATGCCTTTTTCGCAAGGCACGAAGATCATCCCAGCCGGGCAGACATCGTTCATGTATTTGGCATCATGTAGCGCCCCGGAAATCATGTCGCGATGCGATAGGTTCAACGCCTTGGTGCAATCGCGAATACGCCCAACGACATCGGCATCGAACTGAATCGGCGGCACGTTGTAGGTCTCTCGCACCTTAAACGGAAGCCCGCCCGCATTGCGCTTGCAGACCTCCTCGACCTTGTCGCCCAGCTCCGTCAGGAACGCGCCATCGGGGTGACGGATATCGAGGGTGAAATAGACATGGCCAGGTACCGTGTTGGGCGAACCCGGCGATACCTCGAAACAGCCGACCGTGAAGCGCAGGATGTCCTTGTCGTCCACCGTGAGCTCATACATTTCGGCGATCATCGCGTGTGCCGCGCGGAAGGCATCGCGGCGCGCGGAAAAGGGCGTCGTGCCCGCGTGGGCCTCAGCCCCCTCGACCTCAATAGCGAACCAACGGGTGCCCTGGATACCCGTGACGACCCCGATCGTGCGGTCTTCCATCTCCAGGATCGGCCCCTGTTCGATGTGCGCCTCGATATAGGCCGCGAACTTCGTACCCAAAGGACGCTTGTCGGCGTTCGGGGTGGCGGCCAGCGTGGCCGGCAGGAGGTCGCGTACGACGGCGCCCGACCGATCTTTGACCGACAACATTTCCTCAAGGTCCATCGCGCCGGTGTAAACGCCCGAGCCCATCGTGGCGGGTTGGAAACGTCCGCCTTCTTCGTTGGTCCAAGCCACGAATTCGATCGGCCGCTTGGTGGTGATCCCGCTGTCCTCGGCGGCCTCCAGCACCTCTAGCCCGGCGAGAACCCCATAGGCGCCATCGAACTTGCCGCCGGTAGGCTGACTGTCGATATGGCTGCCGGTGACGACCGGCGCCGCATCCGCATCGGAGCCGGCCCGCCGAAAGAACAAGTTGCCGATTTCGTCGACCGCACAAGTGAACCCACGGGCCTCAGACCAGCTGGCCAGGAGCTTGCGGGCTTCCGCCTCCTCGGGCGTAAAGGCTTCCCGATTGACCCCGCCTTTGGCCGTCGCCCCGATCTGGGCGAGATCCATGTGGCGCTGCCAGAGTCTTTGTTCGTTGACGGCCTTCGCAATTGTCATAAGACGCACTCCTAGTCGCCGGCGCGATGCGCCGAAAAGGTTTCATTGGTTTGCTGGACGGGTCGCCCTCCCTCCACCTATTATTCCCCGCTAGTGCGCGATGTCCAGCGGTTGCCCCAAGCGCGCCGGATCAGCAGCCCAACTAGAAATAACGATGTGCCGCCGAAGGCGGCCGCACGGGAGACGAGTTGCATGAAGCTTATTGGCGTCGATGTCGGTGGCACGTTCACCGACCTTGTGCTGACCGACACGTCGGCGAACCAGACGATCATTCACAAGGTGCCGACCACGCCACACGACCCTTCTGAAGGCGTGATGACCGGCTTGATCGAGTTGTGTGAGCGCAACGGGATCGACCGCGGCGAGATCGACCACGTATTGCACGGCACCACGATCGCGACCAATGCGGTGTTGGAGCACGACGGCTCGGTCACCGGCATGGTTACCACAAAAGGGTATCGCGACATCATTCATATCGGGCGCCACCAGCGGCCCGAGCACTACTCGATCATGCAGGAAATCCCCTGGCAGGACCGCCCCCTCATTAAGCGCCGCCATCGCAAGACGGTGACCGAGCGCATCGCCCCGCCCAAGGGCGAGGTCTTGGAGGCGTTGGACGAGGAAGAAGTGCGCGCCGCCGCCCGGGCTCTCAAAGCGGAGGGGGTCGAGTCGATCGCGGTGTGTTTCTTGTTCTCGTATATCGACCCGAGCCACGAAGAACGCGCCAAGGCGATCATCCAAGAGGAATACCCGGAAGCTTTCGTCACGACATCGTCCGATATTTCACCGCAGTTCCGCGAGTTCGAGCGGTTTACGACGGCCGCAATGAATGCCTTCGTTGGCCCGAAGGTGCGCAATTACGTCAAGAATCTCGAGGAGAGCATTTCGGCAAGTGGCCTAAAGGCGGACTTGCACATCATGGGATCGAACGGAGGCGTGGCCACCGCCTCGCTCGTTGCCGAACGACCGGTGTTCACGCTGCTGTCGGGGCCGGCAGCCGGCGTCCTTGGCGGCGCCTGGTGCGGCGAGCTGTCCGAGCGCAAGCGGTTGATCACCTTTGATGTCGGCGGTACCAGCGCCGATATCGGCATCGTGACAGATGGCCGGTTCGGCGAGGCCACCGCGCGCGACACCTCGATTGCCGGCTTCCCGTTGATGGTGCCAATGATCGACATCCACACCATCGGGGCCGGCGGCGGCAGCATTGCCTGGCAGGACGCCGGTGGCACCTTCCGCGTCGGACCCCGTAGTGCCGGCTCGCAGCCGGGGCCGGCGGCCTATGGCCGGGGCGGCACTCTGCCGACGGTGACCGACGCGAACGTCGTGCTTGGCCGACTGAGCAAAGACAACTTCCTGGGCGGCGAAATGTCGTTGGACGGTCCGGCTGCCGAGTCCGTCATCTCAGAATTTGCAGAGAAAATAGGCCTCACACCGCACGAGTGCGCGGAGGGCATTCTCACCATTATCAATGCCAGCATGGCGAACGCCATTCGGTCCCGCACCGTGCAAAAGGGCATCGATCCGCGCGAGTATGCGTTGGTTGCATTCGGTGGCGCCGGCCCGCTTCATGGCGCCGAGGTGGCCGCGGAACTCGGCATCTCGGAAGTCATCGTGCCGCCCTATCCGGGTATCACTTCGGCCGTCGGACTTCTTACGACCGACCACAAATACGACGCTATCAAGACCGAGTTCCAGGTCGAAGGCGACATCGACCTGCCACGGATCAATCAGGATTTCGATGCGATGCAGGACAACCTGCGGAAACAGTTCGAGGCCGAGGGACTATCGGAAGACGAAATGAGCTTCCAGCGCGCCGGCGATTTCCGTTACGCCGGACAAGGCTATGAACTTCGAATCGACTTTCCCGACGGCAAGGTCGACGACGCCTTGATGGCACAGGTGTTCGATCGTTTTCACGAGTTGCATCTCGGCGAATACGGTCAAAACTACCCCGATACACCGGTCGAACTCGTCAATGCCCGTGTCACGGGCGTCGGCCAGATGCCCAAAATCCAAGCTGCGGTTGTCGACGAAAGCGCCGAGCGAACGCTTGAGGCCGCCCTGGTGCGCCGCGACTCCTCGATGTTCCGGGTCGATGAAGACCTACAGACGTTCGAAACGCCGTACTATCGGCGGGATCAGCTGCCCCTGGACCAAGATATTCCGGGTCCGGCAATCGTGTTGCAAAAAGACACGACCACGGTAGTGCCGCCGACCTGCACCTTTAACGCAGACCGTAGCGGCAACTTGTTCATCAAAGTCGGAGGAAAGAAATGACCTCGTCCAGCGTCCCCGGCAAAGGCGACAACCGCCGCGCCGTCGACCCGATCACCGCAAGCGTGATCCAAGGCGCTCTTGAAAGCATCGCCATCGAGATGGGCTACAAGCTGATGCGGATGGCCTATTCGTCGATTATTCGCGAATCGGAAGATTTCGGCGCGGCGATTGTCGACGTCGAATGCCGCCAACTCTGCGAATCAAAACAAAGTACGCCGCTGCAATCCGGCCCGATTCCCGGCTACATCAAAGGAATCAACAAGTCGCTGGCGGCGCGGGGCGAAGAAGTCCGACCCGGCGATGTGATCATGCACAACGACCCCTATGGCGGGTCTTCGCACGGCCCGGACGTGCTCTTTGCCATTCCGGTCTTCATCGAAGGAAAGCTGGTCGGATGGTCGGCAACTACGGCGCACCATCTCGATATCGGATCGTTGAGCCCAGGGTCATGCGGCATCGTCGACGCAATGGATGTCTATGCCGAGGGCTTGCAGTTCAAAGCCATCAAGGTGTTCGACCAAGGTCAGAAGAACGACATGGTGTGGCACATGCTGCGTGACAATATTCGCGCCTCTCACCTCGTCGTCGACGACATGGAAGCGCAAATCGCCGCCGCCCGAATCGGCGCGGAGAGGTTCATCGCGCTGATCGAACGTTACGGTTATGAAACCGTCATGGGCGCCTCCGAGGCGTTGATGGATGCCTCGGAAAAAATGATGCGCGACGCGATCGGCAAAATCCCAGACGGCGTCTACACCGCAACCGGCCATATCGACGGCTACGAGTACAGCGAAAACCCGAAGGAAAAGAACCTGCCGATCGTGGTCACGCTGACGGTGGACGGTAGCGACATGACCGTCGATCTAACGGGCACCGCTGACCAGATCGACCTCCCGATCAACATGCCGTTCGAGGGCACGGTCGACGTCGCGATCTGGTTGACGGTCCGCTCGATCCTTGTCGACACTGCGACGCTCGGTCATGTCCCGCAGAACAGCGGCTTGACCCGCCCCATCAAGATCATCGCACCCAAGGGTTCGCTGGCGAATCCGAACTTCCCGGCTCCGGTCATCGCTCGATTTTCACCCGGCGTCATGATTGCCGACACGATCATGCGTGCGTTGGCTCCCGCCGTACCCCAGCAAATAAGTGCCGGCGTCGGCAACTTGAAGGTCATCGCGTTCTCCGGCCTCGAACAGGGCCGGCATTGGGTGCATATGGAGATCTTCGAAGGCGCCTATGGCGGGCGCTACGGGATGGACGGGATGGACGCCGTGGATACGCTCTATGCCAACACCCGCAACAACCCGATCGAGGACATCGAGTCGCACCTTCCGCTACGAGTGAACCGATACGAAATGCGCGAAGGCACCGTGCCCGCCGGCAAATGGCGCGGCGGCATCGGGGCTATCCGCGAATTCACGTTCCTCGGTGACGGGGGATACTCGGTCGAAGGCGAAGGCCACCTGTTCAAGCCCTGGGGTTTTGAGGGCGGACAGGAAGGCGATCCCGCGACCTTACGGTTTGATCGCCACGATGGCAGTACCGAAGACTTGCCGTCGAAGCTGCCATACCGCGCGGCCAAGGCCGGCGACAAGTTCATCGCCTATGGCCCTTGTGGCGGCGGCTATGGCAAACCGTTGGAACGCGACCCCGAGGACGTTTTGGACGATGTTCTGGACGGCTATATCGGCGCGGATGCGGCGAAGGCAGATTATGGCGTCGTCATCAACGGCGCGACGGTCGACACCGCGGCAACGACAAAACTTCGCCAGAGCATGACGGCGCAATAGCGGCTAACGTTTCGCCGCGACCGATCACGTCGGGCCCTTCCCGTGTCAAACGATCAAATCGCGGTTCTTGTCATTCTAGGGCTGGCGTTGGCCGGGTTCATCTGGGGCCGTTTGCGCTACGACGTCGTTGCGCTCAGTGCGTTGATCTTGGCCGTCGCCGCCGGGGTCGTGCCGGCGAGCGAGGCTTTTATCGGCTTCGGGCATCCCGCAACGATTACTGTGATCGCCGTCCTGGTACTGAGCAAAGGTTTGTCGAACTCGGGCGTTGTTGATTCGCTCGCCCGAAGTCTGGCACCTGCGACGCGGCGGCCGATCGCCCATGTCGGCACGCTGACCGGTCTGGGCGCATTGCTGTCCACAGTCATGAACAACATCGGCGCGCTATCGTTGTTGTTGCCGGTGGCGATCCAGTCGGCAACGCGGGCCCGGCGGTCGCCGGCTATTGTGCTGATGCCGCTTTCGTTCGGTTCCATCCTGGGCGGTTTGGTGACGCTGATCGGGACGCCACCCAATATCATCATTGCTGGGTTCCGGGGGAGCGCGACGGGCGAGCCGTTTGGCATGTTCGACTTCACCCCCGTGGGCGCCGCCGTTGCAGTGACGGGCGTGTTGTTCATTACGTTGATCGGATGGCGCCTGATCCCGCGCCGCCGCCTCGCGGACGCGCCGACGCGAAATCTCTTCAAGATCGATGACTATGTCGCAGAGGGGTTGGTCCAGGAAACCTCGGCGGCGTACGGCAAAGCGATCGGCGAAATCGATACCATCAGCGACAAGCATGACGTGGTGTTCATCGGTTTGTTGCGCAGCGGTCTTCGCATCTTCGTCTCGGCGCGACATCAGTTGGCGCAGCCTGGCGATTTGGTGATCGTGGAGGGTGGCGCACAGGAAATCGCGGACTTCATGCGAACTCTTGGGTTGGAACTGACGACGGCCGACGAAGACATCCAATCGATGCTGCGGGGGCCCGACTATGTGCTCAGCGAGGCCGTGGTCGCGCCAAGGTCCAAAATGATCGGGCAAACCCCGCTGTCGTTGCGCTTGACCGGGCGATACGGGATCAACTTGCTGGCTATCTCGCGAAGGGGCGAGCGCTTGCGTGAACGGATCGGCAACGAACGCTTGCGTATCGGCGATATCTTGTTGTTTCAGGGCGATTCGGAGCGGCTTTCGCAAGTGGTGCCGGCGCTGGGGTGTTTACCGCTCGGCGAGAAACGTGTCACGAGCGGTAGTAAACGCGCCGGAGTGCTCGCTTTCACGATTTTTGCCGCCGCGCTCGTCGTGGCGTCGATCGGGATCGTACCCTTTGAACTTGCGCTAGCCGGCGGCGCTTTGGCGATCGTTCTCTCCAACATCGTCCCGGCACGCGAAATGTACGATTCCGTCGACTGGGCGATCGTCGTGTTGTTGGGCGCGATGATACCAGTAGGCCTGGCAATCGAAACGACCGGAACCGGTGCGCTTGTCGCCTCCGCCATCCTCGGGGTCACGGACGGCGGATCGCCTGTGCTGGCGCTGATAGTCCTAATGATCGTGACCATGATCATGACCGACATCATGAGCAATGCCGCTACGGCCCTCGTTGCCGGCCCCATCGCGTTTAGCCTCGGCCAAACCCTAGGGGTCAATCCCGACGCGTTCCTGATGGCGGTCGCGATCGGCGCCTCGAGCGCGTTTCTGACCCCGATCGGCCACCAAAACAACGCGCTTATCATGGGGCCCGGCGGGTATCGCTTCGGAGATTATTGGCGGATGGGGTTGCCGCTTAAGGTGCTCGTCGTCATCGTGAGTGTGCCGTTGTTGGTAATGATCTGGCCGATGTAACGATGACCTACGAACAATATGCGATTAGCGGCGTCCTCCTCGTCGCCCTTGTCGGCTTCATTTGGGGTCGTTGGCGCTATGACATCGTCGCGTTCGTCTGTCTGATCGCGGCGGTGTTTCTCGGTGTCGTGCCGAGCGTGAACGCGTTTTCCGGGTTCGGGCACCCGGCCACGATCACGGTGGTGGCGATTCTGATCCTTAGCCGGGCGCTCAGCAATTCGGGTGCGGTGGAACATCTGAGCAAAATCCTCGCACCGGCCGCCGGAACCCCGGCAACCCATATTGGGGCGATGAGCCTCGTCGCCACGCCTCTTTCGGCAATCATGAACAACATCGGAGCCTTATCGTTGCTCATGCCGGTAGCGATCCAATCGGCCATCAAAGCCGCGCGATCGCCGGCGGCGGTTCTGATGCCGCTCTCCTTTGCCTCGATCCTCGGGGGCCTGATCACGTTGATCGGTACGCCCCCCAACATCATCGTCGCGAATTACCGCGGCACCGTGAGCGACAGCGCCTTCGGCATGTTTGCGTTCACGCCGGTCGGCGGCGTGATCGCCATCGTCGGTGTCGTGTTCATCGCGTTGATCGGATGGCGCCTAATTCCAAAAGCGCGACTCAAGTTTTCCGAGGAAAAAGAACTTTTCAAGATCGACGATTACGTCGCTGAAATCACCGTCGGGGAAGACTCGCCGCTTGTGGGGCAGTCGATACACGATCTGCATGACGACGCAGCCGAAGAGGACGTCAAGATTCTTGGGCTCATTCGCGAAGGGACGCGCGGCTATATGCGCGTGCGTTACCTGCCGCTGCGCGCGAGCGACCGCCTAGTTGTCGAAGCGCCGCCTGCCGCATTGACGTTGTACGTCAAGAAAAACGATTTGGAACTCGCGGGAACCGCCAGCGACGGCACCGTCGACCTGGAAGGCGAAAACACCGTGTTGGTCGAAGCAGTGATCCCGCCGCGCTCGGTATTGTCCGGACGGACGCCGCGCTTGGCGGGGCTGACAGGCCGCGCCGGACTTCATTTGCTTGGCATCTCGCGCCAGGGACGCCCGATCCGGGATCGTCTTTACCAGGTCCAATTTCGTCCTGGAGACATCCTTTTGCTGCACGGCGACGAAGAGCACGTTCATCGGTCGATCGGCGACCTCGGTTGCCTGCCCCTGGCGCCTCGCAAACTGGGCAGCGATCCCGGGCGTAAAGCATCTATCGTGATCGCCGCGTTCGTGGCGGCGATCGCCCTCAGCATCGCCGATATCGCGCCGCTCCCGATTTCTTTTAGCGCGGCCGCCGCGATCGTGATCCTGACAAACATCGTGCCGTTGCGTGAGGTTTACGACGCCATCGACTGGCCGGTGGTGGTGTTATTGGGCGCGATGATGCCGATCGGCGGGGCTCTGGAGACGACGGGGGTGACCGATCTCATCACCACCGGGATCGTTGGGTTATCAGGCTCCTTAGGACCTGTGGCGATCATGACCCTCATTTTGATCATCACGATGACGCTGTCGGACATCATGAATAACGCCGCGACCGCAGTCGTCGCGGCACCGATCGCTTACGGGACGGCGTTACAGCTTGGGGTCAACCCAGATGCCTTTCTGATGGCGGTTGCCGTCGGCGCGAGTTGCGCCTTTTTGACCCCCATCGGCCATCAAAACAACACGCTCATCATGGGCCCGGGAGGTTACCAGTTCGGCGACTATTGGCGTGTGGGGCTTCCGCTTGAGATCATCATTGTCGCTGTTGCGGTACCGATGATCCTGATCGTTTGGCCGCTGTAGTGGCGATCCTATAGTTCGACCCGAATTCGACCGCGGGCGGCCGCCCAAACCCCGGTCGCGTCGTCGGCAAACACCAGATCCGGCGCTGCGTCGATCAACGCCCAGGACCCGGAATCGATTTCTTGATCGAGTTGGCCGGGCGCCCAACCGGCATAACCAAAAAAAATTCGGAGCTTTCGCGGCCCGGTGCCGCCCGCCGTGGCGAGCAACGTATCGACGGTGGGCGAGACGGCCATAAAGTCGCCCACCCGATCGGTGCGGTCGGTTTGGAATTCCGGCGAATGCAGCGCCAGGGTGGTCGCCGGCTGTACCGGCCCACCGATATAGACGGCGACGGTTTGGTCGCTGAACGGCACCTCTTCTTCGAAAAGCGCCAGAACATCACGCGGCGCGACATCCTCGACGAAACGATTGACGATCAGGCCGAAGGCCCCGGTCGAATCATGCCGCAGGATCAGCACGACGGTCTTCGAGAAATTGGTGTCCGTGAGAGCCGGCTGCGCCACAAGAAGTCGGCCCGCTGCCGACTGCGCGGCGGCCGCCCCGCCAAGAAGGCTGACAATTAGGAGAAGAAGGGCCCCTGGGACAACGTGCCGCACGTTAGGGCATCTTGAGGATGGGCTTGATCGTCTTGCCGGAAATCGAATCGGCGACCGCCTGGTTGATCTGGCCGAAAGGGTAGTACGTCGTCAACCGATCGATGGGAAAGCGGCCTTGCGCGTAGAAGTCGATGAGCTGCGGGATGAAGACGTCGGGAACGCTCGACCCCTCCAATACACCGACCACGGTGCGACCGCCGGTCAGCAATTCTCGGGCACTGAAATCGAATGCGCCGCCATGGTTCGGCACCGTGACGATCCCACACACACCCCGCATCGTGAGGCACGCAATGGCATCGGTGAACGACTGAACCGCCCCGGCCGTTTCAAGTACATAGTGTGCGCCGCCCTTGGTGATCTCGCGAATCCGCGCCGCGACGTCGCCCTCACCCGCATCCAAAACATGAGTCGCGCCAAGGTCCTTGGCCAACGCCAATCGGTCTTTGTTGATATCCACCGCAACAATCGTCGTACATCCGATGAGATGCGCCGCCATCACGCCACTAAGGCCAACCGAGCCCGCACCCATGATCGCGATACTCCGCCCAGCGCGCGCTTTGATCGTGTTGAGGACGGCGCCCGCGCCGGTTTGAACGCCGCACCCCAAGGGCCCGAGGAGTTCGAGCGGGACGTCGTCGTGGGTGACCTTCACGACGTTACGCTCGGTCGCCAAAGCATGGGTCGCAAACGAGGACTGCTGGAAGAAGGCGGCGTTCAGCTTCTCACCTTGCTGGTGCATCGTGGGCGAGCCGTCGGCGCGACCGCCGGAAAATTGCAGAGTGCGCATGTCGTGGCAGTGCGACGGCGCTCCTTCGGCGCAACTCGGGCAGCGGCCGCACGATCCGAACGTCATGACCACGCGGTCGCCGGGTGCGACCTTTGTGACGCCCGACCCGACCGCCTCAACCACGCCCGAGCCCTCGTGCCCTAAGACGACGGGCATCGGCATGATGTGCTGAACCCCGATATCGGTGTGGCAAACGCCGGCGGCGAGCACCTTGACCAACACTTCTCCCGCCTGCGGCGCATCAAGCGTCGCGGCCTCGATGGCGAATTGTCCACCGGGTTCGCGCAGAATCGCGGCTTGGATATCCATTTGTGCCCTCCCCTTGTCACGCTCGCGATCAGCGCGGTTGATCGCTATCCTAGCCCGATCGCGCCGCCTGAGGAGACGCTATGACACGGCTTACGGTGATCTTTTCCTTTTTCTGTACGCTCATGTTGGTCGGCGCCACTGCGTCCGCGCAAAACATGGTCGAAGGCGATGCGACCGACCGCGCCGCAATTGTCGAGGTCATCGAGGCCCAAGTGCTGGCGTTTCAGAAAGACGACGGCGATACGGCCTTTAGCTTTGCGTCACCGGGGATCCAGGCGTACTTCGGATCGTCCGATCGGTTCATGCAAATGGTTCGATCGTCCTACGAATCGGTGTACCGACCGCGAAGTGTCGAGTATCGCCGTTTGCTGATCGTGCGGGGCGAACCCATCCAGGAAGTCTTTTTCGTCGGCCTCGATCTCTCCACGATGTTGGCGCTGTACCGAATGGAGCAGCAGCCCGACGGCAGCTGGCGGATCAATGGCGTCCTTGTGGCCGATACCAAGGAACAAGCCACCTAACGCCATATGTTGGGCCCATAGGGGCACCAGGCACAAATTGTATTGCTGCTAGGCGCGCCTTCAGCTATATAGGAGGCAATAATAAGCGCCAGGGAACATAGGTCTGGGCCTATGCTTTGTCTCCCGCGAGAGACGCCCCTGACGCTCTTGGAGCCACTCAAAGCCCCTGGCCCGCGGCGGACACGTCGGCGGGCTTTTTGTTGCCGGCGCCTGTTGCCAAACGCCGTCAATACCGACCCCTCACAAGCGCCCACCGAGACCGAAGCCTTGGTGAGAACCCCTGCATCCCTACGCATGCCCCGAAAGACATCCGCCCGACGCAGCGACCGACCTTGCGACCGATAGGCAAGCCCATCCGTGCAAGCCCGACCCAACCCCGACTAATCCAGCTCCGAAGAACCGCATCATCCGGGTGCCGCACCTCCATCAATGTCAGCGATCGCGATCCGGGAGGGAGAGCGAACGACCAATACCAACGAGGTGCTCGGGGACCGAACCCTCTCGGTCCAGTCGCCTTCCGCCTTGCAGCAAGAAAACCACCGGACCGATGCTGAACCGAAGTGAGTCGCAAGTCCGAAGACTCAAAACACCACAACGAACCCAACACCAACGCGCCATCACGCGCACCATCATGCTCCTTCAGCGTCTTTGACGACGCAACTAGAATTGCCCGACGAAGGCGAAAAAGTTGTGCAAAACCAAAGAGTTATGCCACACAGCATGAACAGCTTTTCCACAATATTGTGCACACCCGCAAGGACTGGTGTGCGGTCCGCCTAGGCGCGACCAAATCTGGTTTGACCTATTGGGGCGTGGGAAATGCTTGGCGCCGCAGAGCGTCGCTCCTTAGGAATGATGGCCTTGCGGCACGACCCGACAAGACCGGACCGTGGGTATCGACGAAACGCATCGCCGCCGCTTGTTCGCGCCAGCAGCGGCTTTGTAGTCCATCCCGCACGATCGAAGCGATCCAAGTTGAGGGCGATGTCCCATCTCGCTCCAGGGTTCGCCGCGCGAGTTCGATCGCGCCGACGCGGGCGGTACAGTCCGGTTGGGCGGCCAAACCGATGATCGCCCGCCGAACCATCGGTGCCGGTTGTTCGAATGCGACGAGCGCGCTTGCATACATCCAGCCCAGAGATACGGGCCCCTGATTGAGTTTCTCGACAAGATCACGAATGACCGCGTCGGCTGACGATGTTCCTTGATCCCGCACGACACACCGCAAGACCCCCAACACGCCAAGCCCGCGATGCTCGTTGTCGCCTACCTTGGAGATGACCGCCGGAAGGTCACGTCGCAGCGCCCGTCGCACAAAAACATGCGCGCGCTTCGCCGGCGGACCGTCTGCCGCCAATGGAAATGCTTGGTCGAGCGCCGCGCCGAGCCCTTGCCCCCAAGTCCCCAAGGGTTCATCCACTGCGACGCAGGTCGGTGGCGGTGCAGCCTCGCGACGCATCGGCTTGGGCGCATGCGGCCCCCCATTGGGGACGGCATCGAGGGTCGCCGCTGCGCCCGAAAGAACAAAATCGTCTTGGGCGTCAGCGCCGAAAAGGAACCCAGCGCCGGGCAATCCGCCGGACCAGTGCCCCTCGCCCCATCCTGTGCTCCCTAAGGCGAAACGGTCGACCCCACGAAAATCTTGGAGGACGCCCAAACCATTGGCCGTGGCCGCGCCCTGGGCCAGCGACCCGGCGACATACCGGTCATCGCCCCCCGCGTCGCGCAATAGACCGATCGACCGGTCGAGCCCCATCCCCTGCGCGACGCCTACTTCGGCGTCGTAAGTGTCATTCCCGGCTCGATCGACGAGAACCCCGATGCCGACATGGGCCGCCGCGCCCTGGGCATAACGCGCAGCCTGGTATCGATCATTTCCTGCTTGGTCGAGCAACAAGCCCATGCCGAAAAAAAAGCCATGGCCCTGCGCGAACAACTCGGCCCGATAGGTGTCGTCTCCGGCGAGATCGACGAGTGCGGCAATGCCTCCTGCGACCCCCTGCCGACTGCCGAAACCCACGCCCTGTGCTTTGCTGATCCGACCACCGCGGTCGAAAGCATCATCCGCGCCGTTCGCTTGGTATGAATCGTTGCCACCACCGTCTACCAAAACAGCCGCACCGCCGGTTGCCGCAAACGCCTGGCCCATACCCCGAACACGGTAAAGATCGTCTCCCTGGGCATCGAACAAAACAGCCTGACCCAATGCGGCGGCGGCTTGGGCGAAGAATGCGCCGTCGTAGATGTCGTTGCCGCCAAGGTCGGCGATCGCCGCCACGCCCCCAAACGCCGACGACGGTCCCATCCCGTCGGCGCCCCACCGATCATGTCCCGCACGATCCACGACAACCAACACGGACAACGTTCCGCCTGATCCTGCATAGGTGTCCGCGCCGGTCTCATCGACAACGATCAGGACCGCGCCCGCGCCAAGCGCCGTAAAGTCGTAGTGGTCGTCGCCCCCTGGATCGGTGATCAGGGTGACCCCGCCACGCGAGGTCGGTCTATGGATATCTGCGCCGGCCGAGCCCACGATATGTCTGACACCTCGTGGAACGAGGACGGGTTCGCCCGAATTTGCCGCCATCAAACTCTTGAGCAAGCGAAGGGTGGGCCGACCGAGTCGGGCCGCCGCATCGCCCAGACCGGCATCGAGCCCCGCGGACACCGTATCGTGGGCGATGTCGCCCGCGCCGAGCTGCAAGCGCAACTCTCGTCGACCAACGCCGCTCGCTGCTTGAAAACCGCCGATGGCTTCCCTCCATCTGGCGAGAGAGGCGTGCGTTGCCCGCACGAAGTGTGCTGTCGCGGCACTTACAGAAGTTGGGTACGTCGCCGCGCCCGCGGATTCTTGAAGGGCAACGGGCCAACCGGCCTGATGAAACGCGCGCTCAAACCGCCCAACGGGATCATCTAGAAAGCGTCCAGGATTTGCGACCTGCCGCAGAAACCATGGGGTAGTCCCTCGTGGCGGCTCGGCACCCCCATCGAACACCGTATTGGGAATGATGCCGAGAACATCCCGCCCTAGGCCGCGCGCATCGAGGCTCGTGCGTATCTCTCGGGAAACCTGCGCCGAGGCGCCAGCGATCGGGATTAGGCCTGCGGACATCAAGGCCACTGCCAACCCCACAAGACCCGCGCGCCATTGGGGCAAAAAAGAACGGGCGGCAAACGACCGCCTTTTATTCGTAGTCGTGATCAGCGCTGCCAATGCCGAAAGGCGCGACATAGGCAACAAAGCGCACCGCCGTACAAACGAGAAGGGGCGGCCTAGGCCGCCCCTTCCACGATCAAAGAAGCGACCGCCTACGAGTTGGTGTTCCCGCATTTGTCGGCCGGGTGCTGGTCGAACATCGACCATGCACCATTCTTGAGTTCGATGATGAAGCCAGGAAGCTCCGCGTCACCGTCCGCATCGAAGCAGATCGGCCCCAGCATACCAACGTAGTTGGTCTTCCTGAGTTGATCGCGGATTGCGGTACGCTCGCTCTTCAGGTTGACCTCTTCGCCGGTCGCACCAGTCTCCCGAATCACCTGGGCCAAGAGATAGACGATCTCATAAGCCTGAGCGTCAACGTGATGCGGGAACTCGGAGTGAATGCCGCGCTTTTTGTTCTCGTCGTTGAACTTCTTGGTGAACGCTCGGGTATCGTCGTTCAAGTCCCACCAGAAACCGGCAGCGAAGATCGTGCCGTCCGCCTCGTCACCGACGACGTTGATGATCTCGGGATCAGCAAACAGTTGCGACCCGACCAGACGGCCCTCAAAACCCTGGCGACGGGCCTCTTTCAGAACCTTGACGGCGTTGTCCAAAATCGCGCCCGCACCGATGATGTCCGGCGGGTTTTGCATGATCTTGGCGATCTGCGGCGACAGGTCGAAAGCCTTTTGCGGGAAACCCTGCGGCTCGCCGGTAACATCGATACCAACCGCTTTGAAACCACCCGGCATGATCAAGGTACCCACGGCCTTCGAGACGAACTGATCCGACTCGTAGACGATCGCGGCCGAACTCGCCGGTATTCCCTTGCCCTTGAGGCTTGTCAGCATGCGGTTGAACTGCTTGCCTTCGTCTTCGGTCACACGGAACGCATAGGAATTGTCTTTTGCGAGACCCGGTGTGGAAGCGGCATTCGGAATCTGGACAATTCCAAGCCGCTCTCCGACCGGAAACGCAACGCGCGCTTCACCCGAAGAGAACGGGCCGATGATCGCCAGCGCATTGTCGTCCTCGGCCAGCTTGCGCGTACCAACGACCGCCTGTTTGGCGTCGCTGCCTGTGTCGAACTTGACGACCTTGATCATCTTGCCGTCAATGCCGCCCGCGGCGTTGATCTCCGCAACGGCGATATCGACGGCCGTTTCGGTGGTTTCTCCCGACGACTTCAAGAATCCAGTCTTGGCCATGCTAAGACCGAGAACGATCTCATGACCGTCCGCCAGCGCGGGCCCGGCCATGAGCGACGCCGTCAGCGTGGCGACGGCAACTCCGGTAAACAACTTCATTACAGTCTTCCTCCCTGTTTTGTCCGTCATTCCGGACTAATTGAAATATTGGCGCGAAGATATGGCCCGAACAAGGCAGCCTATCCCGCACCCAAATAAGCGGCTTCCAGTTGCTCTCCGCTGCGTAGTTGATCGGGGGTTCCCTCGACGACCACCCGGCCCAATTCCAGGACATAGCCCCGAGCCGCAGTCTGCAGCGCCTTGTGCGTGTTCTGCTCCACCAAGAGGATCGAAAGGCCGTCCCGGTTTAGCGAATTGATGAGGTCGAACAACTGATTGACCAAGATAGGGCTGAGGCCCAGCGAGGGTTCGTCGAGCATCATCAATTTTGGTCGGGCCAACAATGCCCGACTGATGGCCAGCATCTGCTGCTCGCCGCCGGAGAGCACCGAGGCAGGTAGATCGCGACGCTGCGCCAAATTCGGGAAGCGCTCGTAGACGCCCTCGATGTCCGCCGCGACTTCCGTATCGCGGCGGACATAGGCTCCCATCAAGAGGTTCTCGTGCACGCTCATGGAGACGAATATCTGCCGCCCCTCGGGGACGAGAACCAACCCGGAGCTGACTCGCTTCTGCGGCGACAATGAGGGCAGATTGTTGCCTCTAAAACGGGCAACCTTCGAGTTCGAGGAGACCGTGCCTTGAATCGCCTTCAACAAGGAGCTCTTTCCGGCACCGTTCGCCCCCAGCACGGTGACGATCTCGCCCTCAGCGACCGATAGCGATACATCGCGGACCGCATGGTTGCGTCCATAGCGGACGTTTAGCGCTTCGACCTCAAGCAGCATCGCCAACGTCTTCCGTGCCGAGATATGCTTCCCTGACGGCCTGATCCTCCTGAACCGCCGAGGCGAGGCCTTCGAAGATTTTCTTACCGAAGTTCAGAACCACCACCTGATCGCACAGGCGCCGCACGAACTGCATGTCGTGCTCGACGACCAACAAGGTCACGCCGCGCTTAGAGACCTGCTCTAGCAATAGCCGAAGATCCTCGGTCTCTTTTTCGTTCAAGCCCGCCGCCGGCTCGTCGAGCATGAGAACCTTCGGTTCGGAGATCATGGCCCGAACGACTTCGATCCGCTTTTGAACGCCGTAGGGAAGGTTGGCAACGACCTCGCCAGGATAGGTTCCCAAGCCGGCCTGCGCCAACGCCTCTTCCGCCTGCTTTGCCCATCGATTGCGCGGTAGCCATCCGAGGGGAAACAGCAGATCGCCGACGCTCCTTGCACGCGAGTGCTGCCCCAGCATGACGTTCTCGACGGCACTCAGGTGGGGCATCAGCCGGATGTTCTGAAAGCTCCGGGAAATTCCCTTGTTGATGCGCTCGCGCACCGGCAACGTGCTGATGTCCCCTCCGTCCAACAACACCTGGCCCTGATCAATGGGATAAACCCCGCTGATTAGATTGAAAACCGTCGTCTTGCCGGCTCCGTTCGGCCCAATCAACGCCGTTCGGCTCCCTCTCTCCACATCGAAAGTCACTTCATCAATAACCCGAAGGCCGCTGAAGTTCTTAGAGACGTTCTGAAAGGAGAGGATGGAGTCAGGCACGATAGCGACCTATGCGTCCGCAGTGGGGGCATGCCTGCGCCTAAAGAAGAGCCCCTTAATGCGATCCAACATCGTTCTGGTTACCAGGCCCTCAGGGCGGACCACCATCATCAAGATGATCAGGATCCCGAAGAAGACGAAGCGCCATTCCTCGCTTACGCGCAGGGCCTCCGGCATCAACGTGAAGAAAACCGCGCCCACCAGCGGCCCGAACGCAGTTTGAGTCCCCCCGATGAGGACGTAAAGCAGCACAAAGATACTGAGCAGGATATTGAAGTTCTGAATCTCGACGTAGTTGAAGTTGTGGGCCCAGATCGCGCCGCCGATCCCCGCCACGACCCCTCCGAGGGTGAACGCGGTAACCTGTGTAAACCGCGCATGCACACCAAACAGGGCAGCAACCGGCTCATCGTCGTGAACGGCCCGCATCGAGAGCCCAAGACGGGTGGTCATGAGGAAGAAGACAAAGACAACCACACCGATCGTCAAAGGCACGATCACATCCAGGTCCGCGAAGGCGGCGACCGGATAACCGGCGGCCGCGCCAAAGATCTCCAAGTTTATGAAAACGCCTTGAACGACCTCCGCAAAAGCGAAGGTCGCCAGAACCATGTAGACGCCGCGGGTTCGCAAAATGGGAAAGGAAATCACGAACGCCACAAAGCCGGTCACCAATGCGCCCAGCAGGATCGCCACCAACATCGGCGCGCCGAGATCGGTGCTTATGTAACCGCTGGTATAGGCGCCAATCGCGACGAAGCCGGCCGCCCCAAGGTTCAACTGCCCCGATGCCGCCGGGAGGAAGACGGAGTAAGCGACCACAATGTTAAAGCAGAGGATCGCCATGATACCGGCCCAATATCCGCTCATGGCTTAGAACTTTCCTTTGCCGATGGCGGTGTGCCCGAAGAGCCCCGAGGGACGGATGATCAGCAGGATCAGGAGCAAGCCCCAGATCGGAATCTTGACGATGTCCGCGCCAAAGAAATGGATCGCAAGAACCTCGGTCACGCCGACAATGAGGCCACCGGCAATCGCGCCCCAGATATTGCCGAGCCCACCGATCACCATGCCAGCGATCGCCTTTGCGGCAACCTCATCGCCCATGTAGGCGTTTACCGCGGCGTAGTTGAGCGTGAAGAGCATGCCGGCAATCCCGGCCATCAGTCCGGTGATGATGAAGACGACCGGTACGATGTAGTTGACGTTGACGCCCATCAGCGTCGATGCGTCGGGATTTTCGGCAATGCTTCGAAGTGCTCGACCGACACGGCTGCGCTTCAGCATCGTACTCAGACCCCAAACAATCAGCAGCGCAAGCACCAGGCTTACAAGTTGGGGAATCCCGATGATGAGATTGCCGATGTGGAAGTCGGCGCTGGAAAACGGATTCGGGAAGCGCTGGATCTCGGATCCGAGCGTGATGAGTACGAGATGTTCGAAGACGATCAGAAAACCGAGCGAACTCACCAAGGGCAACGCGTGTTCGGTCGCATCTCCATAGCGCACCCGCATGTAGCGGTATGTGAACCGCTCCACAATGAGTGAGGCTACGGTGGCGATCGCAACCCCGCCAAGCAGCGCGATCGCCCAATGGACCCCGACCGTGGTCATGCCCCAGGCCGTCATACCGGCCAACATGAAAAGCGCTGGGATCGTAAAGTTGAGGAAGTTGAGCATGCCGATCGTCAGCGTGAAGGCGACGGCCACCATCACGTAGATTCCGCCGATCATCAGACCGGAAATCAATTGCTGGACAATGAGCATTGAACCGTTGCGCCGCTACCTGCTTTGGCCGCGACCTTCTCCCTATCCCCGACTTGTGCGCCAACAACGAGCTTATGCCTGCCCGTTTTTTAGCCCTCGCAACCTATAGGTTCGCCCGAGGGGTGTCTATGGGCGCGGCTTCGCCGAGGCCGCCAGGAATCCGCCCGCCAACTCAGACCGCCCGCCGCTCTTCCTGGTTGGCGCCGCGCCGCACCGGCTTGGGTTTGCGCGAGAACCACCTAGCCCGGTCCTGATCGAAAACATCGGACAAATGGTCGATGACGGCGCGGATCCGCGCACCCTTGTTGGTTTCTTCGTGGGATACCAACCAAATCTCCGCCGAACAATGGGTCTCGACGGGTAGTCGGACGAATTCGGAGTCGAGCTCCTCCACGTACAGCGGAAAGAGGCCAATGCCCATGCCCATGCGCACCGCCGAGACGACCGACGCCGATGAGTTCGAACGATACACCACCGCATTGTGACGCTGGACGATATCGGTCCAGGGCATCCAGCCCGGATTCATGTGCAAGGCGGTGTGGTCGACCAACCGGTGGCGATAGAGATCGTCGATCGACTCGGGCGTCCCGAAGACCCGTACATAGGATTTGGTCGCGAAAAGATGGAGATCCATCGCACCGACTTTTTTGGCGACGAGCTTGGGCTCAGACGGACGCGCATAGCGCACCGCGATATCCGCCTCGCGCATGGCGAGATCGACGACGCGGTCCTTACACACGGTTTCAATCATGATGTGCGGGTGTTCGCGCTGGAACTCGACGAGCTTGGGCGGCAGCCACAACGTTGCCAGGCCCTCGGTAATTGAGATCCGGACAAGCCCGGTCATTTCGTTGTCCGCGCCGGCGAGCTGGCGTTCGATCCCCGCCGCGGAGGCCTCCATATCGGCGGCCTGGCTAAAAATCAGCTTGCCGGCGGGGGTCAGGCGCATCCCCCGGCTGTGGCGATCAAAAAGCTTGGCGCCGAGACGGTTTTCTAACGCGGCAATTCGGCGACCAACCGTCGATTGGTTGGTTTTGAGTACGCGACCGGCTTCGGAGAAGCTTCCGGTCCGCGCGACGGCCAGAAAGTACTGGATATCGCGCCAATCTCTTAGTTCGCCAGATGATCTGCTTTTTTGCATGTCTTTTGTGCGCATTTTGTTAATTCGCACCACGTAGAACGACCGATACGCTTACACACGCGCTGAGGGTAGGCGGTCGTCTTCCACACGGCAACAGAATTGAGGGGGGTCTGTGCCAAAGCCGCAAAAATCAAGGATTCGTGCCTATTTCAGGAGCCCGTCGACACGCCTTGCAGCGACCATCGGGGCGCTCATGTACGTGTCCTACGCGGCCGCCTTCGAGGCCTGGTCGAACCCGTTCTTGATCGCCGTCACCGCGCTAATCGGCATAGCGCTCCCCTCCTATTCCCGGATTAGCAACCACATAGAACAACGCGTGAACTATGCATTGGTGCTAGTCACGGCCGGTCGGTTGGCCAGATTCCTCGCGCAATTCGCGTTCAACTTGGCCGCCTTCGCTATCATACAACTTGGGGGTGTATTCGGCGACAGCAATCTGAGTGCGCTTGGCGGAATCGTCGGGGCAGCGGCCCTGACCACCGCTGCGTCCCAGGGGGCGCAGTACGTGGCCATCATGTTGTTCAACCGCAATGTCGGCGACGTCAACCGCAACGTATTGGTCGCCCTTTCGCTCAACATCGTGGTGACGGCGGCGGCGGTGGCCGGCATTCCCGTGATCCAACCCGCCTTTATCGTGCTGGGGATCGCGTTCGCGGTGTTCGTGTTCGGCGGCGGCGTCCTTTCCGACCTGCGGGGGATGTTTTTCCCACGACGGGGCATCGGGATTTTTCTCGGCACGTTCAATCCATTTCACCTGACCCACCTTAAGCTGGTTCGCGAGGCGCTAGAGAAGCGCAACCTCGAGCGCATCATCATTCATCCGACCTTGGTGCCGAAGGGCCATCGCCTGGCATTGGAACGCCGCGATATCGTCGTCGACCGAATCGAAAACGGCATGCAGGTCTATGAACGCACCGAGCGCGCCGATCCCTATGTCGACTACTTCCCGACCGGCCAGAAATTCTTCGCACCCGAGACGCGCCGTTTCTTGATTGAAGGCGCACTTGAGAATGCCGGGTTGGGCGAGCGCGTCCAAGTCGCGTTCATGCCCGAGGTTTACGACGCCAAGGGCTTCCACGGCGTCATCGCGGAAATCAAAAAGGCCAATCCCGGCAAACCCATCCACGGCATTCACGGCAGCGACGTCGGCGGAATGATGGTGCGCGCCATCATGGACGAATGCGGCTGGATTTATCCGATCCCAATCAAACGCCGCGACGGAATCTCGGCGACCGCTGTTCGTGCCGGCGCAACCGGCATGACCCCAGAAACCATTAGTACCGCATTGTCCGAACTAAAGAGTGGTTCACAGCAAATCGTTATCAACGAAAGGAAGTTCCGCAATGACAACGGCATCCTCGTACGTGCCTAACAATCGACGTAACGACGTCTCGGTGAAAGTCGCTGGGTCAATCGAAGAAATGATGCAGGCTTTCGCTATTCGATCCGCCGTATTCATGGCCGATCAAAATTGCCCTTATGCCGAAGAATTCGACGGCAACGACTTCTCGGCAACCCACGTGGTCGCCTCCGAAGGAGAAGAGCCCGTCGCTTGCATGCGAATTCGCTACTTCGGCGACTTTGCCAAGCTCGAACGCTTCGCGGTGCGAAAAGAGTACCGCCGCATGAGCATCATCAATGCGGTCGCGAACTACGCGATCCAACTATGCCGCCAGAAGGGTTACACCAAATTGCATGCCCATGCGCAAAAGCGTTTGGTCAAGCTGTGGGCGCGGTTTGGTTTTGCGCCGAGTGGCGACCTCTTCCACTTCTCCGACCATGAATACGTAACCATCGTGGGCGACTTCGAGCGCCTCGAAGGTGCGATCTCGATGTCGGATGACCCCATGCTGCTCGTTCGCCCGGAGGGCAAATGGGAACAACCGGGTGTGCTCGATTTCTCGCGCGACCGAGCGCCGACAAACCCGATTGGAGGCAGCGTATGAGACCCTTCGACATGAACGCCGGATACGAAACGGGCGAAACGCCGCTTCTTATCGCCATCGAAATCCAACGGGAATACACCACACCGGGCCGGCCCTACTTCATGGAAGGGATCGACGAAAGTCTGGAAAATTGCCGCCGGATTCTCTCCCACGCGCGGGATCAGAACTGGACCGTGGCCCATGTAAGGCACGAACAGCCAGGGAGCGTTTTCGGTCAATCCCACTCCGCGACGCAATTCGTAAAGGGGTTCGAGCCGTTGCCGCACGAGTATTTGTTCACCAAGGGCAATTTCTCTTGCTACAGCAACCCGGGGTTCGAGAAATTCATGAAAACCTCACGGCCCGAACAGGTCTATCTCATCGGATACAGCTCGCCGATGTGTTGCCTCTCGACGATCGTCGAGGGCTATCATCGGGGCCATGAGTTGTCATTCGTGACCGACGCATCGTTGGCGCGAGCAACGCCCAATGCCGAAGAAAAGACCGCTCACATGCATGCAACGCACATCATTTCGTTCTACGCGAACCTAGTAGAAACGTCGGATGTGATTGGCGATGCATCGCGGGGCTTCACGAGCTACCACGACCTCCCTGCCGCCGAAGCGCAACGCGCCATGTAGGAGGTCGGCGGATCTTCCTGAAACGGGCACCCCGCAAGGAGTGCCCGTTTTTCCGGATTTCCGTTCGACGGGCTTGCTTGCGGCCCGTGTTCGTTGACCCTATGTTCCGTTCGCGGGGCGCCCGGAGAACGCGCCGCCCGAGCGTCGACCCTCCCGCAGCGGTACTGGACCACGCCCGACGCCCAATATGGTGACTGACGATCCAATCGGCCCCCTGCTCGAAGCCGCCGCGCGCGGCGACCGAGACGCTTTCGCCACGCTCTATCGCCAGACCTCCTCGAAACTATTTGCGCTCTCAATGAGTATTCTGAGGCGTAACGACTGGGCAGAAGAAGCCCTTCAGGAGGCCTACACACGGATATGGCGATCAGCGCACCGCTACGACTCAAACAAAGGCAGCGGCATGAGCTGGATCGTTACGATCTCGCGCAACGCCGCGCTTTCCAAGCTGATGCGCCGGCCGAAGGACGAATTCGCAGGCAATGAAACCGAAATGCTTCACCTCCCCAGCGGGGACCCCACGCCCATCGAAACGGCGATGCGATCGAGCGATGCGCGACAGCTCGCCGCCTGCCTGGGCGAACTTGAAGAAGAGCAAAAGAAGTCGATTTTGTTGATTTACTATCAGGGGCTTACGCAGCGAGAGGTCGCGGACCACCTAAACCGTCCTATCGGGACGGTGAAGAGTTGGGTCCGTCGCGGCTTGCTGCGCCTGAGAGGTTGTTTGGACCGTGAAGACGCTTAGTTCCGAAGAACGCAGCCAACTCGCCGGGGAGTACGTCCTGGGGACGCTCCGCGGCCCGGCACGGGCGCGATTCGAACGCCTTGTCGAGGATGAGCCCCTGTTGTGGCAGGAAGTTTCTTTGTGGGAACACCGCTTGGGCACATTAGGCGAAGCGTTGCCAGACCTCTCACCCCCGGATCACATCTGGGCGGCCATCGTGGCTGAAATCGGCCCAGATGCGACAAAGTCGGTAGTTCGGCGCGGATTTTGGCATAGCGTCCCGGTTTGGCGCGGCTTCACGGCCTTGGCATCGGGTCTCGCCGCCATCTTGTTCGTGCTGACGCTCCTGCCGAATGTCGATACGGGCTTCCGGCCGGTCCAAGTTGCAACGCTGCAAAATGAAACCGACGGTTCGGCTTGGCTGGTCCAAATTGCGGCCGACGGGATGGCCGACGTCACCGCCGTAGGCGCGGCGGCACCGCCGGCGGGACGGTCTTACGAGCTTTGGTTGCTGCGTGGCGCCGACTTGGCGCCGGTTTCGCTGGGTGTCGCTTCCGTGGACGCGCCCAAACGCCTCACGCTGCCAGCGTCTTTCTCGCAGGGCACCGGATTTGCCGTCAGCGTCGAACCTGAGGGCGGCTCCCCGACCGGGGCGCCAACCGGCCCGGTGGTATTCGTCGGCGGTTTGGTCGGCCCCGCAAAAAAATAGGTGCATCCGGGCCTCATTCGACCGGGTAACTCACAGAAGAACGCTATAGCGGAGGGCCAAGACATGAACGCAAAAACGGAATCCCAGATCATCTTACCGGAACAAACGACGCTCTCCCGTCGCGGCTTTTTCGGCAAAACCGGGGCTGTCACGTTGTCGGCGACGGCTGTAGCGCTTCTGGCAGGGTGCGGCACGATGGCCGCCAGCAGCAACGATGCCGGCGCCAGCGATATCGATATTCTGAACGGCGCCCTGGGGGCCGAACAGGAAGCCATCGCTGCCTACCAGCTCGGTGCCGACAGCGGGTTGCTCCAGCCGGCCGTCGCCCAGGTAGCACTGGCTTTTCAACGCGACCATAGCGAACACGCTAAAGTCCTCGCCGACACGATCCGGCAACTCGGCGGCGCCCCGGCGCCCGCCAAATCGGACTACAACTTTCCGGTGGCCGATATCAAAACGCAGGCCGATGTGCTGGCCTTCGCCGCCGACCTCGAGCAAGGCGCTGTCAGCGCCTACGTTCAAGCCGTCTCTGCCTTCCAGAACGGTGATCTCAAAGCTGCCGCGGCCAGCATTCTTGGCGCCGAGGCCATGCATTGGGCGGTTTTGCGCAGCGCGCTGGGCGAGAACCCCGTGCCGTCTGCGTTTGTAAGCTAGCGTTTGGTCTAAGGGTTTACGTTCCGCCAGCGGCTCAGGCGATTCCCCTATCGCGTCGCACGGCACTTGCCTGTCTCTGAGTCGTCGGCGGGACGCCCAAACTTAACCGCTTAAGCTTCTGTTTGCGCTGATTATTTTAGCGCAATCCGCTTCACCCTGCCCCGGGCGCGCCAATCATTGCATTCCGCCACCTAAATCATCTTCGCCTTTACTTCCGGATGATCGGCTTCGCCACGGCGGCGTAAAATGCCAGAATTCGCCGATGGATCGTTTGATCGCGGCGACGCTCGACGACAAGTACCAACAAACCGCCGGACGGGTTTACCTGTCCGCAATGCAGGCGTTGGTGCGGCTCCCGCTCGACCAGCGGGCTCGGGACATCCAATCCGGATTGCGGACGGCGGGATTTATCTCGGGATATCGCGGGTCGCCCGTCGGCGGTTACGACCGAGAGGTGTGGCGGGCGGAGCCGATCCTCAAAGACCGAGACATCCACTTCGAGCCTGCCATCAACGAAGAAACCGCCGCCACGGCGATATGGGGCACCCAGCAACTCAAGCTGTTCCCCAGCCAAAACTACGACGGTGTTTTTTCGCTTTGGTACGGCAAGGGGCCCGGCCTCGATCGCGCGGGGGATGCCATCCGCCACGGCCATACAGCCGGTAGCTCGCCCCACGGCGGGGTCGTCCTGGTGGCGGGAGACGATCACGTCGGCAAGTCTTCGGCATTCGGGGTGCAGAGCGAATACACCTTTGTCGACCTGATGATGCCGGTGCTGGCGCCCGCGACGGTCGAAGAGATTCTGACCTTCGGCCTCTTCGGAATAGCACTGTCGCGATTCAGCGGATCGTGGGTAGCGTTGAAGCTGGCCGGCACGCTCGCGGAAAGCTCCGCGACGGTGAATCTGCCGGGATCGATGGACTACGTGCACCCGGATGTCGCCATCCCCGCAGGGGGGCTCCATCTGCGTTGGCCGGATGACGCGCGTTTGCAGGAAGAACGGGTCAAACACTTCCGGCTCCCCGCAGCGCGAGCCTTTGCGGCGGCCAATCCGATCGACGTGACGCTGCACGAGTGTGCGGATGCGCGAGTGGGTATTCTCGTGGCCGGCAAGGCAACCGCAGACCTGACCCAGGCGCTGGCGCGGCTCGACCTAAACGGCGAGGCCCTTCGTGGCCTTGGCGTCCGGGTGCGGAAGGTCGGGTTCGTGTGGCCCCTTGAGCCCACCGGGCTGACCGAGTTTGCCCGTGGTCTGGAAAAGATCATCGTCATCGAAGAAAAGCGCGGCCTTGTCGAGGATCAAGTGCGGCAGCTGCTTTACGGCGCCGCGACGCGCCCCGACGTCGTCGGCAAATCCGACGGTGCCGGACGCCCTCTGTTTCCCGATTCGCATGAGTTGAACGATCTCGACATAGCAAACGGTTTGGCGCGCGAACTGGCACCGTTCGATGCGGCGGATAGGCTGGCAGGGCAGATCGAAGCCCTCGAGAAAGAACGCCAGGCCAACGTCCTCGCACCGGTCATGATGCGCACGCCCTATTTCTGTGCGGGATGTCCGCACAACACCTCGACCGTTGTGCCTGAGGACAGCTTGGCGATCGGCGGCATCGGGTGTCACACGCTTGCTGCTTACATGGACCGCGACGTGCGGACGTTTACCCACATGGGGGGCGAAGGCGGTTCGTGGATCGGACAATCCAGGTTCGCCGACATGAACCATGTTTTTCAGAACATGGGCGACGGCACCTACAACCATTCCGGCTCGCTCGGCATTCGCGCGGCCATCGCGGCCGGGGTGAACGTGACGTTCAAGATCTTGTTTAACGATGCCATTGCGATGACTGGCGGCCAGCCTGTCGAGGGACAGCTCACGGTGCCGCAAATCACGCAACAACTTGCGGCTGACGGTGTCGCGCGCATCGCCGTGGTGAGCGACGAGCCGGAAAAGTACGACGGACGTCCCGGCCTTGCCGGCGGGGCTAGGGTCCACCATCGCGACGATATCGACCCCGTGCAGCGCGAATTGCGCGACATTCCTGGCGTCACCGCACTGATTTACGACCAGACCTGCGCGGCGGAGAAACGACGACGGCGTAAACGCAACGCGTTCCCCGATCCCGCACGCTTCGTGGTGATCAACGAGCAGGTGTGCGAGGGCTGCGGCGATTGCGGATTGGTCTCGAACTGTTCTGCGATCGTGCCGATCGACACGGCGCTGGGCGAGAAACGTTCGATCGACCTTGATTCCTGCAACAAGGACTATTCTTGCCTAAAAGGATTTTGCCCGAGCTTCGTCACCGTCGAGGGCGGCACGCGGATAAAACAACCGACCGCCGCCGAGGCGCTGCCTGAAGACAAGCTGCCGGAACCCGAGGTACCGACAAGCGACGATCCCTATGGGCTCCTCATCACCGGCATCGGCGGCACCGGCGTGGTCACGGTGGCAGCCCTCCTGGGGATGGCCGCGCACCTTGAGGGCAAACATGTGTCGGTCAACGACGTCACCGGGATGGCGCAAAAAGGCGGTCCGGTTATGTCGCACCTTGTTTTCTCGCAAGAGCCGCAAACGCTAGGCCTGCGCGTGCCTTCACGAGCTGCGGATGCCTTGATCGGGGGCGACCTGATCGTGTCGACCATGCCGAACGCCTTGGCGTGGGTCGGCAAGGAGACCCGCGCGATCATCAACGTGCATCGCACCATGCCGGGTGGGTTCGCGCAGAACCGCAATCTTGTTTTCGACGACACGGCCATGGAAGACGCGCTGCGCGACCGGATACGCGATACGACAGAAGCCTTTCTGGATGCGACGAGCCTCGCGAAATCGCTCTGCGGCGACACCGTTGCCACCAACATGTTCCTGTTGGGCTTGGCCTGGCAACGCAGTCTGGTCCCCCTCTCGCGCGGGGCGATCGAGGACGCGATCCACCTCAACGGCGTTTCGATCGCCAACAATCTGCTGGCCTTCGCCTGGGGGCGCCGCTACGCCGTCGACCCCGAGGGGGTGTCGGAGACCGCCGGTCGGCGCGTCCAGCCTGCGGGGAAAATACCCAAGGGCCTCGAGGAGATCGTCGAGCATCGCGCCGGTATCCTGACCAACTATCAGAACGCCGCCTATGCGACGCGCTACAAAGAACTGGTGGCCACGGCGCGCACCGCGGAAACAGCCCTGATTCCGGACAGTGAAGCGTTCGCGACCGCAGTTGCGCGTAACGCTTTCAAACTCATGGCCTATAAAGACGAGTACGAGGTTGCCCGCCTCCACCGCAGACGCGAGTTCCAAGACGCTATCGCTACCGGCTTTACCGGAAAGACCCGGCTTCACTTCCACTTGGCGCCCCCGATCTTGGATCGCGGCAAGCCGACCAAGCGGTCCTTCGGTCCGTGGATGTATGGCGTGTTCGGCCTTTTGGCCAAACTGAAGTTTTTGCGCGGCACGCCGTTCGACCCGTTCGGGCGCACCGCCGAGCGCCGCATGGAACGCGCGCTGATCGACGAATACGAGGCGTTGGTGCGCGATCTTTGCGCTCGGCTCTCGGCGACGAACCACGCCACGGCAACCGCGATCGCCAACCTACCAGACGAAGTGCGCGGGTTTGGCCACGTCAAAGAGGCGGCCGTGACGGCGTATCGCGCACGTCTTACCGAGCTAAAGGCGGAACTCGAACAGGAAGGCCGAAAAGCCGCCTAGTCCCGCGCGTAAGTCGTGTCGCGCTCGTGGAAGAGTCCCCCGTTCGAGATGCCGCCAGCAGCTATTCCGCCGCGGCCTCATTGCGGCGCCAACGCAGGATGCGATCGCCGAGCATTCGCCCAAAAGTGAGGGCGGGCGTCACGCTCATCCCACCGCAGAACGAGTTGCCGGTGAGGAGCCCGCCGCCCACGACCTCACCCGCCGCATAGAGATTGCCGATCGGGACGTCGTTGCGACGAAGCACCCGGAGCGACGGATCGACGGCGAGACCGCCGTAGGTCTTCACCGCGGTGCCGTGGTTGCGGATCGCGTAAAACGGTGGTGTCGCAATCGGGAGCGGATGGTGTTGACGCCCGAGCGGGTCGGCGCGCTCAGCGACGCCTTTATTGAACGCTGCGACCGTTGCCCCAAGCGCCGCACCGTCGATCCCGGTCTTGATGGCCAGTTCTTCCAGCGATTCGGCCCGTGTGAAGTCAGGGTGGGCATCGAATGCCGTGTCATAGATCGTGTGTCCCGCGGGCGGAACGCCCTCGTAGGGGTTCTCTGGCCATTCCGTCAGGAGGCCCGGGGCCTCGTCCTTGATCCTCTGGTCGAAGATGACCCAGAACCGCAAGTCGGTTTGCTCAAGGAGCGCGCGCTCACGCGCGTCAACCGAGTCTGCGTCCTCACAAATAAAACGCTGCCCCTCACGATTGACGAAGATCTCCCAAGGCTGACGATATTGCGGTGTGAGATTGACGATGCCGCCAAGGTAGAATCCGGGCCGCATAGGGTCCTCCACCCCCCCGAATGTCGGCAGCATCAGGTCTGCGCCGCGCATGTACCCACCAGCGCCGAGACCCGCGACGATACCCTCGCCCCGGCTGAACTCGTCACCGAGCGAATAGAGGGGATGGCCGCCGTTCAACATCGGGTAGAGATCGGGGTCGGCAGTATAGCCGCCGGTGGTCAGGACAACATTGTCGCCCATGACAATCCGACTTACGCCGTCTTCGCCGCGCAGCACCACCCCAAGAACATTGCCGGTGTCGTCCTGGCGCAAGCCGGTTAGCTTGGTGTTCAACCGAAGCTCAACGCGGCCGGCGTCGATCGATTCCCGCAACCAAGGCTCGAGCGCCTTCAGAACGGAAAGTCCAAGTTCGGGTCCCCAATAGGTGCGCGCTACCAAATAGGCTTCGTGGCCATGGTTGATGACCGGCATCTCCGGCAACATTTCGAAGCCAATGTCGAGTAGCCAGTGGATCGTGTCCGGCGCGTTGTCCACGGCCGCCCGTACCATTACCGGATCCGCCGTATTGCAGCTGATCCGCATGATGTCGTCGTAGTGCTGCTGCGGTGAATCCGCGATGCCCTTGGCTTCTTGGATGCGTGTGCCACCGGCGCTCATGTTGCCGCCGGAGAGGTGCAACGTGCCCCCAATCCGGTCCGCGGCATCGACCAACAAAACGCGAGCCCCGCGTCGCGCGGCGAATCCGGCGGTGGGGATGCCGGCAGTGCCGGCACCGATCACGATGACGTCATAGTGCAAAGACACGCAGCTCCCCCTTGGCCGACCCATTAGCGTGGTGCCCGCTGCAGGACTTGAACCTGCACTCCCGTTTCCAGGAAACGGATTTTAAGTCCGTTGCGTCTACCAATTCCGCCAAGCGGGCACGGGCGTCACCCTATCCGCGGGATTATGGCGGGGGCAAGACGCAGCGGCGTCTTTAGGTCGTTTCGTCGACGGGATCGCCACCGACCGAGCGAACCAGGGTTCGCACCTCTTCGGCGGCGGCGTCGAGCTGGGTTTCGTCGGCGCCTCGAAGAACCAACGTGCAACCCACCAGGCCCTCGCGGAAATAGGGATACGAGCCGATATCGATATCCGCGAAGCGCTCTTGCACCTTACCCAATCCACCGGCAATCGCGCCCTCGGGAAGACGCGCGTCGATCGCGCGCGACTTGAGGGGCCGGCCACCAACCAAGCGATCGCCCAGCCCATCGAACATGACCTGCATGATCCGTGGCACCCCTGCCATCACGAACACGTTTTCCATTTGGAAACCGGGTGCCAGGCTGATCGGGTTGTGAATGAGCTGCGCGCCGACCGGTGTGTGGGCCATGCGGATCCGCGCGCTGTTGATCTTTTCGGGATCGCCGTAGTGGTCAAGCAGAAGCCTGTAGGCCTCGTCGTTGAGTTTGTTCTCGACGCCGAAGGCCAAGGCGACGCTGTCGGCGGTGATATCGTCGTGAGTCGGGCCGATGCCGCCTGTAGTGAAGACGTAATCGAATTTGGCGCGGCATTCGTTGACGGTGGCGACGATGGTATCGGTGATATCAGGTATGACGCGGACTTCCTGCAAACGAATGCCACGCTCGTTCAGCCGGCGGCCGATGAACGCGAGATTGGCGTCCTGCGTTCTGCCGGACAGGATTTCGTTGCCGATAATGATGAGGCTCGCCGTATAGATACGCTCGGTCGTCGCCATCGTGTTGTTATCCCTCGTCACCTCTCCTCGCATTGTTCGCTATCATTGATCCATGATCTTGCCTAGCCCCCTACTGTCCGGCCGCTTGGTCCGCCGCTACAAGCGTTTCTTCGCCGACGTGGTCTTGGAGGACGGGCGCGAGGTGACGGCGCACTGCCCGAATACCGGCACGATGCTGGGGGTGGCCGAACCCGATTCCGAAGTATGGCTATCGGTGTCGGATAACCCCAAGCGCAAGTTGCCCTATACTTGGGAGATCGTGCGGGCCGACGGGACCCTCGTCGGGATCAATCCGTTGAATGCCAACCGGGTTGTCGCCGCCGCGTTGGAGGCCGGCACGGTGCCCGGTTTGGAGCAATATGGAACGGTCCGGCGCGAGGTAAAGTACGGCGAGGGATCGCGGATCGATTTCCTTCTTTCCGAGCCCGACCTCCCCGATTGCTATGTCGAGGTGAAGAACGTCCATTTGGTACGCCAGAGCGGTCTTGCAGAGTTTCCCGACGCCGTGACCAGCCGTGGGGCGAAACACCTGACAGAGCTTTCCAAGGTAAGAGCCGCCGGTAACCGGGCTTTAATGCTCTTTTTGATACAACGGGCGGACTGCGACCGCTTTCAAGCGGCCGCCGACATCGACCCGGCCTATGACGCCGCATTGGGAAGCGCCTTGGACGCCGGGGTCGAGGTGCTGTGTCTTGCGTGCCGGGTCGGATTGGCCGATATAACGGTGGACCGCTGCATTGATTTCGACGGTCCGAGACGGAGATAGACCGGATGACCTACGCCCTCGCTGCCGAAGCGCCTTTGCGCAACACCGGCGCCATCAAGCTGCACGCCCCAGAAGATTTCGATGGGATGCGCGCTGCCGGTCGGCTGGCCGCGGAAACGCTCGACGCGATCGTGCCGACTGTTGTACCGGGTGCCAGCACCGAATCGATCGACGATTTCGCCCACGCTTTTATCGTCGAGCGTGGGGCGATCCCTGCGCCGCTGAACTATCGCGGGTTTCCGAAGTCGATTTGCACTTCGGTCAACCATGTGGTCTGCCACGGCATTCCCGGCAACAAGGTGCTGCAGAAAGGCGACATCGTGAACATCGATGTGACGGTGATCGTCGATGGCTGGCACGGCGATTCGAGCCGGATGTATTTCGTCGGCGATGTCGGGGTCAAGGCCCGCCGGCTATGCGACGTGACCTATGACGCGATGATGCGCGGTATCGAGGCTGTGCGGCCCGGCGCCACGACCGGCGACATCGGGCACGCCATCCAGGAATATGCCGAATCCCAGCGTTGCTCGGTGGTACGCGATTTCTGCGGCCATGGCCTCGGTCGCGTCTTCCACGACGCACCCAACATTCTGCACTACGGCGCGCCGGGTACCGGCACCGAACTGCGCGAGGGCATGTTCTTCACGATCGAACCAATGATCAACCTCGGTAAATGGCAAGTGAAGATGCTCCACGACGGTTGGACTGCCGTCACCAAGGATCGCTCGCTGTCGGCGCAGTTCGAGCACTCGATCGCCGTCACCGCCGATGGGTACGAGATCTTTACCGCCTCGCCCGCCGGGCTCGACCGACCGCCTTATCGATAGCCCACCCGATGCCGACGGGGCGCGATACGGTCGGCCAACAATCCGCAGCGGATACGCTCGGACACCGGGAACGATTGCGGGCCCGTTTTCTTGCCGGCGGGCCCGACGGGCTCCCCGACTACGAACTGCTGGAACTTGTTCTTTTCGGTGTGATCCGGCGCGGCGACACCAAGCCCCTGGCAAAAGCTCTAATCAAGGAATTCGGCACGTTCGAACGCGTATTGGCGGCGCCACCGGCGCGCTTAAAGGAAGTACCCGGGGTCGGCGACGCGGTGGTTGCCGGCCTTAAAGTCGTCGAGGCCGCCGCGGTTCGCATGGCGCGGGGCAAGGCCGTCGACCAGCCGGTGATCGGCTCTTGGGATGCCCTCCTGGCCTATTGCCGGGCCGGGATGAGCTTCCGGGGTACGGAGGAGTTCCGGGTCCTTTTTCTCGATCGCAAGAACCGACTGATCGCCGACGAAAAGCAAGGCGTCGGCACGGTCGACCATACGCCGGTCTACCCGCGCGAAGTGGTCCGGCGGGCCCTGGAGCTAGAGGCTTCTTCGATCATCTTGGTCCACAACCACCCCAGCGGCGACCCCACGCCCTCGCGCGCGGACATCAGCATGACACGCGAGGTCGAGCAGGCTGCGGCAACGCTGGGGATCACCGTGCACGATCATCTCGTCATCGGCGGCCAGGATCAGGCCAGTTTTCGGGCCTTGGGGCTGCTCGGCTCGTAGCGACCGACCGGTTAGGCGGCGATCACCGGCTCGCCGGCAATCTGCACCCGATGGGCCAGGCGCGGCGACGCCGAAGCGAAGGCCGTGCGCGCATGCATGGTGCAGCGGTTATCCCACAACAGGAGATCGCCCGGCTTGTTGACGGCGCGCTGCCAAACGAAGCGGTCAGCCGTGGCATGAGCCCAAAGCGCATCGAGAAGCGCTTCGCTTTCGTCGACGCCGTATCCACAAATATAGGCGTAGGGCCGTCGACCGAGGTAGAGCGCGGGCCTGCCCGTAACCGGGTGGACGCGCACCAGTGGATGTCGCGGCCCGCAGCCCCTGGAGACATCGGTCGGCGGGGTCACGCCCTCGCGCAGGACGTTAGCACTGTTGAGACTTGGATCATGGATGAGCTCGCGGCCTGCGACCTTTCGCTTCATCTCCGTCGTGAGCGTTTCGTAGGCCGCATACATATTGGAGAAAATCGTGACGCCACCCTCCGGCGGGGATTCCTTCACGGCGAACAAACTGCCCTTGGGCGGCACCTCGCGGTAGGAGTTGTCCGAGTGCCATTGGACATGTTTGTTTTGAAAACCCTTGAGGTAGCCGGCGGGCGGCGCGACCGCATCGTTGAGCGCCGGATCGTTAACGATGACCAAAACTTCGGGCGGCAATCCCGTCTCCGGTTGATCGACATGGCTCATGTCCTCTAGCTGCCCGAGACGGCGACCAAAGGCGATATGCTGCGCGACGGTGAGCGGTTGATCATGCCACTCCAAAACCAAATGTCGCGCCCAGGCGCGCTCGATCGCCTCCAGGGTCGGGGCGTCGATGTCGGCAGACAGATCGACGCCCCGAATCTCGGCACCGAGCGGGCCGGCGGCCGGGGTGACCTTGATCTTTCCGTCGGTGTAGGGGGGCTCTCGTTCCATCGTGGCCGCGCCGCTACTCTGCCGGCGACCCTTCTGCGAAGAAACGCGATCGATCCAACTTCGGTCCGATCGTGCCGGCAATTTCACGCACCAGCTTGTTGAGAACAGCTGCTGAGAAGGCGTGAAAGTTTTGCGCTGAGACAACAAAGGCGCCGGGGCCGCCGACGACTTGCTCGCCATAGTAGAGATCGAGGTCGGGAAAGTCCGTCAGGATGGCGAGCCCGTTGATCGTGATCCCCGCCCGCACCGCGACATCGCGCGCAATAGTTGGCTCGTAGCCAATGTTGTTGGTGCCGTCACCCGAGATATCGACGACCATGCGATTGCCCTGAAAGCCGTTGCCGCGAAACAGACGAGCACTGGTTTCGATCACGTTGCTGAGCGAGGTGCCGTCGCGGAGCATGAAACGCGGGGTTGAGAGAATCTTCTCAACGAACTCCTCCGCCGTTTCCTGGCTGTCGATCAAAGTCCAGTCGGCGATCACGCGAGTCCCTCTACTTGTGTCCCCGGCCCATATCAACAAGGTCACCGCGATGGCGCCTGTGTCGCCATTGGTGACCGTCTCGATGACGGCGGGATTGCGAAACGCATCGATATAGCCCTGAAGCTGGAGATTAAACTCGCGCGTGTTGACGCTGCCCGACGAATCGAGCGCGAGAACAAGCTCCAGGTCGACCTCTCGGTCCTGCGCCGCGGCGCCTGAAGCGGCCCAACACGAAACCAAAAGCGTAAGGAAGGCGACGAATGCTCGCACGAGACCTCTTCGTGATTTAGGGCACCGGCCATGGCCCCTGCCCGCGCACCTGACTATACTTCAGGCCCCCATCACGTGCAGAAAATGTCTCATGATCCCGCGTTATAGCCGCCCGGAAATGGCCCAAATTTGGGCCCCCGAAACCCGATTCCAGATTTGGTTGGAGATCGAGGCCCATGCCTGCGACGCCCAAGCCGAATTGGGCGTTATTCCGAAGGAGGCCGCCGCTGCGGTGTGGGAAAAAGGCAAATTCGAAATCGACCGGATCGACGAGATTGAACGCGAGACCCGCCATGATGTGATCGCTTTTCTCACCAGCTTGGCAGAGCATGTCGGGGAACCGGCGCGCTTTGTTCACCAGGGCATGACCTCCTCGGACGTCCTAGATACCTGCCTTGCGGTCCAACTAACCCGCGCGTCCGATTTGCTGATACAGGACTTGGATGGCCTGCTTGCCGTATTGCGGCGGCGCGCAGAAGAGCACAAATTCACCGTATGTGTCGGGCGTAGCCACGGCATTCACGCCGAACCGACGACCTTCGGGCTAAAAATGGCCCAGGCCTATGCGGAATTCGACCGGTGCCGGGCCCGCTTAAAGGCAGCCCGGACCGAGATCGCGACGTGCGCGATCTCCGGCGCCGTAGGAACTTTCGCCAATATCGACCCCGCCGTGGAGGCGCATGTGGCCAAGGCTCTGGGCCTTGCGATCGAACGCGTTTCCACACAGGTCATTCCGCGCGATCGTCACGCCGCGTTCTTTGCGGCGTTGGCGCTGGTCGCGAGTTGCGTCGAACGCCTCGCCACCGAGGTCCGGCATCTGCAGCGGACAGAAGTTCTAGAAGCGGAGGAGTACTTCGCGAAGGGCCAAAAGGGTTCTTCCGCGATGCCCCATAAACGCAACCCTGTCCTGAGCGAGAACTTGACGGGATTGGCCCGGCTCGTGCGCGGCTATGCGGTGCCAGCCTTTGAAAACGTAGCGCTTTGGCACGAACGCGATATCTCGCATTCCTCCGTGGAGCGCATGATTGGGCCCGACGCGACCGTGACGCTGGATTTCGCTCTGGCGCGGCTGACGGGGTTGATGGACAAGCTCGTGGTGCACCCCGAGCGTATGCAGGAAAACCTCGATCAAATGCGCGGCTTGGTCCACTCGCAACGCGTGCTCCTGGCTTTGACCCAGAAGGGTGCCAGCCGCGAGGCGGCTTATGCGATGGTCCAGCGAAATGCCATGAAAGTGTGGGAGGAGCGGATCGATTTTCTCGAAACGCTGCTGGGCGACCCCGAGGTCGTCGCCTTGATCTCAGAAGACGAGCTTCGCGAGGCGTTCGACTTGGGCTATCACACCAAGCACGTATCGACGATTTTCGACCGGGTGTTCGGCGCTTCCGAACAAGCGCGCCGCGCCGCCCAATAAGGGCCTAGGCCTCGGTTTCCATTTGCTCGCGGGCAAGACGCAGTAGGCTGTCCATTTTGCGACGAAGGTCATGATCTGAGACCTCGACCTTGGCGGCCTCTAGATCGCTTTTTACCCGCTGGAAAACGTCATCGTCGCCCGGTTGGTCGACATCGGTTAGGACGATCTGCCTCGCATAGGCCTCGGCATCTCCGCCCTTCATGTCCATAAGCTCCGCAGCCCATAGCCCGAGAAGCTTGTCCCGCCGGGCAGAGACCCGGAAGTCCATTTCTTGATCGTGGGCGAATTTGGCTTCCTGGGCTCGTTCGCGTTTTTCGAAAGTGGATGACATTGGGCGTGGCGCTCCCTGATGGCCAATTGGGCTAGGCTGTCCATAGCCCGTCCGAAGGGGCTAAATCAACTACCGATATAGGTTTTGAGCCCTGTCACGTCCAGTCCGCCAGGCCCTTGGGTGACCAGTTTTTTTGCCCTATAAAACGTCGGGCCTCTCCCTGGCCTCAGATCACAGGAAATCACCCAAAATGGCCCGCCGCAGACAAATCTACGAAGGCAAGGCAAAGGTCATTTTTGAAGGACCGGAGCCCGGGACTTTGGTCCAGTACTTCAAGGACGACGCCACCGCATTCAACAATCAAAAACGCGGGACGATTACAGGCAAAGGCGTCCTGAACAATCGAATTTCCGAGTATTTGATGACGCGAATCGGCGAGATCGGTGTGCCGACCCACTTCGTGCGCCGCCTAAACATGCGGGAACAACTCATCAAAGAAGTTGAGATTATTCCGATCGAGGTTGTCATCCGGAACGTCGCCGCCGGGTCCTTGTCGAAAAGGTTGGGGATTCCGGAAGGCCAGACTCTGCCCCGATCCATCATCGAGTACTACTACAAGTCCGACGAACTCGACGATCCGATGGTCGGTGAGGAGCACATTACCGCGTTCGGATGGGCGTCACCGCAAGAGCTCGACGAGATGGTCGCCATGTCGTTGCGGATCAACGATTTCTTGTCGGGGCTGTTCTTCGGTGTCGGCATACGCTTGATCGACTTCAAGATCGAATACGGACGGCACTATTCGAACGATGACATGCGTATCGTTCTCGCCGACGAAATTAGCCCCGACTCCTGCCGTCTATGGGATTTGCAGACCAACGAAAAGATGGACAAGGACCGGTTTCGTCGAGATATGGACAACATCGCCGAGGCCTACCAAGAAGTTGCGCGCCGGCTCGGCATTCTGCCCGAGAGCGGTCCGACCGATATCAAAGGCCCCCAGGTGATGCAGTAAACGATGAAAGCGCTGGTTCATATTACCCTCAAGCCCGGCGTCCTCGACCCGCAGGGGAAAGCGATCGAAAACGCCCTGACCCATTTTGGTTTTGAAGGCGTACAGGACGTAAGGCAGGGAAAGTATATCGAGCTCGACTTGCCCGACGGCGATCACGCCGGCGCCGAGGCGACGGTGAAAGAAATGTGCGAACGTCTATTGGCGAACACCGTGATCGAGAATTATCGAGTCGAGATCGTTGACCAATCCTGATCACCCTCGGCTAGGGACCCCCAGACCAAGATGAAGGCCGCGGTTGTTGTTTTCCCAGGGTCGAACTGTGATCGCGACCTAAAGGTAGCGCTTTCGCAGTCGATGGGTTCACAACCCGCGATGGTTTGGCATCGCGATACCGCTCTGCCCAATGTCGACCTTATTGCCGTGCCCGGCGGGTTCTCGTACGGCGACTATCTGCGATCGGGCGCAATGGCGGCGCATTCACCCATCATGCGAGAGGTCGTTCGGTCGGCCGAACGCGGTGTCGCCGTATTGGGTATCTGTAATGGATTTCAAATTCTGACCGAGGCCGGCCTCTTGCCCGGCGTCCTGATGCGGAATAAGAACCTCCGGTTCGTCTGCCGCGACGTCTTCCTGCGCGTCGAGAATGCGGACACCGTGTTCAGCAACCGCTATTCGGCGGGACAAGTCATCCGCATACCGGTTGCCCATCATGACGGGAATTACTTTATCGACGAAGAAGGTCGCGCGCAGCTGGAAGGCGAGGGCCGCGTGGCCTTCCGGTATTGCGATGCGGCCGGTGCCGCCGACGATCGCAGCAATCCGAACGGTTCGCTGTCCAATATCGCCGGCATCCTCGACCCCACACGCCGCATTCTGGGGATGATGCCTCATCCCGAGCGGTTGTCGGACCCGACGCTCGGTGGGGATGACGGGCGCGCACTTTTCGATTCAATGATTAGCGCATTGTCCTAGGCCGATGAACGATCTCAGTAACGCGACCCCGGAACTTGCGGCGGAGCACGGCCTCACGGCGGAAGAGTTCGCCCGCGCGGTCGAGATATTGGGACGGACACCCAATCTCACCGAACTCGGCATCTTTTCCGTGATGTGGAGCGAACACTGTTCCTACAAGTCTTCGAAGAAGTGGCTGCGCACGCTGCCGACAGAAGCCCCGTGGGTGATTTGCGGCCCCGGCGAGAACGCCGGTGTGATTGATATCGGCGAGGGCTTGGCGGCCATTTTCAAGATGGAGAGCCACAATCACCCCTCCTACATCGAGCCTTTTCAAGGGGCCGCGACGGGTGTCGGCGGGATCCTGCGGGATGTGTTCACGATGGGCGCACGCCCAGTTGCAAATCTCAATGCGTTGCGATTCGGTGCGCCGGACCATCCGAAGACACGTCACCTCGTAAGTGGCGTCGTGGCCGGGATCGGGGGATACGGAAATTGTATTGGCGTGCCGACGGTCGGTGGCGAATGCACGTTCCACAACAGCTACGACGGCAATATTCTAGTAAACGCGATGACGGTCGGCATCGCACCGACCGATCGGATTTTCTACGCCGAAGCGGCGGGCGTGGGGAACCCTGTGATCTACGTCGGATCGAAGACCGGCCGCGACGGTATTCACGGCGCGACAATGGCGTCTGCCGAGTTCGACGACCAATCTGAGGAGAAGCGCCCGACGGTCCAAGTCGGCGACCCTTTTACGGAAAAGCTTCTGCTGGAGGCGTGCCTCGAATTGATGGCGACTGACGCCATCGTCGCCATCCAAGACATGGGTGCCGCGGGCCTGACATCCTCTTCGTTCGAGATGGCCTCTCGTGGCGGGATGGGCATCGACCTCGATCTCGACCACGTGCCGATGCGCGAGACCGGCATGAGCGCCTATGAGCTGATGCTCTCGGAGTCCCAAGAGCGCATGTTGATCGTCTTGAAGGCAGGGCGCGAGGACGACGCCCGCGCGATCTTCGAGAAATGGGAACTCGATTTCGCGGTGATCGGTCGTCTGACGGAAAGTGGCCGCATGGTCCTCAAGATGGGTGGCGAAACAGTTGCCGACCTTCCCGTCGCTCCGCTTGCCGATAGCGCGCCCGAATATGATCGACCGCACCGGCCCAGCCCCGCGCAGCCGCAGATTGCGGCGACCGATGTCGCCCCATCAGTCGGTGTGAAAGAGGCGTTAGTCACACTGATTGGTTCCCCTGATCTGTGTTCAAAGCGCTGGATTTGGGAGCAGTACGATCACATGGTGATGGCCGATACCGTGGTACGACCCGGCGGCGATGCCGCGATCGTCCGGATCCATGACAGCAACCGAGCGCTCGCAGTGACGACCGATTGCACCCCTCGGTATGTCTCGGCGGACCCCGTTGAAGGCGGCAAGCAAGCGGTGGCGGAGTGTTGGCGCAACCTCACGGCCACCGGGGCAAAGCCAAAAGCCATTACCGACTGCCTCAACTTCGGCAGCCCGGAGCGAGAAGACGTCATGGGCCAGTTCGTCGGCGCCGTGTCGGGGATTGGCGAGGCCGCTCGCGCGCTGGAATTCCCGATCGTGTCGGGCAACGTGTCTTTCTACAACGAGACCAACGGCAAAGCGGTCCAGCCGACTCCGGCGATCGGCGGTGTCGGCTTGATCGAAGACTTGTCGCGCCTGGCTCGTATAGGCATCGACCAACCTGGTTTGACCCTCCTCCTCATCGGCAAGACTGAAGGGCAATTAGGTGCGAGCATTTACCTGCGAGAAATCGCCGGACGCGAGGACGGTGCGCCGCCGCCTGTCGATTTGGCGACGGAGCGGCAAGTTGGCGATTTCGTGCGCGATCTGATCGAAACCGGCAAAGTGCGGATTTGCCACGACGTCAGCGACGGCGGCATTGCGGTTGCCGTGGCGGAAATGATCTTGGCGGGCAGCGTCGGCGTCACTATGTCTGTGCCGGAGACGGCAGATCATGGTTGGTGGTTTGGTGAAGACCAGGCGCGCTATATCGTGGCCGTGGACAACAAGACCGCGATGAAGATCGAGGCCGACGCGAAGAGCGGCGGGATTGCGACAATGCAGATCGGGGTGAGCGGGGACAAGGTACTTAACCTCGGTCCCGAGGGCGAACTACCGGTCAATACGTTGCGCGACGCGGCGGAAGGTTGGCTCCCGGCATACATGGACGCTTAGACGATTTGAAAACCTTGGAGAATTGACGATGGCAATGGACGCCGCCGAAATTCAACGGCTGATCAAAGAAGGTATTCCCGACGCAACGGTCACGATCGAGGACCTTCGCGGCGACGGCGATCATTATGCCGCCCGCGTGGTTTCCAACGCCTTTGTGGGAAAGACCCGCGTACAGCAGCACCAAATGGTCTACCAAGCGTTGCGCGGCAATATGGGCGACGCGCTGCACGCCCTCGCGCTTCAGACTTCGGTGCCGACCGACTAATACCCCTTTGGGTCTTATGGTTGAAATAATCCGGGGAAAGCGCACATTAGCGCTTCAACCGGCGTGGCCGGCAGTAAAAGGAAAAGTGACATGAGCGACAACCCGGTGTTTGACCGAATCCGGCAGGAAATCGACGAGAACCCGGTGGTTCTCTACATGAAGGGGACGCCCATTTTCCCACAGTGCGGGTTTTCTGCGGCCGTGGTTCAGGTGTTGAGCGAATCCGGCGTCAAATTCAAAGGGGTCGACGTTCTTATGGACCCGTCACTGCGTGACGGCGTCAAACAATTCAGTGACTGGCCGACGATCCCGCAGCTTTACGTCAAAGGCGAGTTTGTCGGCGGCTGCGACATCGTACGTGAGATGTTCGAGACCGGTGAACTGAAGCAGTATCTTGAGGGTCAGGGCATCGTGTCGGCAACGGCCGACGCCTAGGACTCGTTTTCAAGACAAAGAAAAAGGGCGCGACGCGCCCTTTTTTGTGCCTGCCGTTCGGCAGATTAATGCGAGGAGTAGTACTCGACGACGAGGTTCGGTTCCATCATGACCGGGTAAGGCACATCCGCCAATTTTGGCACCCGAACAAAGGTGCCCTTCATCTTGGCGTGATCGACCTCGAGATAATCCGGCACATCGCGTTCCGGCAGGTCGATCGCTTCCAGCACGATGCCAAGCTGCTTGGACCGCTCGCGCACTTCGATGACATCGCCTTCGCGGACCTGATAGCTGGGAATATTGACGCGCCGACCGTTGACCATGACGTGGCCGTGATTGACGAACTGCCGCGCCGCGAAAACCGTCGGCACGAACTTCATCCGGTAGACGACGGCATCAAGGCGCCGCTCCAACAAACCAATCAGCATCTCCGAGGTATCGCCACGTTTGCGGGAGGCTTCGGCGTAGATGCGACGGAACTGTTTCTCGGTGATGTTTCCGTAATAGCCGCGCAGCCGCTGTTTGGCCATCAACTGAATGCCGAAATCCGAAGGCTTGCGCCGACGCTGGCCGTGCTGTCCAGGGCCGTATTCACGACGGTTGACGGGGCTCTTGGGACGGCCCCAGAGGTTCTCGCCAAGCCGGCGGTTGATTTTGTATTTGGATTTCAGTCGTTTGGTCATTTCGCGCTTCGCCATTCCCACATACGAAGACGGCCGCCCGGAAGCAGCCGCCCTTGGAAGCGGCGTACTATAGCGCCGCGCTTGTCGGTGTCAAACGTTGTGCGGCCGCCAGCAGCGCTATTTTCTTGTTATTTTTCAATGAGTTAATAAAGCCACGTAGCCAGGCCGGTCCGGACGGCATCGGCATAGCCCCTCTATTGGCCTTTTGGGCCGGTCTGACGGGCGGTCGAAAGCGAGGAGACGATGCCGCGCAGGGTTCTGACCTCTTGTTCGGTTAGCCGCGCGCGCTGCAATAGAGCGCGGATGTTCCGCACCATGGTCGGGGCCTTTTCGGGCGGAAACAAAAACCCGGAGGTCCGCAACTCGCCCTCAAGGTGGTCGAAGAGAAGAGTCAGATCGGCCTTGGTGGCAGGAAAACTGTCGCCATCATTGTGCTGGAGCGGCGGCGTTTGATCGGCCGCCCTGAGGTACTCGTACCCGAACAAAAGAACGGCTTGCGCGAGGTTCAGCGAAGAGAACCCGGGATTTGTCGGGATATTGATGATTCGATCGGCCAGCGACAGATCGTCGTTTTCAAGCCCGGCCCGCTCGGGCCCGAACATCACGCCGCACTTTTGGTCGCCAGAGAGCGAAGAGTGGATTGCCCTCGCCGCATGTTCCGGGGTCACGACGTCCTTGCGAAGATCGCGCTGGCGAGCTGTCATCGCGTAGACTTCTTGCAGGTCGGCAACGGCTTCACGCGTGGTCTGAAAGACCCGCACGCCCTCGATTACCGAATCGGCACCGGACGCGGCAGCCACGGCTTTGTCGTTTGGCCATCCGTCACGGGGCGCGACGAGGCGCAGTTCGGACAGACCAAAATTCAGCATGGCGCGGGCCGCGGCACCGACATTCTCGCCCAGTTGCGGATGCACCAACACGATGGCTGGTCCGCCCGCGCGAACCGGCTTTGACCGATCGGTGCCCGCCATTAGCCGTCCGCCTGGTAGCGCCAGGTCGTCCCTTCTGGGCCGTCCTCGAGAACCACGCCTTGGGCCAGGAGGTCATCTCGAATCCGATCCGACGTCGCGAAATCTTTCGATTCGCGTGCGGCTTTCCGCTCGGCGATGAGTTGATCGATAGCATCGGCATCGAGTTCGCCCGTACCGGTCTGAAACCAGGACTCGGCCTCTTCTTGGACGAACCCCAACAGATCGCCTGCCTCCCGGATCGCCGCAACCAACGCGATACGTTCGTCCGCGTCCGTGCTGCGATTGAGACGACCGGCAAGCGCCATCAACTCGGAGAGGGCGAGCGGGGTATTGAAATCATCGCGCAGCGCGGCCCGAACACGACCTAGATCTTTGTCCGGTTCCGCATCCGAGCGATCATCATCACTTCGCCGGAGCGCGTTGTAGATCCGGTCGAGGTTCGTGCGCGCCTGTTTGAGCCCCTGCTCGGTCCAATCGAGCGGCTGGCGGTAGTGTGCTGAGAGCAGGAGCCACCTGATCTCTTCGCCGCGCCAATGCTTTAGCGCATCCCGCACGACAACGAAGTTGCCCAATGACTTCGACATCTTCTGGCCTTCGATAATCACCATGCCGTTATGGAGCCAATAGTTGGCTAGTGGTGCGCCTTCGTGGGCGCAGACGCTCTGGGCAATTTCATTCTCATGATGCGGAAATATGAGGTCCAGGCCGCCGCCGTGAATATCGAAGGTTTTTCCGAGATAGACCTCGCTCATCGCCGAGCATTCGATATGCCAACCCGGACGACCGCGTCCCCAGGGGCTGTCCCAACCCGGCTGGGTCTCGTCAGATGGTTTCCACAGTACAAAATCCGCGGGGTCACGCTTATACGGCGCCACATCGACGCGCGCGCCGGCAATTTGTTCGTCACGGTCTCGCCCCGAGAAACGGCCATACTCGGGCATTGAGGCGACCGAGAAGAGCACATGCCCTTCGGCGGCGTAGGCATGATCACTCTCGATCAGCCTCTCGATCATCGTCACCATCGGCGCAATGTGATCAGTCGCCCGCGGCTCGATATCAGGCGGCAAGACGCCGAGTGCCGCCATGTCCTCGTGCATCGCCTTCGTGGTCCGCGAGGTGATGAGGTCGATAGAGAGCCCCTGGTCATTCGCCGCGGCGTTAATCTTGTCGTCAACGTCGGTGATATTGCGGACGTAGGTAACCTTGGGAAACGCGTCACGAAGAACCCGCACGATGAGGTCGAAGACGACCATCATCCGCGCGTTACCAACATGCGCGAGGTCGTAGACGGTGGGGCCGCACGCGTAGATGCGGACGTGTTCCGGATCGATCGGCTTGAAATCCACTTTCTTCCGCGCAGCGGAATTATGAAGTGCAAAAGACATCGGTTCCTCGAGGTGCCTCGTCAGTACGCGAGCAGACGGGGCTATACCTGTTCGACAAAGCGGTTCGTAATGGGATAGCGCCGATCTCGACCAAAAGAACGCCGCGTGATTTTGACGCCGGGCGGGGCTTGCCGCCGCTTGTATTCCGCAACGAATAAGAGGCGCGCAATTCGCCGGACCGTCGCCGCGTCGTGTCCCTTTGCAACGATGTCGGCCAGGCTGCGTTCTTCCTCGACCAAGCCGGTCAAGATGTCGTCAAGTGCATCATACGGCGGCAGCGAGTCTTGATCGGTCTGATCCGGTCGTAGTTCGGCCGAGGGCGCCTTGGTAATGATGTTCTCTGGCACCGGTGCACCAGTGGGGCACATTCCGTAGCCCACCGGGTTTTCGTTGCGCCACCGAGATAGGTCATAAACCATTGTTTTATATATGTCTTTCAGGACGGAGTAACCGCCACACATGTCGCCATAGAGTGTCGCGTAACCGACCGACATTTCGGATTTGTTTCCAGTGGTGAGGACCATCGATCCGAACTTGTTGCTGAGTGCCATCAGCGTGACGCCACGCGCGCGCGCCTGAATGTTCTCTTCGGTCTCGTCTGGCTCCCGCCCCTCGAACGACGAAGCCAACATTGCGTCGAAAGCCGCGATCGCCGGTTCGATCGGCACGGTGTCGGCCCGGCATCCGATACGGGTGCAACAATCCAAAGCATCGTTGATGCTGGCCTTTGACGTGTATTTGGATGGAAGCAATACGCAATGCACACGATCGGGGCCCAGGGCGTCGACAGCGACCACCGCGGAAAGCGCCGAGTCGATCCCGCCGGACATTCCGAGGAGAACACCGGGAAACCCGTTCTTATTGACGTAGTCGCGGAGCCCCAGAACCATCGCGTGATAGACGTTGGCGAGACGATCATCGGGCCGATGCATCGGGCCTTCGTCGAATCGCCACGCATCGCTGTGCCGTACCAGGTTGACGTGCGTTGTGGCCTCTTCCCACGGCGACATCAGCACCGCCCCGGTCCCATCCCCATTTAGGGCAAACGAGCGACCATCGAAGACCAATTCGTCCTGGCCCCCGACTTGATTGACATAGACCAGCGGCAGGCCGGTTTCCCGTACACGGTCCCTGGCAAGCCCGTCCCGCTCCTCCCACTTGTCGAGTTCGAAGGGCGATCCGTTCAAAACCACGAGAACCTCGGCCCCGGTTTCGGCAAGGCATTGCGCGACATCGGGTTTCCACATGTCCTCGCAGATCAAGACACCGAGGCGAATACCTTTGAATTGAATCGGGCCGGGCAAGTCACCGGCATCGAAGACGCGTTTTTCATCAAAGACGCCGTAGTTGGGTAGGTCCGATTTGTAGCGCGCCGCGGTTACCGCACCCTCTGAGAGCAACAGTGCAGCGTTATACACCCTCTCGCCATCCTGCCAGGGCGCCCCGAGGAGAATGGCGGTGCCGTTTGCCGTCGTTGCCGCAAGATCCGAAACCGCCTGTTTGACGCCGTCCAGAAAAGACTGCCGTCGTACCAAGTCTTCGGGCGGATAGCCGCACAGGAAGAGTTCGCTTGTGACAATGAGATTTGCGCCAGACTCCCCCGCTGCGTTAGCCACGTCGCGCAGCTTGGCGACGTTCCCAGGTAGATCACCGACGGTGGGATTAAGTTGGGCGAGGCAAATATTGAGTTGATCAGTCATTTCTGGGAGACCCATAGCGCGAGCGCGCCCGGAGCATGACCTATAGTGTAGTCCTCCCGAGGGGACAACGGCGGAGATGAGATGAGTTCCCAGACCGACACGAATATCCAAGTCCTCCTTGCCCGGCGACCCAAAGGGGCGCCCACGGAGGCCGATTTCAGGATCGTTGAAACGCCGGTGCCGGTGCCCGAGCCCGCGGCCGGTACCGTTTTGGTGCAGAACCTCTATCTTTCCCTCGATCCCTACATGCGCGGCCGGATGAACGACACAAAGTCCTACATTCCGCCGGTCGAAATCGATGCGGTCATGGGCGGGGGCACTGTGGGGCGGGTCGTTCGATCCGATGTACCGGAAATGCCGGATGGCACGATTGTCGAGGGCCTTCTGGGTTGGCAATCGTTTGCCACCGTCAAACCAAAGCACCTACGAATCGTCGATCCTGCGCTGGCGCCGATTTCCACTGCGCTTGGTGTTTTGGGCATGCCGGGCCTAACAGCCTATTTCGGTTTGTTCGACCTCGGAAAACCCCAGAAGGGCGACACCGTGGTGGTTTCGGCGGCATCTGGCGCGGTGGGATCATTGGTCGGACAACTTGCCAAGCGCGAAGGGTGCAGAACGGTCGGCGTTGTCGGAACCGACGAAAAAGCCCGCTACATCGTCGAGACGCTCGGTTACGACGCGGCGATCAACTATCGAACCAATGAAGACCTGAGCGCGGCGGTGCGTGAGGCTGCACCAAGCGGGGTGAACGTCTATTTCGACAACGTCGGCGGGCCGGTCACCGACGCCGTTTTCGACAATCTCGCGCTGCGCGCACGCATCGTTCTGTGCGGCCAAATCTCGCTGTACAACGCGTCGAAACAGGAGATGGGGCCGCGCAACCTGACGAAGATTCTCATGACTCGGAGTCGGATCGAAGGCTTCATCGTCTTCGACTACCTCGAACGCTATCCGGAGGGCCTAAAGAACCTTTCTACGTGGCTGGCAAGCGGCGAGATCACCTATAAAGAGGATATCGTCGAGGGGTTGCGGAATGCCCCTGCAGCGTTCATCGGCCTTCTCGAGGGGAAGAATTTCGGCAAACGCCTGATCAAGATTAGCGACGAGTGAGTTGATGGCCCTACCTAATCGCAACCGCAAAGTCGTTCTGGCTCGCCGCCCCAAGGGCATGCCGGTTGAAGAAGATTTTCGGTTAGTCGACGACCCGGTGCCCGAACCGGGGCCCGGCGAACTATTGGTGCGCGCCCATTATTTATCAGCCGATCCATTTCAACGTATGCGCCTGGACGCGGGATCGGGCTACGGCAAGACGCTCGACCTTGGCGACGTCATCAAAGGTCGTATGGTGGGTGAAGTCGTTCAATCGAACCACCCGGACTATAGGGCCGGAGATTATGTGGAAGGGATGCTCGGCTGGCAGACCTATGCCGTCTCGGACGGCAGTACCGAGCGCGCCGAGTACGCGCCGGGAATCACCAAGGTAGACCCCGACATCGCGCCGATCTCCACCTCGCTCGGGATCCTCGGGTTCCCCGGGGTGACGGCTTACTTCGCGCTGCTCGAGGTGTGCGACCCGCAACCGGGCGAAACGGTTGTCGTCACAGGCGCCGGTGGGGCTGTTGGGTCGCTGGCAGGCCAACTGGCAAAGATCAGGGGATGCCGGGTCATAGGGATTGCGGGTCGCGATGAAAAGCTGGACCACGTGACGGGCGAGTTAGGTTTCGACGGCGGCATCAATTACCGCACCACCGACGACCTTCTGGGCGACCTACGACGTCATTGTCCCGACCGCATCAACGTGCACTTCGACAACGTCGGCGGCGATATCGCCCATGCCATCCTGCACCATCTGGCGCGTGATGCTCGGATCGTACTGGTCGGGAACATCAGCCAGAACAATTTGCCGGAGGCACAGTATAAGCCTGATGACACGGGCCTTTTGATGACCGCACGCGCGATGACCAAAGGGTTCATCGTCTACGATTATGAAGACCGTGCCGATGAGGCACGCAAGGCGATCGCCGGATGGCTCGCGGAGGGTAAAATCCACTACCGCGAGACGATTGCGGAGGGGATCGACCGGGCGCCGGGGGCCTTCATCTCGATGCTGCAGGGCGGCAACACCGGCAAGCAACTGATCCGGCTCGACGATATCTAGTCGGCTTGGCGGAGCAAGAATTCGCGGCCTACTTTGACCGACGGCTTTCCGTCATATTCGATTACGTCCGCGGTCGCATAGGTCTCATCCCAACGTTCCGGAAGGAACGAACCCGTGCCGATGACGTCGATCGGCGCATTCACGCTGGCCATGACTTTGCATTTGGCCGGTCCGAACCCGGAACTGGCGACGATGCCGACTTTTTCGAAACCGGCCTCGTCCAAGGCCTCACGGACGCGGTAAATCGCAGCAGCCGTGACGCCGGTCCCGACCAGCCATCTAAGCTCGGGTTCGGAGCGATATTGCCGTGTACTCTTGGGCACGTGACGCTCGAGGACGGCATAGGATGCCTGAGGATCAAGGCCCTCGACGAACCGCCCTCCGTGGGTATCCAACCGCACGGAAAGGCGACCGGTGGCCGCTAAATCGGGAAACCGGCGACAGACGGCGACGGCATCGGAAACCTCTTGGCCGAAATAGTCGACCAAGATCGTCATCGGGTCGTCGGGGAAAGTCTCGTGAAACATCTCGGCGGCGCGCACCGTCGACCCGGCATACCCGATAAGGGCATGAGGCATCGTCCCCCTTCCACCGGCATTCCCGAAATAGTGCGCGGTGGCATCCGTGGCGTTGCCGACAAACCCGACAGCGCCGACTTCCGCCTTCGCAGCATTGGATCCGACGCTGGCCGCATAGGCCATCATCTCAGCCATTTCCGCACCCGCACAATGGCGCGCATCCATCGCCAAAAAGGCAACCTTCGGCAGGTCGCGACACATCGAATACGCGTTGTAGGCTGCAACGCAAGCCGGTCCAAGTTGCTGCAAATACAGCGTTTCGAGTTCGACGAGTTCGGCGAGCGCGCCAGTTATGTAAAGAAGCGGGTCGCCCGCACCGACCCAGTCACCCTCTTTGTAGCGCTGTTCGATTTTGAACTGGACACCACGCCGTTTGGCCACAGCCTCCAACGCCTCAACCATTAGGCGCGGCGTAAACAAGACCGGGCGACGCATGAAAACGGCATAGGTGACGCGCTTGTCACCGAACCGACGCACGACCTGTTTTGTTCGATTGAAATAGTGGTCGGTATGACGCTCGATCGACGCGTCTGACTGGACCACGGTTACAGACATCGGCTGAACCCCCGAGACATTAAGCCGCCGCTCGACCAGGCGCAGCGGCTTTGCGGTTCTTCAGCATATCCGCGACGAGAAACGCCAGCTCCAACGCCTGTGACGCATTGAGGCGTGGGTCGCAGTGGGTGTGATAGCGATCAGATAGGTCTTCTTCGCTAATCTCCTGTGCCCCACCCAAGCATTCGGTCACATCCCCGCCGGTCATTTCGAAATGAACGCCACCAGCATAGGTGCCCTCCGCCTCGTGAATGGCAAAGAAGTCCGTCACCTCGGAGAGAATCCGGTCGAAGCGGCGAGTCTTGTACCCAGTTGAGGACTTGATGGTGTTGCCGTGCATGGGATCGCAAGACCAAACGACCTGACGGCCTTCGGCAGTGATTTTGCGCAGCAAGCGCGGCAGGTGTTCGGCGATTGAATCTGCGCCCATGCGGCTGATGATCGTGAGACGTCCCGGTTCGTTTTCCGGGTTGAGGCGATCCATCAGGCGCAAGGCATCGTCGACCTCCAGCGACGGACCGGCCTTGAAACCAAGCGGGTTGGCTACGCCACGCAGAAATTCGACGTGTGCGCCATCAAGCTGCCGAGTACGGTCACCGATCCACAAGAAGTGCGCCGAAGTGTCGTACCAAAGCCCGGATGTCGAATCGACGCGGGTCAATGCCTGCTCGTATCCGAGCAACAGCGCTTCATGAGAGGTAAAGAAATCAGTTTCTCTCAGGACCGGCACCGTATCGGCGTTTAGGCCGCAAGCCTGCATAAAGTCGAGCGCCTCCGATATACGGTTCGCCAGCGCGCGGTAGCGTTCGCCTTGCGGGCTATGCTCGACGAACCCGAGGTTCCATCCATGAACGCGGTCCAATGCCGAATACCCACCGTGGGAAAACGCACGAATCAGATTGAGCGTACTTGCAGATTGGGCGTAGGCCTGCAGCCACCGGGCCGGGTCGGGTATGCGGGCCGCTTCGGAAAAATCAATGCCGTTGACGATATCTCCGCGATAGCTCGGCAGTTCGATCCCATCTTGAACCTCGACGGGTTCGCTGCGCGGCTTGGCAAACTGACCGGCAATCCGTCCTACCTTCACGACCGGCAACGATCCTGCAAAGGTGAGCACCACCGCCATTTGCAGCAGCACCCGAAACGCATCGCGAATGTTGTCTGGGTGGAACTCGGCGAAACTCTCCGCGCAGTCGCCGCCTTGAAGAAGGAAGGCGTTACCGGCCGCCACATCGGCAAGGGACGCCTTGAGGCTACGCGCCTCGCCGGCAAAAACTAGCGGGGGGTAGCCTTGCAAGGTTTTCTCGACTTGGCGCAGCGCCTCTTCGTCCCGGTATTCGGGCTGCTGTTTGATCGGCGCGGCGCGCCAGGAATCTATCGACCAATCCTGTGCCATATGTATTAGGTCCTCGGGGGCCCAACTGATCCAGTCTGGGGCTTATACGCCCCAAACGGCATGGCGACCAAACGATCCCCTACTCGGCTGCTTCGGCCTCGGGGTCCACATATCGCTCCCGCATCGTGACAAATTCTTCGGCGGCAGTAGGGTGAATCCCTACAGTTGCGTCGAAATCGGCCTTGGTGGCCCCCATTTTGACCGCTACCGCAAGTCCCTGGACGATCTCCGCCGCTTCCGGGCCCACCATATGGACGCCAAGGACTTTGTCGGACGCTGCATCCACGACGATCTTCATCATCGTTTTTTCGTCTCGACCGGAAAGCGTGTGGATCAGCGGTCGGAAGGTCGACTTGTAGATATCGACAGCCCCTACTTTTTCGCGCGCTTCCTGCTCGGTGAGACCCACGGTGCCGACACTCGGCTGGCTGAACACGGCAGACGCAACATTTTCGTGGTCCATCACACGTTCCCGCCCGCCAAAGACCGTATCGGCGAAACACAAACCTTCGTTCAGTGCGACCGGTGTTAGGTTGATCCGATCGGTCACATCGCCAACTGCGTATATGTTGTCGACATTAGTTTGGGAATACTTGTCGACGACGATGGCGCCGTTCTTTTTCATTTCAATCCCGAGCGCCTCTAGATTGAGGCCTGCCGTCTTGGGCGCGCGACCGGTCGCATACAGAATACAATCGGCTTCGAGAATGGCCCCGTCTTCACACGTGGCAATGAGGCCTGCGCCGGTTTTCTCAATGTGCTGGATATTGGATTCGACCCGTATGTCGACACCTTTCTTGCGCATTTCCTGCGCAAGCGTCGCACGAACGTCTCTGTCGAATCCGCGAAGGATTTGCTCGCCGCGGTAGATTTGCGTGACCTCAGAACCTAGGCCGTTGAGAATGCCGGCAAATTCAACCGCGATGAACCCACCGCCAACAACGATCACACGACGGGGTTGCTCCTCGAGTTCGAAAAACTCGTTTGAGGTAATGGCATGTTCGATGCCACCGATCTTTGGCATGAACGGCCAACCGCCGGTCGCGATGAGGATTTTGTCCGCCGTGACCTGACGGCCGTCAACGTCGATGGTATGCGCGTCCACCAAGGTGCCGCGTCCATCGATGAGAGACACGCCAGCGCCATCCAGCAGGCGATGGTAGATTTGATTGAGCCGGTCGATCTCTTTGTCTTTGGCGGCTTTAAACTTGGGCCAGCTAAAGCTGCGCGGCCCAAGGTGCCAGCCGTAGTCTGCGGCATCTTCAAAATGCTCGGCGAAGTGCGATGCGTAGACCATAAATTTCTTCGGAATGCAGCCGCGGATGACGCAGGTGCCCCCCACCCGGCTATCTTCGCAAATGCCAACCCGTGCGCCATGGTTGGCAGCGACGCGGGACGCCCGGACGCCACCGGAACCGGCGCCGATCACGAAGAGATCGAACTCAAACTCAGACATATTTCTCTTCCTTACTAGCGGTCGATACCGCCGACACACAGGTACTTGATCTCGAGATAGTCTTCGATCCCGTACTTCGATCCCTCGCGGCCGAGCCCGGATTCCTTAATCCCGCCGAACGGCGCCACTTCGGTCGATATCAACCCGGTGTTAATGCCGACAATGCCGTATTCCAGCCCCTCCGAAATGCGCCAAATCCGGCCGATATCCCGGCTATAGAAATACGAAGCCAAACCAAACTCCGTATCGTTCGCCATAGCCAGCGCTTCATCGTCCGTTTCGAAACGGTAGAGCGGCGCGAGAGGCCCAAAGGTCTCCTCCTTGGACACCAACATGGCAGGGGTAACATCCGCCAGAACCGTCGGTTCGTAGAACGTCCCGCCGAGAGCGTGGCGCGCGCCCCCCATGACCAACCGCGCGCCTTTACCCAAGGCATCGGCCACGTGTTCCTCGACCTTTTCTACAGCGGCCATGTCGATGAGGGGGCCCTGTTCGGTTTCTCCCTCCAAGCCGTTACCGACACGCAGTTTGGCGACAGCCTGACCGAGTTTTTCCGCGAAGGCGTCGTAGACACCGTCCTGAACAAGAAGCCGGTTGGCACACACACAAGTTTGCCCCGTGTTGCGGTATTTCGATGCGATCGCGCCTTCAACCGCGGCATCGAGATCGGCGTCATCAAACACAATAAACGGCGCGTTGCCGCCCAACTCGAGGGAAAGCTTTTTCATTGTGCCAGCGCTCTGCGCCATGAGTTTTTTGCCGATCTGGGTCGATCCGGTGAACGACAACTTGCGCACCGTCGGGTTGCTCGTCATTTCGCCGCCGATTTCCGCCGCCGATCCTGTAAGAACGCTCAGCACACCGGCGGGAATACCCGCCCGCTCGCCCAGTTCTGCAAGCGCCAACGCGGAAAACGGCGTTTGCGATGCGGGTTTGATGACCATCGGGCAGCCGGCGGCCAAAGCTGCACCCGCCTTACGGGTGATCATCGCGGCGGGAAAGTTCCACGGCGTGATCGCCGCGGTGACGCCGATTGGCTCTTTCAGAACCATGATGCGCTTATCAGCGGCATGACTCGGAATGGTATCGCCGTAGACCCGTTTTGCTTCTTCACCGAACCACTCGATAAAAGAGGCGGCATAGGCCACCTCGCCCTTTGCCTCGGCCAGGGGCTTGCCCTGTTCGGCCGTCATCAGAACACCAAGATCATCCTGGTTCTCCATCATCAACTCGAACCAGCGACGCAATATGCCTGCGCGCTCCTTGCCGGTTTTTGCACGCCATTCCGGGTAGGCCGCCGCCGCCGCATCGATCGCGCGTCGGGTTTCCGCCGCGCCCATCTTGGGGACCGTCCCTAGAGTTTCGTCGGTCGCGGGATTGTTGACGGCGATCGTGTCGCCCCCATCGGCATCCGACCATTGGCCGGCGACATAGGCTTGTTGGCGAAACAGTTTGGTGTCGGCGAGTTTCACGCGAAATATCCCTCTGATGAGTGGGTGTGGTTTGCGCGGAACTATATCAGGCTTAGACCGTCGTGCAGCCCCGCCTTGGCCGGCGTCAGGTCGTCACTCGACGGTTACAGACTTCGCCAAATTCCGCGGCTGATCGACATCCGTGCCCTTGTGAACGGCAACATGGTAGGCCAGGAGTTGAACCGGGATGGCATAGAGAATGGGTGCCACGAAGGGGTCTACATCGGGCATCACGACGGTTTCCCAAGGTTCTTCACCCGCTTTCGTGCGACCTGCCTCGTCCGTGATAAGAACGACGCGTCCACCGCGTGCCGCGACCTCTTTGAGGTTGGACATCGTTTTGTCAAAAAGATCGTCACTGGGTGCGATCACAACGACCGGTACGTTTTCGTCGATCAACGCGATCGGTCCGTGTTTGAGCTCTCCAGCGGCGAAGCCTTCGGCATGGATGTAGGAAATCTCTTTCAGCTTGAGGGCCCCCTCAAGCGCGATCGGGTAGGACAAGCCGCGGCCGATGTAGAGGATGCTCCGAGCCGCCACCATCGATTCGGCCAGCGTCTTAATCGCGGCATCATGATTCAAGACATCCACTGCGCGGGCGGGCACCTCTGCGATCGCATGGGACAGACGCGCCTCATCGGCGCTGGAGATCGTGGCTTTAGCGCGAGCCAAAGAAATCGCGAACGCCGCCAACGCAACCAACTGGCAGGTAAACGCTTTTGTCGAAGCGACCCCGATTTCCGGTCCCGCATTGGTCATGAGTACGGCATGGCTTTCGCGCGCCATCGTGCTTTCGGGCACGTTCACCAGGGACACCGTATGTTGGTTTTGGGCGCGCGCGAAACGTAGCGCCGCCAATGTATCGGCCGTCTCTCCGGATTGAGAGATAAACAGGGCAAGGCCACCTTTTGGCATGGGCGCACCGCGATAGCGGAACTCGGACGCAATGTCGATTTCGACCGAGACCTTTGCATACCGCTCAATCCAGAACTTGCCGACCAACGCCGCAAGGTATGAGGTGCCGCACGCGATGATCGTCACTTTCGGGACGGTGTCCAAGGATATGCCCAGATCGGGAAGCTGAATCGTTCGATCCGAAGGATTGAAATACCCGTTCAGCGTCTCACCGATCACCGTCGGTTGTTCATGGATCTCTTTCTCCATAAAGTGCCTATAGTTTCCCTTGCCGACCAGGGCACCGGACGCGGCGCTGGATCTTATCGCGCGTTCGACAATTTGGTCGTCGGCATCATGAAAAACGGCCCCTTTGCGGCTTAGCTCGACCCAATCGCCGTCTTCGAGATACGAAATACGATTGGTTTCTGAGGCCAGGGCGATCGCATCGGAACCGAGGAACATCTCACCTGCTCCCCAGCCGACGGCCAAGGGACTGCCGCGCCGCGCGCCGATCATCAGATCGTGCTCGCCGGCAAAAACAATCGCCAGAGAAAATGCCCCCTCAAGACGTTTCAGGGATCGGGAGACCGCCGTCTGTGGGCTATCACCCTCATCGAGGTAGGAAGAGATCAGATGGACGATCGCCTCGGAGTCTGTCTCGCTCTCGAAGTTGCGGCCCGCACTGACCAGCTCCTCACGGAGTTCACTGAAATTCTCGATAATCCCGTTGTGCACCGCCGCAACCCGTGCCGTAGCATGCGGGTGCGCATTGATCTCGTTCGGCACGCCGTGGGTCGCCCAGCGAGTATGGCCAATTCCAATATCACCTGGCAGAGACGACCTCTCGAGGAGCGACGCCAGTTCACCGATTTTCCCTTTCGCTCGGCGACGATCCAGCGACCCGTTGACGACGGTGGCAATGCCAGCCGAGTCATAGCCCCGGTACTCGAGGCGCCGAAGGCCTTCAAGGACACGTCCTGCGATATCGCCGCTTCCGACGACTCCAACAATGCCGCACATTACGTTTTGCTCTCCGCCCGCGATCGTTTTTTTGTCGACCAACCGTCGTGGGTCGCTTCGATACTTCGGGTGTCCGTGACCCGCAATGCGTCAGCGGCGACGTCCTCTCGAACCACCGTGCCTGCACCTACTGTCGCCCCGCGCCCTATTTTGACCGGCGCGACAAGAACGGCATTCGATCCGATCGACGCGTCGGGCCCAATTTCGGTCTTCGATTTGCGAAAACCGTCGTAGTTGGCCGTGATCGTTCCCGCGCCTATGTTGGCGTTCTCCCCCACGGTGGCATCACCGATATACGTCAGGTGATTCACTTTGGCCCCGGGAGAGATTTCGGATTTCTTTACCTCGACGAAGTTGCCGATTTTCGCGCGCGCCCCGATGTCGGTGCCCGGACGCAACCGTGCATAAGGACCGACCATCGCCCCGGGATGCACGTGACATCCCTCAAGGTGACTGAACGCCTTGATCGTGACGTGGTCAGCTATCTTTACGCCAGGGCCGAAGACGACATTGGGCTCGATGACGACATCGGCACCGACCTCAGTGTCGAAGCAAAACCAAACCGAACCCGGATCGGTCATTGTCGCCCCGCCGTCAAGGACCCGTTGCCGCGCTTGTTGTTGAAAGGCGGCTTCGGCGCGCGCGAGGTCGCTTCGCGTGTCGATCCCAATCAGTTCGCTCGGGTCGCCTTCGACGACGGCACAAGTTGTTCCCTCCTGGCACGCAAGTTCCACGATGTCCGTAAGGTAGTATTCGCCTTTGGCATTGTCGTTGCTCAACCGACTCAAAAGAGCCGATAGCATCGATGCATCAGCGGCGATAACGCCTGAGTTACAGAGATCGATGGCACGCGTTGCTTCATCGGCATCCCAGAATTCAACGATCTTCCGTAAACGGCCGGTCGGTTCGATAACCAGCCGGCCATATTGCGCCGGATCCTCCGGCCGAAAGCCCAAGACGACGATCGCTGGCGCGTCCGCACTCGAACGGGCTTCGATTAGGCGCCGCAGCGTCTCCGTCGAAACGAGCGGGTCGGCACCAAACAAGACGAGTACCGTCCCCTCAAATCCTTCAAGCGCAGGCATCGCGCATTGCGCGGCGTGACCCGTCCCTTGAGCGGGGTCCTGGATCGCCACTTGGCCGTCGACCAATTTTCGGGTTTCTTCGGCCATATCGGGGCTAACAACCACCACGACGCGCCCGATCCCTGCCCGAGCCACCGTCGAAAGAAGATGACTCAGCATCGGGCGCCCGCCGATCGGGTGCATCACTTTTGGCAACGAAGAACGCATCCTCGTTCCCTTGCCGGCGGCAAGAACAATGGCGGCGACTGACTGGGAGTCCATCTAATTTTGGCTCATGGCGTTGGGCGGCAGGACGATGCCACACGCCCTTATCTTGTACCAAGTAACGAAATCTTACCGGATTTTGCAACACGCGCGGCTCATGACCCGACGTGCCTTGACTTGACCCGCCGGCAAACCTATTACGACCGCGGCGGGCGCGTAGCTCAGCGGTAGAGCATTACGTTCACATCGTAGGGGTCGCTGGTTCGATCCCAGCCGCGCCCACCATTTCCTGCCTTCCACGTTGGGTGTCGCGATTTGCCATCGTCGCCCCAACCCCCTCGCCCTCTCCATGGGTTTCACATGAGTTCAGCCCTATTGGTGGCGGCAAACCGGCAACTCCAGTTTGTCCATCGAATCACCACTATTAGAGCTAGAATAGGGGCGCGAACGAGGATTCAACGTGGGACAGCCACCGAAAGCGGAATCGCGGCATAGCCCCGCCCAGGCGACGGCGGAGGCGCTTCGCCTATTCCAGGCGAACGATGCGAAGGGCGCCTATAACGCGGGCCGACGCGGGCTAAAGCGGCACCAACGTCATGCGCCGTTGTGGCACATTGTCGGGCTCGCCGCTGCGCGGATCGGTAAACTCGACGAGGGTGCCCGCGCACTGACCCGCGCAAGTCAGATCGACGTTGAAAGCGCCGCGGTGTGGACCGATCTATCCAACGTTTTGCGCCAGTCGGGCGACATAGAAGGGGCCGTGGCGGCCGGGCGCAATGCCGTCGCACGAGACTCCTCGCTAGCCGCTGCCCACAACAATCTAGGCGTTGCGCTCCGCCAAGCCGGCGAGTTTGAAGACGCCGTCGCCGCACTAACGGAAGCCGCGGCCCGCGCACCGGGCATTGCCGAGATTCACAACAATCTGGGGAATGGCCTGAAGTCGGCCATGCGGTACGAGGACGCCATCGCCGCCTACCAGGTGGCAATAAAGCTCCGCCACACCTACGCAGAGGCGATGGCGAACCTGGGAGGCGCCTATGTCGAAACAAACGCGTGGGAAGATGCCGCCCATTGGTGTCGCCAGGCAATTTCGCTGGAACCCCAACTGGCAGAGGCCCATAGAAACCTCGGGGCGGCCCTCTATTGGAAGGGCGACCTGGCAGACGCTAAAGCATCCCTTACGACCGCCGCCAAGATAGCGCCGGATGACCGCTTGGCGCGCAAACAGCTTGCTCTGGTCCTCATTGAATTGGATGACCTTGATGGCGCGACCGAGGTTCTTCTCGACGGGGTGAGGCGCGATCGGACACCGCCGGGTCACGAAACAGACGACCCCCAGCTATTTCGAGTGACCCCAACAAAGCTTGCCCATGACGCGCAACAGCTGGCGATTTTGCGCTCGGCCGATCTCGTTCCCGCGCACATGGATACGGTGCTGCGGGATTTGGAAGAGACCATTACGCAACTCGGCGACGGTCACGACGATACCGAAATCGATTTGAAGGAACGTGGTGTAGGCGCGACGGCGCGGTACTGCAACCGCGTGCTTTATGTCGATCCGGCACCGGCACGATCCGGAGGCGCCCTGCGTCGCGATCTTGATTTTACGGCAATTCAAGAACAGTTCGTTTCCGGTTCGACCGGCTTCGCATTGGTGGACGACATCTTGCAACCCGAGGCCTTGGCCGATTTGCAACAATTTTGTGCGCACTCGACGATATGGTTTCAGTCGAATTTCACCGGCGAAGTGGGAACGTCGATGGTCAACGGTTTTGCCGCGCCGCTGATCTTCCAAATCGCGCGAGACCTTCAGACATTTTTTCCGGACATCTTTGGGCGGCAGATGTTCCAGGCGTGCTGGGCATATCGATACTACGCCGATCTGTCGGGCCTCGCGTTGCATACCGATGCCGCCACGGTAAGCATGAATCTTTGGATTACGCCGGATGACGCCAACCTCGACCCCGATTCGGGCGGCCTGGTTTTCTGGAACCGGCGCGGTCCAAAAGACTTTTTCACCAAACCCATGACGGAGAAAGCCCGCATCCTCGACGCTATCGCCAACGAACCCGGCGCAAAATCGGAGGCCGTCCCCTATCGTTGCAATCGCGGACTTATATTTGGCGCAGGGACGGTACACCGCACCGATCGGTTTTCATTCAAGTCTGGCTACGAGAATCGGCGCAGTAACGTAACCTTCCTATTTGGCCCGCCTGCTTAGAGAACCCTTCGAATGTTCCATTCGCGAATCGTGTTCCTGGCCGGCCTGTTTGCAGTCCTTTTGCTCGCCAGCCTACTGATTGCATGGCCGGAGATCAGAGGTCTTTGCTCCGCCTGTGCGCCAGTTTCGGTAAAGAACATTCGTTCCACGAACTTCGTCCACGTGCGCCAAGCCGCAGAACTGGAGACGATCTTTGGTGAAGAATTTCGCGGTACAACGTTCCCCAGCCGCGTTCCACGCGTCTACGTCCGATCGATGCCCCACGACATGACGGAGATCGAGGACACGGAGCGCCGCAAGCAACTCTTTCTTCGAATTGTGGTGCCACAGGTCCTTCGCCTGAACGAAGCCATCTTGGCCGACCGGAAACGAGTTCTCCAGATCGCGCAATCCGGCAACACCCCCAGCGATGCCGATCGCGCGTGGCTGGCGTCTATCGCACAGCGTTACGGCACAACCTCAACCGATCCGCGAACGTTGCTCGCGCGCCTGGATATCGTGCCGCCGTCCCTGGCCGTCGCACAGGCCGCTATCGAAAGCGGCTGGGGGACATCGCGCTTTGCCCAATCCGGAAACGCTATTTTTGGGCAACGGACTTTTGACCCCGATCGTGCCGGGTTTAGCCCTAAAGAGGTCCAAGACCCGAACTTTCGAGTCCAGCGCTTTGAATCGCTCATGCGATCCATATGGGGCTACATGATCACCCTGAACACGCACCCTGCCCACAGCGAGTTCCGACGGCTTCGCGCTCAAATGCGCCGCCAAGGAAATGCCGTCGATTCGATGGCACTCGCTACCACGCTGACCCGCTATTCTGAGGAACGCGAACGCTACGTTGACCTGGTAAGAAACGTGATCTCGGTGAATGCTCTTCAGAGGTTCGACAGCCATCGCCTCGCCGAGGCGCCCTAGGCTGTTGCCGTGACCGCGGATAACCTCGCCCTTTGTCGCGACTGCGGACACGATTTCCCCACGCCACCGATTGAAAGGCGTTGTCCACACTGCGATTCGCCACGGATTATCGAGCACGCGGAACTCTCCGACCTCGCGGTTGCGCATCTCGACTGCGATGCGTTCTACGCAACAGTCGAAAAGCGCGATGACCCTTCCCTCGCACAGAAGCCGGTTTTGGTTGGTGGACAGGAACGCGGTGTTGTGATGGCCTGTTGCTACATCGCGCGCCGCTACGGCATCCGATCCGCCATGCCGATGCGGCGCGCCCTAGAGCGCTGCCCACACGCCACCATCGTCAAACCAAATATGAACAAATACCGTGACGTGGGTCGCGAGGTACGCCGGCTGATGGAAGAAACCACCCCCAAAGTCGAACCGATCTCGATTGACGAAGCCTTCCTCGACCTCTCCGGTTTGAGCGTGCTTCGGAATCAGTTTCCCGCAGCCATTCTGGTCCGACTGATACGACGCATTGAGGACGAAATCGGCATCACCGCGTCGGTCGGCTTGAGCTACAACAAATCTCTCGCGAAAATCGCCTCGGACCTCGACAAGCCGCGGGGGTTCAGCATCATTGGGCGGGCGGACGCCATCCCATTCCTCACCGACAAGCCGGTTTCGATGCTGTGGGGGGTAGGCCCATCTCTGGAAAGCCGTTTGAACCGCGATGGAGTCATGCGCATCGGTCAGCTTAGAGACATCCCCGAACGCGAACTGATCGCGCGCTACGGCAGCATCGGAAAACGACTTGCCCGCCTCGCGATTGGCCAAGATGGGCGCGCCGTCCAGAGTGGGGAGGCTCAGCGCAGCATCTCTTCGGAACGAACCTTCAGCAACGACATTCGGAGCGCTGAAGAACTTCTCGAGAAACTGTGGCCGTTGTGCGAAAAGGTCGGCGATCAACTCAAGAAAAAAAATCTCGTCGCCGGAACGCTGACCGTCAAACTGAAGACGTCTCGATTCCGTTTGATCACTCGCAGCCGAAAACTGACGCGGCCGACCCACTACGGATCGGACCTTTTCGATGTCGCCAAGCCTTTGGTATCCAAGGAAGCCGACGGACGAAAATTCCGCTTGATCGGGATCGCGACCAAAGACCTGGAGCAGGCAGATGAGGCCTCGCACGAGGATCTGTTCGGCGCAACCCGCCGACACGAGACCGAAGACGCCATTGATAGGGTGCGTGCCCGTTTCGGCAACGACGTCATCAAGAAGGGACGCTCGCTATTGGGTTAGGAGCGTTCCTCCATGCCGAACAAGTTCGTTCCGGGCACTTCCGCGCCTGAGGGTAGCGGCGCGGTAGCATCGGCGATCCACGCCGCGACATCGCGCCAGACGACTTGCGCCTGCAAGTCACGCAGCAGCATGTGGTAACCCGCGGCGTACACCGCGAAACGCGTCGACGGTGTCAGCCGGGAGGCCATTCGGGCCGTCGGTCGACGCGGAATGATGCCGTCTTTCGCCCCGTAGAGGACGAGGAGCGGCGCCCGCACCTCCGCCGCGGCCCGTTGCGCAGCCCCCATCAATCCGACCAGGCCGTAAAGCGAGTCTATGCGGGTCTCCTTAATCACCAAGGGGTCTCGGCCAAGCGCGCGAAGCATCTCAATGTTGTCCGACGGCAGCACACCAAGCCCACGACCCGTGACTCGCCGGGCGGGCACCGTATGGGCGGCGATCCAAACGGAAAGCCGATAGAAGGGGTTCATTGCGGCGCCACCCCACACCGCAGGCGCCGTTAGGCTCGCCCCCGCTACCGTCGCCAGGGAACTCCCACGGTCATGTGTCGCCAATGCCAGAAGAACGACGGCACCCCCCATGGAGTTTCCGTGCAGAAATATTGGTGTGCCGGGGTGTTGGTCGCGCACGGCGGAAACGACGGACTCGAGATCGGCGACCAGCCGCTCTTGGCCGGGCCAAAAACCGGGCTCGAGGGCGGCGCCGAACCCGCGTTGGTCGAACGCGTAGGTCGTCATCCCTCGATCCGCCCACCACCGCCCCGCCGCATCGAAGGTGTTCAGGTAGTCGTTGAACCCGTGCAGACCGATGATCACCGCACGCGGCGGCCTCGTCCCTTTGGACGCCCACCTTCGGACCGGCAGTTCCGCACCATCCGACACGCGAACCGAGCCTGCACCGGTCTGCGGATCTAGAAAAAGCCCTGGGGGAACATCCTGTTGATCCGCCACTTGGACATAGGGGGTCGCGCAGGCGGCTACCGCGCACAGTGCGATGAGCAGAAGGCAGCGCATCATGGTCATGGCAGATCCAGAAGATTTCGAACCCGATCCCGCAACACCGGCACAAGGTCGCGCTCAAACCAGGGATTGGCCTTGAGCCAATGATTGTTGTGCCAGGATGGGTGCGGTAACGGAAAATACAGTGGCGCAAACTCCCGCCAAACCGCGACCGTTTCGCCGAGCGTCCGTTTCCGGCGGTCGGCAAGGTGGTAGGCCTGCGCATAACGCCCTGCCAGGACATAGGTCTCGATCTGTGGCATCGCAGCATGAAGCTTAGGATGCCAAGTCTTTTGGCATATTGGCGGCGGTGGCAGGTCTCCGTTGGGCCCCTTTCCCGGATAGCAGAAAGCTTGAGGAATGATGGCTACCTTGGTGTCGTCGTAGAAGACGGATTTGGGGAGGTCCAGCCACTCACGCAGCCGGTTGCCGCTGGCATCATTCCAGGGCGTACCGCTTTGGTGAACCTTGGTCCCTGGCGCCTGGTCCGCAATGAGCAGGCGCGCAGAGGACGACGGTCGCAATACCGGGCGCGGTCCTAATGGGAGGTGATCCGCGCAGAGCCGACACGACCGCACAGCCGTAGACAGGGCCTCTAAATCCTCGTCCATCCTCGTATTCTTGAACCTTTGTCATCGACTACGTACGGTCATCGCCCGAACCCACACTATCGGCAGCATTTATGAGATTCCAGGGAACCGACAGCTACGTCGCAACGGACGACCTTCTGATGGCGGTCAACGCCGCCATCGCCCTCAAGCGACCGCTTTTGATCAAAGGCGAACCCGGCACCGGCAAGACCGTCCTGGCCGCAGAGATTGCGAGGGCCCTCGACAAAGAATTGATCGAGTGGCACGTCAAATCCACCACGAAGGCTCAGCATGGCCTTTATGAGTATGACGCAGTAGCTCGCCTGCGCGATTCGCAACTGGGCGAGGATCGCGTCAAGGACATCGCCAACTACATCAAGAGAGGCAAGCTTTGGGACTCGTTTGTGGCCGACGAAACGCCGGTTTTGTTGATTGACGAAATCGATAAAGCAGACATCGAATTTCCAAACGATCTTTTGCTTGAGTTGGATCGCATGGAATTTCACGTCTACGAAACGCAAGAGACAGTAAAAGCGGTCAATCGGCCGATCGTTATCATCACGTCGAATAACGAAAAAGAACTGCCGGACGCCTTCTTGCGCAGGTGCTTCTTCCATTACATCCAGTTTCCCGACACCGAAACGATGACGGCGATCGTCGACGTTCATTTCCCGGACATTCAAAAGCGTCTGATTCGCGAGGCGCTCACCGCGTTTTACGAACTGCGTGAGGTCCCCGGACTCAAGAAGCGGCCTTCCACATCGGAATTGCTGGACTGGTTGAAACTCTTGGTTGCCGAAGACATTCCGCCCGAAACATTGCGGTCGGAGGACGGTCGCACGGCGATCCCACCGCTGTACGGCGCGCTTCTAAAGCACGAGCAAGACCTGCACCTCTTTGAACGGTTGGCGTTCTTGCAGCGCCGAGGCTAAGCCCGGAGATGTTCACGAACCTATTTCTGGAATTGCGCGCAGCCAAAGTACCGGTCTCAATCAAAGAGTACCTCACCTTGATCGAGGCGGTCGACGAGGGCATCGCCGCCCTGGACGTGAACCAGTTCTATTTTTTGGCCCGTTCCGCCCTGGTCAAAGACGAACGCCATCTCGATCGCTTCGATCAGGTCTTTGGCCACGTCTTCAAAGGGCTTGAAAAAGCCGAAGACGATCACGCCGTGACCGCCGAAATCCCCGACGAGTGGCTGCGCAAGATGACGGAGCGATACCTCACCGAAGAGGAAAAGCGCGAGGTCGAGGCTTTGGGCGGCTGGGACAAACTCATGGAGACGCTTCGCAAACGGCTGGACGAACAAGAGGGCCGCCACCAGGGCGGGAGTAAATGGATCGGCACCGCAGGCACCTCTCCCTTTGGCGCCTACGGTTACAATCCGGAAGGTGTGCGGATTGGGCAGGATCGATCGCGTCATCGCCGCGCCGTGAAAGTATGGGATAAGAGAACGTTCCGGAATCTCGACGACAGCGTCGAGATCGGCACCCGAAACATCAAAGTCGCTTTGCGCCGTTTGCGGCGGTTTGCTCGTGAGGGTGCGCCTGAAACGCTGGACCTTCCCGATACGATTCGGTCTACGGCACGCAATGCAGGATTTCTCGACCTCAAAATGGTGCCCGAGCGTCGCAATACCGTGAAAGTGCTCTTGCTCCTCGATGTCGGCGGCTCCATGGATGATTGGATACGGGTGTGCGAGGAGCTGTTTTCCGCCGCGCGGAGCGAGTTCAAGCATCTTGAGTACTATTACTTCCACAACTGCCTGTACGAGCGCGTGTGGCGCGACAATCGCCGACGTGACCAAGAATCGCTGAGCGTTTGGGACCTGCTCCGTACCTACGGGTCCGACTACCGCGTTGTTTTTGTGGGGGATGCGAGCATGAGCCCCTACGAGATCACCTATCCAGGGGGCAGTGTCGAGCACTGGAACGAAGAGCCAGGCACGGCATGGATGCAACGCACCCTGGAGACTTTCCCGCACGCCGTTTGGCTCAATCCGGTTCGCGAGGATCACTGGCGCTATACGCCATCAATCGGGCTGATGCGCGAAGTCATGGCCAACCGAATGTATCCTCTAACGCTAGACGGCCTGGACCGCGCAATGAAAGAGCTAAGCCATTGAATAAAGACAACCCCTTCGCCGCCGGATGCGCCCATGTCGGTGGCAACTTTGTTCCCATTGGAGAAGCAGGCATTCCCATTCGGGATTTCGGTTTTTTGAGATCGGATGCCACCTACGATGTCATCCATGTTTGGAATGGCGCGTTCTTTCGACTTGACCAACATCTCGATCGGTTTTTCAGGAACGTCGAACGATTGCGAATGAGCTGTCCGCTGTCGCGGGAGGCAGTCGCGGACGTATTAGTCGACTGCGTTCGTAAGAGCGGCCTGCGGGACGCCTATGTCGAAGCGATATGCACCCGAGGCGAGCCGCCGGTTAGCACCCGCAACCCCCGTGACGCCGTGAACCGGTTCTTCGCTTTCGCGGCGCCATTCGTCCCATATGCGGATGCCGAAGCCAAGCGCCGCGGCCTTCATCTTGTCATAGGAACGCCGCGGCGAATCTCGCCAAAGTCCGTCGATCCGACGATAAAAAACTACCACTGGCACGACCTGACCGAAGGTTTATTCGAGGCTCAGGATCGAGGCGCCGACAACGTTGTTTTGCTCGGCTTGGACAACAATCTGACCGAGGGTCCGGGATTCAATGTGTTTTGCGTCGAGAACGGGACGGTATTGACCCCTGCGCATGGCGTTTTGGACGGCATTACCCGGCGAACCGCGATCGAGTTGTGTGCGGCGTTGGATATTCCGTGTGAGGAAACCGACATATCGGCAGCTCGGTTCCTGGAAGCCGATGAGGTGTTTATCACGTCGACGGCGGGAGGAATCATGCCGGTAACCCGAATCGAATCGCGCACTCTTGGAAATGGCGCGCCTGGCCCGTTCACGCAGCGGTTGGATGAAAGCTATCTCGCCCTACATCGCGATGCGCGCTATCTCACGCCGGTGCCTTACGACGACTAGCTAGTGAAAGTCTCGTGACTGGATTAGTTTCTGAGGGGTAAGGTTTCGGCCGGCTTGGCCGTAACGAATCTCATCGGCCCGCTCGTAGACCCCCTCTAGATTGACCGAATCACAGTTTGCCGTTCCCCAGGGTTGTGCCGGCGCAGCGCGCTCTAGCGCCTCGGGGAGGCCCTCTTCGACACTGCGGCGCTCATAGGGAGGCAATCGGTGGTCCGCCAAGGAAATCAGCGATGAGGAAAGGTCCACGACATCTGATGCGATGACATGAACCACCAACCCTTCTCGCTCTACCCGTCCGCTTACGCCAAGGAGCCGCGAACGCAGCACCTGTTTTCGGAACCGCTCAAACATCTTTGGCCATACAACAATATTGGCAACGCCGGTTTCATCTTCGAGGGTCATGAAGATCACCCCACTCGCCGTGCCGGGTCGCTGACGACAAATTGCCAACCCGACCACATCGACCCAATCCCCCGTCTTATGTTTGAGCAAATCTGCAGCTTGTATGTAGTTCTTCCGGAAGCTGCCCCGCAGCAGCGCTACCGGATGAGCCTTAAGCGTAAGCCGAAGGGTGGAGTAGTCGCATATAACCTCCTCGCCGATCGTCATGTCGGTAAGAGCGATCTCAGGTTCCTTCATTAACTCAACCGGTCGAACGTTCTTGCCCTGCTTTAGTGCGGTATCGCTCAGCGCCTGTTCCGCAGCCGCAAAAAGCGGCAGGTATGAGTCGTGCAGACCCTTCACCGCCCATAGAGCCTGGCGACGCTTTACGCCTATAGAGCCAAAGGAATCGGCATCCGCTAGTTTCTCAACGGCGTCGACCCGTAGGCCAGTTCGTCGCCAAAGATCGTAGACATCGTGAAACGCGTGGGTTTCACGTGCCTGACAGATCTTTTCGGCGCTCTCCTCTCGGAACCCTTTGATCTGCCGGAAACCCAATCGAAGCGCTCGTTGATCGTCTTCTATCGGCTCTAACGTGCAGTTCCATTCGCTATGGTTGATATCAACTGGCAGAACCGTCGCCCCATGGTCGCGCGCATCTCTGATGATTTGCGCCGGGGCGTAAAAGCCCATCGGCTGGCTATTCAGGAGGCCACAAGCGAATACAGCCGGGTAGTAGCACTTGAGCCAAGACGACACGTAGACAAGCAGGGCAAACGATGCGGCATGCGACTCGGGAAACCCATACTCGCCAAATCCTTCGATTTGTTGGAAGCAACGTTCGGCGAATTCACGTTCGTAGCCCTGCCCGACCATGCCATCGATAAATCGCATTTTGTAATTGTGGATCGTGCCGGCATGGCGAAATGTTGCCATCGCGCGGCGTAGGCCGTCCGCCTCGCTAGGCGTAAACTTGGCGCCAACGATGGCAATCTGCATCGCTTGTTCTTGGAACAACGGCACCCCGAACGTCTTGTGCAGTACCTCGCGCAACTCTTCTGAGGGATAAGTAATTTTTTCCTCACCGTTACGCCGTCGCAGATAAGGATGGACCATATCTCCCTGGATGGGCCCGGGCCGGACGATCGCCACTTCGACCACGAGATCGTAATACGATCGAGGACGAAGTCGCGGCAGCATGGTCATTTGCGCACGACTTTCGATCTGGAAGACGCCAATCGTGTCGCCTTTACACAGCATGTCGTAAACGACGGGATCTTCCGTAGGTACGGACCGGATCGTGTGATCGACCCCGTAATGGGCCGATAAAAGGTCGAGCGACTTGCGGATACAGGTCAGCATGCCGAGCCCCAGGACATCGATTTTCAAGATACCCAGGGCATCGATATCGTCCTTATCCCATTCGATCATCGTGCGATCATCCATTGCCGCATTGGCAATAGGCACGACCTCCGACAGGGGCCCGCGCGTGATGACGAAACCGCCGGGATGCTGGGACAAGTGGCGCGGAAACCCAATAAGGGTGCGCGCCAAAATTAGGGCTTGGTGCAATCGGCGATCATCGGGATCAAGTCCAAGCTCCCTCACCTGGTCATCGTTGACCCCTGACTTGCCCGAACCCCAGGTGTATCCGGCCAAAGCGCCGCCGACATCTTCGGACAAGCCCAAAGCCTTTGTGACCTCGCGAATGGCGCTACGCCAGCGGTAGCTGATGTAGGTGGCGGTCATACCCGCCCGGTGACGTCCGTATTTTTGGTAGATGTATTGGATGACCTCTTCACGGCGTTCGTGTTCGAAATCGACATCGATATCGGGGGGTTCGTTTCGTTCGGCAGAAATGAACCGTTCGAACAACAACGCGACTTTCTCGGGATCTACGCCGGTAATGCCAAGGCAGTAGCAAACAATCGAGTTGGCGGCCGACCCGCGTCCCTGACATAGGATTTTTCGACTATTCGCGAACCGAACGATGTCGTAAACGGTCAAGAAATACGGCGCGAAGCCAAGTTCATCGATTAGGTCGAGTTCATGTTGAAGAGCGCTCCGGATCTTCTCAGGAATCTCGTCGGCATAGCTTCGCTTTGCCCCAAGCCACGTCAGCCGCACCAATTCAGCTTGTGGCGACCCTCCGCCGGGCACTGTTTCCGTCGGGTATTCGTAGCGCAGTTCGTCGAGGCTAAAGGTGCATAGCTGCACTATTTCCTGCGTTCGATAGACCGCTTCGGGGCAATCACCGAACAACCGCAGCATTTCTTGAGGAGACTTGACATGACGCTCGGCATTTCCGAAGAGCCGATAACCGGCCTCATCGATGGAACAATGCTCGCGAATGCAGGTCAGAACGTCTTGGAGAGGGCGCCGGGCGGGTTCGTGATAGTAAACATCGTTCGTCGCCACTAACGGCGTGCCGCACGACCGAGCGAGCGATGCCAGCAGACGCAGGCGAACTTTGTCGTCGCCGCGGTAAAGAAAACTGGCGGCTAAATAGGTTCTTCCCGGCAGATTCTCTTTGATCCGCAATAGGTGCTGCGCAAAAGGCGCATCCAAGGCAAGCGAGGCCTCCGCCAACGGCGCGTGGGGGTCGTCTAGATGGGCAAACGGCAAAACAACCGCCAACATGCCTTCGGCATAGGCAAAGAAATCTTCTTGGGTGATCCAGCACTCTCCTTTTGGCGCCCGCCGCTTGCCGAGCGTCAGAAGGCGAGTCAGCCGGCCATATGCCGCCCGTGTTGTCGGGTAACAAAGAATGCTGGTTTCGTCTTGAAAATCGAGCCGCGCGCCAACAACCAGTTGAAGGCCGGCGTCTTTTGCCGCGCGATGGGCGCGGACAACACCAGCAACGGAGTTCCGGTCTGTCACGGCGAGCGCCGATAGTCCTAGCGCAACCGCCTGACCGACCAACTCTTCGGCATGGGATGCGCCGCGTAAGAAGCTAAAGTTGCTCGTTACCTGCAGTTCGGCATAGCTCACGGAACCGATCCTGAAAGCAAGGTAACCCGATCTTCCCCTAGACTTTCTCTCGCCATGAGAGCCGCATTTTCATCGGCAGTCACGAAACCGGCATCGAGCGATTGAGCACACACGATATAGGTCGCCAAATGTGCCGATCGGTCCATTTTTAGAGCAACCCGAAACGCGTCATCGGCCAAGTCAGAAACCGGCACAAGTGTGGGTACGCCCGACGTTATGGCTGTTACAATGGCGCTTCCTTGGTCGTTGCCGATTTCACCTGCAACGATACGGGCCCAGACCGCATCGATGATCTCCGGCACAATGACATCCGGTGCGAACAATTCGTCTTGGCGATCAAGCAGGGCCAAGGCTTGGTCGTGTCCGCGTTCCCGCACGAACCACTTGACCACAACACTTGAGTCCACCACCGCATTCATAGGGATGCTCGGGAGTCTCTTGATTGTTGTTCAGACGGGCGCGGCTGCCGGGGTGTCATCGACGCGACCCGCTCGGCAAGAAACTTCATCTGCGGCTTGCGCGACATTACCGTCAGAATGTCGCGCAATTCAGCCTCTAAAGATCGATGGTTTCGGCGTGCACGTTTCTTGAGTGCGAACACCACGTCATCATCAATGTTTCTAATCGTTAAGTTCGCCATTCCATCCTCCTAAGAAAAAAGACCGTGCAGATACCATCTCGGCGTGGGCGCAGATGCGTCACCCGTCTGATAAAGGCCGCTGCGGTAAAGCCAGAATCGATCGCCGTCGGCATCTTCGACTTGGTAATAATCTCGCGGCAACGGATCTTCTTTGCGTCCGGAGCCGCCAGCATCCCACCATTCCGGGCCGATTCGTTCGGGACCGCCAGAGACAACAACCCGGTGCACCACACGACGCCACCGAAACAAAACCGGCGGATCGTCTGGAATAGGTGCAACCACCTCGATCGGTTGCGGCATGTCGAATAGCGATAATGGACGCGGGCGATTGGCAAACCAGCGCTCCAACGAATCGCTTTGCTTATTGGCTGGCGGCTCGGTGTAAGGCAAACGCTGCATCGCCCGCTCCGGTACATAACTGCTTTTGGGCGCTAAGCGATGCACGCTGTTGTGGCCCACGCGATTGGTTACGCGATCGACCAGCGCAGCCATGCTTTCCGTTGCAGCCTGAGAACGCCGAAATACGCGCCGAGGTGCCTCTGAGAGGCTGAGTTGATCGGCAACAAGTTGGTCCGTTCTTAGAGCACCCAGAACGATCGTTTCGATACCGAACCCCGCATCGATCGAGTCGAAATGCTCGCTGAGTAGCCGTAAGAGATGCGGTGCATTCCGTGTTGCTCTGCTTGTGCCGATGGCAATACGTGCAAGCGATCCATCAACCCGATAACACACCGCTTCGAGTTGCCGCACGCCCTGGCCGGCCTGATCCAACTGCTGGCACAGAGTTTTGAGCAACTGGCGGCATGCCTCTGCCACATCTTCGCCTTTGCCGATCGGCTCGGCGAACGACATGCGCGCCCGATACCGGGAAATGGGATTTTGAGGAGAAATTGGCTCCGACTTCCGACCCAAAGCCTGATCGACCCGGCGAATCAAAATATCGCCGAACCGCGCCACCAAAGGCCCCCGCGGCAGATCAAACAAATCTCCTGCATGACGCAGCCCAAGACGATCAAGTCCTGAACAGACTTCCGGCGAAAAGCGAAGTGCCGCAGCCGGCAAGCGCCTTAGGACATCGCGCACCTTTCCAGACTTGGTAACCAGCACTGTTTCGCCTTGGCTCAAACCGTAATGCACGGCGGCCCACGCCGCACCCGGTGTATCGGCGACGGCGGCAAGTGCCCTAAAACCGAAATCATTCATGCGGGTCACAACACTGCTCAGCAATGCCTCTTCGCCACCAAACAAGTGATCGCAACCGGTGCTATCGAGCCAGATACCGAAACCATTTTCGCCGACCTCTCCCGTAACGTCCGGTGCCGTCCAAGGACTGTAGTGACTGCACCAACCCGCAAGACGCACCAGATAGGCTAAGTCCGCGGCATGGTCTGCCTCGTGAATCTGAAGAGCCGGCTCTAATGCGCGCGCATCGGTTAGCGGCATTCCCGGAAAAATACCGGAGGCTTGCGCTAGTGGGTCGGCCGCGGCGACACGAAGAGCGCTTTGCTCTTTGACAATCGTAACTTGAGGAACGTTTTCAGGAAGCTTCTTGGAGCCTTGGACGATGTTCGCTCTGTCGATCGAGAAATTCGGCAACCACAGAGAAATAACCCTGCGTTGCTTTTCCACCCGCATCTGATCCTTCATGATTCCACTCCACCAACCAAGACTGCGGGATACCTCCCCGACAGTGCGCAAGCGTCACCCGCCATTGCGACCGGCGCGCATCATTTCTCTGAGATTCGTCTTTCGCTTCTGAGGACACGACCCAGCGGGTCAATGCCACCGTCGTCGCCGACTTTGTCGATGCTTTTTCGCAAATACGCTTTGTGACAACTGTGTTGAGCAGAAAGGCTGTGACACCCCCTGCCTCTGCCGCCAGTTGCAAGCGTCGACTCGCGACAAGACTGACCGCATCAATCTCACCGATCACAAGAGCTGGCTGTCCGCTGCGCAGCCCTTCTTCCATTGCCCAGAGCAAGTCTTGTTTCTTTTTGGCTTCGATAAAAACGATTTGCTCGGGATCTAGGCCAAAGGGAATGAGCCCTGGCCCATATACACTGCCGGTTTCATTTCTTGAGGAACGGCACCACAAGATCGGCTTCGGGCCGGCAAGACGACTAGCCAAAGCAGCCGTAAAGCCCATTGCCGCTGCCGTCCCGTTTATCTCGTGCAGAGCCGCCTGAGGTAGACCGCCCCAAGGCAATGCCGAATCCAAAATAGAATCACCGAAGCCTAGCGGCGCCATACCGTGTCGCACGCTACGGAGTGCTTCAGCAGCTCCAATTTCAGATCGCAACGTCCTCAACACAGCGGCGCGGTCTGAGGCCTGCTCCTGGTTCGCCGGAAAAACGAGACACTGACCCATGGGATCCTCCCAACTCGGACCCTAAATACTTTTGTTCTTACTATGTTCTTATTTTGTTCTATTTTATGCCTGTGATCTTTTGAGTCAAGGGACTCTGCAGGAAGAGATTTTTCTTTGAAAACCAATGGCTTGTGCTAAATTCGCGCGCCGTGGTGCCCGAATTTCCCGACCAAACCATCAAAGATCTATGCAACATCGCACGACGCGCGGGCGATGCCATCATGGTCATCGCCCAATCCGCGCCGAGCGTCGACCGTAAAGCCGATCATTCTCCCGTCACCATCGCCGACACGACGGCAAACGACTTGATTGTGGCGGCCCTCAACGACCTGACCCCTGATATCCCAGTCGTGTCAGAAGAAGGCGCTCACGTCCTAAAGGCGCCGGACGCGCCTTTCTGGCTGGTCGACCCCCTCGACGGCACCAAGGAATTCATCGCCGGCAACGGCGAATTCACCGTCAATATCGGGCTCATCGAAAGACGAGAACCCACACTCGGCATGATCTACGCCCCCGCCCAAGACCGGATGTTCTTTTCATCCGGACCAGGGAAGGCTTTTCAACAACTCGGTCAGGCCGCGCCAAAACCCATCATGACTCGCGCAGCGACACCGGGGGGAATCGTTGCCCTCGCCAGTCGCTCACACCTCGACGAACGAACGCAAGAATTCCTCCAGCAGGCCAATGTCACCGACATTCGGCAAATGGGGAGCTCGCTCAAACTCGGCCTTATTGCTGCAGGCGAGGCCGATCTCTACCCGCGCTTTGGACCGACGATGGAATGGGACACCGCAGCCGGCCATGCAATCATCGTCGCTGCCGGTGGATCGTTGACGAAAACCGATGGATCGCCGTTCCGATACGGCAAACGAACTTTGAAGAACGCCGATTTCGTGGCGCGAGGAAGGTCTAGTTAAGCCCCAAGGTCGACGACCGTGCGGCCGCGGACTTGCCCCTTTAGAATAAGTTTCGAGCGCGCCACCAACGCGTCGAAGGGGATCACGTCGGTCATCGCATCCAACTTGTCCTGCGGAAGTTCTGCGGCTAAGCGCGTCCAAGCGCGGCCACGCCGTTCTGCAGGGCAATACACCGAATCGATTCCCAACAGGTTCACGCCACGCAAAATAAACGGCAAGACCGTTGTCGGCAGATCATTCCCACCCGCCAAGCCACAAGCAGCGACCGACCCATGCCGCGCCGTCTGCGCGATTGCGGTCGCAAGCGTTTGACTACCTACCGTGTCAACGACACCGCTCCAACGCTCTTTGTCGATTGGGCGACCGGCTTCGGCTAACTCTGCCCGATCTAGAATCTCGGCAGCACCGAGGTCCTTAAGATAACCATGTGTTTCGGCCCGTCCGGTGGAGGCGGCTACCTGGTACCCATTCGCCGCCAAGACTGCAGTCGCCACGCTGCCGACACCACCGGCCGCGCCGGTGACCAGTACCGGCTTGTCTTTCGCCACTCCATGATCTTCAAGCGCCATGACACAGAGCATTGCCGTAAAGCCAGCAGTCCCGATCGCCATCGCCCTTTTCAGGTCGAGCCCAGACGGCAACTTGACCAAGAAGTCCGCCTTAACGCGCGCCTGCTGGCTGTAGCCGCCCCATTCGGTCTCGCTCAGCCCCCAACCGGTTACAATGACCTCGTCGCCCTGCGCAAACCGAGGATCCGACGACTCGCGCACGGTACCGGAGAGGTCGATTCCCGGGACCATCGGCAATGTCCGCATGACCTTTCCTAGATTGCCGTTCAATGCCAAGCCATCTTTGTAATTGAGACCCGAATAGGCCACATCGATCAGCACACCTTCGGCCGGTAGATCGCCCACGGTTATTTCGGTCATCCGTGCAACGGCTTTACCGTCTTCCTCGGTCGCAAGGATGGCCCTGAACGGTGTCGACATCGAAATCTCCTACTGGCTACTTGTTTTTGAACGTCGGATCGGCGGACGGACCCTAACGACTAGGCCGCATCAATATCAAGGAAACGGAGAGGACGTCCTATCGGTGTGGCGCCAAGCTCGTTCTCCCGCATGACGATCTGACCGCGAATCACCGTCATGACCGGCCATCCCGTCACCTTACGCCCCTCAAAGGGGCTCCAACCGGCCTTTGACGCGATCCAGTCGCGCGTGATCTCGCGCTTTGCACCGAGATCGATCACGGTGAGATCGGCGTCGTATCCGAGCGCCACGCGTCCTTTGCCGATCAGCCCAAAAATGCGGGCCGGGCTCGCCGCCAGGAGGTCGACCAAATGACTCAGGGACAACCGACCGGCAGCGACATGATCGAGCATCAGGGGCACAGTGGTTTGCACGCCTGTCATGCCCGAAGGGCTGTTTGGGTAGGGTTTTGCTTTAGCCTCAAGGGAATGTGGCGCATGATCGGAACCGATCACATCAACGACGCCTTGCCGAAGCCCCGCCCATAACGCCTCTTGATGCCGCGTTTCACGAATCGGCGGATTCATTTGAGCGCGCGAGCCAAGTGTTTCGTAACAGTCCGGTGCACTCAAGCTTAGGTGCTGCGGCGTGACTTCGACGGTCACTAGATCCTTGTGAGCGGCGAGAAGTTCGATCTCTTCTGCCGTCGTCACGTGAAGCACATGAACTTTGCGTTTTGCTTTTTCGGCGATCGCCAGCAAACGGCGCGTCGACTTCAACGCGGTTTCGACATCCCGCCACACCGGATGGTTGGCGACATCGTCACCACGGTGCTCCTTTCGCGCATCGAGTCGCTCGTTATCTTCGCTGTGGATCGCCACCCGGCGGCTTCCGCTCGCCAACACGCGAGCAAGCGTTTCATCGTCCGGCACCAGGAGGTCACCGGTCGAGGCGCCCATAAAGACCTTGATCCCGCAGCAGCCTGGCGTCCGCTCCCACTCAACCAAGTCGTCCGCGTTTTCGGCGGTAGCACCGAGATAAAATGCATGGTCGCACCATGCTCTGTTCTCGGCGCGCTTCAGTTTGTCGGCTATGGCGTCGGGCGTCGTAGTTAGCGGCTTCGTATTGGGCATTTCGAACAAGCCCGTGATGCCCCCCAAAACTGCGCCTCGCGTCCCACTCTCAAGATCTTCAGCCTGCTCCATTCCAGGCTCCCGGAAGTGCACTTGGGTGTCGATCAAACCAGGTAAAACGTGCAGGCCGGACGCATCGACGACGTTAGCCGAGCGGTTGGCGTCAAGGTCGCCGATCGCGACGATTCTGCCATCCCTCATGCCAATGTCTGCGACCCCGATCCCCATATGGGAGACCAGCGTTCCGGATTTGATCATGAGATCAAAGAGCATCCTAAGCTACCTCAAGTAATAATTCGGTCAGCGTGTCGGGTGCAGTCACCATAGCATCATGCGCTGTTGCGAGTTCCCGGTACGACCAGGACGGATCGTCTTTCGCAGCTGACGCAAATGGGGAGAACGACTTTCCCTGCCGCTCTGTGCAGTAAATGAATGTGCGCGGCAAAGTCGCAGCCTTGTCATCCGGCAGCACAGAAGGCGCCAGAAGCGTCCCCATCGGATGGGGTACCAGATGACGCTCAAGCCACGCTACCTTTTCAGGATCGGTCACACCAAGAAACTCCATCGATCCAACCGGCAACGCATCTAATTCCGCACTGGCATTCTTCAGTTGCTCGAACGAGCCGCCTGGACGCGGCGGCACCATGTCGATGTGGCGCTTCCCGTGGGTAGGTACAATGGCATCGAGGTAAACCAGATGACCAATCCGTGAGGCAAGGCGTTCGGCGACACCAGAGACCACAATTCCGCCGTACGAATGACCCACGAGTCGAACGTCCTGCAGTTCTTCGAACACGATGACGTTTTCGATGTCCGTCACATGCGTCTCAAGTTCGATAGGCCATTGGGCAAGATGCGCTCGCTCGCCAAGGCCGGTCAGAGTCGGCGTGAACACGTCGTGGCCAGCCGCGGACAATCGGCGAGCGACATCCCGCCAACACCAGCCACCATGCCACGCGCCATGGACCAAAACAAAAACCGACATTATCGCTGCGCTCCGATCCGCCGATCAACGCGCATCAAGCACTTCAAATACGTCCCCTTCCGGAGAAATTCCGCGTATATGGACCTGGTGCCATAGTGCATAGAAGAGCAAAACCCACGATGCCTGCCCCGCTCTTTTCTTTTCGGTGGTGAATAGTCCCTGCACCCGACCTTCAATACAGGCCGACTGAATACCAGGCTGAGCTGCGACGAGCCGACCCAGACGGGCGCCATGGTCACGAATCCAACCCGCGACGGGCACCGTAAAGCCTCGCTTTTTTGAAAAGGGCTCAGCTGCCGGATTACGGCGTTCGAGCCATTTTCGAAAGACGTACTTGCCGAAACCTCGTTTCACCTTGAGTCCATCGTCGAATCGAAAGACGGCGGCCGCCACAAGTGGGTCAAGGAAGGGCGTGCGACCCTCCAACCCATGAGCCATTAAACATCGATCCACTTTTGTGAGGAGATCGTGGGGGAGCCAATCTTCGCAGTCGACGGCTTGTGCTGTTTGGAGTCGGGTTCGCGCGCCCTTGGCAGCCAAACTTTGGGCAGCGACGAGTCCGTCGCGCCACCCATCGCTACTCGCCTTCAGTACCCCCAACCCGTGAAAGACACCGCGGGTGCGCATTTCCCGGCCGCCAAGCCAGAATGGTCGCAATGCACTCCGATACCGACCATAGCCCGCCAATAATTCGTCGCCCCCCTCGCCGGTCAGCACGACTTTCACGTCTTTGGCCGCGGCTTCCGCCAATAGAAACGTGGGGAGGATTGCATAGTCCGCGGCGGGATCGTCCATGGCGGCAACCGCACGCGGAAGAGATCGAAGAAAATCTGCCGAGCTGACCTCGATCGGAACGTGGCGGGCACCCGCCTCGCGCGCCAAACGCCCCGCAAGCTCCCGTTCGTCCCCGACATCGCCCTGAAACCCAACCGTATAGGCCGTCACGGGCTCTTGACTAAGCTCCGCCATGACCGAGAGCAGCGCAGCACTATCGATCCCGCCGGACAGAAACATGCCGTAGGGTACGTCGGCGCGTTGGTGTACGGACACTGAATCGGTGAGCGTCGCATCGATAAGGTCCAGCGCACGTTGCTCTTCGAACACGCTTGGTGCGCCAGCGGGCAACGCCTCTCGGCGATGTCGTGCGATCACGCGGCCCTGTCGGACGACGATCGTTTCACCGGGAAGGACGCGCTGAATTCCCTGAAACAAGGTTGAACGCCCTGTCGTGAACTGAAGCTGCATCAGCTCATCTCGGAGCGTGGCATCTTCACTCGCCACCAAAAGGCCCGACGCCAGTATCGCAGATGGTTCCGAGGCGAAGACAAAGAAACCGTCTGTTTCGGCGTAGTACAGTGGCTTGATCCCGAAAGGGTCACGCGAAAGAACAAGCTCGCCGTTGGCCGGATCGAAGAGCGCGATCGCATACATACCGCGAAGACGCGACACGAACTCCGGACCATGCAGGCGGTAAAGCGGAAGGATCGGTTCACAGTCCGATCCGGTCTTGAATGCTACACCGCCAAGCTCAGTGCGGAGTTCGACATGGTTGTAGATCTCGGCATTTGCCACAAGGACCGCGCCGTCCGCGTCCTGAAGTGGCTGCGCTCCTGTCTCCAGATCGATAATCGCCAGCCGTCTGTGGACCAAGCCGACGCCGTCGGCATGGTAAATCCCGTCGCCATCTAGGCCTCGATGGATGAGCGCTTCGCTCATGGCCGCCAACGCGTCTTTTGACGCTTCTTTGCCGTCGGTCGTCAGCAGTCCGGCGATCCCACACATTAGGGTGCGACACTCTTGAAGAAGTTCACGTATTCCTCGATCACGATATCTTTGGAGTACGACTTGAGATAGCGGGCGTGTCCGGCCTCTGCCATCGAGCGCCCGAGAGTGGGTTGGTCCAGCACCTTGTTAATCGCAGCGGCGAGCCCAACGTAATCTTCTATCTCCACCAAAAGACCGTCCTTACCATCTTCAATCAACTCTTTCGGACCGTCGGCAGCGGCGGCGATCACCGGACACACGGCGGCCCAAGCCTCGATAACTACATTCCCCAGCGGTTCGTGGCGCGACGGACAAACGAAGATATCTGCCTGCCGATATTGATCCGCCAGGTTATCCAGCCAGCCAAGCCACGTGATTCGGTCGGTCACGCCAACCTCGTCAGCAAGGTCCTTAAGCGTGCGTTCGAGCGGTCCTGAGCCCGCAATATGGAGGTGGGCGTCGTCGATCAGGGAGAGTGCACGGATCAGGACGTCGAAGCCCTTGTTTTCATGCAAACGACCTGCGGCAAAGATGCGCCGTCCATTGCGCGAATTGCTCGAGCTTCTTGGAGCGTCTTCGCCATCCACGTCAACGAAGTTGGGGAGGTAGTGAACGCGTTCCGGGTCCCAGCCCTGATCCATAAGGTAGCGGCGAATACCGAGCGTATTGGCAATGAGGTGATCGCAACGCCGGTAATATTTCAGATTGTAGTAACCGCCAAGGCGAGCAACAAACACGAAACGTCGCGCGGGCGAGGGCGTTGGGCACATTGCCGTCGCCCGATTCATCCAAGTCAGCACAACCTGTGGTCGGGTGCGATCAATCAAGGACCCTAGTTTCGCGCGTGTCGTTACATCGAAGAAGCCGCCAAATCTCAAGACCTCCGGCGCGACCCCGGCACGTTGCAAACGCTGTAGGCGGTCCTGGTGCCCCCTCACGACGATGGTTTGGGGGATCGATCGTGCCTGTAGTGCCACCGCGAGGCGTTCGAAAAACGCTTCCGCACCCCCGACCGGCGCCCCGGCCATCACCTGCATGAGGGATACCACTATTCGGATTCCAGGCGAGCTTTTAGGTGTGAGATCAACGGGAAAAGCCCAGCGAAGAGCGCAATCAAGAAACCGTAGCTACCTTCCTTGTAGCCCTTACGTCCGACATAGCATTTGAAGAACCGCGAAAAGAATCGGCGCAGGTTGTTGGCAAACGACCCGACATTGCCGCTCTCGCGCAGATCGGCCGCGCGCGCCGTCGTATAACTGTCGAGACGGCGTATCATGTCGGAGATATCGCGGTCCACTTGGTGCTTGATTGGGTTGGAAAGCAGTCCCTTAGGCCCGTGCAGCTCTAGAGTGGGATGGATGCGCTGCCGACCCCATCGTTTGGCTCCTCTGAACGACAGTCGCGGTGCTGCCGAGACCCCCCACGAGGCGCCCCATCCATGGCGGACGCATCGGTCGCCTATGTAGTTCAGAAAGGGGATTAGAAAATAGCCCGAACTGGCCGGCTCAATTTTCGTGCGGATTTCGCGACCAAGCTCGACGGAAACCGACTCGTCGGCATCAATCTCGAGAATCCAATCGCCCGAACAAGCATCTAAACCAGCGTTGCGACGATCACCTTCGATCGGCCAGGCGCCTTCAATCACGACATCCGCCAACTTGTAGGCAATGGCCGCCGACCCGTCGGTGCACCGGTCGAGAACGACAACACGCTCGTCAGCGAAGTCTAGGCACTTGAGGCAGCCCTCAAGGCGATCTTCTTCGTTGCGCGCCACAACAAGGGCGGAAAGGCGACGGCTCACGCCATATTCTCCTTCGTCCTAGCCAGCAACTCTTGTGCGGCCGCAAAAACGGTGTCGACGGACAAAGACGTCATCCGGCTTTCGTGGCTTCGGTAGTCGTAGTTCACTACATTCACGATTTGCTCAAACGACTCGGGCGTCCGCACGAACGCCGTATGGCTTCCCCAAGGTCGATAATGTTGCTCCGGACTAGGCCCGAAAAGTCCCAACGTTGGTACACCAGCCGCGGCGGCCAGATGCATCAGCCCCGAGTCATTGCCGACGAACAAGCGGCACCGACGGAGACATGCCGCCGCCATCGGGAGATCGGTCTTCCCGATGAGATCAATGGTTCGGTCGAGGGGAATCCCGGCTAGAAGTGCGTCAACCATGGACCGCTCGCCATCCGCACCGAACACCGCAACGCGAGCACCGGCCAACGGGCCACCTGGGCTCCCTAACCGCAAAGCAAGCTCAAGAAACGACTCGGGGGGCCACTGCTTACCCCCCCAATTGGCTGTGGGGCCAAGCGCGACGACCGGCCCTTCTGGGATGATCTCTTTCGCGCGAAGAGCGTGTTCTTCTTTCAGCCAAACTTGTGGTGCGGGCACTGCATCCAACCGCATCGTGTGGCGAAGGGATTCGACACGGTGGATTGGCTTGTCATTCGGTCGGTAGATGAAATGGCTCACATGCGGCAGCATCCACGCCAATGCGGAACCTCGCAAATCAACGATGATGCTCCAGAAGGTCGATACCGTTTGCGCCCATAAACGTGCCCAATGACCGGCATATCGTTGTTTTTTCAAGGCAATGACTCGTTCAACCGACGTACAGCCTTGAAACAGCGATGCCGCCGCCGGACCACAGGCGACGGTTACACGCGCGGTCGGATATTTCTGAATGAGATGAGCCAACAAGCCGGTCGACAAGATCGCATCACCCACTCGATTGGAGGTCACAAATAAGATTTTCAACGACCCACCCGATCTTCCAAGGCACTTTCGAGGCCGTGCAACCAGCGGGTTATACGCTTCTCGTTCATACCGAAATCTGACAGTCCGTAGACTGCTCGGCTATAAATGGCGAGAGTCGAACGCCGTTCGCCGATCGCAAAGAACTCGGTGGTAACGAGGTCGGGAAACTTGAACACGGCGCTACGTTGAACATCGACGACCTGACCTCCATCAAGAAAGGTCGCTAGGCGATCGGTGCGAGGCGCCGTTGACGTCACGGCATCCCAGGCTTTGCGGAGGTCACTTTCAGCGACATCGAAGACCGGGCTCATTCGGTCCGGGTCTACGCCAGGGCACTTACCCGTCGGGCACACAATAAACTGATTGGGAGAATCAGCACGGACGAGGGTCGCGAAATCCAAGACGTCCGGCGTTTCCACCGAAAACAACGCGCTACAGCCGGCAAGAGTTAGAATTGCCGTGAACAGCAAAGAGTGCAGCGCAACGCGTGGGCTGAGCGTCATGCGATGCTTATACGTCCCACCTTTAGGTCTTGCCAAGGACAGTTCGGCGCACTAGGTCATCGAAATGGACGGGACCTCCCAACCTCCAATTCTTGCTTCTCGCCTACCGGCCCGGGGCTTTCTTCGCGTCGGCGGCGCGGCAGCCCGATCCTTTCTGCAGGGTCTGGTTACCAATGATGTTGACAAGGTCGACCCAACCACGCCGATCTATGCTGCTCTTTTGACCCCTCAGGGCAAGTTTCTTCATGACTTCCTGATTGTTCAGATCGACGATTCGCTTGTACTCGACCTGGGAGCCGACCGCGTTCAAGACCTACTGCGACGTTTAACAATGTATCGGCTTCGGGCAGCCGTGGATTTGGACGATGTTACGGACGCGCTTCGCGTTGTCGGCATTTTTGGCGGCGTTGTCGAAGGTTTCAGCACCAAATTGCCAGGGACCGTCGTCCACGACCCGCGAAGCGCGACACTCGGCTACCGGCTCTACAGCGAGGCTGACCCTCAGGCGGAAATCGAGGCGTTGGGGGGCCGTTTTGTGGAGTTCGAACACTACGAAGCCCTGCGTGTAGCCGCTGGCGTGCCAGACGGAAGCCGTGACATTCCCGTCGAAAAGGCCTTCCCCCTCGAGTATGGCTTCGACGCACTCGGGGCTGTCAGTTACGACAAGGGGTGCTACGTCGGCCAAGAACTGACGGCCCGGACGCATAATCGGGGCAAGGTGAAGAAGGCCCTCTATCGTCTACGATTTGAGGACGAGCCGCCCGCCGCGGGCACCGCAATCCTGGCAGGAGCGACCGAAGTCGGCGAGATCCTAACAAGCGCCGATTCCTTTGCGCTGGCGCACGTTCGCATCGATGCAACGGAAAAAAAGCAGACTTTGTCGGCTGCCGACTTGTCAATCGTCGAGTGCGTCAAAGCGCCGATCAAACCTGCCGACTGATCACTGGGCCGTGGACTTTTCCACAGGCTATATTAGCCCCCTGCATCCCCCCAGCTAAGCGACGAGTACCCTATATACCCATCGTGGGTCCGCGAAGGAGGGCGGGGTACAGCTAAGTTCTACGGGGCCAGACACTGCACAACTCGTTTCGACGTAGATATGAATGGAAGATCCCGGCGAAGCCGGAGCTCCTGTGGCTTGCACTGAGCGATGTCGGGCGACTGGCCGAGATCATTGGGCTACCCCCAGCACAATATAGCGAGTCTTCCGCGGATAGGGACGTCAACGCGCGCGCGACGGGTAGCCTAGGTTCCCGAATCCTAATGACTCAGTGGCGGGAACCCCCCGCTCAGTGGATCTCAGGAAGATGGCTTAAGACCACGCGACAGGTATCGCGTGGATTACTGACCAGCTTTTCGTGGACGCTAACCATAGAAGCGCAGAACGGCCAAAGCGTCGTTCGCCACGATTTTGCCGTCCAGCCGCGCAGCACCTTTGCGGCAATCATGCTCGTCCTATTCGGGTGCCACCAACTCGACCGCAGGATCAACGAAGCCGGCCAGAGCTTAGCTCTGTGGGCCAAGGGGAGCATCGACCACCCGACACCAAGGCCACGCGTATTACCGCGTCAGGCACAGGCAACGCTGTCGGACCGCGCCATGCTGGCAGATGGTTCCGAATACGGTCGCGGGCAAGTATCCCGCTTGGTTCGGTGGATGGCGCAAGCTCAGCGTGTGGATACCGCCTTCATTCGCCCTAATACCCTTGCCGCTTTGTGGAACGCCGACCCGGACGAAGTTACCGAGGTCCTGCTTGCCGCTTCGACAGCCGGCATTCTCAGCAAACGGTGGCGCGTGAACTGCCAGAGTTGCGCCCACACTGCCGTCATTACATCGAACTTGTCGGAAATCCCCGAATCGATGACGTGCCGCCGATGCACCGCCAAGCTGAGCAACAGCCTCGCACGCGAGGTAGAGATCGTATTCGTACCGAACGAAGAAATCGGAGGGTTCAAACTCGAACGTTACGCCTTCGATTCGCCTAGTGCACATCCTGCGGTCGGCGCACGACTTAGAGTTCAAGCAAAAAGCCGGTGGTCTACCAAGTGGCCATCAATCAAAGCCCCTCTTCAAGCAAAGGTTACCGACACCGGGTCTACCGCGACGCTGGCCGCCAACATTCGAAGTGTTAGCTTTTCCGTAGCCCACGGCACAATCTCTGTTTCGGCAAACAGCGAGACCAAGGGGACGGTCGAATTAGTCAATCACGACGATGTCGACCGGTGCATCGTGCTGGAATCAAGCGCCGCGATTGAACACGGATACTCGGCACGGCGGGCTTTGCTGTTGCAGGCACACCAGGACATTGGCGGCAAAGAGCTTCCCGGCGCAGGACAATCTTTCTTTCTCGACAACGTGGCTGTGTTGACAACCGACCTTGCCGGGCTCGCGGCTCGCTATCAGCGCGGTGGTGATGCTGAAACGTTCAAGGCGGTGAGCGATTTGCTTCGAGAAACAACCGAGATCGCAAGGGATTACGGCGGTTCGGTGGCGAGTCGCCTCGGCGAAGTCGTAATTGCCGTGTTCCCAGATTCAAAGAAGGCTTTTTCTGCGGCCATGCGCCTCTCCGCTCACGGCAAAGCGGAGGGGCTACCGCCCTTCCGAGGCTCGATCGACGTCGGAAACCTCGCAGCCGTCGCACATAAAGGCCGCCTCGTCATGAAAGGTCCCTGCATCGAAAGCGCCGTGGCCGTTCTGAATAATCTGGCTCCGGGTGAGATTGGCCTAGGCAATGAGACCGTTGGCGCTCCGGGCATGATCAAACTCATCCAAGGCTATCAGCTGATCCCGATGAGCGACCAGGGCGTGGACGCCCAAAAACTTATCCTTCAAATCCAGGCCAAGACCGTTGGCGGCGATCATTCGGCGAGCGCCGCCTGAGCTGCCGCGAGCCGCGCGATAGGAACGCGATAAGGAGAGGCAGAAACGTAATCGAGTCCGACGCGGTGGAAGAAGTCGACTGACGCGGGGTCGCCACCATGCTCGCCGCAGATGCCCAGCTTGAGATCCGCCCGCGTTTCGCGACCTCGTTCGCTACCCATGCGTACCAACTCGCCCACGCCGTCCTGATCGATCGAGACAAACGGATCGATTTCGAAAATCCCGTTGATTCGGTAGTCGTCGAGAAAATTGCCCGAATCGTCACGGCTGATTCCAAGCGCCGTTTGAGTCAGGTCGTTGGTGCCGAAGCTAAAGAACTCAGCGCTCTTCGCGATGTCTCCCGCGCGCAACGCAGCTCGGGGCAGCTCAATCATTGTGCCGACAAGGTAGTTAAGCGGACGATCCCGCTCCTTCCGTACGGCTTCAGCAACGTCGTCAATCCGGGCTTTGATGATCTCCAGCTCGCGATGGGTCGCGACCAGCGGGACCATCACCTCAGGCACCACTGCATCTCCGGTCTCGGCCTCGGCATCCAAGGCAGCTTCGAAAATCGCGCGGGCCTGCATCTCGTAGATCTCTGGATACGATACGCCAAGGCGACAACCACGATGTCCGAGCATCGGGTTAACCTCGCGCAAAGCAGCAGCACGGCGCCGCAGTTTCTCCGGATCCGCGCCAGCCGCAGCGGCAACCTCTTCAATCTCTGAATCTGAGTGAGGAAGGAACTCGTGCAAGGGCGGATCGAGCAATCGGACCGTCACTGGCAAGCCATGCATGATGCGAAAAAGGTCTGAGAAATCCTGCCGCTGCATGGGCAAAAGCTTCTCAAGGGCGGCCCGGCGACCGGCTTCATCATCAGAGAGAATCATCTCTCGTACGGACACGATGCGATCGGCGTCAAAAAACATGTGCTCCGTTCGGCAAAGCCCGATCCCTTCGGCGCCGAACTCTCGAGCGGTTTGGGCATCGCTGGGGGTTTCGGCGTTCGCGCGAACCTTCAAGCGGCGGACTTTATCGGCCCAACCCATCAACCGAGCAAAGTCGCCTGAAAGTTCAGGCTGAATCATGGCGACCTCGCCCAACATGACCTCGCCTTTTGCACCATCGATCGTGACTGTATCGCCTTTGTTGACGACCCGATCCATTACGGTGAATCGCTCGTTCTTGTAATCAATCCGCACCGACCCAGCACCCGAAACGCATGGCGTTCCCATACCGCGAGCCACGACGGCTGCATGGCTCGTCATGCCGCCCCGGCTCGTCAGGATTCCTTGTGCGGCGTGCATGCCGTGAATGTCTTCAGGGCTTGTCTCCTCGCGGACCAACACAACCTTTTCACCGGCGTTGGCCAACGTTTCGGCTTCATCCGCGCTAAAAACCACCGTTCCGCAGGCCGCGCCCGGCGATGCCGGCAATCCCCGAACAAGAACATCTTTCGGCGCATCGGGGTCCAATGTCGGATGGAGCAATTGATCTAATGACGCCGGCTCTACTCGCTTGATCGCCTCCACTTCGCTGATCAGGCCCTCCTCGACCATGCTCACTGCGATGCGCAGCGCCGCACGCGCAGTACGTTTGCCACTTCGAGTCTGCAACATCCATAGCTTGCCCTCTTGGACGGTAAACTCGATGTCTTGCATGTCGCGATAATGCGCCTCTAGGGACCTGTAAATGTTCTCCAACTGTCCGAAAACCTCGGGCATCAGTTCTTCCATCGAGGGCGTCTCGGAGCCGTCATTGTCACGCGCCGCACGGGTTAGGTGCTGCGGCGTCCGAATCCCGGCAACCACATCTTCACCTTGTGCGTTGACCAAGAACTCCCCGAAAAACTCTTTGTCTCCAGTAGAGGGATTTCGGGTAAACGCGACTCCGGTTGCCGAGGAGTCCCCCATGTTGCCGAACACCATGGCTTGAACGTTTACGGCCGTACCCCAAGCCGCAGGTATGTTGTGTAGACGTCGATAGGTAACCGCGCGTTGGTTCATCCAAGATCCGAAAACCGCGCCCATTGCGCCCCAAAGCTGCTTTCGCACATCTTGGGGGAACGGCTCACCGAGTTCGCGCTCCACCAATGCTCCGTACATGCCGACGAGCCGTTGCAAATCATCGGCCTCAAGTTCGGTATCGCCCTCAACGCCTTTCTCGGCCTTTAACTGATCAAGAAGCTCCTCGAAATTGTGGTGCTCGACCCCGAGAACCACATCCGAGTACATCTGAATAAATCGCCGATAGCTGTCCCATGCGAAGCGCTCGTTGCCGCTGATTTTTGCGATCCCGATAACGGTATCGTCGTTGAGCCCGAGATTCAGCACCGTGTCCATCATGCCGGGCATAGAAGCACGTGCTCCGGACCGGACCGACACTAACAATGGTCGCTCCGTGTCGCCGAATTTAGCGCCAACGGTTTCCTCGACCTTGGAAAGCGCCTGTTCGACTTGATCCGACAAGTCAGCGGGATACTCTCGGTTGTTGTCGTAGTACGCCGTGCAAACCGCTGTAGACAGCGTGAAACCCGGCGGCACGGGTAGGCCGAGATTGCTCATCTCGGCAAGATTTGCGCCTTTACCACCAAGAAGACTGCGCATTTCAGCGCGACCTTCCGCGCTACCGTCTCCAAAACTATAAACCCATTTAGTCATACGCCGGCGTTACCCCTCGATATGGGAGAAATCAGCAATCTGGTTAAGGGTGCCGCAAATCTGCGACAGAAGACGAAGCCGGTTCGCGCGAATTTCGGCATCATCAACATTAACCTTCACCTGTTCAAAGAAATCATCGAGCGGACCGCGCAGCGAGGACAATTCCTTCATCGCTTGCTCGAAATCAGCGCGCTCAACAGCATCGCTGCTGGCTTGAGCCGTTTTTTGCAAGCGAACAGCAAGGTCTAGCTCAGCCTTTTCCGAAAGAACTTCCGTCCGCGCGGGTCCTGGATATTCTTGCGCATCGTTCTTCTCTTCGATTCGCACGATGTTACTCGCGCGCTTGTGCGCCATCAGGAGGTTCTTTCCATCATCTGTCGCCAAGAAGCCGCGGAGCGCCTCGGCGCGTGATCGAAGACGCAACAAGTTATTCTCCGACCTCAACGCAAAAACGGCTGCAACGGTGTCGTGCCTGAACCCTTGATCGCGGAGATAAACGCGGAGGCGATCTTCAATGAATGCTTTCAACGCGCTGGTGTCGAACCCTTTGGCAACCTTTGCTTCATAAGCGCGGGAAGCTTCGTCGAGAACATCGTTCAGATCAAACGAGAGGTCGTTTTCTAGGATCAACCGAATGACGCCAAGTGCAGCGCGCCGTAATGCGAATGGATCTTTGGATCCCGTGGGCGTTTCCCCGATGGAGAAAAAGCCGACCAGCGTATCGATCTTGTCCGCCAATGCGACGGCAATCGACGTCGGATAGCGCGGACAAACATCGGCTGGTCCCTTGGGACCGTAGTGTTCGGCGATGGCCAAAGCGACATCCTCGGGCTCGCCATCGTTCAGCGCATAATACCGTCCCATCACCCCTTGAAGGCCTGGGAACTCGCCAACGACATGCGACACAAGATCGGCCTTGGACAGGCGCGCCGCCGCTCGAACCTTGTCGCGGTCGGCACCCGGGATATGGGTTGCAATCGCCAGCGCAAGTGACTCGATTCGATCGGTTTTCTGGTCCAATGATCCAAGCTTGGCGTGAAACACGATATCACGCAGCTGGGGAACACGGCTTGCTAGGGTCGACCGGCAATCTTGATCCCAGAAGAATTTGGCATCCGCCAGTCTCGCGCGCAGAACGCGTTCGTTACCGGCAATAATGGACTTACCCCCATCTGCCGCCTCGAGATTTGCCACACAGATGAAGCGCGGCGCCAACGTGCCGTCCGCGTGACGGAGCGCAAAATACTTCTGATGCCCCCGCATTGACGCGAGTAGTATTTCCTCAGGTATCTTGAGGTAAGAGTCGTCGAACCGCCCAGTCAGCACAACGGGCCACTCGACAAGACCCGCCACCTCTTCAAGCAGGTCGGCATCCTCGACAACACTCAGCCCCTCTTGGGCGGCATCCAGTCCATCTGCCGCCGAGATAAACGCTTCGCGTTCGCCGGCATTGATCATCACCCGCCCATCTCTAAGTTTGGTGCGGTAGTCGGCATAGTCTGCAACGGGAACCGGCGACGGCGCGTGAAACCTGTGACCGACTGTGACGGTGCCGGACAGTACGGGGCCAAAGCTGAATTGTACCGGCGAGCCGGCAAAAAGACACAAGATCGACTGGATCGGCCGAACCCACCGCGTCGTGTTGGCGCCCCAGCGCATCGACTTGGGCCAGGTCACTTTTGCAATCACATCGGGCATGCCTGCGGAAAGGTAATCCGCCATCGCGCCACCGTGATGCTCGATGACCGCAAACAGGAACTCGCCTTTCTTGGTTTTGCGAACCTCAAGCTCGTCCCGCGATAGACCAACCGATGTGAGAAACCCTGCCACTGCTTTTTCAGGCGCGTCTGCCCGCGGCCCGCGGCGCTCTTCGGTGCTATCGGGCTGACGGTCAGGCAGCCCGTCCACGAGAACGGTGAGTCGCCGCGGGGTCCAAAAAGCTTCGGCGCGATCCCAGGCCACCCCTCCCTCTTTCAGGAAATCGAGGAGTGAGTCGCGAAGGTCCTGCGCACCCCGCGCCTGCATTCGAGACGGAATCTCCTCGCAGAGAATCTCCAGGAGAAGCTCAGCCATCGGCATCAATTCCGGCGAGCCAAGCTTCGCAACACGACCGTGCTAAAGCGCGAACGCGGGCGATGTACGCGGCACGTTCGGTCACGCTAATCACGCCCCGGGCATCGAGCAGGTTGAAAAGATGACTCGCCTTCATGCATTGGTCGTACGCCGGGAGGGCGAGTTTCTTGTCGACGAGCGACTGACATTCTCGTTCAGCATCGCCGAAATGACGCAGCAGAGCGCCCGTGTCGGCGTGTTCGAAGTTGTATGCCGAAAACTCGCGCTCCGACCTCAGAAAGACATCGCCATAAGTGACGCCCGCCCCGTTCCAGTCCAGGTCGTACACGTTCTCAATTCCCTGCGCGTACATAGCCAGGCGCTCTAACCCGTAGGTAAGTTCACCGGACACAGGATCACATTCGATGCCGCCAACTTGTTGAAAATAGGTGAACTGGCTGACCTCCATGCCATCGCACCACACCTCCCAGCCCAAGCCCCAGGCACCCAGGGTCGGGCTCTCCCAGTCATCTTCGACGAACCGGATATCATGGTTGTCGAAATCAATCCCGATAGCGGCCAGGCTATCCAAGTAGAGCTGCTGGAAGTCGGGTGGCGACGGCTTCAAGATGACCTGGAATTGGTAGTAGTGCTGCAACCGGTTCGGGTTTTCGCCGTAGCGACCATCGGTGGGTCGGCGGGAGGGCTGGACGTATGCCGCCCGCCAGGGCTCCGGACCCAACGCGCGCAAGGTCGTCGCGGGGTGAAATGTCCCGGCACCAACCTCTAGGTCGTAGGGCTGGAGGATGACACACCCCTGCCGGGCCCAATAACCCTGTAGCGCGAGGATGAGGTCCTGAAAGGAGGGCGGGCGCCCGTCCACCATCATTGTGAAATGCGGTTCCGGCGGCTGAAATGCGCGGGCAACCTACCGAGGCGCTCAAGCGCGGTCAAGCCGACGGCCGCACTAAGAGGCGGCATAGGGACACCCCGGTTTTCCGCAATTCTGGGCGGCCTCGGCCACCACGAATTCGCCGCAGGTGGGGCACCGAACCGTGTCGGTGGAGGTGTTCTCGCCGCGCCGCCGGTTCAGGTATTTGAAGCCATACCAGACCGCCCCAATGATGAGGGCGGTGAGCAACAGTTTTGGAAGGCTTAAGCCAAACATTTAGAGCCCGTATCGCGCCCAAATCGCGCGTGCCTCAAGGCGATCTAGCAGGTCGTCAGCCCAGTGGTTTACCCCAGCGGGGGTGCCGACGCCGAGACGCCGGCGCAGCCATCCCTGTTCGACGCCGAAAACCCGCATTCGAACCTTTTTCCCATACCTCTCGCGAAGCACCGACCTGATGTCACCCAGGCCATCAACGAGGCCAAGCTCGACGGCCTTGCGACCCGTCCAAAACTCGCCAGAAAAGAGATTTTCTTCCGGGGCCTTTAGACGGCCCTTGCGGCGTTCTCGCACCAGTTCGCGAAATGACTCGTGGATTTCGGCCTGCAGCGACTTGAGGCGCGCCACATCCTCCCCTTTTTCCGGCAGAAACGGGTCGAGGAACGCCTTTCGGTCCCCCGACGTATGAACACGCCGTTCGACACCAATCCGGTCCAAGAGACCTTGGAGGCCAAAACTGCTCGAGATCACGCCGACGCTGCCAATGATTGAGTTCTCGGTCGCGAAGATTTCGTCAGCCGCACAAGCCAGCCAATAGCCCCCCGAGGCCGCGACGTCCTGGGTAAATCCTATGACCGGAAGCTTCTTTTCCTCCGCGAGAGCACGAATCCTGCCGTGGATAAGCGACGATTGAACCGGCGACCCACCCGGCGAGTTGATATCGAGCACCACAGCTTTCGCACCACGAACGCTGAAGGCCCGTTCCAACACCTTTGCCATCGCCGGAAGATTGATCGCGCCCCGCCCGCGCCCGCCGGCGGCGATCACGCCATTGAGCCGCACCACAGGCACAATTGGCGGTCGCCGGCTGAGAAACGGGATTCGCATGGCCACAACTTATGAACACCAGGTGTTCCGGGCAAGGCCGACAGCACTATGTGGTTCTTTGAAAGGCGCTCAACGCCACAGGCAGGGCGCCCCGAACCAGTGGACCGTGCCGTCCCAGGCGCGCCCGCCTAATTATTACGAGGGTCGTAGTCAAATCCCGCCGTTTTCAAGATCAATACCGCCTGCGGGCCATCCTCGGAGGTCACCATCAAGCGTCGCGGTATGGCCCCAATGCTGCCTTCGAGAATGCTGGTATGGGCGTCTAACACAACCGATTCAATCCCCTCGCCCCGCAGTAGCGCCTCCAGCCAAGAAATAAGCACTATGTCGTTGGTCCGGAATATCTCCTGCATGACCCTCAAAGCGCTCCGTCGGTTGCTTGACCGCTCTGCGGCGAGGCTCATATGCTCGCGCGGGCCGGAAAAGGCGTCAAGATAGGGGTCGCAATTGACGAACGTCGTCAAACTCGACGAAGAGCGAGAGAAAACCGCACAAGCGCTGGACCGGCTTAAGTCACTGGTCGCGACCGACCTTGAGCGCGTCAATCAGGTCATCCTGCAGCAGATGCAAAGCCGGGTGACGCTCATACCGCAGCTCGCAGGCCACATCGTTGCCTCTGGTGGCAAGCGAATCCGCCCCATGCTAACGCTCGCAGCTGCTAGACTCTGCGCCTACAACGGGCCGCGTCACGTCAACTTGGCTGCTTGTGTCGAATTCATCCACACCGCGACGCTTTTGCACGATGACGTAGTGGACGACAGCGCTCTGCGTCGCGGCGTGGAAACCGCAAACGCATTGTGGGGCAACGAAGCCAGCGTCCTCGTCGGGGATTTTCTCTTCAGTCGCGCCTTTCAGGTAATGGTGGCCGACGGCTCACTAAGGGTTCTCGAAATATTGTCGACTGCCTCTGCCGTTATCGCCGAAGGCGAAGTGCATCAATTACTCACCACAAACGACACGGCGACGAGCGAGGACACCTATCTGGACGTTATTGCCGCCAAAACCGCTGCCCTTTTTGCCGCTGCCTGTCGGGTCGGTGCGGTTGTGGCAGATCGGCCACGCCAGGAAGAAGAGGCGCTTGACGGGTATGGCCGCAACCTTGGGATTGCCTTCCAACTCGTCGATGACGCGCTGGATTACTCGTCTCATTCCATAACGCTCGGTAAGACCGTCGGAGACGACTTCCGAGAGGGCAAAATTACCCTTCCAGTGATCCTCGCCTATCGTCGGGGCAGCGATGAGGAGCGCCAATTCTGGCACCGAACACTGGAAGAGGGCCAACAGACCGACGCCGACATCCAACGCGCCATCCGCTTGATGGACCGGTATGACGCGCTCCCCGACACAGTGGAACGCGCCCGCCACTATGGCGCGAAGGCCAAGGATGCGCTCGGCATCTTCCCGAATACCGAGGAAAAGCAGACGCTCCTGGAACTCGTCGATTTCTGCATCGACCGCAGCCACTAAGCCCCACCAACCTCGCCCCTGATTTATTGCATCCCGGCAGGGCACCGGGCGCGTGACCGACCCATACCTTGCGAGCGTTGGGTCGCAGCGCTATAAGCGCCCTCGTCGGAGTGTAGCTCAGCCTGGTAGAGCACTACGTTCGGGACGTAGGGGCCGG
>JAYONB010000007.1:0-192169 GCA_038121105.1 Alphaproteobacteria bacterium | reverse complement strand
AGGGTACCAACGAGATGCAGCGCATTATCATCGCCAAACAACTGATTGCGCGTAATCCTGTCTAAGTCCTGAATGCCCGGCTTCGGCCGGGCATTTCTCTTTCCTCAGTCTTGCGGAGTAAGCCATGAGTCGTCCTCTCGAAGGGGTGCGCGTCATTACGGTCGAGCATTATGGTGCGGGGCCTTTCGGTACTGGCCATCTTGCGGCGATGGGTGCCGATATCATCAAAATCGAAAACCCACATGCCAAGGGCGACTCGTCGCGCCACGTGACCCCGCATCTATTGGGCGAAAACGACAGCCAGTTCTTTCAGACACTAAATCAAAGCAAACGCAGCCTGACGCTCGACCTCAAACAACCCGAGGGCCAAGAGATCCTGCGCCGATTGGCCAAAACGGCCGACGGCATGATGAACAATCTGCGTGGCGACCAACCGGCCAAACTCAAGATCACCTACAAGGACATGAAGGATGTGAACCCGGCGCTAGTGTGCGCGCACCTGTCGGCTTACGGCCGTGAGGGCTCGCGCGCGACTTGGCCGGGCTACGACTACCTCATGCAAGCCGAGACTGGGTTCATGACCATTACCGGCGAACCCGACGGTCCGCCCACCCGCATGGGCCTTTCGATCGTCGACTGGATGACGGGCACGACGACGGTGCTCGCGCTGATCTCCGCCATTCTGAAAGCGCGGGAAACGGGAACCGGTTGCGACATCGACTGCACCCTGTTCGACACGGCGCTCTACCAAACCACCTACCCGGCGACGTGGTATCTCAACGAAGGCGACGTGACGCCACGGTTGCCGCGATCGGCGCATCCCTCGTTGGTGCCAAGCCAGCTCTACACCGCGAAAGACGGTTGGGTGTTCCTGATGGGCCTGACGCCCAAGTTCTGGCAGATCATTTGCGAGAAGACAGGCCGGATGGACCTTTTCGATCATCCGGATTACGTGGATTTCCCGGCCCGGAAAAAGAACGCGACCGCGCTCAATGAAATTCTCGACTCGGTTTTTGCCGAAAAGAGCGTGCAGGAGTGGGTCGATATCTTTGCCGGTTTCGTGCCGATCGGCCCGGTCTACGATTTGGCCGATGCCATGGAGAACGATTTCGTCAAGGAACGCGAGATGATCCATAGTTTCGATCATCCGGTCAAAGGTCAGGTTCGCGTCGTGGCCAATCCCATTAAGATCGACGGCAACCGTTTGCCGACGACGCGAGCGCCGGGCTTGGGCGAGAACACTGACGATATCCTCCGGGAAATCGGTTATGGCGACGACGATATCGCATCACTTCGTGACAAAGGCGCGGTCTAGCTGCGCCGAACCAATGACAAGGGGAGAGACATGAAACTCGAAGGGCTCAAAGTACTGGACTTGTCACTGTTTTTGCCGGGGCCGGCGGTCTCGCTGATGATGGCCGACCACGGCGCCGAAGTGATCAAGATCGAAAACCCCAAGGCGCCCGAGCCGACGCGGTTCAAACAATTTTTCCCCTGGGTCCAGGGCGATTGGACCGTCATGTTCCGCACGACGCAGCGCGGCAAAAAGGGCCTGACGCTGAACCTCAAGGATCCTGCAGCGAAAGAGGTCCTGATGAAGCTCGTCAAAGAAGCCGACGTCTTCATCGAATCGTTCCGACCCGGTGTGATGAAGCGCCTAGGGATCGACTACGACACGCTGCGGGCCGTCAATCCCGGCATCGTCTACTGCTCGATGTCGGCGTTTGGTCAGGACGGACCCTGGCGTGACCGTCCGGCACACGACACCGCGGCCGTCGCGGCCGCCGGTGTCTTGAGCCTCTCGCGCAATCCTGAAGGCGATTCCGGCCCCGCGATTTTGGGGGTCGCGATCTCCGACATGCTGTCGTCACACCTCGCGTTTGGCGGCATAATGATGGCGCTGTACCGTCGTCAGCAGACCGGTGAGGGCGACTATGTGGACATCAGTATGTTCGAATCCGTCTTGAACGCGTCGCCCAACATTCTCGGGCCGGTCTTTGCCGGCGGCCAGGCGCCAGAGCGCCTGAAAGAACGCACCCATGGCGGCAACGCGATGCTGAACCTCTATCAAGTCAAAGACGGCAGCTACATCGCGTTGGGCGGCGGCGAGCACAAGTTCGTAGAAGAGTTGTTCAACGGCTTGGAGCGCCCGGAGTTCATCGAGCCCGTTACCGGCCCGGCCGGCGAAGGCCACTGGCCGGCCATCAAATTTTTGCGCGACGCGTTTCGCACCAAGTCGCGTGCCGAGTGGGAAGCATGGTTCGAAGGTCGCGACATCTGCTGGATGCCGGTAATGGACCTCGAAGAGGCGTGGGATACGCCCCAGGTGTGGGCGCGAGAGATGCGGATCAAAGACCCGCAAGGCAACGACCACATGGGCATTCCGATCAAGTTCAAGAATGAACCGGGGCGGGTGAACTTCGACCTTCCGAAACACGGCGAGCATTCCGCCGAAATTCTCGAAGGCTTGGGCTACAGCGCCGACGACGTCGCCGCGCTCAAGGATTCGGGCGCGATCTGATCCCGTACCCGGGGGGTGCGGCATGACCGGCCGAGAGTACACGGTTGGGACTCTCGGTAAGACCACACTTCTCTTTGCGGCCGTTTTGGCGCCGTTTCAAGCAGCGTCGATCTCGCCGGCCATTCCCGAGCTCCTGGCGCACTTTGCCGACCATCCCAACGCGGCCTACCTCTCGCGTCTTGTTCTGGTCATGCCGTCGATTGGGATCGCTATTTCGGCGCCGTTGGCGGGGGCCGTTATCGATCGTTTCGGGCGACGTCGGTTCCTGCTTGGCGCAATCTTCGCCTATGCGCTTCTTGGCGCGTCGGGTGGATTTGTAGACGATCTCGAGGTCCTTCTTTTCACGCGCTTGCTCTTGGGGTTCGCGGCTGGCGGGGCGATGACAGCCACCGTGACCCTGATGGGCGATTATTTCGACGGTCCCGAGCGCCAGAAATTCTTGGGTCAACGTACCGCCTTCGTGAATTTCAGCGCCATCGCGATCAATATCAGCGGCGGGCTTCTGGCGTCCATAGACTGGCGGGTGCCGTTCTTCGTCTTTTTGGCGGCGCTCATATTGGTGCCGCTCGGCGCCAAGTCGCTGCCCGAACCGGTAGTGACGGCGGAAGCCAAGGCGGCACCGCGACTTCGTTTTCGCGAGTGGCCGTTGGCGTTTATCGCGCTCGTTTATGCGATGTTGTTCTTGGTCAACATCGCATTTTTCTTCGTACCGACGCAGATCCCCTTTTACGTCCGGTCTCTCGGCTACGAGGGCGCGCAGATTGGCGGTTTCGCCTTATCGGCCTCATCGCTGGGCATAGCATTGGGGTCCTTGCTCTACCACCCCATTCGCGCGCGCGTCCGCGCCGCGTCAAGCACCTTCGTTCCCGCAGCGGCCCTCGTGGTCGTCGGATTCGGGATCGTGTCCCTCGGCGAGACATTGTGGCAGGTGATGCCGGGGTTGTTGCTTGCCGGCCTGGGCTTTGGCGTCGTCAACGTCAACGGCATTGTTTGGGCGATGGAGGGGACGCCAGCGCCTATTCGTGGCCGCGTCATTGGCGGCCTTACCGCATCGATGATGTTGGGGCACTTTTGCTCGCCGCTGGTCAGCCAGCCCATTGCCCAAGCCTGGGGCTTGTCGTCGGTCTATATCTTCGGTGTCGGGTTGCTCGGCGCGATCGGCATCGGGTTCACCGTTAACGCACTCCGGTCGCGACCCGCGGACTAACCGGCCAGCGCTTTGCGTTTCGCCGCTGCGCGCCTTTTCTGCGCCTCGCGTTTGTCCTTTAGGCTCGTGATCGGCCCTTTAAGCTCTACAATGTTGCCGTCGGGGTCGATGATGTCGATTGCCTTGCCGCTGCCGTCCGCGCCGTAAAGTTTGCGGGTCTCACCGGCCTTAACCTTGTGCTTTTTCATATGGGCGCGAATGCGCTTTTCGTTGAAGGCTTCGAGGTTCAGCGCGAAGTGGTGCATGTTGCGGCCCTTCATCGCCGATTCGCGCGCTTTCTTGCCCTTGCCGACGGGCTTCGTCACGCGCCGTCCCGGGGCCAGTTGCAAATCGAGGAGGCTACGACCGGCGCGCATCTGCACGAGGTTGATGCGATCGACGGTGCGTTCGACCCACATGCCGAGGACCTCGGTATAGAACTTGGTCGCGCGATCGAGATCCGAGACCAATAGAACGACGTGGTCGATCCGGTTTGTTGCGATCGGGTGTTTTGCCTTGGCCATCAGCGCTTCCTTAGAGCGGGAACCTCATCGCGTGCGGCGCGCAATTCGTCCCTAAACTGGGGTGCCGCTGCGATCTCGATTAACTGTTCGGCTTTTTCGGGCAGCGTCTTGTTGCGCAAATCCGCTATCCCGTTTTCGGTAATCACGAATTCGACATCCGATCGAGCAATCGATACCGATGTGCCGGGCGCCAAGGTCGGCACGATCCGGGACGTCTTGCCGTCCGACGTGGTCGAAACCAGGGCGACGATGGCACGCCCGCCCTTCGAACGTTTGGCGCCACGCAGGAAATCGACCAAGCCGCCAGCCGCGCTGACCTGATTGCCCTTGATCATCTCCGCGTTGGCCTGGCCCAGGATATCAAGTTCGATCGACGAATTGATCGCCACAAGATTGTCGATCTCACCCAGCACGTTGATGTCGTGCGTAAATGTGGCGGGGTGGAACGTCACCCGGGGGTCCTCGGCAACGAAGTCGTAAAGCGCTTGGCTGCCGACGGCGACGCCGGTCTGGATCGCCGAATGCACGCCACCCGTTTTCGCCATCGCTCCCGACTCAGCGAGGGCGATCAACGGATCGCAGATCATGCCGCCATGCATGCGCAGATTCTTGCGATCGGTCAGCGGCTCTAGAACGGTCGCCTGAATCTTGCCGATGCCGATTTGGATGGTGTCGTCGTCGCCGATCAAGCTGGCGACATTCGCGCCGACCGCGCGCAGGGCGTCGTTCTCGGCGCCGAGGTCGTACTCCAACAACTCGAACGGCTCTTCCACCACATAATCAAGCGCATCGTAGGGGACGGTCGGTGCGCCCGGCGGGGCGGGCATCGTCGGGTTGACGTGCGCCACCAGCGTCTTGGCGTATCCGATAATCGAGGGCGGGAAATCCGCGGCCAGGCCAAAGCTGCACTGGCCGTTCTCGTCCGGCGGCGAGACCTGCAGCAACGCGATGTCGAGTGGAATGCTGCGCAAATATGGCGTGATGTCCGAATAGTGCATCGGCAGGAAATCGACCTTCCCGGCCGCAAAGGATTTACGCAACGCCGGAGTGACGAAGAACGAGGTGGCCCGGGTGTCCTCATGGAGTGCCGCGTAGTCGATCTGGTTGACCCCAGGAATCCAGACGCCGATGAAGCGAAGGCCTGCACAGGCCTCACTGTTGTCCTGTAGCACTTTGGCGAAAAGGAGCGATTCGCCGGCGCAGTTCGGCATGTAGACCGACATTCCGGGTTTCAGCAGGCTCGGGAGGTCTTCAGGGGACAATGATTTGGGCATGCGGTCCTGGCATCGATTGAGTTTGCAAGGCCCTATGTTACCATCCCGGTGCCTCACGTCGATCCGACCCACGGGCCATTTCATGAGTGATCAAAGTCTGACTGAGCAGCTCATCGCGCTGCTCCACCGCCCCATTACGCAGGACGATCGCAACCGCGCGTCGCTGCATGTGCTCGACTGGATCGGGTGTGCCGTGATCGGTGCCACCACACCGCCCGGCGAGGTGATGAAAGATTACGGCCGCTACGAACCGGGCGGGTCGTGCAAGGCCATCGGTGTCGGCGATACGCGGGCCGAGACGGCTGCCTTCGTCAACGGCGCCTTCGGCAACGTCCTCGAGATGGACGATATTCACCGCACCTCGGTGCTGCATCCGGGCCCGGTGGTAATCCCGGCGGCACTCGCAACGGCGCAAGCATCGGGGGCCGAAACGCGAGAATTCCTAGACGGATTGATCCGGGGCTACGAGGTGGTCGTGCGGATCGGCGCCTCGGTTGGGTTGGGCCATTACAAGTACTTCCACAATACCGCGACCTGCGGTCCCTTTGGCGCGGCCGCCGCCGCCGGCAGCGTGCTGGGCCTCGATGACGACCAACTCGCCGATGCGCTGGGGAATGCCGGGACGCTTGCCGGGGGCCTATGGCAGCTGCGCAACGAAGATGTCATGTCCAAGCAATTGCATAACGCCCATGCGGCCCGGTCCGGCCTGGTTGCCGCCCACCTCGCCCAACGTGGCTTGACGGGACCCCGCCGGATTCTCGAAGGGCCCCAGGGGTTCTATGCGGCGATGTGCCCGGACGCCGACCCGGCGGTCCTCACCGCTCAGCCGGAGGCGCCGTGGATGGTTTACGACACCAGCTTCAAACCTTGGCCGGCCTGTCGTCACGCCCATGCGGCGATCGATGCGACATTGTTGTTGCGGGATCGGATTCCCGATCCCGACGCGATCGAGCGCATCGTCGTGCGGACCTACGACGACGCTGTGGCCTTTTGCGACCGGCCGGACCCCAAGAACATCGTCGATGCAAAGTTCAGCCTGCAACACGCTGCGGCTGTAGTGTTGCGCGAGGGTAAACCGACGCTGCCCTCGTTCGAACCCAAGGTATTCGGCCGGGCCGATATGGCGTCGATTCGGGAAAAAGTCTCCGTCGAAGCCGCACCCGATTACAGCGCGGCGTTTCCTGCCCACTACGGGGCCGAGATCGAGGTTTGGGGCCGCGATGGACTGCACGAAAAGGCTGCGGTGACCGATGCGCTCGGTGATCCCGGGAACCCGGTGGGAGACGAAACGGTGATCGGCAAGGCCCAAGAACTGATGACCGTGGCGGGTTTGCCCACGGCTAAGGCAGAGGCCATAGTGGAAAAAACACTGGCCCTGGGTCGCGGCGGCACGATCGATGCCGTTACCGAGCTGCTGCCCTAGGTCGTCCAAACGGGGAGGAACGCGATGTCTGCAGTGCAGGAGATTGGCGACGAGGTCAATCCGGTCGAAACATTGGCGGCGCATGTCGTCCGAACCCGTTTCGAAGATCTTCCGCAAGAGGCGGTCGACGCCGCCAAGACCTTTATTCTCGATTCGATCGGGGTCGGGGTTGCCGGATCCGATGGGCCATGGGCGCAGGAACTGATCGAGACGGTAGGGAAGTGGGGCGCAGGCGACGAGTCCCGCGTGTTCGTGCATGGCGTGCGGTTGCCGGCGTCGTCGGCAGCCATCGTCAACGCCTATCAAATCCATTGTCTCGAATACGATTGTGTCAACGAAGACGCGGTGATCCACCCCATGGCGACGATCCTCGGGGCGGTTTCGGCCGAAGCGGATCGCGCGGGGGGATACAGCGGCAAGGATCTTATCCTCGCCGTCGCGCTGGGGGTCGACGCGTCTTGTGTGCTGGGGGTGTCCTCGCGCGCCCCGATGCGTTTCTTCCGCCCCTCGACCGCCGGAGCGTTCGGTGCCACGGCGGCGGTGGCGAAGCTGCGGGGCCTCGACGAAGCCACGCTGATCAATGCCTTTGGCGCCATCTATGGGCAGATTTCCGGCACGCTTGCTCCGCATCGCGAAGGGTCGCCGGTGCTCGGGATGCAAATCGGGTTTTGCGCCCGCGGTGCGATTTCGGCCTGCGATCTTGCACAGGCCGGATTGATCGGGCCGCATGAAGTGATCACCGGGATGTATGGCTATCTGCCGATGTACGAGGGCGACTACGACCACGTTGCGGCGTTCGAATCGCTGGGCAAGACCTGGCAGATCACGCGGGTTTCGCACAAACCCTTCCCCTCGGGCCGACTCACCCATGGGGTTGTTGACGGCATTCAGCAGTTGCGGAAACGCGAGGACCTGAAGCCCGAAGACGTCGAGCGGATGGTCGCCTTGGTGCCGCCGTTGGCCCATCGATTGACCGGTCGCCCCGACATCCCCGACCCGGAACCGAATTACGCCAAACTGTGCATTCCGTTCGTAGCGGCGACGGCGTTGCTTGAGGGTACGGTCGACGTGCATCACTTCAAGGGCGAGTGGCTCCGTAACCCTCAGGTCCATGAGATCGCTGCCAATGTGGAGCCGGTCGAAGACGACAACCCCGACACCAATGCGGTGGCGCCCCAAAAACTCGAAGTCTATCTCAAAGACGGGCGCAAGCTTGAGGTCGATATGCCGCAGATATTCGGCCACCCGGAAAATCCGCTCAGTCATGAACAGAACGTCGCGAAATTCAAACGCGCCTGGGCGTCGGCCGCAAAACCACTGAGCGAGGAAAGCGCCGATCGGATGATCGACGCCGTAACAAATCTCGAGGACGTTGACGACGTCCGCTCCTTAATCGATCTCACCATCGCCTGAGGCCAACCGACATGACGAACCCGAGCTATTTCAAAGCGCTCGACTACGAGCGCATGGTCCGCGAATACCCCATCGGGGACGATTTTGCGGCGTTGATGAAATCGATGAGCCGTGACGAACTGCACGCGTTGCAAGAGAAACGGCTTTTGAAGCTGATCGATCGCGGTTGGCAAATCCCGTTTTACAAACGGCTGTGGTCGGCCGCGGGGATGGAACCGGGCGACATAAAAAAACTCGAAGACAGCAACAAGATCCCGACCTATTCCAAAGCCGAGTTGATGAAAAGCATCGAGGAATTCCCGCCTTTCGGCGATTTCCATGGCATGGAGACCTACGATAAGAACCAGCGACCGCCGGTGGTCTTTCACACCACTTCGGGCACGACCGGCACGCCGCAAAACCTGTTCTTCGGGCCGTGGTCGCGCGAACTGCAGAACGTCATGTTGGCGCGCGCTTATCACGTGCAAGGCATCGGGCCCGACGACGTGGTTCATTCGGTGTACGGCCACGGCATGATCAACGGCGGTCACTACGTCCGCGAAACATTCGTTCACTACAGCCCGGCGCTTTACCTCTCCGCCGGCACCGGCAACGAAACCCGGTCGGTTCAACAAGTGCAGAACATGGCCCGGTTCGGGGTCACGGTGATCGTCGGATTCGCCGACTACATCGTTAAATTGGCACAGGTCGCGCGTGACGAGGGGCTCGTCCCCGGCAAGGATATTCCGGTCCGCATGATCGTCGGCCACATGGGGCGCGAAAGCCGCGAATCGATCTCAGAGGCATGGGGCGGCGCCGAGATTTACGATCTCTACGGGGTCGGCGATACCGGAATCGTGGCTTTCGAAGCCGCCGACCGCGAGGGCATGTACGTCCACGAAGACGCCTATCTTCTCGATTTGACCGATCCCGATACCGGCCAGCCCGTCCCCGAGGGTCGTGAGGGCAACATGATCATTACGGTGTTGTTCAAGGACGACATCTATCCGGTCATCCGATTCGACACCAAAGACGTCACGGCGTTCGAGACCAAGCCGTCGGAGCTGGGTTATAGCTTCCGGCGCATCCGAGGCTTTCTTGGGCGCAGCGACAACATGGTCAAACTACGCGGCATCAACCTCTATCCGATTGCCATTGGGGCGATTGCCAACGAGCATGAAGCGACGACGGGCGAGTACATTTGCCGCGCGGACCGTGATGCCGAAGGGCGTGACGAAATGACCATCACGGTCGAGGTCAAAGATCCGAACGACGAAACCGTCCGCAATGAGATCGCGGCCGAACTCAAGACCCGCCTCGGCATCGGGATCAACGTCGAGTTGGCCGCCGGTGGCGAAACGGCCGAACTGACCCAGGTCGAAAAACGTCAAAAGGCCGTGCGTCTGATCGACAACCGCTTCAAGTAAGTCCGGGCGTGGCCGACATCGATCCGCTCTCGCGCGACCTCGCCGTTTGGTCCGATGCCTTGGCGGCTGGCGAGATCACCGCAACGGCCCTGACCGACACTTGTCTCGCGCGAATCGAGCGCCACGACGCGACGCTCAAGGTGATGACGACCTTGACCGCCGAGGCTGCTCGCCACGAGGCGGCGGCGGCCGACGAACGCCGTGCCGCGGGGAAGAGAATCGGTCCGCTCGACGGTATTCCCATCGCCCTGAAAGATAACGTCGACCTTGCCGGCACGCCGGCAACCGCGGGAATGGCCTCGCGCGCACACCTCGTGTCCGATATCGATGCGGTTGTGACCGCTCGGCTACGCGAAGCGGGTGCGGTGATCCTCGGTAAGGTCAACATGCATGAGGCGGCGCTGGGCGCGACCAATGACAATCCGCTCTACGGCAAGACGTTCAATCCGCACCGGCCGAACTTTACGCCGGGCGGCTCCAGCGGCGGTTCGGGCGCCGCGGTTGCGGCAGGGTTTTGCCTCGCGGCGATAGGCACCGATACGTTGGGCTCGGTGCGCATCCCGGCGGCCTATTGCGGGGTCAGTGGCATCAAGCCGACGCGCGGCCTAGTGTCGCCGCGCGGCGTGGTTCCGTTGTCCTGGACGTTCGATCACGTCGGACCTTTGGCGCCGTCGGTACGCGACCTCGGTTTGTTGATGAATGTCTTGGCCGGTTTCGACCCCCTCTGCGCCGAGTCGGTGGCGGCGCCGACCCCCGATCAAAGTTTCGATCCCGGCGACCCCAAGAAACTCTCCGGCGTACGCCTGGGTCGGCTCGAGGGGTTGGAAGACGCCGGAATCGCCCCCGAGATTGCCGACGGGTTTGAGCGTGCCGTCGCGCTTCTCGCGGATCTTGGCGCCGAGATCACGTCGGTGCGACTGGAAGGCCATGACTACGGTCGGTTGCGCCGCGCCGGTCTGATCATTTCCGAGGTCGAGGGTGCCGTCGTCCATGCCGACGATTTGGCCAATCGACCAGAGCATTTGTCCGAGGCGTTTCGGGGGATGCTCAACTACGGTGCGTCGCTACCCGCGACGCGAGTTGTCCAAGCGCAACGCGATATTGCTGCTGCGCGCGTGCGCGTGCGCCGTGCTTTCGCAGACCTTAACGCCTTGGTCATGCCGACGGCGCTGCAAACGGCGTTCGATTTCTCGGCCCCGGTGCCGGACAATCAGGCCGACTTGACGGCCCTAGCCAACTTAACGGACCGTCCGGCCGTGTCGGTGCCGATGGGCTTTTCGCCGGCAGGTCTCCCGATGGGCCTCCAGTTCCTCGGCCATGCTTTTGGCGAAGCCGCGATCTTGCGTTACGCGCGGACCTACGAGTTGGCCGCGGGCCACGATATGCGCCCCGCCGCGCTCGACGACCTCGGGTCTAGGAATAGGTGAATTTGGCTTTGCGCTTTTCCATGAAAGCGGAACGTCCCTCGACATAATCTTCGCCTCGAAAGGCGTCATCGAACATCTTCAGGGTTTCTTCGGTGTCGGTCGGGGTGCCGTCGAGGATCATCCGCACGATCTTTTTGGTGGCGCGCACGGTGAACTGGCTACTCGCCGCGATGGTGGCGCAATAGTCGCGGGTTTTCGTTTCGATATCGGTCGGCGACAGAAGCCGGTCGATCAAGCCGATTTGCAGCGCTTCGGGCGCATCGACGAGCCGTCCGGTGTAGAGCATGTCCATCGCCCGCGCCGGGCCGATTTTGTCGACCACGAGCTTCGTGTCATCGAGGCTGTAGACCAGACCGAGTTTTGCCGGCGGGATGCCGAAGCGGGCGGTATCGTCGGCGAAGCGCAGGTCGCACGCCACCGCGATGCCGCAGCCACCGCCGACGCACGGCCCTTGGATCATCGCGATGGTTGGCTTGGGAAAACGGGCGAGTTGCTTTTCCGCCAACTGGACGATCCGGTTGTACCTTTGCGAGGACTCGGGCGTCGCGTGAACGGCCTCAAACTCGCTGATGTCGGCGCCCGCCGCAAATGCGCGGTCGTCGACACCGCGCACGACGACGACGCAAATTGACTTGTCGTTGGCGGCATCCTCGAGAAGTTCCGGTATCGCGGCCCACATGGCTTTCGATAGCGCATTGCGTTTGGACGGCTGGTTGAGGACGAGCCAACCAATCGGGCCGTCTTTTTCGAGGTAAATCGCCGGTTTGTCGCTCATGAATGCCTCCCGCTCCTGCGCCTCGCATCTACCCATGCGCTTGCGCGTCTTGTCAACGTGGTCGGCTTTCGCTGTACTGCATCCAACGAGGGAGGACATCATGAACGATCAGGTGAGCTTTACGCGTCTCGATCAGGCCACCGCCGAAGACTTCACCATCATGCATCACCATATGGCGGCCGAGCATGCCCGGCTTGCCGATCGCGTTCTGGCGCTACTGCGCGGATTAGGGGGGCAATGCCCTGGCCTCAAAGTCGACCGGCTTGAGCATTCGCTGCAGACCGCGACGCGGGCCCACGCCGACGGTGTCGATGAAGAAACGGTCGTCTGTGCGCTGGTCCACGACATCGGCGACGAACTGGCGCCGGATAACCACGGCGCTTTCGTCAGTGAAATCATGCGGCCCTTCGTGTCGGAGCAGAATTACAACATCCTGCGCTACCACCCCGAGTTCCAGGGCTACTTTTTCTTCGACAAAATCGGCGCCGATCCCAACATGCGCGACCGTCACCGCGGCAAGTCGTGGTTCGAAGCCGCACACGAGTTTTGCGAGAAATGGGACATGCCGGCTTTCGATCCCGACTACGAGAGCAAACCGCTCGAATTTTTCGAGCCCATGTTGCGTAAGGTTTTCGCCCGCAAGCCCAGCCATAACGGCGTCGTCATTCCCTGATCCGCTGTCCTTTTTCGGGACTCCTTGTGAAATCAAGGGCTTGCACGATCCCCAGAACCGCCTCCTCTTGGGTGGCGCAGGGGTAGTTATTGCAAGCGTACTTGGCAGGGGAACGGGTCGCCTCTCTCAGTGTTCACACCGGCCTGGCCAGTATTTTGGTCTTGGCCTGTTTCCTAACGCCGCCAGGCCGGCGTGTTTCCCGCCATTGAGCCGGTTGCATCATGCCGCGGGCGGCGGTATGCCACACGCCTCACAGAACGGGGGGCGTCGCATGGCCGATCACGAAGGTTATTTCATCGAGGATCTCACCATCGGCATGGCCGAAGAGGTGAGTAATGCCGTCACCGAAGCGATGATCGAACAATTCGCGAGCGTGTCGGGGGACGATAACCCGATCCACCTCGACGAAGACTACGCCGCCGGCACGATGTTCAAGGGCCGCATCGCCCACGGCATGCTGGGAGCAAGCTTCATTTCCGCCGTGATCGGTACCCGTTTGCCGGGGCCAGGGGCGGTCTACATGAGCCAATCTCTCAAGTTCCGCGCCCCGGTGCGCATCGGCGATGTGGTCGTAACGCGCGCCGAAATTGCCGATATCAACGCAGAGAAGAAGCGCGTCACCTTGCGCACGATCTGCACGGTCAACGGGAAGGCCGTCATCGAGGGCGAGGCGCTCGTGATGGTGCCCTCTCGCGCCTAGCGGTTTCCTCGGTATGAAGGTCGTTCGGCGCTTCGATGCCCTGCCGTCGGCACTGCGCGGTGGATCCTTTGCGATCGGCAACTTCGATGGCCTGCACCATGGCCATCGGGCCGTCATCGAACGGGCCAAGCAGGTCGCCCAGGCCTCGGGCGCACCTTGCGGCGTGATCACGTTCGAGCCCCACCCGCGCCACTACTTCAGCCCCGACGACCCGCCGTTTCGGCTGACACCGTTCGAACGCAAGCAATCCATCCTCGAAAGCTGGGGGCTGGATTGCCTGGTCGCGGTGCCTTTTGACGCCGCTCTCGCCGCGACCTCGGCGGAATCTTTCGTCGAGGAGGGTTTGGTCGGTGGGCTCGGGGTGGGTCACGTCGTGGTGGGTCACGATTTTGCCTTCGGACACAAGCGGCGCGGGGACACTGCTTTTCTCAAGGAAAAGGCCGCTACCTTTGGTTTCGGCGTGACCGTCGTCGAAGCGCACCTCGCGGCCAACGGCGCGCTCTATTCCTCGCGAGCTATTCGTGAATTGTTGCAAAGCGGGCGTCCTCGGGAAGCTGCTGAGGCCTTGGGACGATGGTGGGCGGTCGACGGCACGGTGCAGCATGGCGACGCGCGCGGTCGGGACTTGGGGTTTCCCACCGCGAATCTTGAGATGGGGGCTTATCTTCAACCCTCGCTTGGTATCTATGCGGTTCGGGCGGGGATCACCGAGGCAGGGGGAAAGACTTGGTACGATGCCGCGGCTAACCTGGGTCTGAGGCCGACCTTCGACGGGCGGACCGTCCTGCTCGAAGTCCATCTCCTGGATTTCACGGGTGATCTCTACGGCAAGACGATGGATGTCTCGTTCGTCGAGTACCTTCGGCCCGAAGAGCGTTTTGCCGACATCGACGGATTGATCGCCCAGATGCGGGCCGATTGCGAACGCGCCCGCGACATCTTGGCCGCGCCGGACTACGCGCCGGCCCGTTTCGAGGCGGGGGCGCCGGCGCCGGCGCGGGAAGAGCCCTTGCCCTAGCTCGCAAGGTATCTCGACAGGCTGCAGAGCCCCTGGTACAAAATCCGCCATGTCCAGGCAAAATCGGCAACTAATTCCGCGAATTATCACCCCGGCACTCTAGTCGAGGCCGGTCCGCGTCTGCCGTTTTCTTACCCTAACTGGAATCCATTCTTCTGATGTCTAAAGACTATAAATCGACCGTCTTCCTGCCCGAGACGGATTTTCCGATGCGTGCCGGCTTGCCGAAACGGGAGCCGGCGTTCCTTGAGCGCTGGGCCGAAATGAAGCTCTACGAACGCTTGCGCGAACAGAGCAAGGGCCGCGAGAAATTCATCCTGCACGACGGGCCGCCGTACGCGAATGGCCACCTTCACATGGGCACCGCGTTGAACAAGGTGCTCAAGGATGTCGTTAATCGCTCGCAGCAAATGATGGGCAAGGATGCGAACTACGTGCCGGGTTGGGACTGCCACGGCTTGCCGATCGAATGGCAGGTCGAACAGAACTATCGCAAGGCCGGGAAGAACAAAGACGAAGTGCCGGTCGCCCAATTCCGGCAAGAATGCCGCGAATTTGCCGAGAAGTGGATCGGCGTCCAAGCCGACCAGTTCAAACGTCTGGGCGTCGTCGGCGACTGGAGCAACTACTACTCGACCATGGCCTTCAAAGCCGAGGCTCAGATCGCGCGCGAAATCTGCAAGTTCCTGATGAATGGCGGGCTCTACAAGGGCTCCAAGCCGGTGATGTGGTCGGTCGTCGAACAAACGGCGCTGGCCGAGGCGGAGGTCGAGTACCACGACCATACGTCGACGACGGTCATGGTTCGCTTTGCCGTGGCCGACAGCGCGGGAAAGCCGGAGTTGAACGGCGCGAGCATTGTCATTTGGACGACGACGCCCTGGACCTTGCCGGGCAATCGGGCGATCGCTTTTGGTGCCGACATCGACTATCTCGTGGCCGAGGTAGGCGCCGTCGCCGACGGCAGTACCGCGGTGCCGGGCGAAAAGGTCGTCATCGCCGCGGCGCTTGCCGACGCTGTGAAGACCGAGGCGGGCATCACCGAATGGGCCCTCTCGGCACCGTTTCCCGGACGCGACCTCGAAGGTGTGGTTGCGCGACATCCGTTTGCCGATCATGGGTATGATTTTCCCGTCCCGGCCCTTGCCGGCGATTTTGTGGTGACCGATCAAGGCACCGGGTTCGTCCACATAGCGCCGGGCCACGGCGCGGACGACTACGACCTGGGTCAAAGACACGGCATCGCCGTACCTGAAACCGTGAATGCTCAAGGGGTGTATGTCGAAGACGTGCCGCTCTTTGCAGGGCACAAGATTCTGCATCCGAGCGGCAAAGAGGGCGATGCCAACCGGGTTGTGATCGAGGCGCTAGAAACTTACGGCGGCTTATTCGCGACGGGATCCTTGGTACACCAATATCCGCACTCGTGGCGGTCCAAGGCGCCGGTCATCTTTCGCAATACGCCACAGTGGTTCATCAGCATGTCGACTAACGACCTCCGCGCGAAAGCGCTAAAGGCGATCGACGAAGTCCGTTGGGTTCCCGACCAAGGTCGAAACCGTATCCGTTCGATGATCGAGCATCGCCCGGAATGGGTGATCTCGCGCCAGCGCGCCTGGGGCGTGCCCATCACCGTCTTCGTCAACCGCAAGACGGGTGAGCCGCTGCGCGACGAACGCGTCAACGATCGGATCGCGGCAGCTTTCGAGGAGCGCGGCGCCGATGCCTGGTTCCTCGACGAGGATGGCGCTGGATTCTTGGGCGACGACCACGATCCAGCGGACTACGAAAAAGTCTCCGATATCGTCGATGTGTGGTTCGACTCGGGTTCGACCCATAGCTTCGTCCTCGAACAGCGGCCCGATTTGCAGTGGCCGGCGTCGCTCTACCTGGAAGGTTCGGACCAGCACCGGGGTTGGTTCCATTCTTCGTTGCTCGAGTCATGCGGAACGCGCGGGCGGGCGCCTTACGAATCGGTCCTGACCCATGGCTTTGTCATGGATGGCGAAGGGCGGAAGATGTCCAAGTCGCTGGGCAACGTTGTGAGCCCGCTCGATATAGCAAACCAAAGCGGGGCCGACATTCTTCGGCTCTGGGTCGTCGGGTCCGACTATACCGACGACCTGCGTATTGGCGATGAAATCGTCAAACGGCAGGTCGACGCCTATCGCAAGCTGCGCAACACGATGCGTTACATGCTAGGCAACCTCGCGGGCTTCGGCGAGGACGAGCGCTTGCCGATGGAAGAGATGCCGGACCTGGAGCGCTGGGTGTTGCATCGGCTGTGGGCGCTGGATCGTCACGTACGCCAATGCTGTGATGCCTTCGACTTCCACGACATGTACGTGCAGCTTTACAACTTCTGCACCAACGATTTGTCGGCGTTCTATTTCGATATCCGCAAGGACACGTTCTACTGCGACGCAGCCGAATCGGTCGTGCGGCGTGCGGCACGTACGGTGCTCGATCAGCTGTTTCGCTGCCTGACGACGTGGTTCGCGCCCTTTATCTGTTTCACCGCCGAAGAAGCGTGGCTTGCTCGGTACCCTGAAGACGAGAGCGTGCATTTGCAGATGTTCCCGGCGATCCCGGCCGACTGGCAAAACGACGCGCTTGCCGACAAATGGGAAAAAATCCGGCAACTCCGTCGGGTCGTCACCGGTGCTTTGGAGATCGAGCGTCGCGAAAAGCGGATCGGATCGTCGCTGCAAGCGGCGCCAACGGTTTATGCCGATCGAGAAACCGTTGCGGCGTGTGCCGATATCGATCTCGCGCAACTTTGTATTACCTCGGCACTTTCGCTGGTGGCCGATGCGCCGCCGACGGACGCCTATCGTCTGGACGAGGTGCCGGGTATTGCCGTGGTGCCGGCGATGGCCGAGGGCGGGAAGTGCCAGCGTTGCTGGAAGGTTCTGCCTGAAGTTGCGACCGATCCCGAGGCCGATAACGATCTATGCGGTCGCTGTGCGGATGTCGTAGCCGGCTTAAACGAGCAAGCTGCCTGATGCTGCGGGTTGGGTTGCCCGTGGCCGCCGTTGTGGTCGTGGTCGATCAAGTCACCAAGCTTTGGATTCTTGGCGCGATCGAAGCGGGCACCGGTTTTGCGGTCACCGGGTTCTTCAACCTCGTTTTGACGTTCAACCCCGGGATCAGCTTCAGTCTGTTCCAGAGCCCGGTTTGGGGACGATGGGTGTTCAGCGCTTTGGCCATCGTGATCGCCATCGCGCTTGTGGTCTGGATGCGCCGTGCGGAGACACGGTGGCTCGCGGTGGCGCTTGGCGGGGTCATTGGCGGCGCGTTGGGCAATACGATCGATCGGATCGCCCATGGCGCCGTTGTGGACTTCCTCGACTTCCACGTCGCGGGGTATCATTGGCCGGCGTTCAATGCCGCCGACTCGGCAATCGTCGTCGGCGTCGTTATGATCTTGGCAGAGGGCCTGTTCTTCCGATCCCGCGGGACAGCCGATGGAGATGACCATAAGTAACCCTAAACCACACCTCACCGCGGCAACGCTCGTCCTGGCCGCTTTGGCAATGGCAGCCTGTTCGAATGCCAGCCGCACGCTGGGCCTTGATCCCGAGCCGCCTGACGAGTTCACCGTTGTCAGCAAAGCGCCATTGACTATTCCGCCCGACTTCAACTTGCGCCCCCCACAGCCCGGTGCGCCACGCCCCCAAGAGCAGAACCCGACGACCCGCGCCCAAGCGGCACTTGTGGGCGACTCTCAGGCCGCGCCGGGGGCGGCCCGCACCCCGGGCGAGGTGGCCCTGCTGCAGGTGGCGCGTGCTCAGGATGCCGATCCCGACATTCGCAGAGTCCTGAACGAAGAAACCACCCAACTGGCCGAGCGAGAGGGCGGTTTCGTGGACCGCTTGCTCGATCGCGTTCGACCCGACGATGATGATGCCGAGGTGGTCAATCCCACGGAAGAAGAGCGTCGGCTTCGCCAGCAGGATTCTGCCGCCAATACGGGCGCAAGCGAACAGGAAACGCCGATCATTCGCCGCAAGAGTCGATCGATCCTGTCTGGGGTGTTTTAACCCCGGCCTGACTATCATGTGACCGTTCCCGCCGCACTGGCCCCTTGCAACGTGCCGGTCGGCATGACTACCTAGGGACATGTTCAGCCTTTTCCACCGCCAACGCCTGCGGAATCGCCACCGTATTGTCGTCCTGCTCGTGGCTCTCGTGGTCGTGTTCATGGCCCGAGGCTCTGCCGTGGCCGGCCTGTTCGACCCCAAGACATTCGTTCTTGAGAACGGGCTGCAAGTTGTTTTGATCGAAGATCACCGCGCGCCGGTAGTCACTCAGATGATCTGGTACCGCGCCGGATCGGCCGACGAACCGATCGGCAAGTCGGGGATCGCTCATTTTCTCGAGCATCTTATGTTCAAGGGCACGCGGGATGTGCCGGCAGGTGAATTTTCCGAGGTCGTGACTCGCAACGGTGGGCGGGAGAACGCCTTCACGTCCTACGACTACACCGGCTATTTCCAAACTGTGGCGGCTGATCGACTGGAAACCGTGATGCGGCTAGAGGCCGATCGCATGACCAACCTCACCTTGACCGAGGCGCAAGTACTTGCCGAGCGCAAGGTCATTTTGGAAGAACGGAGTTCGCGGGTTGATAACACGCCGAACGGGTTGTTCTTCGAACAAATGAATGCGGCGCAGTACATTGCTTACCCATATAGGATTCCCGTGATCGGTTGGGAGAACGAAATTCGCGAACTGACCCTGGACGACGCTCTCGACTGGTACCGGACCTACTACACGCCAAACAACGCGATCTTAATCGTCGCCGGCGACGTCACGCTCGAAGAGCTGAAACCACTGGCCGAAAAATACTACGGCGTGATCCCGCAGCGGGCACAGCCAGTGCGTAACAGACCGAAAGAGCCGCCGCAGCTCGCGGCGCGGCGACTTGAGATGTTTCACCCTCAGGTCACCCAAGATACCTGGCGCCGTTCCTATTTGGCGCCGAGTTACCAGTGGGGCGAGACCCAACACGCTTTGCCGCTTCAACTGCTCGCCCAAATCTTGGGTGGCCGGTCGACCAGCCGGCTATACCGCAACATGGTGATCGACACTCAGATCGCAGTCAGGGCGAGTGCGTTCTATTCTGCAACCGATGTCGGGCCCAGTCAGTTCTTTTTGTTTGCCGTGCCGCGTGGCGACGCCACGTTGGACGACATCGAAGCGCGGATGGAAGCGCTGATCGAAGATGTGGTCGACAATGGCGTTACGCAGGACGAGCTCGACCGCACCAAGAAATTCCTCCTCGCCCAGGCGATCTATGCGCGAGACGATGTTCAGGGCGCCGCCCGGATTTTCGGCGAAGCGCTGACCAACGGACGCAGCATCGAAGATGCCGAGAGCTGGCCCGATCGCGTCAGGGCGGTCACCCTCGACGACGTCAATGCCGCGGCTCGGTATGTCTTCGAGAAGCGCCGGTCGGTGACCGGTATCCTCCGAACGCGGCAGCCAAGCTAATGGGTGTTGGTTCGATGAAGGCCGTGGTGCGCAGCGCCTTCCTGTTCGTCGCACTGAGTGTGTGGTGGTCCGCCGGGCCCGCGTGGGCGGCAGAAATTCAAGAGGTGCGTTCCCCAGGCGGGATCACGGCTTGGCTGGTCGAGGAGCCCTCGATCCCGATCTTGGCGGTCGAGGTCTATTTCCGCGGCGGGGCGTCGCTCGATCCCGCCGGCAAGGAGGGTTTGGCGAATCTTTTGTCCGGCTTGCTTGATGAAGGGGCAGGCGATCTCGATTCGCAAGCCTTCCAGGCCCGGCTTGAGGAACTCGCGATTTCTCTGTCCTATGACGCCGGTCGCGACGGGTTCAGCGGAAGCCTGCGAACCCTTACCGAAAATACCGACGAGGCATTTCGTCTATTGCGGCTTTCGTTGACGCAGCCGCGCTTCGACCCCGAGCCGGTCGAACGGATTCGATCCCAGGTTATTACCGGCATTCGATCGCGTGCCCAGAACCCCAATACAATTGCCGGCCGGACTCTTTTCAAGAAAATCTATCCCGATCACCCTTACGGGCGCCCAACCCGTGGCATACCTGACTCGGTCGCTGCGGTCTCCGTCGAAGACCTTCGTACCTTCGTTGGCCGAAGGTTCGCGAAAGAGAATCTTATCGTGGGCGTGGTGGGTGATATTTCGGCATCACGCCTTGCGAACTTGCTCGATGAGACCTTTGGCGATCTACCTGCGACGGCGGCGAACGGGATCGTTGTGCCTGAGGTCGTTCCTGCCGCCAGGGGCGGCGTTGAAGTCATCAGACAACCTATCCCGCAAAGCGTCCTGATCTGGGCCATGCCTGGGATCAAGCGAAACGATCCGGACTATTTCGCGGCGGCGCTCATGAACCGGGTCTTGGGGGGTGGCAGTTTTACGTCGCGCCTTTACGCAGAGATACGGGAAAAACGCGGCCTCGCCTACTCGGTCTACAGCGCGGTAGTGCCCTATGAGCATTCCGGTCTGGTCCTGGGAGGTGTCGGCACCCAGAACGGTCAACTCGCCGAATCGCTTTCGCTAATCCGCGATGAAATCGACAAAATCGCTCGCGAGGGTATTACCGCCGCTGAACTGGAGGCGGCCAAGACCTATACCACCGGCGCTTTTCCTCTTAGCCTGACCAGCAACGCCCGGATCGCAAATATGTTGGTGACCCTCCAGGTATTGGACCTTGGTATCGATTATCTCGATCGCCGCGCCGGCTTGGTAAACCAAGTGACGCTCAACGATGTCAAAAGGGTTGCCCGCCGGCTGCTGGACGTCGATGCGATGTCGGTCGTTGTCGTCGGCGACCCCGAGGGCGTTGAAACCACGCCTTAGGTCCAGTGGTCGTTGGACCGGCGTTTCTGCTCTGCTAGTTTGGCGCCACCCATGCGCCCACCCTTCGTTCACGCCACGCGCCACTGCTATGCCGACTCCATTGGGTCGGCCGGGTTGACCTCTTTGGCGCTCGTCAATGACCTTGAGCGCGCGACGGTCCGCTTGGAGACGCTCCGCGAGGCGGCGGGGGACGACGCCACGTTCGATTGTATCGGCGCCGCCCATTCGGAGGATGATCTCGCCGACTTGAAACGCATTGCGGAGGACTTTCGCCGCCGGTTCGATGATGTCGTATTGCTGGGGATCGGCGGGTCGGGTTTGGCGGCCAAGGCGCTTGCGACGGCGTTGCCGGGGCGAGGGTGCCGACTCCACGTGATGGCGAACCTCCAACCTGGTCGCCTCGAAGAAGTTTTGGAGCGCGTGGATCTCAAGCGCACAGGTTTCCTGTTTATCTCCAAGTCGGGGTCGACGGTAGAGGTCATGGCGCAGGCCTTGGTTGTGTTGCCGCGTCTTGAAGCGGCGATTGGGCGCCCCGCGCTTGCGGATCGCGTGCTGGGCATTGCGGTCCCGGGAGGCCACCCGTTGCGCGCACTCGCCCTGTCCTGGGGCTTTCGCGTTCTGGATCATCCGTCGACGGTGGCAGGGCGGTACTCCGTCCTGACGTTGGTGGGCATGTTGCCGGCCTTGATCCTTGGCCTCGACGTTGCGGCAATCCGGCAGGGGGCGGCGGTGGCTTTGGGCGGTTCTGACGCAGCAGAGGCCGCGGCTTTGGTGGCGGGATACTACCGTGCCGGACGGCCTATCTCCGTTATGTTGGCCTATGACGAGCGTTTGAGATGGTTCACCCAGTGGTATGCCCAGCTTTGGGCCGAGAGCCTGGGAAAGGACGGACGAGGTATGACGCCGGTCACCGCGCTCGGACCGGTGGATCAACATAGTCAGTTGCAGCTTTATCTCGATGGTCCCGCCGACAAAGTCTTCACCGTTCTCCTGCCGCCGTCGCAAGGGACGGGTCTAACGGTTGCACCGGAACAGGTCGCCGGAATCGCCGCGCTCGACTATCTGGGCGGGCGGTCGACGGGCGACATTGTGGCGGCTTCGGCACGCGCGACGGTGGAGACATTGGTAGCGCACAAGCGGCCCGTTCGGGTCATCACGCTGTCCGCCGTCGACGAGGCTGCGATGGGCGGGTTGTTTATGCACTTCATGCTTGAGACCATTCTCACTGCGGATCTTCTTGGGGTGAACCCGTTCGACCAACCGGCTGTTGACGAAGGCAAGGTGCGCGCCCGCGAATACCTCAGGACGGGGCGGGTCGCCCTAGAGTTATGACGATCCGTCGACTGCCCGAAGGCACCGTCAACCGCATTGCGGCGGGCGAGGTCGTCGAGCGTCCGGCAAGCGTCGTCAAGGAACTTGTCGAGAACGCGATTGACGCCGGCGCCACGCAGATCGATGTTGCCATCGCGGGGGCCGGTCGAGACCAAATCATCATTACCGACAACGGCCATGGCATGGCGCGGGACGAGCTGGCGCTTGCGGTCGAGCGGCATGCCACCTCGAAGCTGCCCGAGGACGATCTGGTGCGGATCGCGCATCTGGGTTTTCGTGGCGAAGCGCTGCCGTCGATCGGATCGGTCAGCCGCATGACGATTACCAGTCGCGCCCGAGGGGCGGACGAAGCTTGGCAATTGCATGTCGATGCCGGGCGGCTGGGTGATCTCCAGCCCGACTCTCTTCCCGGTGGAACCCGGATCGAAATACGAGACCTTTTCTTCGCCACCCCAGCGCGCTTGAAGTTCCTCAAAACCGATCGGTCCGAAACGACGGCGATCACCGAAACCACAAAGCGTTTGGCGATGGCGAACCCGACCATTGGGTTCAGCTTGCGTGAGGCGGCGCGAGAGATCTTCAGCTACGCCGCGGCCACCGGTGAGGCGGCTGCGCGCGACCGCCTTGCCGCCGTCATGGGGCGCGATTTCGTCGACAACAGCGTGTCCGTTGAGGCCGAGCGCGAGGGAATCAGCCTGACAGGGTTCGCCGGGTTGCCGACGATGAACCGGGGCAATGCCCAGGCGCAATATCTGTTCGTCAACGGACGACCGGTGCGGGACCGGTTGTTCACCGGTGCCCTGCGTGGCGCCTATCAGGACTTGATGGCGCGGCACCGACACCCGGTGGTGGCGTTGTTCCTTTCCGTGCCGCCTGAGGCGGTGGATGTGAATGTCCATCCCGCGAAGGCGGAAGTCCGATTTCGCGACGAGCCGTTGGTGCGCGGGTTGATCGTTTCGACGGTACGCCGCGCCCTGGCAGGGGCCGGACATCGCGCCTCTTCGACGGTTGCTGCGGAGGCGGCGGCGGCATTTCGACCGGGCGGGCAGGGCGCGTTCTATGGCGCCCGTCCCGAGGGAACGTCGCGGACCGGGCTGTCCGAGGCGGCCAGCGCGTTTCAGCATCAGGCGCCGCCTGGCATGCCGGCCCGGGGCGAGGAACCCGACGGATTCGCCCCGGCGGCACGGCCGGCGGAGGTTGGATTGGGGGAGGCGCCCGAAGCGTCCTACCCGCTTGGCGCAGCGGTGGGGCAGCTACACCAGACGTATATCGTGGCCCAGACCGCCGACGGCTTGATCGTTGTCGATCAGCATGCCGCACATGAGCGCTTGGTCTATGAGCGCATGAAGAAGGCGCTACAGAACGGCGTCGCGCGGCAGGGCATGTTGATCCCCGAAGTGGTGGAGATGGACGAGGCGGCCGTGGGCCGGGTGTTGGATCGCGCGGACGAGCTGGCCGAATTGGGTTTGGTGATCGATCAGTTCGGCGCTGGCGCGGTGGTGGTGCGCGAACAACCCGCGCTGCTGGGCGAGGTCGATATTCAAGGTTTGGTGCGCGACCTTGCGGATGACCTGGCCGAGTTGGACGACACGACAGCATTGACCGAACGGCTCAACGATGTGTGCAGCACCATGGCTTGCCATGGGTCGGTTCGGGCGGGGAGACGGATGACGGCGGCCGAGATGAACGCGCTTCTGCGCGAGATGGAAGTCACGCCGAACTCCGGGCAGTGCAATCATGGCCGCCCGACCTATGTCGAACTGCAGCTGCCTGATATTGAGCGGCTGTTCGGGCGGCGTTGAGCGACTAGGCCGGACCGGTCGGCCCACGCACATACAACACCCGCGCCGCGCCATAGCGCCGATCGTCGATCGCGTCAAAGCCTTCCGGCAGGGTGATTTCTTCGTCTCGCCCGACTTCGATCACGATGATCGCGCCGGGGGTGATCCAACCGCCTTGATTGAGCGCGTCGAGCGCGGGCGTCGTGAGGCCCGACCGATAGGGCGCGTCCATCAGAACGAGCCCGGCGGGAGTGCGGCCCGCGCCGGGTTGCGTTGCGTCGCGCCGGACGACGGTGGTGGTATTCCCGGCGCCGAGGTGTTCAGCGTTGCGTTTGATGAGGCGCGCCGTGGCAGCGTCGTTTTCGATGAAGACCACCCGCAGCGCGCCGCGCGAGAGCGCTTCGAATCCCAGGGCGCCGGTGCCGGCGAAGACATCGAGGACCTGCAAGTCGGTCAGCGGTGCACCGCTTTGAGTGATCAGGCCGTGGGTGAGCTTGTTGAAGATCGCCTCGCGCACGCGTTCGGCGGTGGGGCGCAAGGCATTACCAGGAGCGGTTTCGAGTTTGCGACCCCTGTAGACGCCGGAAACGATCCGCAGCACTAGCGGCCCTGGCCCAATTGTTCGCGCAATACCTTGTGCGGTACCGGTTCGACCGCGCCGGCTTTGAGGTTGCCGAGCTGGAAGGGACCGTAAGCAAGCCTAATGAGGCGCGAGACGGGCCAGCCCAGGTGCTCCATCACGCGACGAATTTCGCGGTTCTTACCCTCGCGGAGCGAGACGGTGAGCCACGCATTGCTGCCTTGCTGCTTGTCGACGGAGGCGACAATCGAGTCGTATCCAACGCCTTCGATGGTGACGCCACGCTTGAGGGGATCGAGCTTGGCCTGGTCGACCCGGCCATAGACGCGCACGCGGTAGCGCCGGGTCCAACCGGTCGCGGGGAGTTCGAGCTTGCGCGCAAGATCGCCGTCGTTGGTGAGCAGCAAAAGTCCTTCTGAGTTGAGGTCGAGTCTTCCGACGGTGAGCACGCGCGGCAAGTTCTTGGGCAGATGATCAAAGATCGTGTCGCGACCCAACTCGTCGCGGTTGGTGGTCACGAGGCCAGGCGGTTTGTGATAGCGCCACAGGCGGGTCTCTTGTGCCGCAGGCAACGGCCTGCCGTCGACCATGACCTTGTTGTCTTTGGTGACGGTGAACGCGGGCGTGGTGAGAAGGACGCCGTCGACGGCCACCCGGCCTTGTTCGATCCAGCGTTCGGCTTCGCGACGCGAGCAAAGGCCGGCGCGGGCGATGCGCTTGGCGATGCGTTCGCCCGGCGGTGCCGCTTCTGACGTGCTCATTGGGCGGCCGCGATGAAGGCGCGGAAGATTTTCGCGTCGCCTTCGCTGATGTCGTATTCCGGGTGCCATTGAACACCCAGGCAAAACCGGTGGGCAGGGGATTCGATACCCTCGACCACGCCGTCCGGTGCCACCGCGTTGATCACGACGGCCTCGCCGTCATGCGCGGCGGCCTGGTGGTGCGCGCTGTTGACCGGCAGTTCGTCGGCGCCAACGATCCGGTGCAGCAAGGTATCGGGGGTGACTGCAACGGTATGGCCGGGTTCGTCGCGCGGGTTGGGTTGTTCGTGGGCAAGCGCATTCGGCACCGCATCGGGAATGTGCTGCACCAACGTGCCGCCCAGGATGACGTGCAAGAGCTGCTGGCCGCCGCAAATGCCCAGCACCGGCTTGTCGCGCGCCAGCATGGCTTTGGTGATGTCGGCCTCGAACGCCGTGCGTTCGTCTTTGGTCGTGACGGTGGCGTGTCGTTCGATGGCGCCGAATAGCGCAGGGTCGACATCGAAGTTGCCGCCGGAGACCACCAAGCCGTCCAACAGATCGGCGTAGCGTTCGGCGGCTCCGGCATCGTGCGGCAACATCACGACGGTGCCGCCGGCATTGGTCACCGCACTGCAGTAGTTTTGGCGCAAGGCAAACCAAGGCTTGTTGGAGTAGGCGCCCGGCTCTTCGGAATCGACGGTTATGCCGATCAGGGGAGATTTGCTCATGGCGCGGACACTAAGGCCGCCTTTCGCGGCACGCAATTGCCGGTCAGGCTTGACCGTTGGGCGGGGCGGGGCCCAAGGTCGGGGGCATGACGGCAAGTGGCGAAACCCCCATGGCCCAAGCCTTGGCCGAAGCCGAGGCGGCGGCACGTGCCGGCGAGGTGCCGGTGGGCGCGGTGCTGGTCGATGCCACGGGCGCGGTGATTGCGGCCGCCGGCAATCGCACGCGGACCGATAACGATCCTACGGCCCATGCCGAAATGGTGGTGATCCGCACGGCGGCGGCGAAGTTGGGCGCGGAGCGGCTGAACGACTGCGATCTTTACGTGACGCTGGAGCCCTGCCCGATGTGCGCCCAGGCGATCAGCTTTGCCCGGCTGCGACGGCTGTATTACGGCGCGGCCGACGCCAAGGGCGGCGGGGTCGAAAACGGCCCGCGCATCTTTGCCCAAAGCACCTGCCACCATGCGCCGGAAACCTACGGCGGTTTGGACGAATCGCGGGCCGCGGCCTTGCTGAAAGAGTTTTTCAAGAGCCGGCGGTAGCGCCGCCAATTTGCGGGGCGTCAATGCGCCTTGTCCGAGAATTCCTGATACAAACGGCAGGTCTGCCCTACAAAGAGAGTTTCCATGGTCGTCGAACATCCGGAAAAAACCAAACAACTGTTGCCCAAGCTGCATGCCTTTATGGATGCGCATGTCTATCCGGCCGAGAGCGTCTATGCGGCCCAGCTCGACGAAGAGCGCTGGCGGGTGCCGCCGATCATGGAGGAGCTGAAGGCAAAGGCCAAAGCCGAGGGCTTGTGGAATCTGTTCCTGCCCGACGACGAGCTGGCGCTGGGGCTGACCAACTTGGAATACGCGCCGCTGTGCGAGGTGATGGGCCGGGTGCCGTTCGCGCCCGAAGTGTTCAACTGCAACGCGCCCGATACCGGCAACATGGAGCTGCTGGCAAACTACGCCAACGACGCCCAAAAGGCCGAATGGCTGACGCCGTTGTTGGAAGGCAAGATCCGCTCGGCGTTTTGCATGACCGAGCCCGATGTCGCGTCCTCGGATGCGACCAACGTCGAAACCTCGATCACGCGGGACGGCGACGACTATGTGATCAACGGGCGCAAATGGTGGATCACCAATGCGGCGCATCCCGATTGCAGGATCTTCATCGTGATGGGCAAGACCGATCCCTCCGCACCGCGCCACAAGCAGCAATCGCAGATCCTGGTGCCGCGCGATACGGCGGGCGTCACCATCGTGCGCAAGCTGGGTTTGTTCGGGTTCGACGATGCGCCGCACGGCCATTGCGAAGTGACGTTCGAAAACGTGCGCGTGCCCGTCACGAACTTGATCCTGGGCGAAGGGCGTGGCTTCGAGATCGCCCAGGGCCGCCTGGGGCCGGGGCGCATTCATCACTGCATGCGTCAGATCGGCGTGGCCGAACGAGCGCTGGAAACCATGTGCCGCCGGGTGACCACACGCGTCGCCTTCGGCAAGCCGTTGGCTGAACAAGGGGCGTTGCGCCAGCAGATCGCGCAAAGCCGCATCGAGATCGAACAGGCGCGCCTGCTGGTGCTGAAGACCGCCTGGATGATCGACCAGGTCGGCGCCAAAGAAGCGCGCAACGAGATCGCCATGATCAAGGTCGCGGTGCCGATGATGACGCAGACCATTCTTGATCGCGCAATGCAGGTGCATGGCGCCGGGGGCTTCTCGGAAGACTACGGCCTGGCCTATGCCTGGGCCTGGGCGCGTGCCCTGCGCATGGCCGACGGGCCCGACGAGGTGCATGCCGAAGGCATCGCCAAGCGCGAGTTGCGGCAGTACACGAACGCCTAGTCGCCGATCTTTTCGGCTTGCGCCCAGGCGAGGGTGGCGAGGGGGCGGACGAGGGCGCCCATGCGGGCGGCTTCGGGGTTGGCGGCGGTGCCGTCGCGCACCCGGCCCATGATGCCTTGCAGGATGGCCGCCATGCGAAACAGGTTGTAGGCCATGTAAAATTCCCAATCGGGCAGCGCCTCGCGGCCGGTGCGTTGGGCGTAGGCGGCGGTGTAAGCGGCCTCGTTGGGAATGCCCAAGCTTTCGATATCGACCTCGCGCAGGCCGCGGAACTCGTCGGGCGAGACCCGCCAGGCCATGACGTGATAGGCGAAATCGGCCAAGGGGTTGCCCAAGGTGGCGATCTCCCAATCCAAGACGCCGATGACGCGCGGTTCGGTGGGATGGAAGATCAGATTGTCCAAGCGGTAGTCGCCGTGCACGAGCGTCGTTTCGTCGTGCGCGGGTAGGTGCGCGGGCAACCACTCCATCAAGCGTTCCATAGCGTCGATGGTCTCGGTTTCGCTGGCCTTGTATTGCTTGGACCAGCGCCCGATCTGGCGCGCGACGTAGCCGCCCTCGCGCCCGAAATCGCCCAAGCCGACCGCCTGGTAATCGACGGTGTGCAAGGCGGCGATGACCTCGTTCATCGCATCGAACATCGCCGCACGGTCGCGGGTCGAGGTGACCTCGGGGAGGCGCGGGTCGAACAGGATGCGCCCGTCGAGGAAATCCATCACGTAGAACATCGTGCCGACGATGCTTTCGTCTTCGCATAACAAATAGGTGCGGGGCACCGGCACGCCGGTCTCGGCCAGCGCATGCATGATACGGTATTCGCGATCAACCGCGTGCGCCGAGGGCAAGAGCGTCCCGGGCGGCTTGCGGCGCAATACGTAGGACGCCCCCGGCGTGGTCAACCGGTAGGTCGGGTTGGACTGGCCGCCCTTGAACTCGGTCACCGTCATCGGCCCGGCGAAACCCTCGAGGTTGGCCGCGAGCCAATCTTCGAGGCGGCGCTCGTCGAAGCGATGCGCCGGCAAAACGTCAGGGTTTTCGGTCATGACCGACGGCCCTGAAGTGCGAAATTACCAAACGAAGCCAAAAAATCTTTTTGAATCAATGCTCCCTCTCTTTTGGGCGACAAACGAAGCCAAAAAACGGCTGTGGTGGAAGGCGTTGGGCGGTCTTCGCGGCGCGTGCGCTGTGCCGGGTGGTGTGATGCGGTTCACTTGAATAGGACATGATGCCGATTCTACCCGTTTATGCGCGGTGCGCAGAATCACGTTCTCTGTCCCCACCCCTTTTCTCGTCCTTCGAGACGCAACGCTTCGCGATTCGCCTCAGGATGAGCAATCTTGTTATGGGGTGAGCGGCGTTAGCGGTCGAGGGCGCGCCAGCCGATGTCGCGCCGGCAGAAGCCGCCGGGCCAGTCGATGAGGTCGACGGCGGCGTAGGCGTTTTGTTGGGCCGCAGCGATTGTGTCGCCCAAGGCGGTGACGCCGAGGACGCGACCGCCGGTGGCGACGGTGGCGTGGTCTTTGGTGGCGGTGCCGGCGTGGAAGACGGTGACGCCCGCCAGCGCGTCGGCGGCCTCAAGATTTTTGATGACGCTGCCTTTCTCGTAGGCGCCGGGATAGCCGTTGGCGGCCATGACGACGCATAAGGCGGGTTGGTCTTTCCAATTGAGCGCGATCTTGTCGAGGGCGCCGTCGGCGCAGGCCATCAGCGCGGGCACGAGATCCGAGTCGAGACGCGCCATTAGTACCTGGCATTCGGGGTCGCCGAAACGCACGTTGTATTCGATCAGCTTGGGGCCTTCGGCGGTGATCATCAGGCCGGCGTACAAGACGCCCCGGTAGGGGCGGCCCTCGGCGGTCATCGCGGCGACGGTGGGGCGGACGATCTCGTCCATGACGCGGCTCGCCATGGCATCGTCGAGCACGGGGGCAGGCGAGTACGCGCCCATGCCGCCGGTGTTGGGGCCTTGGTCGCCGTCGCCGACGCGTTTGTGGTCTTGCGCGCCCGCCAGCGGCAGCACGTGGGTGCCGTCGCACAGGGCGAAGAAGCTCGCTTCCTCGCCTTCAATGAATTCTTCGATGACCAACTCGGCCCCGGCCTCGCCGAATTGGCCGCCCAGGATGTTGTCGACCGCAGCATGCGCGTCCGACACCGTCTCGGCGATGATCACGCCTTTGCCGGCGGCCAAGCCGTCGGCCTTGACCACGACGGGCGCGCCGGTGCGGGCGATGAAATCTTTGGCGGCGGTGGCTTCGGTGAAGCGGCCATAGGCGGCAGTCGGGATGCCGTATTGAGCGCACAGATCTTTCATGAAGCCTTTGGAGCCTTCGAGGATCGCGGCGGCGGCGCTGGGGCCGAAGACCTTGATGCCGGCTTCGGTGAGCGCATCGGCGAGCCCGTCGACCAAGGGGCCTTCGGGGCCGACGACGACGAAATCGATGGCGTGCGCGCGGCAGGCAGCGAGGAGGCCGGGGGTGTCGTCGACGCTGGTAGGAAGGCAGGTGGCCACTTGGGCGATGCCGGCGTTGCCCGGCGCGCAAAAGAGCTGATCAGTGAGGGGCGAGCGGGCGATGGCCCAACACAGCGCATGTTCGCGCGCGCCCGATCCGACGACGAGGATGTTCATGCTGGCATGGCTTTCTCTTCTCCACATGCATCGAACTGAACGCCTTGTGGCGTTGTGCCGATCTCATCTTCCTCCCCCTGCGGGCAGGGGGAGGGCAGGGAGGGGGTTGGTGGCAAAGGGGCGAAGACGGTTGCTCGGGTAGCGGCCCCTTCCCACCCATCGGCTACGCCGCTGGGCGACCTCCCCCTGAAAGCAGGGGGAGGCGTTTGGACAGCGCGGGTGGGCAAAGATGGCATCGCGATGGGTGCTGGCGGGGGCAGGGCCGTGAGAGTGTTTGGTGGTTGGGAGGGACCTTTGTACCATGCCCGCTCAGCCATGACAGACCTCCTCGACACCGCCCCCGATGCCGCGCCCAACGTGCCCGAATATTCGGTGGGCGAGATCGCGGGCGCGCTGAAGCGCCAGATCGAGGACTCGTTCGGGCGGGTACGGGTCAAGGGCGAGATCGGCCGGATCTACCGGGCGGCCTCGGGCCATGCCTATTTGACGCTGAAGGATTCGGACGCGGTGCTGGAAGGGATTTGCTTCCGCAATTCGTGGGCGCGGTTGAAGTTCCAGCCCGAAGAAGGGCTGGAGGTGGTGGTCACCGGCAAGCTGACCACGTTCGCCAAGAAATCGCAGTACCAGATCATCATCGAGTCGGTTGCGCCGGCGGGCGTGGGCGCGCTGATGGCGCTGTTGGAAGAGCGGCGCAAGAAGCTGCAGGCCGAAGGGCTGTTCGACGAGGCGCGCAAGAAACCCATTCCCTATTTACCCGAGGTGATCGGCGTGGTGACCTCGCCCACGGGTGCGGTCATTCGCGACATCTTGCACCGACTGCGCGATCGTTTTCCGCGTCATGTGTTGATTTGGCCGGTGTTGGTGCAGGGCGATACGGCGGCGGAAAAAATCGCGGGCGCGATTCGCGGGTTCAATGCGATTGACGGATCAGGCGACGTGCCGCGCCCCGACGTGCTGATCGTGGCGCGCGGCGGCGGCTCGATCGAGGACTTGTGGTGCTTCAACGAAGAAGCGGTGGTGCGCGCCACGGCCGAAAGCGATATCCCGCTGATCTCGGCGGTGGGGCACGAAACCGACACGACGCTGATCGACTATGCCTCGGACAAGCGCGCGCCGACGCCGACAGCGGCGGCCGAGATGGCGGTGCCGGTGCGTTCGGAGCTGATTTACGACGTCAGCAATTTGCAGCAACGCTTGTTGGGGGGACTGAACCGGCGGATGCGCGAAGCGCGGTCCGAGCTGCAGGCCGCCAAGCGTGGCTTGCGCGACCCGCGCGATGCGCTGGGCTTGGCGACGCAACGCTTGGACGACGTTTCGTTACGGCTCGACCGGGCCTTGGGCGCGGGGCTCGAGCGCCGACGCGGCGCCTTGCGCGAGGCCGCAAGCGGCTTGCGGCCCAGCGTGTTGCGCGAGCGCAGCGCCGCGGCGCGGACCCGGACGGCCACGGCGGCGCGCGGTTTGGTGCGGGCGTTGGCGGGCGACGTGCGGCACCACCGCACGACCTTCGATCATGTGGCGGGGCGCTTGCAGCCGCGCCTGGTCGTGGAGACCTTGGAAGAAGCCCAAGAGCGCACCAAGCGTGTTGCGGCGGCGTTGGCGCGCGACATGACTGCGCGCATGGCCTCGGCCGAGGAAGCGCTTGAGGCGCAGGTGCGTTTGTTGCGTACGCTGTCCTATCAAAACGTGTTGGAGCGCGGCTTTGCGTTGGTGCGCGATGCGGATCGTGCGCGGCCAATCAAAAGGGTGGCGGAGACCGGTGCGGGCGCGGCGGTGGTGATCGAATTCGCCGACGGCTCGGTCGGCGCCACGGTGAGCGGCGAAGCGCCCGCCAAAAAGGAAACGCCCAGGCCGCGCAAAACCGCGCGGCGCGGCAAAGCGCCGGAAGGCGGACAAGGAGATTTGTTCTAATGCACGGACCGAAAGGCGGCGGCGAAGCCAAACTGAAATACCACTCGGGCAGTTTCGATGTGATCGTACCGGGCAGCTATGTGGTTTGCGCCGTGACGGGTGCGCAAATCACCTTGCAGGATTTGCGCTATTGGGATTGGGACGTGCAAGAGGCCTACGCGACGGCCGATATTTCGTTCAAGCGCTCCGAAGAGTTGCGCCAGCAGCGGAAATAGCGATGCGCGGGTTGGCCGGTCTTGTCGTTGCGCTACTGTGGGCGATGCCTGCCGTGGCGGCCGAGATCGCGCTGGACGGCGCCTTCGTGCAGGGCGGGTTGATCCGCGGGGCGGCGGGACCGGGCGCGGATGTTTTCTTGGACGATCGAGCGCTGCGGGTCTCGCCCGAGGGGCGGTTCGTGTTCGGCTTCGGGCGCGATCATGAGGGGCCGGTGCGTTTGCGCGTGCGTTTTGCCGACGGTCGCGAAGAGGTGCGCAACTTGGAGGTCGCCAAGCGCACCTACGACGTGCAGCGCATCGACGGGCTGCCGCCGCGCCAAGTGACGCCCAACGCCGAGGACCTCGCGCAGATTCGGCGCAACAACGCGGAGATCGGCGCGGCCCGGGCCAACGATTTGCCCGAGACCTGGTTTGCGCAAGATTTCATTTGGCCGTCGCGCGGGCGCATCTCGGGGGTTTACGGCTCGCAGCGCATCTTGAACGGCCAACCCAGGCGGCCGCACTACGGCGTCGATATCGCCGCGCCGACCGGCACGCCGGTGGTGGCGCCCGCGGCCGGCCGCGTGACCCTGGCGGCGACCGATCATTACTACACCGGCGGCACGATCATTCTCGACCATGGCCACGGGGTATCCTCGGCGTTCCTCCACATGGACACGGTGACGGTGAAGGTGGGCGAGGTGCTGGCGCAAGGCGATCCGATGGGGACCGTCGGCGCGGGCGGGCGGGCGACCGGGCCGCACCTCGACTGGCGCATCAATTGGTTCAAGGTGCGGATCGATCCCACGACGATCGTCGGGCCGATGACGCCCTAATCCATCCAGCGCCGATGCAGCCACATCCAGTGGGGTGGATTGGCGCGGATGGCGTCTTCTAGGAATGTGTTGATCGTGCCCATCAGGGTGCGCACGTCGGCGGTCGCATCGCCGGTGTTGGGGTGTGTCAGCGGCGGATGAATCGTGACCTCAAAATGGGCGCCGTGGGTGCGGCGGACGGCGCAAGGCACCAGGGGCAGATCGTATTTGAGGGCGAGCTGCGCGATGGCCGGCGCGGTCATTGCGGGGTGACCGAAGAACGGCACCTCGATGCCGCCGTTGTGTTTTTGATCGACCAACATGCCGAGGTGGCCACCGTCTTTGATGAGGCGCACCATTTGCCGCGCGCCGGGGGTGCCCTTGGGCACGTGGGTATGGGTGATGGCGCCCCGGGCGCGCAGGATCATTTGATCGACATGCGGGTTGTTGGCGGCGCGGTAGACCAGCGAGATGTCGCAGCCGCGTTGCGCGACCGCGAGCGGCATGATTTCCCAATTGGCGATGTGGCCCGAGAAGAAAATCCCGGTGCGGCCGTCGTCGCGTAGCGCATCGACGTGTTCCGCGCCGCGCACGGTGACGCGGGTGCCGGTGTAGCACTCGATCTTGGTGAGGTTGGGGTATTCGAACGCGGTGCGGCCCAAGTTGTCCCACATCGCGCGCATCGCGGTCGCGACCTCGGTCTCGGTCGCGTCGGGGAAGGCGCGGGCATAGTGCCGCGCGGCACGGCGGGTGAGCGCGAGGCGCGGGCCCAGGGTGCGCGCGACCGCGCCGCCGAGGGCGGAGGCGGCATCGACCGAAAGCAATCGGCACAGCGCGACGAGCGCGGAGACGCCGAGGCCTTCTATTGCGTGGCGCACCCGGCGCGTGGGCGGGCGGGTGTCGGCGTCGGTCATGGACACGCGGTCGGCCTCCTCGGCGCGGGGGCGGAGGAAGGACCGGGCGGTGGTGAGATGGGGTCAGTCATCCAGCACCGGAGAGAGCAGGGTGTCGAGCGCTTTTGGATCGTCGAACTGCAGGGCGACGTGGAGGACCTCGACCATGTCGCGCGCTTCGGGCGGTAGGCGGACGGCGTCTTTTTCGGTGGTGACGAGTTTGGCGTCGCGCGCCACGGCGGCATCGAGCAGGACCATCATGTCGTCTGCCGTGAAGACGTGATGGTCGGGAAAGCCATAGGTTTCGACCACGCGAATGCCCATCGCGCGCAACGTGTTGAAGAACTTGGCGGGGCGACCGATGCCGGCAAAGGCAATGACCGGGTGGTCGACGAAAAGCGCGGCCTCGGGCGTCGGCTCCAGGCGGGCGGGAAAGACCGGGACGCGTTCGATGCCGGGCGGCGGCGGGCCGGCGGCATCGCCCCCCGGATCGACGATGTAGATCACCGCGGTGGCGCGGGCGAGCGCATCGGCGGGGCGTTCGCGCAAGGGGCCGGCGGGCAGCAGGTGCCCGTTGCCCAGACCGAAGCCGCCGTCGACCACCAGGAAGGACAGATCCTGCGCGAGATCGGGGTTTTGATAGCCGTCGTCCATCACCACGATGTCGGCCCCGGCCGCCACCGCGAAGCGCGCGGTCTCGACCCGGTCGGCGCCGACCCAGGTGGGCGCAACGCGGGCCAGCAGAACCGCTTCGTCGCCGACTTCGCGGGCGCTGTGGTTGGGATCGACCCGCAAGGGGCCCGTGGCGCTGCCGCCGTAGCCGCGGGTGAGGATGTGCGGGTTGCGGCCATGAGCTTTGAGGTGACGCGCCACGGCAAGGGTTGCGGGCGTCTTGCCGGCGCCGCCCACGGTGATGTTGCCCAAACAGATGACCGGGACCGGTGGGCGTACCGCGTTGGCGGTGGCGCGCCGGATGCGGCCCGCGATCCCGTAGAGCGCGCCGAGCGGGCTGAGCAGGGTGGGCAGTAGGGTGTGCCCGGGCGACCAAAAGGCAGGTGCGCGCATCAGGTTGTCGCCGAAGCGGGGGTGGGCGCCGGATCGCCGGGCGGTACGGGCGCGCGGCCGCAGGCCTGGTCGGCCGCTTCGGTCATGCGGATCATGTCGGCTTCGAGCGTCGCGCGTGCGGTTTCGCAGGCCGCCGCATCAGCGTCGCGCGCCACCGTCATCGGCGCGCCCCAAATCACCACAGCGCGGGTGAAGGGATGGGGTAGGCAGAACCGGTCCCAGGTGTTGAGCACGCGGTGGCCGCGGGTCGACAACGTGACCGGTATGATGGGCAGGCCGGTGAGACGCGCGACATCGATCACGCCTTTGGAGGCGCGCATGCGCGGCCCGCGCGGGCCGTCGGGGGTGAAGCCCAGACATTCGCCCGACCGGGCCGCCTTGACCATGCTGCGCACGGCGGCCGCGCCGCCTCGCTTGGACGAGCCGCGCACGGTGCCGATGCCGACATGGCCGACCGCGCGGGCGATCAGTTCGCCGTCGGCGTGCTGCGAGATCAGCATGTTCATCGGCACCTTGCGCCGCCAATGGGCGCCGATCAGCAACAAACGGCCATGCCAGAAGGCGAGTACGAAGGGTTGGCCGCTGTTCCATAGGTCGGCCGCGGTGTCGTCGCCGATCACTTCCCAGCGCGTGGTGTAGCGCACCAGCAGGAGATAGCCCGCGGCAAGCCCGCCGATGAGGGCCTGGACGAACGGTTTTCGGGTCAGACGTTTGAGCACGGGTGGTGCTTAGCCCTGCGCGCGGGCGGGTGCGTCCGGAGAATCGGGTTGTCCCTGCAACGCGTAGAGTTTGGCGTAGAGCCCGCCGCGGGCAAGCAAATCGTTATGGGTACCGGCGGCCACGATGGCGCCGTCGTCGAGCACGATGATGCGGTCGGCGTCGATCACGGTGGACAGCCGGTGCGCGACGACAAGCGTGGTGCGGCCGGTGCTGAGCCGCTTGAGGGCGTCTTGCACTTGGCGCTCGGAATCGGCGTCGAGCGCCGAGGTGGCTTCGTCCAACAGCAGGATCGGGGCGTCCTTGAGGACGGCGCGGGCGATGGCGATGCGTTGACGTTGGCCGCCCGACAGTTTGAGGCCGGATTCGCCGACCGGGGTGTGATAGCCCTGCGGCAGGTCGGAAATAAAGTCGTGTGCGGCGGCCGCCTTCGCGGCGGCTTCGATCTCGTCGTCCGAGGCGCCGGGCCGACCGTAGGCGATGTTGGCGCGGATGGTGTCGTTGAACAGGGTCGATTCTTGGCTGACCAACCCAATGGCGGCGCGCAGGCTGGCCTGGATCACGGTTTTGACGTCCTGGCCGTCGATGGTCACGCGGCCGTGCTCGGTATCGTAGAAGCGCGGGATGAGATTGAGCGCGGTCGATTTGCCGGCGCCCGACGGACCGACCAACGCGACGGTCTGGCCTGCCGGGACATCGAAGGAGATGTCGCGCAACGCAGGTGCGCCGTCGCTATAGGCATGGGTAACGCCCTCGAAGCGCACCGCGCCGCCCGCGATGTCGAGCGGTTTGGCGTCTGGGGCGTCTTGGATGGTGGGTTCGGTATCGAGCATCGAGAAGATGCGTTGCGCGGCAGCGAGGCCTTCTTGTAGGGCGCTATTGAGATTGGCGATCGAGCGCAAGGGTTGGTAGGCGAGGCCGAGCGCGGTGATGAACGTAAAGAATTCGCCCGCGGTCATGCGGTTTTGAACATCGCCGATACCGGCGGCGTAGAACACCACAGCCGCGGCGGCGATGCCGCCCAAGATTTCGATGGCCGGGGTGGCGGCGGCGCGGGCGCGGATCACTTTGAACATGGCGGCCAAGCGGTGTTCGTTGGATTGGCGGGCGCGTTCGGTCTCGTGCGCCTCCATCCCGTAGGCCTTGATGTGGCGGGCGCCGGCGAACGTCTCGCCCAACAGCGCGCTGAACGCGCCGGTGCGTTCTTGGTTTTGCGTCGACGCCTTGCGCATGCGTTTGCCTAGTGTGCGGATCGGCAAGATGGCGAGCGGGAACACCACGGTGGCGATGAAGGCGAGCTTCCAGTCGGTCCAGAACAACACGCCGACGAGGAAGATCAGCGTGAGCGAATCCTTCGAAATGCCGGTGAGGGCTTTGTTGAGGGCTTCGCGCAGCAGGTTCGCATCGTTGAGGAAGTTCGAGATCAGCCCGCCGGTGGCGGTGGAATGAAAGAACGCGATGTCGGCGCGAATGATGTGGGCGAACAGCGCGTTTTGCACATCGGCGATGATGCGCTGGCCGAACACGCCCATCAGATAGGACTGCACGTAGGTGGCGGCGGCCTTGACGACGGCGATGCCGATGAAGATCAGCGGCACCACGATCATCCCGGTGGCGTCGCGGTCGACGAACACGAGGTCGGTGAGGGGCTGCATGATTCGGGCATAGGCCGCCGTCGTCGCGGCAACGACCGCCATCGCGATCATCGCGACCGTCAGTTTGCGCCAATGCTTGCCGATATAGCCGCGAAAGAGCCGGGCCAGGAGGGCCTTGGTCGTGCCCTTCGCCGCGGGGCCGGGGCTGGTGGAGGTCAATGCAACTCCCGTGGTCGTTGCGGCGGACCATAGCATGGCGGCGGAATCCGGGCCAAACCCTTCGCTTTGGCGAGATGTGACCAACCCCCTCCCTGCCCTCCCCCTCGGTGAGGGGGAGGAGTTGGCTCGGAGCCGTGCGTCCGAGTGCTGATCCATTGGGCCGTCGGTATTGACCCGCGTCCGCCTTGCCGCTCCGGAGTGCCCCAATTAACGTGGCCGCCATGGATATGCCCCAGACGGTTTTTTCGACGTGTCCGCACGATTGTCCGAGCCAGTGTGCGCTGGAGATCGAGCGGTTGGATGCCCAGACGATCGGGCGGGTGCGCGGGGCCAAGACCCAGCGCTATACCGACGGCGTGGTCTGCGCCAAGGTCGCGCGTTATGCCGAGCGCGTGCATCACCCGGATCGACTGACGACGCCGCTCCTCAAACAAGCCGGGGGCGGGTTTGCGCCGATCGGCTGGGACGATGCGCTCGATCTTGTCGCTGAGAAGTTCACGCAAGCGACGCAGTCGTTGGGCAGCGAAGCGGTGTGGCCCTACTACTACGCGGGCACGATGGGCCGGGTGCAGCGCGACGGGATCAACCGGTTGCGCCACGTGATGCGCTATTCGGGCATGAAGAAGACGATTTGCACCGGCACGGTGCATCCCGGTTGGAAGGCCGGCGTCGGCGCGTTCATGGGCGCAAGCCCGTACGAGATGGCCGAGGCCGACATGGTCATCCTGTGGGGCACCAATGCGGTGGCGACGCAAGTCAACGTGATGAACCACGTGGCGCGGGCGCGCAAGGAACGCGGGGCGAAGCTGATCGTGGTCGATCCCTATCGCAACGGTTCGGCGGAAGTGGCGGATCAGCATATTTGCTTGCGGCCCGGCACCGACGGCGCGCTGGCGGCGGCGATGATGCATGTGCTGTTTGCCGAAGGCTATGCCGATCGCGATTACATGGCGCGCTACACCGACGTGCCGGACGAGCTGGAAGAACACCTCAAGACCCGGACGCCCGAATGGGCGGCGCGCATCACCGGGTTGAGCGTCGACGAGATCGTCGGTTTCGCTCGCGCCTATGGCGCCACCGAACGGGCATTCATCCGCGTGGGGTACGGTTTTTCGCGCTCGCGCAACGGGGCGGCCAACGTGCATGCGGTCTCGTGCCTGCCGAGCGTGACCGGCAAATGGCTGGTGCCGGGCGGCGGCGCGTTCTTCAGCAATTCCGATATCTACCATCTCGATTCGACCTTGATCGAAGGCTTGGATGCGATCGATCCGTCGATCCGGACGTTGGACATGTCGCGTATCGGGCCGGTGCTGACCGGCGACAAACGCGATCTCGGCGACGGACCGCCGGTGACGGCGATGTTGATCCAGAGCACCAACCCGGTCGTGGTGGCGCCGGAGCACAATTTGGTGCGCCAGGGTTTTGCCCGCGACGATTTGTTCGTGTGCGTGCACGAGCAGTTCATGACCGAAACGGCCGAGGCCGCCGATCTGGTGCTGCCGGCGACGACGTTCCTCGAACACGACGATTTCTACATCGGCGGGGGGCATTCGTACTTGCAGCTTGGCTTGCAGGCCATCGAGCCATTGGCCGAGTCGCGCTCCAACCACGAAGTCTTGCAAGGCATCGCCGCGCGGGTCGGTGCCGAGCATCCCGGTTTTGGGATGACCGCGCGCGAACTGGTCGATGCGACGTTGCGCGCCTCGGGGTGGCCCGAAGCGGCGGCGTGGGACGACAACTGGATAGATTGCATGCCCGATTTCGACACCGCGCATTTCGTCAACGGCTTTCCCCATGACGACGGCAAGTTTCATTTCGCGCCGCGTTGGGCAGACTTGGGGCCCGATGCCGCGGTGATGCCGCCGTTGCCCGATCATCAAGAGGTCATCGAGGAGGTCGACGACGCGCATCCGTTGCGCATGGTGACGGCCCCGGCGCGCAGCTATCTCAATTCGTCGTTCACCGAAACGCCGACCTCGACCAAGCGCGAAGGCCGGCCCAAGGTGATGATCCATCCCGACACCGCCGCTGGGCTCGGCGTGACCGACGCGGCGTTGGTGGTGCTGGGCAACAAGCGCGGCGAAGTGAAGGTGCATGCCCAGCTGTTCGACGGCGTGCAGCCCGACGTCGTGATCGTTGAAGGGATTTGGCCCAACAAGGCGTTCGTCGATGGGATTGGGATCAACGCGCTGACGGGGGCGGATTCGCCGCCGCCCAACGGCGGGGCCGCGTTCCACGACACCGCGGTCTGGCTGAAAATCGCCTGAGGCCTGGGCCGCGATGACGCGGCGCATTCTGATCATTCACAACCCGACCGCCGGCAAGCGGCGCACCGCGTTGCTGGACGGGGTGGTGGCGGCGCTGGGCGCGCGCGGGGTGGCAGCTGAGGTCGTTGCTACGGAGGGGCCGGATCATGCGACCGACGTGGCCCGGGCGGCCGACGCCGATCTCGTGGTGGCGGCCGGCGGCGATGGGACCATCAACGAAGTGGTGGAAGGGCTGATGAGGCGCGACGGGGCGCGGCCCGGCTTCGCCACGTTGCCGCTGGGGACGATCAACGTGTTGGCGCTGGAACTCGGGCTGCCCGGCGATGCGGCGGGGCTCGCCGCCGTTCTGGCCGACGGGTCGTTGACCCCGGTGACGGTGGGCCGCGCCAACGGGCGGCATTTCATACTGACGGCCGGTGCGGGTGCCGACGCGGCGGCGGTGAAGTTTCTTTCGCCCGGATTGAAGAAACGGCTCGGGCAAACCGCCTATTACATCGCGCTGGTGCGGGCGCTGATCGCCGAAGGCGACACGGTGTTCGATGTCGAGATCGACGGCGCGGTCCATCGCGTGTCTTCGGTAATCGTCACCAATGCGGCGCGCTATGCCGGCGATAAGGTCGTCGCGCCCGCGGCGCGGCTGACGGGGCGCGACCTTCATGTGCTGATCGGCCTGCGGCACGGGCGGTGGAACCTGATGCGCTACGGCGCGGCCTATATGCGCGGCAACCTCTATGCCTTGCCGGACGTGCGGATCGTCCCAGCGCAGCGGATGCGCATTGCGGCGCCCGCGGGCAAGCCCGTGCAGTTGGACGGCGACAACCGGTTGACGACGCCGGTGGAGATCGAGGTGGTGGATGATGCGTTGATGGTGGCGTCACCCCCATCGACGCATTGAACATCTCCTCTCCCTCTTGAGGGGGAGGATGAAGGTGGGGGTTGGCGGTACCGCGCGTTGTTCGCGGCGACCCCCTCCCGGCCTCCCCCTGACGCGCAGGGGGAGGAGTTGGGTGGGGGTAAAGGTGCCGCGCGCAAAGCGTCCGCGGAGGCCAGCGGACGCTTTGCGGGTTTCGGCCCCGGCAATTGGGTGGGCGTCCTTCGGGACCATTCGGCAGGCCCATGGCAGGCTTTGGCCGTCCGGCGCCTCCTCAGGATGAGAGACGCTGGGGTGTGGGACCCGGAATCCGAGCGCGCGTTAGCTCTTTAGCCCAGCAACCAACACGTCGTGGAGTTTCTTGCCGGCGCACAGCACGTTGTCGTGGTGGACGTGTTCGCGGTTGTAGGTGAGGGGGGTGCCGTCGACGTTGGTGACGGCGCCGCCGGCTTCTTCGACGATGAGGTGGGCGGCGGCGATGTCCCATTCGCTTTTGTTGGTGGTGGTGATGGTGGCGTCGTACCGGCCGTCGGCGACGACGACCATGCGGTAGGCCATCGAGTTGACGAAGTGGAACTCGGCGCCCTCGGCGACCTCGGGCCAGCCGTGGGTGCGGAAGGTCTTTTTGGCGGCGAGGAGGCGCGCGCAAGTCGGGTCGGTGTTGCCGGAGACATGGATCGGGGCGGCGTTGAGGCGCGCGCCGCCGCCTTTGACGGCCTCGAACATCTCGTCTTGGGCGGGATTGAACACGGCGCCCAGCACCGGGCGGCCGTCCACGACAAGCGCGGCGGAGACCGCGAATTGCGGGGTGCCGCGCAAGAAGGCGCGGGTGCCGTCGATCGGATCGACGATCCAGACGTGGCTTTTGCCGCGGCGCTCGGGATTGTCTTCGGTTTCTTCGGACAGCCAGCTGTAGTCGGGTCGCGCGGCGGTGAGTTGCTCGCGGAGCAATCTGTCGACCGCGAGGTCGGCTTCGCTGACCGGGTTGTCGGGCGATTTGTCCCAGGACTCGACGTCGGTGCGGAAATACTTGAGCGCCAGCGCGCCCGCCTCGCGGACGGCTTCGAGCAGCAGCAGGTGGTCGGGACCGAGGTCGTCTTGGGGGGCGGGCGTTGCCGTCACGCGCCGGCCACGGTGAGGCCTTCGAGACGGATCGTCGGCGCATTGGCGCCGTAGCGAAACTCGAGATCGTTCGCTGCGGTGGTGTTGAGGAACATGTCCTTGAGGTTGCCGGCGATGGTGAGTTCGCTGACCGGAAAGGCGATCTCGCCGTTCTCGATCCAATAGCCCGCCGCGCCGCGGCTGTAATCGCCGGTCACCGCATTGACGCCGAAGCCGATCAGTTCGGTGACGTAGAGCCCGGAGGCGATATCGGCCATCAGGGCCTCGGGCGTGTGCGGGCCCGGTTCCATGTAAAGGTTGGAGCGGCTGGGCGAGGGCGGCGAGGACGCACCGCGGCTGGCATGGCCGGTGGATTTAAGGCCGAGTTGATGGCCGGTCGCGGTATCCAAGAGCCAGGTCGTGAGCCGGCCGTCTTCGATGAGGTTCATGCGGCGATTGGCGACGCCTTCGCCGTCGAAGGGTCGCGAGGCGAGCCCGGCTTTGATGTGCGGGTCGTCGACGATGACGATGCCCACGGCGAACACTTTTTCGTCCATCTTGTCGCGCAAGAAACTGGTGCCGCGGGCAACCGCCGCGCCGTTGATGGCGCTTGCCAGATGTCCGAGCAAGCCGTTGGAAACGCGCGGATCGAACACCACCGGCACGGCACCGGATTTGACCTTGCGCGGGTTGAGGCGTTTGACCGCGCGTTCGCCGGCCTGACGGCCGATGGTCGCGGGGTCGTCGAGATCTTTGAGAAAACGCACCGAGGAATAGTCGTAGTCGCGTTCCATGTCGGTGCCTTCGCCGGCGATGACCGACGCCGAGACCGAATGCGAGGTGCCGCTATAGGCTGCGGCGAACCCGCCCGATGTGGCGAGCGCCACGGTGCTGCGGCCCCAGCTCGCATCCGCACCTTCGGAATTGGTGACGCCTTTGACCGCGCGCGCGGCGTCTTCTGCCTCGGCGGCGCGGGCGTAAAGCTCTTCGGGGTTGGGCTCGTAGGGATCCATCAGCTCGAGATCGGGCCACGAGGTGGCGATGAGGTCGGGGTCGGCTAGGCCGATATGGGGGTCTTCCGGTGCGATCTTGGCCATCGCAACGGCGCGGGTGACGAGCTCCTCGACTGCGGTCTCGGACCGGTCGGTGGAAGAGACCATGGCCTGGCGCTGGCCCAGCATGACGCGCAAGCCGAGATCGACCGATTCGGCGCGCTCCAGGTCTTCGCGTTTGCCGAGCCGTTGGGAGACCCCTAGGGAGATGCTTTCGGCGGCGATGGCGTCGGCGGTATCGGCGCCCGCCTTGATGGCGCGGGCGACGAGGTCGCTCAGGAACGAAAGCGTGCGGGCCTCGGCGTCGCGAGATTGGGTCATGGGCGCTGATTCTCCTGGGTTCAGGCGTCCCGGTTATATAAGTCTGTTGGCGCGCGCGCCAACCCACCGCTTTGTGAGCCCGATGCCCGAGCTATTTGCCGAGGCCTTTAACCTCTCGTTCCTGTACGCCGCACTGGTATTCGCCATCGCGGGCGTCATGCACGGTTATACCGGCGGGTTCGGTTCGGGGCTGTTCGCGGTGCCGTTGCTGGCCTTGCTGTTTGGCCCGGTGGGGGGGATCGCGGTGGGCAGCCTGACATCGTTGCTGGGCTCGGCGCAAATGGTGCCGGCGGCGATGCGGCTGGTGTCCTGGCGCCGTATGGCGCCCCTGATGATCGCGCAAATGGTCATGGTGCCGGTGGGGGCGGCGTTGTTGGTCTCGTTGGACGCGACCTTAGTGCGGCGAATCATCGGCGTGTTGGTGTTGCTGTCGGGCGTGCTGTTGGCGTCGGGCTGGACCTATCATGGCCGCCGCGGGCCGATGATGCGGGCAACGGCGGGTGGCATCGCCGGGTTCATGGGCGGCATTGCCGGGATCACCGGTCCGGTGCTGGTGGCGTATTTCCTGTCAGCGCCGGAGCGTCCCGAGATCCAACGCGCGCGCATCGTGCTGGCGGTGTTTGCCGGACTGATCGTGGTGCAGGTGTCGTTGCTGGTCGCCGGGGGCGCGGTCGCGGTGAGCATCACCCGCGCGCTGGCGCTGGCGCCGATGTTCATGGCGGCGACATGGTTCGGGGCGCGGTTGTTCGCGCGGGCGCCGCTGACCTGGTTTCGCAAGGTCTCCTTGGTGATGTTGTTCGGGTCGGGGGCCGCGGCGTTGTTGATCTGACGACGTGCCACGGATTCGCCTTGTTGGCATCCCACTCGCGCCCCATTCCCCTGACACGCTGTCGTCCTTCGCCTCACCACGCAGGGAGACAGCATCGTGGAAAGATCACCCCTAGGATTCAAATCGCTTCGTCAACGCGGCGGGGCCGAAGCCCCTAACGCCGACACGACACGACAAAGCACCGGGCTACCGGAGAAGCCCAAACCCGGCTGGTGGCCGGACGAGCCGGCCGTGGCGGTCGAGCCGGGGGAGGACGCCAATTTGCATGTCGGCCGTGGCTTGCGCTTGAAGGGCGAGGTGAGTTCGTGCGATCGGCTGACGGTCGAGGGCGATGTCGAGGCGACGATCGCGGCGCGGGTTTTGGCGATTTCGGCCACCGGTCAGGTCAGAGGAAGCGCCGAGGTCGAGGCCGCCGAAATCGACGGTCATTTTGACGGCCAATTGACGGTGCGGGGATGCCTGAGCGTGCGCCGCTCGGGCCAGGTGACCGGGACGGTGATCTACGATGCGTTGGAGGTCGAGAAGGGGGGGTGCGTGACCGGTGACTTGACGCGTACCGCGCGCGCCGAGGACGAGTCGGTGCCCGTGGTGGCGTTGGCGTCGCCCGAAACGTCGACCGCCGACGAGGCGAACGCGGACTGAACCGCGCGGCCCTGGACCGTTCAGGTGTGGCGGCGTTGCGGGTCTAAGCCGCGGGGGGTTGATAGGTGACGCTGATCTCGGCCTGCGCGGCGGCGAAGTCTCTGGCGGCCTGTTCGTTGGCTACCTCGAAGGCATCGAAGCCGCACCGCGCCATGAACGCCATTTGATCGCGTTGCACGTCGCCGGTGGCGCGCAATTCGCCGCGATAGCCGAAGCGTTCGCGCAGCAGGCGGGCCGCCGAATAGGGCCGCCCGTCCGTGAAGGCGGGGAAGTCCAGGGCAATCAGGCTGAAACGATGGATATCGGGGCCGAGCGGCTCGATCGCGTCCTCGGGACCGAGGGTCAGTCCCAGCGGCACCGCGCGGGCGATGAGCGCATCGCGGTCGGCTTGCCATGTCGCGAGGTCGAGCCGCACGCCGGTAACGTGTTGCCAGGGATCTTCGGTAAGGGCGCCGTCTTTAAGCAGCGGCATAGAGGGTCTCCTTGAAGGGGGCGGGGCCGACCCGCCGGTAGGTAGCGATGAAGGTTTCGCCGGGGCCGCGCAGGTCGCGATAGGCATGGGTGATCTGTTCGACGGCATCGACGATGCCCTCGGCCGAAAACGATTTGCCGACGACCTCGCCCAATGAGGCATCGGAGCCGGGGTCGCCGCCGAGGGTGAGTTGGTAGAATTCCTCGCCGTTCTTTTCGAGGCCGAGAATGCCGATATTGCCGACATGGTGGTGGCCGCAAGCGTTGATGCAGCCCGAGATCTTGATTCCCAACGTGCCGAGGTCTTCTTGCAAGCCGACATCGGCAAGGCGGGTGCTGATCGCTTGGGCGATGGGAATCGAGCGGGCGGTGGCGAGCGAGCAATAATCCAATCCGGGGCACGAAATGATGTCGCCCGCGAGTCCGACGTTGGGGGTGGCAAGCCCGAACCGGTCGAGCGCCTGCCACAGATCGTAAAGTTTGCCTTCTTCGACATGGGGCAGGACGAGGTTTTGCGTATGGGTGACGCGAATCTCGTCGAAGCTGTAGCGCGCCGCGAGGTCCGCGACGGCATCCATTTGATCGGCGGTTGCGTCGCCCGGAATGCCGCCGGTCGGTTTCAGCGAGATATCGACGATGGCGTAGCCCGGGTGTTTGTGCGGCTTGGTGTTGACCTTGAGCCATCGGTTGAACGCCGAATCGATGCGCTCTTTGGCGGCCCGCAACGCGTTCGGGGCATCGAGGTCGAGGAACGGCGGCGGATGAAAATGGCGGCGGATGCGGGTGATTTCTTCGGCCGGCAACGCCAGCGGCCCATCCTTGATGGCCTGCCATTCCGTCTCGACCATGGCGGCAAAGTCGTCCGCGCCAAGTTCGTGAACCAGAATTTTGATGCGGGCCTTGTATTTGTTGTCGCGGCGTCCGAGCCGGTTGTAGACGCGCAAGATCGCTTCGAGATAGCTGAGTAGGTCGCGCTCGGGCAGGAAATCGCGGATCGTCTTGGCGAGCATCGGGGTGCGCCCTTGGCCGCCGCCGACCATCACCTCGAAGCCGCGCGCATCGCCCTGGAGATGCAATCGAACGCCGATGTCGTGGACCTTGAGGGCGGCCCGGTCGGTCGGGCTTGCGGTGACGGCGATCTTGAACTTGCGTGGCAGGAACGAAAACTCGGGATGCAGCGTCGACCACTGCCGAATGATCTCGGCGTAGATGCGCGAATCGTCGACCTCGTCGGCCGTCGCGCCGGCGTAGTGATCGGCGGTGACGTTGCGGATCACGTTGCCGCTGGTCTGAATGGCGTGCATGTCGACATCGGCAAGCTCGTCCAGCAGATCCGGCGTTTGTTCGAGGTCGATCCAGTTGTATTGGATGTTCTGTCGGGTGGTGAAGTGACCGTATCCGCGGTCGTAGCGCCGCGCGATATCGGCCAGCTTGCGCATCTGAGCTGCCGACAAGGTGCCGTAGGGAATGGCCACGCGCAGCATGTAAGCGTGCAGTTGCAGGTAGAGCCCGTTCATCAGCCGCAGCGGGCGAAAGGCGTCCTCGGTGAGGTCGCCGGCCAGGCGCCGGTTCACCTGATCACGAAACTGCGCCACCCGCTCGCGCACCAAGGTGCGGTCGGCGGCGTTGTAGTGGTAGGTGGCCGCCACTAGAGGGCGGGGGTCGAAGTGGCGGGTTGAACCGTCGGCCCGGTGGCGCGGATCAGTTCGCGCAGGCGCTGCGGGCGCTGTGCGGCGCTCGCCGCGGTGACGTCGATCAAATAGGGGCCGACGATGTGGCTTTCGATGACGGCAGTTTCGGCGCGCTGCAGAAGGTCTTGGGCGGTGGGCTTGTCCTTGGCGACCTCGGCTTCGCTGAGGGCGCCGACCCATTGGCCGCTGGGGGCGAGATAGACAACGCGTCCGTTGTCGAGGCGGTTGGCTGAAACGACTTGGGTGGCCATGGCGTTCTCCTTTAGACGGCGGCTTGCAGCGCTTCGGCCGGTCGGTCGGCATCTGCAGCGGCCAAGGTGACGGCCCCGATGATGAGAAGTGCGGGGCTGGTGATGTCGTTGCCGGCGATAAGACGGGCAAGCCCGCGCAAGGTTCCGGAGACGACCCGTTGTCGATGGGTGGTGCCGTTTTCGACGACGGAAACGGGGGTGGCGGGGTCGCGGCCGGCGTCGATCAGGCGCGTCGCGATGACCTTGGCCTGGGCGATGCCCATGTAGATGGCGAGCGTCTGGCCGAACGAGGCGAGCGCGCGCCAGTCCAAATCGGGTTCGCCGTCCTGAGCGTGTCCGGTGACGAAGGTGACGGCCGTGGCATGGTCGCGGTGGGTCAGCGGGATTTGCGCCGCGGCGGCGCAACCGGCGGCCGCGGTGATGCCGGGGACGACGACGACTTCGATTCCGCGGGCCGTGAGATGGGCGACTTCTTCGCCGCCTCGACCGAAAATAAAAGGATCGCCGCCCTTGAGGCGGACGACGCGTTCGCCCGCTTGGGCGCGACGCGCGAGCAAGGCGTTGATTTCGTGTTGCGGCATCGTCGGGCTGCCGGGCGTTTTGCCGACGAACACGCGCTCGGTATCGCGCCGGGCGAAGTCCAAAACCTCGGCGCTGACCAACCGGTCGTAGAACACGACGTCGGCGCGCTGGAGGGCCTGGAGCGCCTTGAGCGTGAGGAGTTCCGGATCGCCCGGGCCGGCGCCGACGATATGCACGATACCGCGCGGGGGCGCGACGGGTCGGTTGATCGTCGAGATCATGCGCTCGCGGGCTTCGGCCTCGTCGCCGCGCAAGACCGCGTCCGCGATCGGGCCGTTGAACAGGCCGTCCCACAACGCGCGGCGCGCGCCGAAGTCGCTGACGGCACTTTTGACCGCGTTGCGAAAGCTGCCTGCGAATGCGGCGAGACGACCGAGGCGGCGCGGCAGTTCGGCCTCGAGTTTCATACGCAGTTGGCGCGCCAGGACCGGCGCCGTACCGGCGCTGGAAATGGCGATGGTTATCGGATCGCGGTCGACAATGGCCGGGGTGATGAAGCTCGACAAGTCCGGCCGGTCGACCGCATTGACCGGAATGCCGGCGGCGCGGGCCGCGGCGGCCACGCGGGCATCCTCCACGGCATCGCCGGTGGCGCTGTAGATCAGGGCGTACCGGGGTGCATCGACCTTGCGGAAGGGGCGGTCGAGGATTCGGGCCGCGTCGTCTTGGGGCAATTCGGCGTCCGGCGTGTCCCGGTTGGTGATTAGGGTCACCCGCGCACCGGCCGCATGGAGCAGGCGCGCCTTGGCGACGGTCATCGCACCGGCGCCAACGACCAGTGCGGGCCGACCCTGCAACGTAAGAAAGATCGGAAAGGTCTTCATCGCCTGCCTGCCGATGGGCGCCCAGGGCGCGTTTCTAAAACACAGTATGAGTTGAATGTATGAGTTAAATCACACTAGTCAAATGGATATTTAATTATTTAACACAATTAATAGTGTTTATAAGAGCGTCTCGCCCTAGGATGTGGGAGGCACTAGGGTCGCCGGCGTGCTGCGACCCAATTCTCTTTCTTTCATTCTATTTGTTGGCGGGCTGTTGGCCTTTGGGCCCCTGACCTTGGAGATGTACGTCCCGACCCTGCCGCTGGTGGCGGAAGCGTTCGGGGTCGGCGCGGGGCCGGCGCAATTGACGGTGAGCGTCTACCTTGCGGGATTCGCCATTGGGCAGCTGGTGTCGGGGCCGTTGGTCGACGTGTTCGGGCGGCGGCCCTTGTTGCTGGGCGGCATGGTGCTGATCGCGGCTGCCAGTGCGATCTGTATCGTTGCCCCCTCGATCGACTCCCTAACCATTGCGCGCTTCGTGCAGGCCCTGGCCGTGTCGGTCGGCCAGGTGGCGGGCCGGGCGGTGATTCGCGATACCCACGACCCGGCGGGCACCGCGCGCATGCTGGCCTTCACCATGGTGGTGATCGGGCTAACCTCGGCGATCACGCCGGTGGCGGGCGGGTTCCTGGCGGTGTGGTTGGGATGGGAGGTCGTCTTTGCGCTGCATGTCGTGCTGGCGCTGATCTTCTTCGTGCTGATTTGGCGACGCTTCACCGAAACGATCCCGGTACGCGAATCGCTGTCCCGCCAAGTCGCAATCACGCGCCGCGGGATGGTGCGGCTCATCGCCGACCGCGTGTTTCTTTCCTACACGGCCAGCATCTGTTTCATGTTCGGCAGCATGTTCACGTTCATTTCGGCGGGCGCATTCATGTTCGTTGAGGTGTTGGGGATGGCACCCGCGCATTTCGGGTTCGTGTTCACCGCCATATCGGGCAGTCTCGCGCTCGGCTCGTTCCTCGCGGGGTCGCTGGCGCGTCGGGTCGACCGGCGGCGCATGTTCGTGGCGGCGGCGGTGGCCGTGGCGACGATCAGCGTGGCGATGGCCGGGATCGGGTGGGCCGGGGGCGCCTCGATCGCAGTATTGATCGTGTTGTTGGGCGCGATCGGATTTGCGATGGGGTTTGTCGTGGCGCTTGGCATGGCCGGCGCGTTGGCCCCGCATCCGGAAGTTGCCGGGACGGCGTCGGCGCTCATCGGTTTTTCGCAAGGCACGTTTGCCGCCGGGATGAGTGCGGCGGCCGGCCTGTTGTTCGACGGCACCGTGATGTCGGTGTTGGTGCCCATGGCGGTGCTCGCGGTAGGTGTGCCGTTGTCGTTCTGGGTGCTGGCGCCGCGGCGCGAGGCCGCGTCGGTCTAGCCCGACGCTTCGTGCAACGACCAAAGAGTTAGGGTGCCGTCCCGGCCCCTGACCGTCTTCTCACCCGCCGTTTCCAGCCCATCGCGCAGGTCTTGATCGGGCACGGGTCGACCCGTCCGCAGGGCGGCGGCTCATATGGTTTGGGTCCAGAAGGCGACGGGTTCTTCGCGGCCGCGCAGTCGGCGGGGTTCGCCCTTGGTAAGTCCCTCGGCGAGCGACGGATCATGGAGGCGCTGGTAGAGCGCGTCGCTGACGACGAGGTCTTGGCCGATCTCGCGGGTGAGGCGTTCGAGGCGGCTGGCGACGTTCACGGTATCGCCGATGACGGTGTATTCGAGGCGCTCGCTGCTGCCGATGTCGCCCAGCACGACGTCGCCGTAATGCAGCCCGATACCAAGGCGCACCGGCGGGCCGGCGCGTGCGGCGTTGAACCGAGCGAGGTCTTGCAGGATGGCCTTGGCGCAAGCTAGGGCGCGGTCGGCATCGTCGTCGGCGGTGCGCGGGGTGCCGAAGGTCGCCATCACCCCGTCGCCGAGATATTTGTCCAGCGTGCCGTTGTGGGCGAAGACCTGGCGGGCCGCGATGCCATGGACGTCGCGCAGCAATTTGAGCACGTCGTCCGGCGACCGGCCCTCGGCTAGTTCGGTAAAGCCGACGATGTCGGCAAACATGATGGCGATGTCTTGGCGGCGTCCGGCGCGTAACGGTTCGTCGTGGTTGGAAAGCTCGGCGACGATGTTGGGCGAAAAAAGCGCGCGAGGTTGCCGCGCGCGCGTTCCGAGGTTGCGCTGTCGTACACGAGCTTGCGGACGCGCCAGACGAAGGCGGCCAAGCCGACGGAGACCACGATAAAGAGAAAGGCGGCTTGGGCATGGACGCCGAGGTCGACCCGGCGGTAATCGGCGAGATAGTCGATCCGCTCGTCGGGGGTCATGGTGAGGAGCGGCGTGGTGTCGCTCAGCACATAGGATCCCGGTTGCTGGAGAATCCAAAAGACGCCGACCCACCAAGCCGCCGCGCCGACCACGCCGGTCCCGACCACGACCCAGGGGCTGTAGGTGAACACCGCCGCGGCGAGGAAGATGTACATGTAGGTTTGATTGCCGAACCACAGTTGGGCGCTGACCGGCACGAAGGGTTCGACGAACGGCGGCGGGACGACGACGATCCAAACGATCAGGCAGACATCGAGCGCCGAAAAGAGATACGACCACACCGCGCTGTGATCGCCGGCCTTGGCGATGCGGTAGTGCAGCCAGCTCGAGACCAGAAACAACAGGCTGAGCCCATAGAAATACGGCAGCAGCGTTGTCGGCGTGACGATGAACGGCAAAAAACAGAACACCGCGACGACGAGGACGACGCGCACGCGGAACGATAGACGGCGGGCGTAAAGTTCTTCGTCCGCAAAGGCGGTATCGATGGGGTCGGTTTTGGGGTGGGTGTCGGCCATGCGGGGTTTGCGTCGCTTATGTGGTGACGGCGCGGTGCATCGACCAGTCTACCAGATCGGTTTGCCGGTGCCCGGCAGGCCGAGGCGGGGCCATTTTTCGGTGACGGTTTCGACGATGTCGTCGGACATGCGGATTTTGGTGCCCCACTCGCGCTTGGTCTCGGGCGGTAGTTTATTGGTGGCGTCGAGCCCGATCTTGGAACCCAAGCCGGATTGGGGCGAGGCAAAATCGAGGTAGTCGATCGGGGTGTTTTCGATGACGGTGATGTCGCGCGCCGGGTCCATGCGGGTGGAGACCGCCCACATCACGTCTTTCCAATCGCGTGCGTCGATGTCGTCGTCCACCACGATGACCCACTTGGTGTACATGAACTGGCGCAGGTAGGACCACACCGCGAGCATCACGCGCTTGGCGTGGCCGGGGTAGGCCTTTTTCATCGAGACCACCGCAATGCGATAGCTGCACCCTTCGGGCGGCAGCCAGAAGTCGACGATCTCGGGGAACTGTTGTTGCAACAGAGGGACGAAGACTTCGTTAAGCGCTTCGCCCAGCACGCTGGGCTCGTCCGGCGGGCGGCCGGTGAAGGTGGAGAGATAGATCGGGTCGCGGCGCATGGTGACGGCCGAGACTTTGAACACGGGGAAGCGTTCGACCGCGTTGTAGTAGCCGGTGTGATCGCCGTAAGGGCCTTCGTCGCCCGATTGATCGGGCAGCACGTGGCCTTCGATGACGATCTCGGCTTCGGACGGGACTTTGAGCGGGACCGAGACGCAGTCCGCGAGGCCGAGTTTCTTGCCGCGCAGCAATCCGGCGAATTGATATTCGGACAAGGTTTCCGGCACCGGGGTGACGGCGGCGATGACGGTACCGGGGTCGGCGCCGATGACGGCGGCGACCGGCATCGGTTCGCCCGGGTGTTCGCGTTGCCAGCGCGCGAAGTGCTGCGCGCCGCCGCGATGGGCGAGCCAGCGCATCAAGGTGGTGTCGCGCCCGGTGACTTGCATGCGGTAGATGCCGAGATTGAATTTCTCGTCCGCGCCTTGCGTCACGACCAACGGCCAGGTGATCAGCGGGGCGGGTTCGCCGGGCCAGCACATTTGGATCGGCAGTTTGCCGAGGTCGATGTCGTCGCCGGTCCACACCACGTCCTGGCACGGCGCGTGGGCGGCGGCGGCGGGCTTCATCGCCATGACGGTTTTGACCATCGGCAACATGGCGACGGCCTCGCGCCAGCCGCCGGGCGGTTCGGGCTGGCGCAGGAAGGCGAGCGTTTCGCCGACGGCGCGGAGATCTTCGGGCGTACGCCCGATGCCGGCGGCGACGCGGGCGACGGTGCCGAACAGGTTGGTGAGCACCGGCATGGCGGCGGGGTTGCCCTCGGCATCGATCGGGTTTTCGAACAAGACGGCGGGGCCGCCCTCGGCCAACAGGCGGGTCTGAATCTCGGTCATCTCGAGATGCGTCGAGACCGGTTCGCGCACGCGCACCAGATCGCCCCGGGAGTCGAGGTGCTGGATAAAGTCGCGGAGCGTGGCGAAGGACATGCTTGGAGGTAATCCCGTGTCGTTTGGCCCCCAAGGGGCAGCGCATGGTATATCACCGAAAATCGATCAACCGGAGTGACACCGTGAGCCGCTTTGCCGAAGCCGATCCTAAGACCCTGACCGACGCACAGCGCGTGGTGTTTGACGCCATGGTGGCGGGCCCGCGCGGCGCCGTGGTCGGGCCGTTCCATCCGCTGTTGCGGAGCCCCGAATTGTGCGCCCGAGCGCAATCGCTCGGGGCTTATCTGCGCTTCGATTCGGCGCTACCGCCACGGTTGTCGGAATTGGCGATCCTGGTGACGGCGCGGTTTTGGTCGGCGCAATTCGAGTGGCACGAGCATGCCAAGTTCGCCGCCAAGGGCGGGCTGAGCGAGGCGATCATCGAGGCGATCCGGGCGGGCGAGGATCCGCGCGCGTCGATGCAGGCCGACGAAAAGGCGGTGTACGACTTTGCAAGCGCGCTGCACCGCGATCACGTCGTGGACGACGCGACCTACGCCGAGGCAACCGCCCAACTGGGCGAGACCGGGGTGACCGATTTGGTCGGTCTGTGCGGCTATTACACCCTGATTAGCATGGTGCTGAACACGTTCGAGGTGCCGGTGCCGGGCGGGGCCAAGCCGCTCGATTGACCCGGCGCGCAGCGCGCGCGTAAATCCTGTACAACACCGGCCAAACAAGGGCATGAGGCAAGACATGACAGAACCGAGCGACGCCGAACGGCTGGTCCGCGCCAAGAGCTATCCCTACGACGTGCCGAAATCGAGCTACATCTTGTTTCAGGGCGCGCCGGTGCCGTTGAAGCGCATGAACCCGCCCGACGATACGGCCGAGCGCATTCCGGTCCTGGCCTATGGCTCGAACGCCTCGCCCCAGCAACTGGTGAACAAGTACCCCGACCTGGGCGAGGAGGAAGGCATCCCGGTGCTTAAGACGGCGCTGACCGGGTTCGACGTGGTCTATTCGGCGCGGTTTTCGAGTTACGGCGCGATCCCCGCGATGCTGGCGCCCTCGCCCGGCACGCGGTTGACGACGTATGTCACGTGGTTGACCGAGGAACAGCTCGAGGTCATGCACGACACCGAGTTGGGTCCGGACGGCGACGGCTCGGCCTACACCTTCGGCAAACTGACCGGCATCTTGGCGATGATCGATGCGGTCGGGCTTCGCGAAGAGGTCTATATGTACCAGAGCGCCGCGCCCGCGATGGGGCACGACGGCGCGCTGGTCGGCTACAGCGAAGTCGAGGCGCGCGAGCGCAATTTTCAGACCTACGGGCACGAGCGCGTGTTGCAGGCGGCCCACGAAGGCATCGCGCCGGAGATGACGCTGGAGGCGTTTTTGCTTGAGGCCGCGACCAACCCCGAGGCGCGGGCGGCGTACACCGCGCGGCTTCACAAGAACGGGGTGAAGGTAAAGCTCAAGGGCTACAAGCAGTTGCTGCCGACACTGCAGTAGCGATCTTGCTTTGCGGCGCCCTTCGAGACGGCGCCCTTGGCGCCTCCTCAGGATGACGACAATTGAGGCGATTGGGCCCTCGAGCCTCCTCCACCTGCTTGGCAGGGGGAGGATTGAGGAGGGGGTTGGTGGCATCCGGAATCCATTAGGGCGAAGACCCCCTCCCGGCCTCCCCCTCCAAGAGGGGGAGGAGTTTGTTGGGGGCGGGTGTGCGGTGCGCGCGGCGTCCGCGGAAGAATGCGGACGCCTTGCGGTGCGTCGGCGGGCCCTTCGGGACGGCGCCTTTGGCGCCTCCTCAGGATGACATCCTAGAAGTGCGGCGTTGGGGGGTTAGGCCAGGACGCTGCCGACGACGATCGCCAGGAATACCAAGGCGCCGGTGTGGTGGTTGCTGCGGAACTTGGCGAGGCAGTCGGCAGGGTCTTCGATGTCGAGGGCGCGGGCCTGCCAGGCGAGATGCAACGCGGCGAGGCCGAGCAGGGGGTAGAACAGCCAGTGGAGCCCGGCCGTTGCGCCGGCGGCGGCGATCAGGATCGTGGTGGCGGCGTAGGCGACAAAAAGAAAGGGCCGGGTGCGGGTGCCGAGCCAGCGGGCGCTGGATTTGACGCCGACGAGGGCGTCGTCCTCGGTGTCTTGGTGGGCGTAGATGGTGTCGTAGCCCAACGTCCAGAAGATGCCGCCCACATACAGCAATATCGGGGCGGCGGAGAGGCCGCCGGTGACCGCGGCCCAACCCAACAGCGCGCCGTAGTTGAAGGCGAGACCGAGCCACAGTTGGGGCCACCAGGTGATGCGCTTCATGAACGGGTAGGCCGCGATCAAAGCGAGCGAGGCGACGCCGAGCCAGATCGCAAACGCGTTGAACGTGACGAGGACGGCAAAGCCGATCAGCGCTTGGAGGATCAGCCACGCCACGGCGGCGCGCACGCAGACGGCGCCCGACGGGATCGGGCGGCCACGGGTGCGTTCGACTTGCGCATCGATGTCGCGGTCGACGATGTCGTTATAGGTGCACCCCGCGCCGCGCATGGCGAGCGCGCCGATGCCGAAAAGCGCCAGCAAAAACAGATCGGGTAGGCCGAACCAGGGTCGCGTGTCGGGGGCGCCGGCGGTGAGCGCGCCGGCCAGCGCAATGGCCCACCAACCCGGCCATACCAGGAGCCAGGTGCCGATCGGGCGGTCGAGGCGCGACAGGCGCAGGTAAGGGCGTAGGCGGGCCGGACTGCGGTCGACCCAGTGGCCGCGCACGGAGTCGGGAAGGACGGTGTCGTCGGGCGAAGTCATTGCTATGGTTCTAGCATGGCTTCCCCGCACCCCGCGCCGTCCATCCGCCTTTATGTCCCGCACGATTTGGCCGCGGCCGCGACCGTGCCGTTGGACGAAAAACAGGCGCACTACCTCAAGAACGTGATGCGGCTGGGGCCGGGCGATGCGCTGTTGGTCTTCAACGGGCGCGACGGTGAGTGGCGCGCCGCGGTCGAGGCGCTCGGACGCCGCGACGGTACGTTGCAGGTGGGCGAGTTGGTCCGAGGGCATATCGAGGAGCCCGATTTGTGGCTGGTCTTCACGCCCATCAAAAAGGCGCGGCTCGACGTGACGATCGAGAAGGCGGCGGAGTTGGGGGCGTCGCGGCTGGTGCCGGTGCTGAGCGCGCACACCAGCGTGCGCGATCTCAACCACTCCCGGGCGCAAGCCTTGGTGATCGAGGCGGCCGAGCAATGCGGGCGCATGACCGTGCCGGAGGTCGTGCCGATCGCGCCGTTGGCGACGGTGCTGGATGCCTGGCCGGCGGCGCGGCGTTTGCTGTTTTGCGACGAGTCCGGCACCGGCACCCCGATCGCGACCGCGTTGGCGGGCGAAGCGCCGGGCCCGTGGGCGGTCCTGATCGGGCCCGAGGGCGGGTTCTCGGCAGACGAGCGCGCCATGATCGCGGCCAAGCCTTTTGCGGTAGCGGTCGCGTTGGGCCCGCGCGTGCTGCGCGCCGATACAGCGGCGATCGCCGCGCTGACGATGGTGCAGGCTCATCTGGGAGACTGGCGCTAGGCGCATGGCAGGGTTGCGCGACGGACTTACCTGCTTTGCATTCCGAATCGAGGGCGGCAATACTGCGGGCCAACAATCGGTAACGACTTCGGAAGATCATCGATGAACGCGTGTGACACGCCCCGCCGGGTGGCCGACTAGCTATGTCGGCGCCACCGGCAGACGACCCCGGGATTCCGGTCGAGAACAAGCAACAGATGGTCGATTTCATCGAATCGGGATGCAAGCCGCCCGAGGATTGGCGCATCGGCACCGAGCACGAGAAATTCGCGTTCGACCTCAAGACCCTGCGCCCGTTGCCCTATGAGGGTACGCCCGGGATTCGCGCGTTGTTGGACGGATTGACGCGGTTCGGCTGGGAGCCGCACCTTGAGAACGGCAACCCGATCGCGCTGACCATGGCCGGGCAAAGCATCACGCTGGAGCCGGGCGGACAGTTCGAATTGTCGGGTGCGCCGCTGGAGAACATTCACGAGACCTGCGTCGAGGTGAACACGCATCTCAAGCAGGTCAAAGAGATCGGCGCGGAGACCGGATCGGGGATGCTGGGATTGGGCTTCAATCCCAAGTGGCGGCGCGAGGATGTCCACGTCATGCCCAAAGGGCGTTACGGCATCATGATGGCCTACATGCCGACCAAGGGCTCGATGGGGCTCGATATGATGTTTCGCACCTGCACGGTGCAGGTGAACCTCGACTTCCAATCCGAAGCCGACATGGTGAAGAAGTTCCGCGTCGGCCTGGCGTTGCAGCCGGTGGCGACGGCGCTGTTCGCCAACTCGCCCTTCACCGAAGGCAAGCCGAACGGGTTCTTGTCGCTGCGCAGTCATGTGTGGACGGACACCGATCCCGATCGCTGCGGCATTCTGCCGTTCGTGTTCGAGGACGGCATGAGCTTCGAGCGGTACGCCGATCATGTGCTCGATGTGCCGATGTACTTCGTCTATCGCAACGGCACGTATCTCGATGCCTCGGGCCAAAGCTTTCGCGATTTTCTCGACGGCAAGTTGCCCGCGCTACCGGGCGAGAAGCCGACGCTGCGCGACTGGGAAGACCACATGACGACGTTGTTCCCCGAAGTGCGCATGAAACGGTTTTTGGAGTTTCGCGGCGCCGATAGCGGGCCGTGGGGCCGCATCTGCGCGTTGCCGGCGTTGTGGGTGGGGCTGACCTATTCGCAATCCGCCCTCGATGCGGCGTGGGATTTGGTCAAAGACTTCACGCTGGAAGAGCATGAGTATTTGCGCGCCGAAGTGCCCAAGACGGCGCTGAAGACGCCGTTCCGCAACGGCACGGTGGGTGATCTTGCCGGCCGCGTGCTGGAGATCGCGCGGGGCGGATTGCGCGACCGTGGCCGACTCGACGGCATGGGGACCGACGAAGCGGGGTTCCTCGATCCGCTGGACGTCATTCAACGCAGCGGCAAGGCGCCGGCCGAAGGTCTGCTGGTGCGTTACGCCGGCGCCTGGGGCGGCAACGTCGACCCCGTCTTCGAGGAAGAAGCCTACTAGATCGCTACTCGGCGGCGCTGGGGCGCTGCCAATATTCCGGGCCCGCGTTGGGCGGGACCCGCGGGACGTTCGCTTCGTCGCGAAACGATTCGATGATGTGCGTCGCCAGCGCTTCGACCGCAGCGGAGCGTTCGCGCGGGGTACGCTCCAACGTCAGGACGATGTCGGGCAGCGGCGGAAAGCCGTCTTCCTCGGTCAGCGTACGCATTCCCGAGGTCAGCGCACTGCGGCCGATGGTGGTGACGGCGAGCCCGGCGTTCACCGCGGCGAACAATCCCATCAGCGAGGGCGAGACGTACGCGATGCGATGGTCGCGATCCATTTTGTCGAACGCTTGGATGGTCGATTCGCGCACCCGACACGGGGCCGCGAACAGGGCGAGCGGCAGAACGGGTTCGTCTTCGACGCGATGCTCGCGCGGGGCAGCCCACACGACGGCTTCTTTTTTGAGCGGCTGGCTTTCTTCGGTCAATGCGCCGCAGGTGACGACCGCCAAATCGATTTCGCCGGCCAACAGGGAATCGCGCAACCGGTCGGAGGTTTCGCAGCGCAGATCGACTTGGACGCGCGGATGGGATCGCGCGAAACGGGCAAGGATCGGCGGCATGAACACGCCGACGTAATCGTCGGGGATGCCGACGCGGACCACGCCCTCCATCTCCGGTTCGCGGAGGGACGACAGGGCGGCGTCCTGCAATCGTAAGATCCGGCGCGCGTAGTCGAGCAAGTCATGGCCGGCCGGGGTGAGCGTGCTGGTGCGCCCGTCGCGGACAAAAAGCGGGCGCTCGATCTGTTCTTCCAATCGCTTCATCTGCATCGAGATCGCCGATTGGGTGCGCCCGATCTGATCGGCCGCCGCGGTGAACGAGCCGGTCTCGGCGATGGCCACGAGAGTGCGCAGGAGGTCGATATCGAGATTGCGGTGCATGACCCTGACATAAGCAATTCTGATTGGTGGCTTCAAATCAATTCGTTTGATTGATGGGCGGGTCTGCCCCTTATTTGAGGCGCAAGAACCAGGTGGGCCTACCGCCCGAGATTCCCGAAAATCCGCAGAAATGCGGGCGCAAAAGGATAGACCGATGGCCGAGATTGCAATGGGCGACCTTACCGAAACCCACCGGATTGAGCCCCGTCGGGGTGCCATGCCGCGTCTCACCAAGGTCTTGGCGGTGTTGGCGCGACGCTGGGTCAAAGCGCGTCGCGACCGAGCCGCGCTGGGCCTGCTGGATGCCCGCGGGCGGCGCGATATCGGGGTGACCGCCGGCGAGGTAAGGTCGGTGTCCCAAACGCCGTGGTGGCGTTGGCCGCTGAACTAATGCCTGGCCCCTTGGCGTCACGGGACGGCTATGATGCCGCCCGTGAGCGAACCCGAGGATCCCAAGACCGACCCACCGTCTTTATTCCAGACGGCGATGGCCAAGATGCGCAGCATGAACCGGCGCTATCTCACCTACTTTATCGTCGGCGGGATCGTGGTGGACGTGCTGATCGTCGCAGCCGGGCTGTGGTGGTTGGGCGTGTTCGACTCCGACCCGGCGGCCGCGGCCCGCGACTCGCTGAGCGCGTGCATCCAAGGCAGCCCAACCCAAGACGGCGCTGCGATGATCGACACCTGCCACGAGACGGTGGCCCACGCCACCGGGTCGCCCGACGCGCGACGCGATCCGGCGAACACCGAAATCGCGGCGCAGGCCTTGCGCCAGATTCAGGTGATCTGTCGCGTGGCGCTGGAACGTGCGGCCCTGACGCGCTGTGCCGAGACGCCCGTGATCGAAGGCATCGTTCCTGACTTGGCGGTGCGGACCCGCGTCGAGGCGTTATTGCGCCTGGGCGATCATGCCCGACTGCGCGAGGAGGCGAGCCGTTTGATCCGCTACGGCGACGGGTTCGGCTATCTCGCGCGCGGCTTGGCGCATCATGCGACTGGGGACTATGCCTCGGCGGTGGCGGACTACCGCGAGGCGCTGAAGCGCTTTCCGGACGATCCGACGTTGCTCGACAATTTGGCGCGCGCCGAGGTCTCGGCCCCGCCGTCCTAGCCCTTAAGGGTTTGTTCACCAAGACGGCCTAGCGTGCGGCACATGACAGAATCCCCGGTGCCCGATTACGAGGCCATGAGCTTTTATTCGGTGGGCCTTCCGCTCACCGCGCGTAGCCGCGTCCGCGAAAGCGCGCACGACATGCAGCGTGTGTGTCGAGAGCACGGTGTGCGCACCTTTATGGCGGACAACCTCATTGCCATTGCACGCAATCTCGGTTTCACCCGCGACCGCACGTTCATGGAAGTCGCGGGCAACGCGTGCCAACAACCCGAAGATCTGCACAAACTGTGGCGGCTGCATACGTATTGTTGGGCGATCTCGACCTCGTTGGGTCATGAGGGGGCGTTGGTCGAATGCGGGGTTTACGAAGGGCTTTATGCGGTGACCGCGCTGGGCACGTTGGGCTCGGCCATCGCGCCGGATCGCGACTTCTACCTTTACGATACGTTCCAAGGACTGGACAGTCGCTATGCCACCGAGACGGAAATGCGCTTGTCGGGGCCGACGTTCTCCGCCGACGGATTGGAAGCGCAAGTGCGGGCGCGCTTTGCGCCTTGGCCTAACGTGCATGTCGTGGCGGGCACGGTACCGGACGTCTTGACCGAGACCGCCCCGGAGAAAGTTGTGTTCCTACATTTGGATATGAACTGCGCGGGGGCGGAGATCGCCGCGCTTGAGTTCTTTTACGATCGCATTCCCGAGAACGGCGTGATCTTGCTGGACGATTTCGGGCGGTCGGAATACGAGCCCATGTTCGATGCCTACCAGGCCTGGTTTGCCGCGCGCAGCCAACGGATTTTGGAGCTCCCCACGGGGCAGGGGCTCATCGTCAAACGGACGCTTTTGTCCTAGCAGACCAATAGAACATTGAACCCTTTCGCGACCGGACTTAGGGTCCGCGCCATGTTGATGATGCTTCAGGCACTGAACACCACCACCACGACCCGCAGCGGCGGGCCGTGGGGTTTTGACGTGCGCTAAGTACAGCATCAATAACCACCCCAGGCTCCGCCGGTATCCGGACGGGGCCTTTTTTGTGTCTGGTGCCCGTCTTCTCCCGGCTTTTTTGATGAGGAGAAAACGACATGGACGACCACGATCATCGCGCAATCGCCAACCGCATGGACCTTTGGCATCAGCAGGAGGAAGCGGCGGGCATGGTGTTTTGGCACCCCCGCGGCTTTGCCCTGTTTCGCATCGTCGAAGAGACGATCCGGGCGCGCATGCGCGGGCTCGGCTTTCGTGAGATTCGCACGCCGGTGCTGCTGGACCGAAAGCTGTGGGAGCGTAGCGGTCATTGGGAAAAGTTCGGCGACAACATGTTTGCGTTCGAAGACGGCGGCCAATCGCGGGCCCTGAAACCGATGAGTTGTCCCGGGCACGTGCAGGTGTTCAACAAACGCGTGCGTTCGTTTAGCGATTTGCCGATCCGCTATAGCGAGTTCGGTATGTACCATCGCGACGAACCCTCCGGGGCGCTGATGGGCCTGATGCGCGGGCGCAGCTTCGTGCAGGACGATGCGCATATCTTTTGCGCCGAGGACCAGATCGAGGACGAGGTCGCGCGGTTTTGCGGCCTGTTGCACAAGGTCTATGCCGACTTCGGGTTCGACGATGTGCAGGTCGCGTTTTCGACGCGGCCCGAGGTGCGGGCCGGCGACGATGCGGCGTGGGATGCAGTCGAGGCGCGGCTCGAGGCCGCGGCCAAAGCCGCCGGAATTGCCTACCGCGTCGATCCGGGCGAGGGCGCGTTCTTCGGCCCCAAGCTCGACTTTCACTTACGCGACAGTCACGGGCGCGAATGGCAATGCGGGACGGTGCAGCTCGATATGGTGCTACCCGAGCGCCTGGACGCGGCCTACGTCGATGCCGGGGGCGGTCGGGTCCGCCCGGTGATGATCCATCATGCGGTGTTGGGGAGCGTCGAGCGGTTCATCGGCATGTTGCTGGAACACCACGAGGGCAATCTGCCGCTGTGGCTCGCGCCCGATCAAATCGTGGTGGCGAGCATCACGGATGCGCAGGTGGCCTACGCCAAATCCGTCGTCGACTGGTTGGCGGCGGCGGGCTATCGCGCGGTGCCCGACGTGCGCCCAGAGCGGTTGGCGCGCAAGGTGGTCGATGCGCGCGACGCCGGCATTCCGTTGTTGGCCGCGGTGGGCGCCCGTGAGGCCGCCGGCGATCAGATCACACTGCGCCGCCGCGATGGCGTGCAAGAGGCGATGACTGTTGAGGCCGTGATCGCGGCACTGCGCGAGGAAGCGTTTCGCTAAACGAGAGTCGCGCACCAGGGTGCGGGCATGGCATCGTGGCCCGACATCAATGGGAGTAAAACCATGCGAGCCTTTTTGATTGCGTTCGTTGCGATGACGGTGGGGCTATCGGCCGAGGCCCACGCCGCGGAACCGGCGCGGACGATTTCGGTGAGCGGTCATGCCGAGGTCGACGCGACGCCGGACCGCGCGCGCGTCAGCGCCGGTGTGGTGAGCCAAGCCAAGAGCGCCGGCGAGGCGGTCGATCAAAACAGCGCGGCGATGCGCGGCGTATTTGCCGCCTTGCGCGCCGCGGGGGTGGCCGAGGCGGATATCCAAACCTCGGGGTTCAACGTCTCGCCGGTGTTCGATCAGGTCGAGGGGCGGGGGCAGGCGCGGCGGATCGTCGGCTATCGGGCGACGAACACCGTGACGGCCCTGGTGCGCGACACGGCGATCGTCGGCGACACGCTCGATGCGTTGATCAAAGGCGGCGCCAATTCGCTGAACGGCGTGACGTTCTTCGTTGCGCCCGACGAGGCCGTGCAAGACCGCTTGCGCATTGCCGCGGTCAAAGACGCGCAACGCAAAGCGGCCATGATGGCGGAAGCGGCCGGGGCCCGGTTGGGCCGCGTCATGACGATTTCGGAAACCGGGCGTGGCGGCGGGCCCGCACCGGCGCGCTTCCGGTCCGAAGCGTTGGCGAGCGTGCCGGTTGCGGCGGGTACGTCCACGCTGTCGATGGACCTCGCGGTGACGTTCGAGCTGCGCTAGGCGGCCAGCCAACCAACACGATGACCCCCAGCGCGATCGCCGATCAACTTCGTGCGTTGGGCGTGATGACCGGCGCGGTGGTGCAGGTGCACACCTCGTTTCGCGCGGTACGGCCGGTGGACGGCGGACCGGCGGGGCTGATCGAGGCGTTGTTGATGACGGTCGGACCGGACGGCACGGTGGTGATGCCGTCGTGGACCGGGGACGACGATCATGTGTTCGACCCGGCCACCACGCCCGCCGACCTCGATCTCGGTGTGGTGGCGCAGACGTTGTGGCGACGGCCCGACGCGCGGCGCGGCGATCATCCCTTTGCCTGGGCGGCGGTGGGGCCGCGCGCGAAGGAGATCGTCGACGTGCCGATGACCCTGCCGCCGCACGGCCCTGAGAGCGCGGTCGGTCGGGTACACGATCTGGGCGGCCAGGTGCTGTTGCTCGGTGTCGGGCATGATGCCGACACCAGTTTACATCTTGCCGAGCTTAAGGCTGGGGTGCCCTATCGCATTCCGCATCACATCACGGTTCTCGAAGACGGGGTGCCGACGCGGATCGACTACGGCGAAAACGATTCGTGCTGCGCGCGGTTTGCGTTGGCCGACGATTTGTTGCGTGTCGAGGGATTGCAGCACGAAGGGACGGTCGGCCGTGCGACGGCGCGATTGTTTCGGTCACGCGATGTCGTGAGGTTGGCGTGCGCGGCGCTCAAGGACGATCCGTTGTTGTTTCTGCACGCCACCGCCGAGGGCTGCGCCGAGTGCGACACTGCGCGGGCATCGGTCCGCGTGATCTAGGCCGCGGTGCCGCCGACCGTCAGGCCGTCGACGCGGATGGTGGGGAGGCCGACGCCGACGGGAACACCTTGGCCGTTTTTGCCGCAGGTGCCGATGCCCGGATCGAGGCCCATGTCGGTGCCGATGCCGCTGATCTTGGTCAGCACGTCGGGACCGTTGCCGATCAGGGTGGCGCCTTTGACCGGGGCGGCGACTTTGCCGTCTTCGACCATGTAGGCCTCGGTGCAGGAAAAGACGAACTTGCCCGAGGTGATGTCGACCTGGCCGCCGCCGAAGTTCACCGCATAGAGACCGTTTTTCACGCCGCTTAGAATTTCCGCGGGATCGCGATCGCCCGACAGCATGTAGGTGTTGGTCATGCGTGGCATCGGCATGTGCGCGTAGGACTGGCGGCGACCGTTGCCGGTGGGCGCCATGTTCATCAGCCGCGCGTTGAGCCGGTCGTGCAGGTAACCGGTGAGAATGCCGTCTTCGATCAGGACCGTGCGGTTGGTCGGCGTGCCTTCGTCATCGACGGTGAGCGAGCCGCGGCGATCCGTGAGCGTGCCGTCGTCGACGACGGTGACGCCCTTGGCGGCGACCTGTTCGCCCATCAAGCCGGCGAAGGCGGAGGTTTTTTTGCGATTGAAGTCGCCCTCGAGGCCATGGCCGATGGCTTCGTGCAACAAGATGCCGGGCCAGCCGGGGCCGAGTACGACCGTCATCTCACCGGCGGGCGCATCGATGCTTTCGAGATTGACCAGGGCCTGGCGCAAGGCTTCGTCGACTTGGCCTTGCCAAGCCGCGGGATCGATATAGCCGAGGTAACCGGTGCGGCCGCCGGTGCCGTGCGAGCCGGTCTCCTGGCGGTCGCCGTCGCCGACCACGACCGAGACGTTGAGACGGACCAGGGGGCGGATGTCGCCGACCTGGTGGCCGTCGGCGCGGATCATGTGGACGACCTGCCACGATCCGGCGAGCGAGGCCGAGACCTGGCGCACGCGCGGGTCTTTGGCGCGGGCATAGGCGTCGATGTCTTGCATCAGCTTGATCTTGTCTTCGAACGGCACCTCGTTGAGCGGATTGTCGTCGACATAGAGCGTGTTGTTGGTGCGCGCAGGACCTGCCGCGGCGGTGCCCACATTGCCGCCACGCACGGCTTGCACCGTGGAGACGGCGCGTTTGATGGCGTCCTCGGAAAGCTCGGCGGCATGGGCGTAGCCGGTGGAATCTTCGGAAACCGCGCGTAGGCCGAAACCTTGGTCGGTGTCGTAGGCCGCGGCTTTGAGCCGCCCGTCATCGAAGGAAAAGCTCTCGGACTGGCGGTATTCCAGGAAAATCTCGCCGTCATCCATGCCGTGCAGGGCCTCGCCGACGAGGCCTTCGACACGCTTTTCGTCGAGGCCGGTGCGGGTAAAAAAGAGTTCTTGGGGCGAAGGCTGGCTCATGCAACGGGGCTCCGGGTTTGAGGGTGACCCGGAATATAGGGAGTCCCAAGGCCCGGTGCGAACCAGGGCGGGACGGCCCCGCGACATAATGACGCGGAAAACGGCGGTTTTGGCCGTCGCGCGGGGCGATTCTTGACCAAAACCAGATTAACTATGTAAAAACAATGTGTTAGCGCCGTGAGCGAGGAAAACGCGGCGGGATCGTCGCGGCGGGGCGTGCCCTGCGGCGATTGGTCCGTGGACGCATGCTGGCGCTGGGGCCGCGGGATGAAGTAAAACTGCGGCCTGTGCGGCCCTCTCGGGGGCCGTGCGCCATTCGGGAACGACCAGAAACGGGTCTACGGCATGTCGATTTCACGCATTGTTACCGCAGCGGTCGCGCTGCTTGCCACCTTTGCACTGACGACGGGGGTGGCGCTGGCGCAGGCTTTTGAAGGCACCTCGGCGCCCTGGCAAATGGGCTTGCGCGAAGCGGCCTCGCCGACGATGGAGCGGATCAACGATTTCCATAACTTGTTGTTGGTCATCATCACCGTGATCGCGGCATTCGTGCTGCTGCTGATGGTCTACATCATGCTGCGCTTCCGGGCCTCGAAGAACCCGAACCCGAGCACCAACACCCACAACACGGCGCTGGAAGTCCTTTGGACGGTGATCCCGATCGTCATCCTGGTGGTGATCGCGGTGCCGTCGTTCCGGCTGTTGTATTTCTCCGACCGCGCGGTCGACGCCGAAATGACCATCAAGGCGATCGGCAATCAGTGGTTCTGGAGCTACGAATATCCCGATAGCGACAACCTGACGTTCGATGCCGTGATCGTCGAAGACGAGGATTTGGAAGATGGCCAAGTCCGGTTGCTCACCACCGACAACGACGTGGTGCTGCCGGTCAACACTAAGATCCGGATCCTGACGACGGCGACCGACGTGATTCATTCGTTGGCCCTGCCCAACCTCGGCATCAAGATCGACGCCGTGCCGGGCCGCATCAACGAGACCTGGGTCGAGATCCAAAAGGAAGGCGTTTATTACGGCATGTGCTCCGAGCTTTGCGGTTCGGGCCATGGCTTCATGCCGATCATGGTGCGTGCGGTCAGCAAGGCCGAGTACGCGAGATGGGTCGAGGAAGCCAAAGAAGAATTCGCCTACGAGGGCAAGCCCGGCGCGCCCAAGGATTTTGCCGCGGCCCGTGCCGAGAAAGCGCGCCAAATTGCAGCGCGCTTCGAGGAAACCGGCGAAGTCCCGACCGCCAACTAACAATTCAACCGACACTGCGCTCAACGCACCAAGAGGTCCGAGGTTATGAGTAACGCATCCGCCGAAGCCCACGACGATCATCACGCGCCGACCGGCTGGCGCCGTTGGGCCTATTCGACCAACCATAAAGATATCGGGACGATGTACCTGATCTACGCCATCATCTTTGGTTTGGTCGGTGGTCTTCTCTCGATCCTGATGCGGATGGAACTTGCCGCACCGGGAATGCAGTTCTTTGGCGACGACTATCAGCTATACAATGCGGTGGTCACCGCGCACGGATTGATCATGGTGTTCTTCATGATCATGCCGGCGTTTATCGGCGGTTTCGGCAACTGGTTCGTGCCGCTAATGATCGGCGCGCCGGATATGGCGTTTCCGCGTTTGAACAATATTTCTTTCTGGCTATTGATCCCCGCGGGGCTCTTGTTGGTGGCCTCGCTGTTCGTCGGCGAAGGCCCCGGCACCGGCTGGACGGTTTACGCACCGCTGTCGACTTCGGGGCATCCGAGTGCCGCGGTCGATCTGGCGATCTTTGCGCTGCATTTGGCAGGCGCCTCGTCGATCCTGGGTGCGGTCAACTTCATCACCACCATCTTCAACATGCGTGCACCGGGCATGACGCTGCACAAAATGCCGTTGTTCGTCTGGTCGGTGCTGGTGACGGCGTTCTTGTTGCTGCTGTCGCTTCCGGTTCTGGCCGGTGCGATCACGATGCTGCTGACGGACCGTAACTTCGGGACGGCGTTCTTTGACGCGACCAATGGTGGCGATCCGATCCTGTACCAGCATCTGTTCTGGTTCTTTGGGCACCCCGAGGTTTACGTCTTGATCTTGCCGGCCTTTGGCGTGGTCAGTCACATCATCTCGACCTTCTCGCGCAAGCCGATCTTCGGCTATCTCGGGATGGCCTATGCCATGGTCGCGATCGGTGTGGTTGGCTTTATCGTCTGGGCGCATCACATGTATACGGCCGGGTTGGACGTCGATACGCGGGCGTATTTCGTCGCGGCGACGATGGTCATCGCGGTGCCGACCGGGATCAAGATCTTCTCGTGGCTCGCCACGATGTGGGGCGGGTCCATCAAGTTTACCGTGCCGATGATGTTCGCGTTGGCGTTCATCTTCTTGTTCACGGTGGGTGGCGTGACCGGCGTGGTGTTGTCCAATGCGGGCATGGATCTAGCGCTGCACGACACCTACTACGTGGTCGGCCATTTCCATTACGTGATGTCGTTGGGCGCGCTGTTCGGTATTTTCGCCGCTTTCTACTACTGGGCGCCCAAGATGTGGGGTCGGGTTTACAACGACACCTTGGCGAAGCTGCACTTCTGGCTCACCTTCATCGGCGTCAACCTGACCTTCTTCCCAATGCATTTCTCGGGGCTGGCCGGGATGCCGCGGCGTATTACGGATTACCCGGACGCGTTTGCGGGGTGGAACATGATCTCGTCGTTGGGGTCGTACGTTTCGGGCATCGCCACCTTGGTGTTCCTGTGGATGCTGTTCGACATGTTGCTGCGCGGCAAAAAGGCCGAAGCCAACTACTGGGGTGAAGGCGCCACCACATTGGAGTGGACGCTACCTTCACCGCCGCCGTTCCACACCTTCGAGGAACTGCCGCGGATCAAATAGGCAGAGAACGACCGTGACCGATCTCAGCATCAGCCAAAACGACGGCGTCGCCGTAGCCGGCGTGCGCGACTATGTCGCGCTGCTCAAGCCGCGCGTGATGTCGCTGGTGGTGTTCACCGGTCTGGTTGGTTTGGTGGTGGCGCCGGGCGCGATCCATCCGGTGACTGCGGTGATCGCGCTGCTGGCGATCGCCTTGGGGGCAGGTGCCTCCGGTGCGATCAACATGTGGTACGACGCCGATATCGACGCCGTGATGAAACGCACGGCCCAACGCCCGATCCCGGCCGGTCGGGTCCAGCGCGCGGAAGCGCTGACATTCGGTGTGGTGATCGCACTCTTGTCGGTCATGGTCATGGGGTCGCTGGTCAATTGGTTGGCCGGCGGCTTGCTCGCACTGACGATCGGGTTCTACGTCTTCGTCTACACGATGTGGCTCAAGCGGCGGACGCCGCAGAACATCGTCATCGGCGGTGCCGCCGGGGCGTTGCCGCCGATGATCGGGTGGGCCGCGGTGACGGGCGAGATCTCGCTACTGCCGATCATGATGTTCGCGATCATCTTCTTTTGGACGCCGCCGCATTTTTGGGCCCTGGCGCTCTACCGCAGCGGCGACTACGCCAAGGCCGGGGTGCCGATGCTGCCGGTGGTGCAGGGCGACCGCGAGACGCGGCGCCAGATCCTGCTCTACAGCCTGTTGCTCGCCCCTCTGGCGGTGACGCCGTGGTTGCTGGGCGGGGCCAGCGCGTTCTACGGCGCGACGGTGGCCATTCTTGGCGCGGCGTTCGTGGCGTTGGCGATCGGCGTATGGCGGCGCGACGAAGCCGCCGCGGAAGCCGACGGGCACCGCGCTGCGAAGCGGTTGTTCGGGTTTTCGATTCTGTATTTGTTTCTCATTTTTGCGCTCTTGTTGGCGGACCATGCGCTCGGTTGGGCGCCGGGTGCGTAGCGAGTAGGGATGCCGCTCAGTGAGGAACACAAAAAACGCCGAGGCAAGAATTTTGCGCTCGGCGCCGCGTTGATCGCGTTCGTGGTTCTGGTGTTTCTCGGCGCCATGGCTCAGATGCGAGGAGGTTGAGTTGGTCGATCAGAGCAAGCGACGTTTTACGGCGTTGATGCTTGGCGGCGTTGTCGTCGGGATGGGCGGTGCCGCCTATGCCGCGGTGCCGGCTTATCGACTGTTCTGCCAAGTCACCGGGTTCGGCGGCACGACCCAGCGCGCTCATTCGGTGCCCGCGGTGGCCAGCGACCGGACGATCAAGGTGCAATTCGACGCCAACACCGATCCTGCATTGCCCTGGCGCTTTCGGCCCAAGCAGCGCGAGGTCGCGTTGAAGGTGGGCGAAGAAGGTCTGGCGTTCTACGAGGCCGAGAACCTGAGCGACGGGCCGGTGATGGGCCAGGCCGGGTTCAACGTTTCGCCCGCCAAAGCGGGACGCTATTTCAGCAAGATTCAGTGTTTTTGCTTTAACGAACAGATCCTGGCGGCGGGGCAACGCGCCAATATGCCGGTGACGTTTTTCGTCGATCCGGAAATGCTCGACGATCCCAATATGGACGACGTGACCACGATCACGCTGTCCTACACCTTCTTCCGCCAAGACATGACGGAGGAAGAGATTCGGAAGTTCCAGCTATCGTAGGCTGGCAATGAAACCAAAACGAACGACGTGAACTAACCGGTAACGGTTGAGACAGGAGTAAGGCTTATGGCCGACGCACACGCAAAAGGACACAGCTACCATCTCGTCGATCCGAGCCCATGGCCGATCGTCGGTGCACTTAGTGCGCTTGTGTTGACCGCAGGGTTCGTCATGTTCATGCGGGACGTGACGGTCTGGGTCTTCGTCGTCGGCCTCGTCATGACCGGCTACACCATGATGATGTGGTGGCGCGACGTGACCCGCGAGGCCGAACACGAGGGGCACCACAGCGCGATCGTGCAGCTTGGGTTGCGCTACGGCATGATTTTGTTCATCGCCTCAGAGGTGATGTTCTTCGTCGCGTGGTTCTGGGCCTATTACAACGCGGCGCTGTTCCCGACCGAGGCGATGGGCGGCATGTGGCCGCCGGAAGGCGTCATCACCTTCAACCCGTGGGATCTGCCGTTCCTCAACACCATTATTCTGCTGACCTCCTCGACCACGGTCACGTGGGCGCATCACGCGTTGCGCCATGGCGATTACCGTGGGCTCAAGCTGGGTCTGCTGATCACCGTGATTCTGGGCGTCATATTCTCGATCATCCAAGGGATCGAGTATGCCGAGGCGGCGTTCTCGTTCACCGGCGGGATCTACGGTTCGACCTTCTTCATGGCAACCGGCTTCCACGGCGCGCACGTGATCATCGGCACGATCTTCCTCCTGGTGTGCCTGATCCGCGCCCATAAGGGGCACTTCAAGCCGAACCAGCACTTCGGTCTCGAAGCCGCCGCTTGGTACTGGCACTTCGTCGACGTGGTATGGATCTTCCTGTTCGTCTCCATCTACTGGTGGGGCGCGGGCAGCGTCGTACACGGCTAGATCGACCCAACGGGGATGACGGACCAAGGCAACGCGCCGCCCGTCTCCCCGATCAAGGCCGGCCTGACCAGCCGTTGCCCGCGTTGCGGCGCGGGCAAGCTGTTCGCCGGGTTTCTGGAAGTCGCCGAGACCTGCACGCATTGCGGGTTGGAGCTGAAAGCGCGGGATACCGGCGACGGGCCGGCGGTCTTCGTCGTGTTGTTCGTGGGCGCCTTGGTCGTTGCCGCGGCGCTGATCGTCGAAGTTTCCTACCAACCCCCGTTTTGGGTGCATGCCTTGCTTTGGATTCCGCTCATCTTTGCGCTGTCGCTCGGCCTCTTGAGGCCGCTTAAGGCGGTGTTCTATGCCATCAACTATGCCCGACGCCCGGATTTGCGATGAGCTTCGAAGAACCCCAAGGTGCGCCCATCCCCTGGAACGAGTTTCGCCCGACGTTGGGCTCGACGATCGGGGCGATCGTCGTCTTTGCCATTCTGGTCGGTCTGGGGAGCTGGCAATTGGTGCGACTCGATTGGAAAACCGATCTGATCGCCGAGCGCACCGCGCGCCTCGAGGCGCCGCCCATCGCGCTGCCCACCGAAGATGCCGAACTAGAGGCCGCGATGTGGGCCCCGGTGAGGCTAACCGGGCGGTTTCTCCACGACAAGGAACTCCTCCTCGCGGCGCGCTCGCAACGCGGCAATGTCGGCTCGCACGTGTTGACGCCGCTCGTGCGCGACGAAGGGCCCGTGGTGCTGGTCAATCGCGGGTGGGTGCCGGACGACCGGCGTACGCCCTCCGCCCGGCCCGAGGCACAGATCGACGGCCCCGTGACGGTGGTGGGCTTGGTGACCCCCGGGGCGGGGCGCAACGCTTTTACGCCGGACAACGATCCGGCGACCAATTTTTGGCTGTCGGTCGACTACGCGGCGATGGGCACGGCGGTCGGGCGCGATTTGCAGCCCGTGGTGATCGATGCCGATGCCACGCCGAACCCCGGCGGCTTTCCGATCGGCGGGCAAACCCGGCTTGATATTCCCAACGATCATCTGCAATACGCGATTACGTGGTACCTGCTGGCCCTGACGTTGGTGGTGGTTTACGTCGCGTGGAACCGCAAGCGGATGCGCGAGCAGCAATCCTAGGGCGGCCTAGGCGGGTTACGGCCCCGTGCCGTAGAGGTTGCGTCGGATGAACGCTTATCAAGATTTGGAAGCGCGCTTTCGCCGGCTGGGCGTGTTGGGCGGCGTGGAGCAGGTGTTGCATTGGGACCGGGCGGTGATGATGCCGCCGGGCGGGGCGACGGCGCGCTCGGACCAGCTTGCCGAGCTGTCGTTGCTGGAACACGACCTGATGACCGCGCCGGAGATGGCCGATCTGTTGGGTGCGGCGGCGGAGGGCGCGGGTGAGCTGTCGGTCTGGCAACGGGCCAACCTCGCGGAAATGCGGCGGCTGTGGCGGCATGCGACGGCGCTGCCGGGCGAATTGGTCACCGCCCTCAGTCACGCCAACTCGGCGTGCGAGATGATTTGGCGCGAGGCGCGCGGGCGCGACGATTTCGCGGCCGTGGTGCAGGCCTTGGAAACCGTGGTGAGGTTGGTGCGCGAAAAGGCGCAGGCGAAAGCCGCAGCGCTGGACCTTGGGCCTTACGACGCCCTGCTCGATGCGTACGACCCTGGGATGCGGCAGACCGAGATCGACGGCATCTTTGCCGAGCTGCGCGGCTTTCTGCCCGACCTCATCAATCGGGTCATCGAGCGACAGGCGGCAGGGCCGGCGCTGCTGCCGGTGACCGGCGGTATCACGGTGGCGGCGCAACGCGCCTTGGGCGAACGCATCATGGCGGCGATCGGGTTCGATACCGAGTTCGGCCGCCTGGATGTCAGCCATCATCCGTTTTCCGCCGGGGTGCCGGACGACGTGCGGATCACCACGCGCTACAAGGACGATGCGTTTACCGAATCGCTGATGGGCGTCATTCACGAGACCGGCCATGCGCTGTACGAACGCGGGTTGCCCGAAGCATGGCGCTGGCAGCCGGTGGGGATGGCGCGGGGCATGACGATCCATGAATCGCAATCGCTGCTGATGGAAATGCAGGCCTGCCGCAGTTCGGCCTTTGTGGCGTTCGCCGCGCCGATCATGCGCGAGACGTTCAAGGGCACCGGTCCGGCATGGGAGGTCGATAACCTGTTGCGGCTCTATCTCAAGGTCGATCGCACGCCGATCCGGGTCGAGGCCGACGAGGTGACGTATCCCGCGCACATCTTGCTGCGCTACGACTTGGAGACCGCCATGGTGGCGGGCGACATCGCGGTTGCCGACTTGCCGGGCGCCTGGCGCGAGGGAATGCGCAGCCTATTGGGGATCGAGGTGGCCGACGACAAAGACGGCTGCATGCAGGACATCCATTGGTACGGCGGCGACTTCGGTTATTTTCCGACCTATACGCTGGGCGCGCTTGCGGCGGCGCAGTTGTTCCGCGCGGCGCGCGATGCCGAAGCGGGGGTCATCGAAGGGATTGGGCGGGGCGATTTTGCGCCGCTGCTGGCGTGGCTGCGCACCCATGTGCATGGCAAAGGGTCGTTGCTGGGCACCAACGATTTGCTGGAAGAGGCGACCGGGGCGCCGCTCGGTGTCGCCGCCTTTCGGGCGCACATCGAAGCGCGGTATCTCTCCTAGGGGTATCGCTCAGTCGTAGAAGTGTTTGGAAAGTTTGAGGCCTTGGCGCTGGTAGTTTGAGCCGATGCCTTGGCCGTAGACCCGGTCGGGGACCTGGGTCAGGGGTTCGTACACCAATTGTGCGACCGTTTGGCCGTGTTCGAGGAGGAAGGGTACCTCGAACGAGCGCACCTCGAGCACGGCACGCGAGCCGGCGCTGTCGTCGTCCGAATAGCCGAAGCCCGGATCGAAGAAGCCGGCATAGTGCACCCGGAACTCGCCCTTGAGCGGGTTGAAGGGCAGCATCTCGGCGGCGTGGTCGGGCGGCACGCGCACCTCTTCGCGACTGACAAGGATGTAGAACGCGTTGGGGTCGAGGATCAGCGCGCCCTTGGGCGCGTAGACCGGTTCCCAGAACTCGGCCACCGGATAGCCGCCGACGCGGTCGACATCGATAAGGTCGGTATGGGCGCGCGCCTTGTAACCGACGAGGCCGTCGCCGTCGCGGCCGCGCAGATCGACCGAAACCGGGACGTCGCGATCGATGGCGTCGGCGGGAATCTCCTCGCCGTCGGGCGCGCTCAGAAGCCCGACGCGATCATGCAGGCGTTGGGTGGCGGCGGCGCTTGGGCTGGGCGTACCCCGCCGCAAGCGGGCTTGGACGAGGCGCGAGCCCTGACGGACCTTGATGCTGAAGGTGCTCGGCGAGACCTCGACGTAGAGCGGCCCGGTGTAGCCCTCGGGGATGCGATCAAACTCGGTGGCGTAGTCCGTGATCAATCGGGTGAAGATGTCGAGCCGTCCGGTCGAACTTTTGGGGTTGGCGACGCCCGACAGGCCCTTGCGCAATTTGACCGATTCCAACAACGGCACGATGTAGACCCCGCCGCGTTCGAGAACGGCGTCTTTGGTGAGGTCGATTTCGTGGGTGCCGAGGTCGGCGACTTTGCTTTGGACGGTGTGGTTCTTGCCCGGCAGGAAACTGGCGCGCACGCGGTAGGCGACGGGCCCGAGGCGGAGATCCAGGCTGGCGGGTTGGACTTGTTCGGCGAGAACCGGCGGATCGGCACGCAGGGCGCCGCTGTCGATCAGGGCGTGAATTTCCTGGGAGGGGAGAATGCCTGTGTTATAGCGCCGCTCCGGCGCGTCGGCCGGGGCGCTTTGGTCGGGGAAAAGTTCGTCGGTTTGCGCGCTCATGATGCTCTCACCGGGCTTTGGTAGCAGACCGCTCAAGAGCCCACAACGACACAGATTTATCCCCATCCGGCCCTCAAACCGGCCGATTTATCCACAGAGAAACCGGTTGGTTTCCAAGTTTCTGCAGATTGCTACACAGAACCATCCACAGGCCCGCGCGGTTGCCTGGATAGGACCCGCTGGGTAGTCTGCGCCGCCTAGCGACGGTCTTTGGTTGGGAGTAACGGCCCTGAAATTTGTGAGTACACGCGGCGATGCGCCGGCGCTCGAATTGGACGAGGTCACGCTGGCGGGGCTGGCCCGTGACGGGGGCCTTTATGTGCCCGCCGAGTGGCCGGTATTCAGCGCAGACCAAATCGCGGCAATGGCCGGGTTGTCCTATGCCGACTTGGCCGTGGCGGTGATGACGCCGTTCGTCGCGAACACCATTGCGCCGCAGGATTTCAAGCGGCTGGTTGTCGATGCTTATGGCCATTTCGAGCATCGCGCGGTCACCCCGCTGCGCCAATCCGGGCCCGACGAATGGGTGTTGGAGTTGTTTCACGGGCCGACGCTGGCGTTCAAAGACTGCGCGTTGCAGTTGCTCGGGCCGTTGTTCGACCACTTGCTGCAACGCGACAATTCGCGGGTGACGATCGTGGGCGCGACGTCGGGCGACACAGGGTCGGCGGCGATCGAAGCCTGCCGCGATCGCGATGCGCTGGATATCTTCATTCTGTATCCGCATGGCCGGGTCTCGGAAATTCAGCGCCGGCAAATGACGACGGTGCCGTCATCGAATGTGCATTGCCTTGCGGTTGAGGGCACGTTCGACGATTGCCAGGCGCTGGTGAAGGGCATGTTCGACGATGCCGCGTTCCGCGACCGGCACAGGCTGGCGGCCGTCAACTCGATCAACTGGACGCGGATCATGGCCCAGGTGGTCTACTATTTTCATGCCGCCCTGGCGCTGGGCGCGCCGCAACGGCCGGTGGCGTTCTCGGTGCCGACCGGCAACTTCGGCGATATCTTCGCGGGCTATGTCGCCGCGCAAATGGGGTTGCCGGTGGCCTCGCTGTGCATCGCCACCAATCGCAACGATATCCTGGCGCGGTTCATGGCAAACGGCGATTACCAAGTGCATGACGTTATGCCGACCGCCAGCCCCAGCATGGATATCCAGGTTTCCAGCAACTTCGAGCGATTGCTGTTCGATCTCATGGGCCGCGACGGCGCCGCCGTCGCCGGCCTGATGCGCGACCTCAAGAGCACCGGGCGTTTTTCGGTGAGCGAGAACGTGTTGGCCCAGGCGCGTGGTTTGTTTCGCGCCGGCACCGTGGATGAGCCCGGGACCCTTGCGGTGATCGCCGAGGAGTGGCGACGCACCGGGGTGTTGGTCGACCCGCATACCGCGGTCGGGATCGGCGCGGGGCGCAATGATCGACCGGTCGGTGTGCCGTTGGTGCATTTGGCAACGGCGCATCCGGCGAAGTTTCCCGACGCTGTCGAAAAGGCGACCGGGGTGCGCCCGCCTTTGCCGGAGCGATTGGCGGATCTGACGACGCGCAAAGAGCGGTTTGATGTCGTAACCAACGATCTGGCGACCGTGCAGGCGGTGATCGCCGACCGGGCGCGAGCCGCTTAGGGATGACGCATCCCCGGATCACACGGCTGAAAAACGGCCTGCGCGTGGTTAGCGAAGATTCGCCGCACCTCGCCACCTCGTCTGTCGGCGTCTGGGTCGATGCCGGCGCCCGCAACGAGGAGCCGGAGTTGAACGGCATTTCGCACTTGATCGAGCATATGGCCTTTAAGGGCACCAAGCGGCGCAACGCCCGTGCCATCGCCGAGGAGATCGAAGCGGTCGGTGGGCATCTCAACGCCTATACCTCGCGCGAGCAGACCGCGTTTTTTGCGCGGGTGCTGGAAGACGACGTGCCGCTGGCCGTCGATATCATCGGCGATCTGCTGCAGCATTCGGTGTTCGATCCCGAAGAGCTTGAGCGCGAGAAATCGGTCGTGATCCAGGAGATCGGCCAGGCCAACGACACGCCGGACGACATCATCTTCGATCATTTTCAGGAAGCGGCCTATCCCGACCAGGCGATCGGGCGCGCGATCCTCGGCACCCCGGAGGGCGTATCGGGCTTTCACCGCGACGACCTGCAGCGCTACATGGGTGAACAGTATTATGCCGGACGCATGGTGCTGGCGGCGGCGGGGCGGGTCGATCACGACGCGCTGGTCGCGCTTGCCAACGAGCACTTGGGCGATTTGCCGACCGAAGGACCCAATTTGATCGAGACCGCGCGTTACCGAGGCGGTCATTTCCGCCAAGTGCGTGATCTGGAGCAGGTTCACTTCGTTGCGGGCTTCGACAGCGTGGCCTACGACGATCCCGATTATTACACCGCGCAGGTCTATTCGATGCTGCTGGGCGGCGGAATGTCGTCACGGCTGTTTCAAGAAGTTCGCGAGAACCGCGGGCTGTGTTATTCGATTTATTCGTTCACGGCGTCCTACGTCGACGGGGGGATGTTCGGGATCTATGCGGGGACCGGCGAAGAGGAAGTCGGCGAATTGGTGCCGGCGATGGTCGACGAGATTCACAAGACCTTCGAGGATCTGCCGGAGGCAGAGGTTGCGCGGGCGCGGACCCAATTGAAGGCCGCTCTGATGATGTCGCTGGAAAGTTCCTCGGCGCGGTGCGAACAATTCGCGCGCCAAACGCTGTTGTTCGATCGTCTGCTGTCCACCGAAGAGGTCATCGCCCGGATCGACGAGGTGGATGCCGAAGGCCTGAAACGCTTTGCCGCCCGGACGTTTGCGGGCGCCAAACCGACCGTGGCGGCGATGGGCCCAGCCGGTCAACTTGAAGACTACGACGCATTTGCGGCAAGGTTCGCCCTGAACTAGGCGGAACCATGAGCGCACTCCTACGCAACTTCACGTCCGGATCGGCCCCGCCCGAACTGGTTGGTGACCGCGTCTATCTGCGGATGCCGCAGCTTTCGGACTATGTGGGCTGGGCCAGCGTGCGCCAGGAATCGCGCACCTTTCTCGAACCGTGGGAGCCGACGTGGTCGGCCGACGCGCTGACCCGGGCCGCTTTCCGGCGACGCTTGCGGCGCTACGCCCGCGAGGTGCGCGAAGATCAAGGGATTGCTTTCTTCATCTTCAGCAAAGAAGACGATCGAATCTTGGGTGGGATCACGCTGAGCCAGATTCGCCGTGGCGTCACGCAATCGACCTCGGTCGGCTATTGGATCGGCAAGCCTTATGCGCGGCAAGGCTATATGGCGGATGCCTTGCGGGTGATCGTGCGTTTCGTGTTTGAAGGTCTGCGCCTGCACCGGCTGGAAGCGGCATGCATTCCGACCAACCTGCCGAGCCAAGGCGTGCTGAAGAAGTGCGGCTTTCGCGAAGAGGGGCTCGCGCGCGAATACCTTTGCATCAATGGCGTGTGGCAGGACCACATGCTGTTTGCCATCGTCTCGACCGATCCATGGCGGGACCGGCCCGCCAAGCCGCGGTTGGTCAAAACCGTCTGAGGTCAGGCGTGCCCGGCATCGCCGGATAGGAACGAAACATCGATCCCAAGCGAGCCGACGGCGCGGTCCCACTTTGTGTCGATATCATCGTCAAAAATGATCGCCTCGTTGGCCGGCACTTGCAGCCAGGCGTTGGCCTGGACCTCGTCGTCCAATTGTCCCGGCCCCCAACCGGCATAACCCAGCGCCAGCAGGCTATGGCGTGGCGTCGGGCTACCCTGCGCGATCGCTTCGAGGATGCCGACCGAAGCGGTAAGGCCGACCTGCTCGTTGACCCGAAGCGTGCTGTCCTGGGTGTAGTCGGCGGAATGGAGAACGAAGCCGCGGCCGGTCTCGACCGGCCCGCCGAAATGGACGCGGATCTGGCGCGCCGGGGCGTCGGTATCGATATTCAGCTGCTCCAGCAGGTCGGGAAAATCGATGTGATCGACCAACTGGTTGACCACCAAGCCGAGCGCGCCGTCGTCGGAATGGGCGCACATATAAATGACCGAGCGGTCGAACCGGGGATCGGACATGCCCGGCATGGCGACCAGCAACTGTCCGGCGAGATAGGCTCCGTCATCCATCATGTTCTGCGCCTCCTCGTTTGTGTCACGACGGTATCGCAGGGTCTCACGACCTTATGACCCGCCCCACACGGCGCGATCCCTATATTGTAGGCACCGTTTAAGGCAAAACAACGGCGTCCCGTTCACATCAGATTGCCCCATGCCGCACTTCGATCTCGTTAATGTCCGGACCCGCCTGACGGCGACCCTGCTCGGCGCCGCCGGCGCCCTTGCCCTTGCCGGAAGCGCACTCGCGCAGGAGGCCAAGACGTCATCGGGTTGGCTGGTGACCCATTTCAGTCAGGTGCGAATGATTGCCGCCACCGAGGGCGCCGCGGCCGATGGCACGCTGCGGATCGGTTTTCATGCCCGGCTCGATCCGGGTTTCCATTTGTACTGGCGCACGCCCGGCGAAACCGGTCTGCCGACGCAGTTCGACTTTGCCGCCTCGGAGAACGTGCGCGCTGTCGCGATCGATTGGCCGGCGCCAACGCGGGCGTCGTTGTTGGGCTATAACGCCTGGGTCTATTCGGACGAGGTGGTACTGCCGATGACGGTCTCGGTCGCCGACCCGAGCAAGCCGGTACGCGTTGAAGCGGCCGGGGTCTACGCGATCTGCAAGGATATTTGCACGTTTCACAACGAAACCTTCGTGCTCGACCTCCCGGCGCCTTCGACCACGGCGACGCCCTATGCGCCGCTGATCGCGCGTTTCGATGCGCGCGTGCCGTCCCGGGCCAAGGGCGGGGCGCTCGATGTCGCGCGGATTTCGGCGGCGGCTGATCGGGTGACCTTGGAGGTCGTCTCCGCAACGCCGCTCGGCGATGTCGACGCGGCGGTCGAGGGACCGGTCGAGTTGGCGTTTGGGGCCCCGGTGGTGACCTACGACGCGGCACGGCGTTTGGCGGTCATGGAAATACCCATGGAACTTGTAGGGTCGGAACGGCCCGACCGGATGGACCTGGTGGTGACGGTGATGGACGGCGATCGCGCGATCGAACGGCGCCGGGTTCTTTCGAGCGTCCGCTAGGGTACGGTCGCGGACGGGTTGAAACCCCGCCGGTGCGCCCCTAAATTACGGCCTGCTAGCCGGAGGACGCAGCACCGGCTCATCAAAAGAAGAGATATTTCAGAGGGCTCGCGGCTTGCGACCCCTATTTTTCGGAGGACGCAATGACGATCAAAGAAGGCGACAAGATTCCTGACGCTACCCTCATGACCATGACCGATAGCGGCCCCAAGCCGGTATCGACCAAAGAACTGTTCGACGGCAAAAAAATCGCGCTGTTTTCTGTGCCGGGCGCCTTTACCCCGACCTGTTCGGCGCAGCATCTGCCGGGTTTCGTCGACAACGCCGACGCCATCAAAGCGAAGGGCGTCGACACCATTGCCTGCATGGCGGTGAACGACGCGTTCGTGATGTCGGCGTGGGGCGCGGACCGCAACGTCGGCGACAAAGTGCTGATGCTGGGCGACGGCAATGCCGAGCTGACCAAGGCGATGGGCCTTGAGCTCGACGCCAGCGGCTTCGGCTTGGGCACGCGCGGCCAGCGGTTCTCGATGATCGTTGACAACGGCGTCGTCAAGAACCTGAATGTCGAAGAAGGCGGTGCCTTCGAAAAGAGCAAAGCCGAGGTCATCCTCGAGCAGCTTGGCTAAGACCTGAGGTCATAGCGAAAAGGGCGGGACAGGATCCCGCCCTTTTTATTTGTAGGGTTCCATCCCGGCGCGCGCGAGAGCGTCGGCGCGTTCGTTCTCGGGGTGGCCGTCATGACCCTTCACCCAGTACCACTCGACCTTGTGGCGGGTGCGCGCGTCGTCGAGGGCGCGCCAGAGATCTTCGTTCTTGACCGGCTTTTTGGCTGCGGTTCGCCAACCGTTTTTCTTCCACCGATCGATCCATTGGGTGATGCCGTCGCGCACGTAGGTGCTGTCGGTGTGGAGCCGCACGGTGTCGGCGGCCTTGACCGCGTTGAGCGCCTCGATGGCGGCGGTCAATTCCATACGGTTGTTGGTGGTCTCGGGCGCGCCACCGACGAGTTCCTTTTCGTGATCGCCCGCCAGCAACAGGACGCCCCAGCCACCGGGGCCAGGATTGCCCGAGCAGGCGCCGTCGGTATAGGCGTCCACGATCATGCCGGCCTTATTCCAACCCGTAGGCGCCAAGCCCGGTGACGCCGCGATGGAAGTGGAGCTTGCGCCAGTATTCGAGCGGGTCTTTGGGTTGCACCAATGCGCCGGGGACTTGGTTGAGCCAGTCGAATAGCCGGGTCAGCAGGAAGCGCATGGCGGCGCCGCGGGCAAGCAGCGGTAGGGCGGCCAATTCCTCGGGCGTAATGGTGCGATGGCGGCGGTAGGCGGTCAGGAGCGCTTTCGCCTTGGTGATGTTGAACGATCCGTCGGTTTCGAAGCACCACGCGTTGAGGCAGACCGCGATGTCGTAGGCGAAAAAATCGTTGCACGCGAAGTAGAAGTCGATGAACCCGGACAGCTTGTTCTCAAGGAATAGAACATTATCGGGAAACAAGTCGGCGTGGATCACGCCGTGCGGCAGGTCGGTCGGCCAGGTCTTCTCGATGTCGGTCAATTCGCCGGCGATGCTGTCGGCGAGGCCGGTTTCGACGGTGTCGGCGTCTGCTCTACATCGCTCGAACAGGGGGCGCCAGTCGGCGACCGACAGGGCGTTGCCGCGTCGGCGCTCGAAGCCGTCGCCCGCCACATGCATTTGGGCCAATGCGGCGCCGAGTTGGGCGCAGTGATCCGGCGTCGGGCGGCGGACCCATAGACCTTCGATGAAGCTGACGATGGCGGCTGGCTTGTCCGCCAGCCGCCGTAACGCTTCGCCGTCACGGCCGTGGATCGGGGTCGGGCAAGGGAAGGTCCGATCGGCAAGGTGATCCATGAGGCCCAAGAAGAAAGGTAGGTCGCCCTCGGCGACGCGCTTTTCGTAGATCGTGAGGATGTAGTGGGCGCGGTCGGTCTGCAGCAGGTAGTTCGAGTTCTCGACCCCTTCGGCGATGCCTTTGAGCGACACCACGTGGCCGATGTCATAAGCCGCCAAAAAGGTCGTCAGATCGTCGTCGGTGATTTCGGTATAGACGGCCATCGTCGCTACGCGATCAGATCACGCGTCGAGCATGCGCGGTAGTTTGAACGTCACGTTCTCGGTGGCGCCGGACACTTCTTGGATCGTGACGTCGAAACGTTCCTCGAGCGCGCGGATCACTTCGGTAACGAGGATCTCCGGGGCCGATGCGCCGGCACTGATACCGAGGCGCCCGACCCCTTGCAACGCGGACCAATCGATTTCCCCGGCATCTTGGATCAACCTGGCTTGATCGCAGCCCGCGCGCTGCGCGGTTTCGACAAGTCGCCGTGAATTCGACGACGAGGGGGCGCCCAAGACCAAGAAATAATCGCAGTCCGGCGCCATATTGCGCACGGCCTGCTGGCGGTTGGTCGTGGCATAGCAAATGTCTTCGCGGGCGGGGCCTATTATCGTGGGAAACCGCTGCTGGAGGGCCGCAATGATGTCGGCGGTTTCGTCGACCGACAGGGTGGTTTGCGTCGCGTAGGCAAGCGGTCGGTCGTCGGGCACCGGAACCGTGCGCGCCTGATCGACGGTTTCGACCAAGGTCATCGCGCCGTCGGGCAATTGGCCCATGGTGCCGATGACTTCGGGGTGGCCGGCATGGCCGATGAGGACGACATGGCGCCCCGCGGCGTGGTGGCGCTGCGCGGCGTGGTGCACTTTGTGAACGAGGGGGCAGGTCGCATCGAGATAGAGCATGCTGCGGCCTCGGGCCTCGTCGACGACACTACGGGCGACGCCGTGGGCGGAAAACACGACAGGCGCGTCTTGCGGCACTTCGTCGAGTTCGGCGACGAAAATCGCGCCGGCGCTTTCGAGATCGGCCACGACCCGGGCATTGTGAACGATTTGGTGGCGGACGTAGACCGGCGGGCCGAAGCGTTCGAGAGCGCGTTCGACGATCAGAATCGCGCGATCCACCCCGGCACAAAAGCCGCGGGGACGCGCCATCAGGACGGTGAGGGGGGGGGCCGACATCAGGTCTAGGTATAGCCGAGTCATGCGGTCTTCGCGATGGGGGAAGTGCGCTTTATTGTACGCGGCACAATGTCGCGAGCGCCGCCGCCGCGGCGGGACCCTCGCTTGTCACCCCTAGGGCCCTTCGATAGAGTGCCGCCACGCTGTTTGTCCGTCAGGAGAGGTGGATGTCCGAGGCCGTTGTCGCTCAAGCCGGTCCCTACGCCGTCGATGTAGAGGCGGGGAAAGACTATTACTGGTGCCGCTGTGGGCGTAGCCAGAAACAGCCGTTCTGCGACGGTAGTCACAAGGATACCGGCTTTACCCCGGCGAGTTTTAGGCCGGAAAAGACCGGCAAGGTCTACTTCTGCGGCTGCAAACGCACCGGCAGCGAACCGATGTGCGACGGCTCCCACAAGGGACTATAGGCCCGATGAGGGTTCGCGGTGGCCTGCGCCTGATCGCCGTTGCGGCGGTCGCGGGGATCGTGGCGGCCTGTTCGTCGTCGCCGGCACCGCCCTGTCCGGGCGTGTCGATCTTGGGTGACGCGTCGGAAATCACCTTGTTCGCGGCGGGCCGAGGCCAAGATCTGACCGATGTGGCCTATCGTGCCTCGATCGAGCGAGTGGCGGGCAGTTGCGACTATACCCGGGCCGGCGATTCGGTGACCAATACCGTTGCAGCGCGCTTGGTGGCAACCCGCGGCCCAGCCGCGCAGGGGACCGAAAGCACTTTCGTATTCTTCGTGGCGGTGGTCGACAAAGAGGAGAACATCCTCGCGCGGGAGCGCTTCGAATCGACCTTTACCTTCGATGCCAATCAACGCCAAGCGGCGGCTATCGAAGAGATCGAGCAGATCATTCCGATCCGAGCGGATTTGCGGGGCATCGATTACGACATTCTGGTGGGCTTCGAACTGACCCCCGGGCAGCTCGAATTCAACCGCCAAGAACGCCAACGCCGCACCGGTCTTCCCCGCCTTCCGGGACGCTAAACCGCCTCAAAGGTCGCCACGACGCGACGTCGATTTATCCACAGGCGAGTTCGGTTGGGTTTGTTGACTCGACCCCGCCCCTCCCTATCATGCCTTGGCCGTCGCGCTGTTTTGCGACGGGAATCAGTTGATCGCTGCGGGAGAGATCGGGTGTCGGGAGGACATCCGGCGCCGAAGGAGCAACCGCCTCGGAAACTCTCAGGCACCAGGACCGCAGCGTGATGAAACTCTGGAAAGCGGACACGCGGCACTAGCCGCTGGTTCCACCGAAGGGGCAAGCCGGGCCGCGACCCCGGTCAAATCTCTTCAGGTTCCGAGACAGAGGGGGCAGTAGGCCGTGTCAGGCCTCGCGTTCCTGTTTGTCCGGAGTGTCCGTGAGCCAAGACCTAAAAAGAACCCCGCTATACGACCTCCATGCCGAGTTGGGAGCGAAGTTCGTGCCCTTTGCCGGCTATGCCATGCCGGTGCAGTACCCCGCGGGGATATTGAAGGAGCACTTGCACACCCGTGAAGGTGCCGGGCTGTTCGATGTCTCACATATGGGACAGGTTCGGCTGACGGCGCCGGAGGCCGCGGCGCAGCTTGAAGGGCTGGTGCCGGGCGATATTACGGCGCTGGCGGCGGGCGAGATGCGCTACACGATGTTCACCAACGAGCGTGGTGGCGTGCTCGACGATCTGATGGTCACGCGGCGCGCTGACGACGTGTTCCTCGTGGTCAACGCCGGGTGCAAGGCGCAAGACCTAGCGCTGCTGCGCGACGCGTTCGGTGCCGCGGCGGTGACGTATGACGAGGATCGGGCCTTGTTGGCCTTGCAAGGGCCTGGTGCGGTCGCGGCCTTGGCGCGGCACGCCCCGGGTGTTGCGACCCTTGCCTTCATGAATGCGGCGACCATCGAGATTGCCGGGATGGAGGCTTGGGTGAGTCGGTCGGGCTATACCGGAGAGGATGGGTTCGAGATTTCCGTTGCGCAGGCCGACGCGGACGGGCTGGCGCGAACCCTGTTGGCAGAGCCCGAGGTCGAGGCCGTTGGTTTGGGCGCGCGCGATTCGCTGCGCCTTGAGGCGGGGCTTTGTCTCTACGGCAATGATCTGACGCCTGAGATAACGCCGGTCGAGGCTGGGCTGACCTGGACGATTTCCAAGCGCCGCCGCGCGGCCGGAGGGTTTCCCGGCGATGCGATTATCCAGGGCCAGATTGCCGAGGGGCCGACGCGGCGCCGGGTGGGGATTCAGCCGAGCGGGCGCGCCCCGGCGCGTGCCCATACACCGGTGATGGTCGGCGAGACCTCGATTGGCGAGATTACGAGTGGCGGGTTTGGGCCGAGTGTCGGTGGCCCGGTGGCCATGGGTTACGTGGATCGCGCACACGCCAAAGCCGGCACCGAAATCGAGTTGGATATTCGAGGCAAACGGCATGCGGCCGCCGTTGCCAAAATGCCCTTCGCGCCGCACCGCTATGCAAAATAACCACCAGAGGCAGCTATGAGCGACGTTCGTTTTACTAAAGATCATGAATGGGTCCGCGTCGAAGGCGACACGGCCACGGTGGGGATCTCGGAATACGCCCAGGAGCAACTGGGCGACGTGGTGTTCGTCGAACTGCCGACGGTGGGTGCGGACGTTGAGGCCGGGGGCGATGCCGCGGTGGTCGAATCGGTGAAGGCAGCCAGCGAAGTCTACGCCCCCATCGGCGGCAAGATCGTCGAGGTCAACGACGATCTCGAGGCGACCCCGGGCCTGGTTAACGAAAGCGCCGAAGACGAGGGCTGGTTTTGGCGGATGGAGATCAGCGATGCCGACGAGCTTGATGAACTGATGAGTGCGAGCGACTACAAGGCCTTCCTGGAGGGGCTCGACTAATGCGCTATTTGCCGCATACCGCGGAGGACCGCCGGGCCATGCTGCAGGTCATCGGCGTCGATAAGGTCGACGATTTGTTCGTCGACGTACCGCGCTCGGCCGTCTTGGACGACTTGGTGGATTTGCCCGATCACGCCGGCGAATTGGCTGTGGATCGCGCGTTGACGGCGATGGCGGGGAAAAACACACCTGCCGGAAGCGTGCCGTTTTTCGTCGGCGCCGGGGCGTATCGTCACCATGTTCCGGCGGCGGTGGATCACCTGATTCAGCGCAGCGAGTTCCTGACGGCCTATACGCCCTATCAGCCGGAGATTAGCCAGGGCACGCTGCAGGTTCTGTTCGAGTTCCAGACCCAGGTCGCCCTGCTGACCGGGATGGAGGTTGCGAACGCCTCGATGTATGACGGGGCGACGGCCTGCGCCGAGGCGGTGTTGATGGCCAATCGCGTGACCCGGCGGCGGCGCGCGGTGTTGTCGGGCGGCTTGCATCCGCAATATCGCAGCGTGGTGGAAACCCAGTCGAAGTTTCTCGACGGCGAGATCGTTGCCGGGGCGCCTGATGCCCGGGGCGACGAGGATCTCGCGGCTTTGATCGACGACGAGACGGCTTGCGTCGTGGTGCAAAACCCGACGTTCTTTGGGCATCTTCGCGATTTGCGCGATCTGGCGTCGGCGTGCCATGCCAAGGGGGCGCTGCTGGTCGTCGCGGTCGGTGAGGCCGTCTCGTTGGGCGCGGTCACGCCGCCGGGCGCGATGGGCGCCGATATCGTGGTGGCCGAGGGTCAATCGCTCGGCAATGCGCTGAACTTCGGCGGGCCCTATTTGGGGTTGTTTGCCGCGCGCGAAAAGTTCGTGCGGCAGATGCCTGGTCGGCTCTGCGGCGAGACGGTGGATATCGAAGGGCGGCGCGGCTATGTGCTGACGTTGTCGACGCGCGAGCAACATATTCGCCGCGAGAAGGCGACCAGCAACATCTGTACGAATTCCGGGCTGTGCTCGCTGGCCTTCACGATCCATCTGTCGCTGTTGGGCGAGGACGGTTTCAAGCACTTGGCGGCGCTGAACCACGCGCGCGCTTGCGAGACGGCCGAGCGATTGGTGGCCATTCCAGGTGTCGAGGTGCTGAACGAGACGTTCTTCAACGAATTCACGGTCCGGCTTCCCACGCCGGCCGCGGCGGTCGTCGATCGCTTGGCGACGACCGGTGTCCTCGCCGGTGTTCCGGTATCCCGGTTGCTGCCCGATGCCGGACTGGACGATCTGTTGTTGGTGGCGGCGACCGAAACGACGGAGGCGGAAGATATCGCAGCGTTGGGCGACGCCCTTGAGGGGGTGCTCTCGTGAGCGCGCGCTCGCAAGCCCATTCGGCAGGTCGCGCCGCGGACACCGAGGCGCCCGGCCAGATGACGACCCACTCCGGGCATCGCGGCCTGCAGATGGAAGAGCCCTTGATTTTCGAAATGGGCTCGACCGGGCGCACCGGGGTGGACTTGCCGCCGGTGCCACAGGTGGCGAGCAAACTAGGCGGGTTGGCGCGGCAAGGCGACATCGGCTTGCCGGCGCTGTCCGAGCCGCAAGTCGTCCGACATTACGTTCGGGTGTCGCAGAAGAACTATGCGATCGACGCCGGTTTGTATCCGTTGGGCTCGTGCACGATGAAGCACAATCCGCGGCTGAACGAAAAGGTCGCACGTTTGCCGGGGTTCAGCGACGTCCATCCGTTGCAGCCGCAATCGACGGTGCAAGGCGCGCTGGAGGTGATCGACACCGTTGCGCATTGGTTGGCCACGCTGACCGGCTTGCCGGGGGTCGCGATGTCGCCGGCTGCCGGCGCGCACGGCGAGTTGACCGGCATGATGGCCATCCGTGCCGCGCATGAAGCGCGTGGCGAAGCGCGTAAACGCATCTTGGTGCCTGATTCGGCCCACGGTACCAACCCCGCGACGGCCGTGTTGTGCGGCTATAGCGTCGATCCGGTGCCGAGCTTGCCGAACGGGCGTATCGACCTGGAGGCGCTCAAAGCAAAGCTCGACGACGATGTGGCCGCGATTATGCTGACCAACCCGAATACGTGCGGGCTGTTCGAGAACCAAATCATCGAAGTGGCCGAGGCGATCCATGCGGTGGGCGCGTATTTCTACTGCGATGGGGCGAATTTCAATGCGATCGTCGGCAAAGTGCGGCCCGGCGATCTCGGCATCGACGTGATGCACCTCAATCTCCACAAGACCTTCTCGACGCCGCATGGCGGGGGCGGGCCAGGGTCGGGGCCGGTGGTGATGTCGGCCGAATTGACGCCGTTCGCGCCGTTGCCCTATGTGGTCAAAGGGCCCGAGGGGTTGCGCCTAGTCGAGACCGAGGCCGATCAGGCGGCGGCGGGCGACGGCGGCCAGGCCTACGGGCGGATGCGCTCGTTCCATGGCCAGATGGGCATGTTCGTCCGCGCCCTGGCCTACATGATGAGCCATGGCGCCGACGGTCTGCGGTTGGTGGCCGAAGATTCGGTGTTGAACGCCAATTACGTACTGGCGCGCCTAAAGGACGTGATGACTCCGGCTTATCCTGGCCCGTGCATGCACGAGGTCCTGTTCGACGACAGCTTTCTCAAAGATACCGGGGTGACGACGCTCGACTTCGCCAAGGCGATGATCGACGAGGGCTTTCACCCGATGACGGTGTATTTCCCGCTGATCGTGCATGGCGCAATGCTGACCGAACCGACGGAATCCGAGTCCAAGGAATCGATGGACGTGTTCATCGACACGCTGCGGGGATTGGCGGCAGATGCCAAAACGGGCGATGCCGCGCGCTTTACCGGTGCGCCTTATCTGGCGCCGCGCCGCCGTCTCGACGAGACCCAAGCCGCGCGCAAGCCGCGGCTGCGCTGGACGCCCGAGGCGCCGGCAGAAGCGGCCGAGTAGCGCTTAGCCTTCTTTGGTGTGGTCGACGACCGCGCCGCGCGGCGGGTAGTCGTTCTTGAGGATGTAGTCGATCGCCTTGAGGATCTCGTCGAACTTGGGACGGGCGAAGGGCATCGTTTGGATGCTTTGAAAGAACAGTGTGCCGTCGGGCCGGATGAGAAAAAGGCCGGGTTCGACGAAGATGTCGAGTTCCGAAACGCCCGCCGATGTTTTGCCGCGGCCCTTGGTCAGGAACAGGCCCCAGCGTCGGCAGTCTTCAAATGAAACGCCATAGCCAACGGGGAGGCGGTCGATTTCCCAGTCCGCCACCGATTGCGTTGCGCGATCGACATCGTCGGTCGAGAAGGTTAGGACCTCGACGCCGCGTTCGTTGAACGCATCGAGCTTGTCTTGCAGGTCGCGCAGATAGGTTTTGCAGATCGGGCAATGTAGACCTCGATACACCACGACCATGCTGAAATTCTCGGGTTTGCGCTCGGACAGGCGCCAGGTGCCACCGCCCACCAGCGACAGCGAAAGGTCGGGAACCGGTTGGCCGGGCATCAGGGGCGTGATCGTGGACATGAGGCGTCTCGCTTTCTTGATTTTGCGTGGTTAGCCGTCGAGCCAATCCGAGATCAATTTGGCTTTGTCACCGACCTTCGATCCTTCGGGAAGCGCACCATCGGTGCAGTTCTGCACGGCCGCCAAGGCCTCGTCTTTGTATTTGTATAGGGGATCGCTTGTTTCGTAGATCATCAGTACCGGCTGGGTGATCAGCGCGAGCCGGTCTTTTTTCGGATAGCGAAAGGCTGCGCGATAGGCGTGGTGGTAGGTGGTGATCGACTTGAGCACCTCGACCACGACGTCGTTGAGCGCGTTGGGGTTGTCGATCGCCCCTTTGCGCTGATGTTCGGTGTCGCGCTTGTACCAGGGGAAAAAGAAGTTTTGGTCGCGCACGAAATGCCAAGCCCAGTTGAACTGGGTGCCTTCGTGATCGGGCATGATTTCCGGCGTGTAGTTGGCCAGCATGTCGGCTTTTTCCTCTTCGGAATAAAGACCGACGCCGTCGATGATGACGCGTTTGACGCGTTCGGGTTGCTGGATCGCGAGTTCCATGGCGATCGAGCCGCCGGTGTGAGTGCCGTAGATATCCACCTCGGGCACACCGAGCGCATCGAGCTGACGCCCGACGGCGCCCGCGTAATAAGCGATGTCGGGAACCTCCATTTGCGCGGGACACGAATCGCCGTTGCCCAGGGTGTCGGGGGCATAGAGCGGTTGGTCGCGCAATTGGCCGAGCTTGCCCATCAGGGGCTGCAGGTTATAGGCCGAGGCCGGCGAGGCATGGATCAGTACTAAGGGCCGTGTACCGGAGGTGACATCGCCGACGGCCCGGTAATGCACCTGGCCCTCTTCGATGCGCACGAAGTCGCGGTCAATCTGCGTTGTCATGCGGTGCTCCCCTTTGGCTGCCCAGCATAGCAAAAGGGCCGGGGATGAACCCGGCCCTTTTCAAAACTTTCCGGGAGAACCCGGTCAGTGAACGTTTTTTTGAACCTCGCCGATGGCGTCGTCGATCAAAGCTTGGGCGCGCGCGTCGTCGAGGTTTTCGGCGATCAACTTTTGTGCCGCCGTGACCGCCACGTCGATGGCCGTGTTGCGCACATCCTGGATGGCTTGCGCCTCGGCGCGACCGATCTTTTCTTCGGCCAGACGGGTGCGCCGGGCGAGGCTTTCTTCGAGCTTGCGTTCGGCTTCGGCGCGCAGGGCAACCGCCTCTTCTTTGGCATGCTCGACGATTTCGTCGGCCTCTTTTTCGGCGTCGCGTCGTTTGCGCTGGTACTCGGCAAGGATACCTTGCGCCTCTTCGCGGAGGCGACGGGCTTGGTCGAGTTCTTCGCGAATGGCTTCAGCCCGTGCATCCAGACCGGCGGTGACCCGCTTCCAGCCCATCTTGATGGCGACGGCCAGGAAGATGAAGAATGCCGCGTACTCCCAGAAGTAGATCGATTCGAAGATGGCCATCTAGCGATCCTCCCCGAAAGCGCCGCTAACCGCCTTTTCGGCGGTCCCGGTGTCGACGTCGACCCCGATTAACTTAGCGGTGATCGCCTGAGCGGTCTCCTGGGCGACCGCACGAATGCCGCTGACGGCTTCGGCGCGAACCTCTTGGATTCGGGCATCCGCCTTCTTGAGGTCTTCGGCCAGCTTGGCCTCGAGTTCGGCACTACGCCGCTCTGAGTCCTTGGTGGCTTCGGCCTTGGCGGCAGCGGCCATTTCCTGCGCGCTTGCGCGGGCCGTAGCCAGCGCATCCTCGTAGGCTTTCAGCGCCTCCTCGGACTCGCGCTTGAGCTTTTCGGCCTCTTCGAGATCGTTGGCGATGCGATCCTGGCGGGATTCCAGGACATCGGCGATCCGCGGCAAAATCGCGTAGCGCAGCACGAGGTAGAGCACCCCGAAGGTGATCGCCAGCCAAAAAAGCTGGGATACGAAGGTATCGGCTTGCTCAAATTGCGGCATGGGAGAGGCCCCTACTTCGGCTTAGCTGAAGAGGATGATCAGCGCGATGAGCAGCGAGAACAGGCCCGTGGCTTCTGTCAACGCGAAGCCGAGCAGCGCGTTACCGAACATTTTCGGTGCGGCTGACGGGTTGCGGATACCGGCAGACACGTAATTGCCGAAGATAATCCCGATACCGACACCAGCGCCGGCGAGGCCGATGGCCGCGAGACCGGCACCAATCATTTTTGCTGCTTCGACTTCCATTTTTTTCTTCCCTTTGCTTGGACTGTGACCGTGAGGTCGTAAGAAAACCGATTAGTGGTCGTGGAGATGGAGTGCGTCGTGAAGGTAAAGACAGGTCAGAACCGCAAACACATAGGCTTGCAGGAACGCGACGATCGTTTCGAGGCCGTACATCGCCGCGGTCACCGCGAGGGGGGCCAGCGCCGGTAGCACGAAAAATCCGCTAAGGCTCACGGCAAACCCGCTGAGCACAACCAGAAGCGTATGGCCGGCCATCATGTTGGCGAACAGCCGGACCGAGAGCGTGATCGGGCGGATGATGTAGGAAATCAGCTCAATCGGGACCAGGAGGGGGACGAGAAAAATCGGCAACCCCGCCGGCACGAACAGCGTCAAAAATCGCAACCGGTGTTTGACGATACCGATGACGGTGACGCCGATGAACACCACCGCTGCCATCGCGAAAGTCACGATGATGTGGCTGGTGAACGTGAAGGTTTTGGGGATGAGCCCCTGCATGTTCGCGAACAGAATGAACATGAACAGCGTGAAGATGAAGGGAAAGTAAGGCTTGCCGCCATCACCCGCGTTGTCGCGCACCATATTGGCGACGAATTCGTAGGACAGTTCGGCGATGGATTGCAGCCGGCCCGGCACCATACTGCCGCGGCGCATCCCGACCGCCAGCAGAAGAATGATCGCCAGCGTCACGACCACCATCCACAGCGAGGAGTTGGTGAAAGAAAGATTTGTGCTGCCCGCCGAGATATCGATCAGCGAGTGAATCTCGAACTGGTGAAGCGGGCTTTCTCCGGCTTCTGCGGCGTGAGCCGTCGAGATAAAGAGTCCCACGAATCGGCCTTTCTAATCTTTCGTGCCGTTGGGCGGCGAAATGCCGCCGGTTCTGTCGTCCTCGGCCGCCCGCTCAGCCATTTTAGTTACCCGATAGGCTGAACGGATGCCTGCTGCAAACCCGAGGATGACCCAAATAATGAGCATCCAAGGGCTCGTTCCCAGCCAACGATCGAGAAACCAGCCGATTGCGCCGCCACCGATGAAAGCCGCGATCATTTCGAGCGCGACACGCATTCCCAGGGCAAACGCTTTTGGATTCGCGTTCTTTGACTGAGCCTCGTTCGGCCGCCCATGACGAGAGGTCTCCCGAGCCTTCTTGAGTTTCGCGTCCAGTCCCTTCAGGGGGTCCGGCCCGTCGTGGTCGCTCATGGAGCTCCTCTCGCGGTGCCAAAAACCCCGAAAAACACCGGATTTCTGCCCAAGACCGCGCGCACCCTAATCTTTGGGTATGGCATAGTCAACCCTCGACGGAAGGTAGCTAAGGGCTTGAATTTAAAAGAAAAACGACCCCTGATGCGGGCCGGGAAAATGGCTTCAGCCGACCTCTCGCAACCCCTCGGCGCGGGCCAAATCGACCGACACCAATTGGGACACCCCGCGCTCTTCCATGGTGACGCCATAAAGCCGATCCATGCGGGCCATGGTGATGCTGTTATGGGTGATGACCAGGAAGCGGGTATCCAAATTGTGGGCGATATCGTCGACCAAGTCGCAGAAACGCTCGACATTGCTTTCGTCGAGCGGGGCGTCGACCTCGTCGAGCACACACACAGGCGCCGGATTGGTACGGAATACCGCGAAAAGAAGGCTCAGCGCCGTGAGGGCCTGCTCGCCGCCGGACAGAAGCGACATCTTCTGCAGCCGTTTGCCCGGCGGGCTGGCCATGATTTCCAGGCCGGCCTGTAGCGGATCGTCGGATTCGGTGAGCGCCAAGTGGGCGCGCCCGCCACCGAATAGTTTGACGAAGAGCTCCTTGAAGTGGGTGTTGACCTGTTCGAAGGACGCCAGCAGGCGTTCGCGACCCTCGCGGTTGAGGCTGGAGATGCCTTGGCGTAGGCGCGCGATGGCCTGGACCAGATCTTCGCGTTCGGTCTGTAGCGTGGTGATTTGTTCGCCGATTTCTTCGGATTCGATTTCGGCGCGCAGATTGACCGGCCCCATGCCGTCGCGTTCGCGCTTGATGCGGTCGATTTTGGCTTCGACTGCCGACGCGTCGGGCATCGGTTGGTCTTCTTTGTGCTCGGCCTTGGCGAGAGCTTCTTGGGGGTCGCACTCAAGACGCTCGCGGATGGCGGCTGCGATGTCTTTGAGGTGCTGCGTGTTTTGCTCGACGGCGGATTCGAAGCGCACCCGGTTCTCGCGACCTTCGGCCAACGCCTCTCGCGCGGTCTTGGCCTCGGCATCGCGATCGACGAGAACCTTCTCGGCCCGTGCAAGGGCGTCGGCGGCTTCGCGGCGTTCGGCCTCGGCGTGTTCGATGCGGCTGATCAGATCGCGGCGTTTTTGCTCAAGTTGGGCCGGGACGTTTTCGAGCCGCGTGAGTTCGCCGTTGACCTCGTAGCGCCGTTCCTTGAGCGCGGCCATTTGGCTGGTCGCGCCGGCGACACGGTTTTCGCTGATGGTGACTTCCGCGCCAATCGCGGAGAGGCGTTCGGCGCGACTGGCCGCCACGTGCCGCAGTCGATTGACCTCGGAATCAGCCGCGGCGTGGGCGTTGCGCGTTGTGGAGACTTGCGAGCGGGCGGCATCGAGCCGTTGGTGGTTGGTCTCGGTCGGCGGGAGTTGGTCGCGTTCGTTGTTGGCTTCGGCTATGCGCGCGGTGGTTTCTTCGATGTCGGACCGCAGTTGGGCGGCGCCTTCGCGCAGCGACACGATGCGCGAGACGATCTCCGCGGTTTGGCGGGCGCGTTCGGCTTCGGCTTCGTGGGCTTCGTTGAGCGTGGCCTCGGCTTGGGCCGCGGCATCGCGGCACTGCGCGGCACGCTCACCTGTGCGGGCCGCGGCGGCATGGGCCTCGACGTGGCGGGCCTTGTGGGCGTCGTTGACGCGCCGCGCCTCTTTGAGTTTGTCGCGGAGTTCGGCCAAGCGGGTCCGTTGATTGAGCCGCGTGGTAGCCGGGGTGGTGGCGTCGGCGGCCGCGGTAAACCCATCCCAGCGCCACAACGCGCCCTCGCGGGTGACGAGCCGTTGACCGGGCGCGAGTTGGCCGGCGAGTTGCGCGCCGCGGTCGGCGGTTACGAGGCCGATCTGCGACAACCGTCGCGCCAAAACCGGCGGCGCTTTGACGTAGGTGCTGAGGGGCTCCGCGCCGTAGGGCAGCGTCGGGGCATTGATCATCGGCGCGAGTTGCCGCCAGTGGACCGGCGCACCGATATCGTCGGCAACATTGAGGTCGTCGCCTAGGGCCGCGCCAAGTGCCGCTTCGTAGCCCGGTTCGACGCTGACCGCATCGACGAGCGGCGGCCAAAGATCGTCTTCGCCGATCTTGAGGAGGCCCGCCAAGGCATTGGTCTCGGCGTCGAGCCGCGACACGTCGCTTTCGGTCGCGCGCAGGGTTTCGCGCGTCTGTTGTTCGGCGGCGTCGGCCTCCTTATGCGCCGTTTCGGCAGCGAGCAATTCGCGTCGCGCGCGGGCCGCTGCCTCGCGCAACTCGGCCAACAGCGCCTCGGCTTCGTCCGAGGACTCGGCGTCGGGATTTTCAGCGGTGATCTGGGCAAGCTCGGCATCCATTTCCCGGAGCCGCGTATTGAGGCGTTCCAGTCGCCCGTTGCCGTCGGCCACAAGTTGGCCGAGATGGGTGCGCCGCGATTCGATCTCGACGGTTTCCTCCGTCAGCATTTGCAGCGCCTTTTCGGCTTCGCCGAGTTCGCCGGCGAGCGTCTCGCGGGTGGCGCTGGCGGCCTGCATTTCTTCGGCCTCGCCCGACTGGGCTTGTTCGATTTGGGCGCGTTCTTCGGCGAGCCGTTCGAGTTGGCTGCGCGCGTCGGACAACAGGGCCTGCTCGCGGGTGTGATCTTGTTCGATCTGGCGCAATCGTGCGGCGAGGCCTTCTTGTTGGGCGAGGGTGCGCTTTTCTTCATCTTCGATGCGGTCGCGTTCCACGGCAAGCCGGTGCAGGGTGGCGGCGGCGTCGGCTTCGGTTTCGCGCAACGGCGGAATCTTCTCGGCCGCTTCGGTCTGGGCGCTCGAGGTTTGGGCGGCGGTGGCGGTGAGGTCGGCGACCCCGCGCTCGGCTTCGGCCAATTGTTGCTGCGCGGTTTCCAAGCTCGCGGCGGCTTCGACCCACCGCAGGTGGAACAACATCGCTTCGGCGCGGCGCAGATGGCCGGAAATATTGCGATAGCGATTGGCCTGGCGGGCCTGGCGCTTGAGCGCTTTGAGTTGCACCTCGAGGGTTTGAATGACGTCGTCGACGCGTTCGAGGTTGGTTTCGGCGGCGCGCAACCTGAGTTCCGCTTCGTGCCGCCGCGAGTGGAGGCCGCGAATGCCGGCAGCCTCTTCGAGCAGGCCGCGGCGTTCTTGCGGCTTGGCGTTGATGATTGCGCCGACCTTGCCCTGGCTGACCAGCGCTGTGGACTGCGCGCCCGCATTGGCATCGGCAAACAACAACTGGACGTCGCGCGCGCGCACGTCGTGGCCGTTGACGAGGTAGCGCGAGCCTTGTTCGCGCTCGATGCGACGCGAGACTTCGAGTTTTTCGTCTTCGTTGAACTGCGCCGGCGCGCTGCGGTCGGCGTTGTCGAGTTCGAGCTGGACCTCGGCGAGATTGCGGGCCGGCCGGTTGCTGGTGCCGCTGAAGATCACGTCGTCCATCTCACCGCCACGCATCCGCTTGGCGGAGGTTTCGCCCATCACCCATCGAATGGCTTCGACAAGGTTGGATTTGCCGCAGCCATTGGGGCCGACCACGCCGGTCGTGCCGGGATCGATGATCAATTCGGTCGGGTCGACGAAGGATTTGAAGCCGGCAAGGCGAAGACGTGAAAAATGCATGCGTATGCGGACCGGGTGCTAGTTGATAAGGGGATCGATGACGCGGGAGAACTCTTCGAACGACATCCCGCCAGAAATGAGGCGCCCGTTAACCACGAAAGACGGGGTGGACTGGACGTCGAACTCGGATTCGCCTTGCTGGCGCGAGCGCAGCACGCTGGTGATGAGGTCTTCCTGGGCGAGGCAGGATTCGAAGCTCTCTTGATTCATCCCGCCGAGGCGGGCGAGTTTGCCGACCTGACCGATGGGGTCGGAATCTCTGGCCCAACGCCCTTGCTGTTGAAACAACATCTGGACGAAACCGTAGTACCGCTTGGGCCCGGCCTCGGCCATGCATTGCGTGACGACGGCGGCCTGCAACGCGACACCGTCAAGCGGGAAGTCGCGGAAGATGATCCGCACTTTCCCGGTGTCGACATAGGTCTTCATGATGTCGGGTAGGACATCGGTGTGGAAATTGGCGCAATGCGGGCATGTCAGCGACATGTATTCGATGACGGTCACCGGCGCGTCTTCGGCCCCCATGGCCACTTCGCGCGGCTGGGTCTCCTGCGCTGACGCGCCAGTAACAAACAACGGCGCGATCAGCGCCACGAACATCACGACAAAAGCCCGACGGGCCACTTGAAATTGGGTCAAAACCCCCTCCACCTACAAGATGTTGAGTATATGGAGCGGCTTTGGGCCGCTCAAGCTGAGTCCATCCTGCCAGTGTGGCAAAACTGTGGATAACACAATGCCGTTATGGACAACGATCGCCGGGGCCTAGTCCCTCGCGGTCAAGGTTCGGCCCAAAGTGCGCAGGGCGTCGGCAAGGTCGGGGTTGCGCGTGCCGCTGACCTGCGCGGCGATGCGGGCTTCTTCTTCGGGGGTGACGGCGCGCAGCGCGCGGCGCTCGGCGACCGTAGGGGTCGGCAGTGGGCCCTGGATGATCGTGATCCGCGCCACCGCTTGGTAGCCAAAGAAGGTGTTGATGCGATCGAGCACGATCGGGTGCAGGTGCTGGAGTTCGGTGGCAAAGCCCGACCCGGCCCGGACGACGAGCGTGGCGCCTTCGTTGCGGTCGCGGCCGAACTGCAGGCGTTCGGGGCAGCTATAGCGCGCCATCAACTCGCCGACGATGGCGGGCCATTGGGTAAGAATCTCGCGCCGGGTGAACCCCCGCTTGCGAAACGCCGCCTTGGTCACTGTTGCCAATGCGGCCCCGGCCGGGCGGGGGCGCCAGCTGCGTTTTTCGTGGGGGGCGTCGGGCATGGCCCATCATGGGCCAGCGGTTCCGTGGCGTCACCTATGTTGCGCGCCATGCTACCGTCACTGCCGTGACAGTAGCGTTTCCGACAACGGCCGACCCCGACGCGCTTTTGGCGCGCCTGCTGGCTTGGTACGACGGCGCCCGGCGCGAGTTGCCGTGGCGCGCCAAATCGGGCGAGGCGCCCGATCCCTATCGGGTTTGGTTGAGCGAAGTGATGTTGCAGCAAACCACCGTGGCGACGGTGGGCCCGCGGTTTACGCGGTTCGTCGAACGCTGGCCCGATGTCGCGTCGCTGGCGGCAGCGCCTCTGGACGACGTGCTGCACGAATGGCAGGGGCTCGGGTACTACGCCCGGGCGCGCAATCTGCATCGTTGCGCGCGCGTCGTGGCGGCGGATCATGGCGGGGTGTTCCCGGCGGACGAAGCGGGCCTGCGCGCGCTGCCCGGCGTCGGTCCTTACACCGCAGCAGCCATCGCGGCGATCGCCTTCGATCGGCCCACCATTGCGGTGGATGGCAATGTGGAGCGAGTGATGGCGCGGTTTTGCGGCATCGAGACGCCGTTGCCGGCGGCGAAGAAGGTCCTGGCCGATGCCGCCCAAGTCTTTGTCCCCTCGCAGCGAGCCGGCGATGTTGTGCAGGCCCTGATGGAATTGGGCGCAACGGTATGTATGCCGCGCCGCCCGAAATGCGGCGGGTGTCCGTGGCGCGACGACTGCACCGGTTACGCGCGCGGCGACGCGGCGACGCTGCCGCGCCGGGCCCCGAAAAAAGCCCGGCCCGTGCGCTACGGCGTGGTGTTTTGGGCGGAGGATTCGGATGGCCGGGTGTTGCTGCGGAAGCGGGCCGACAAAGGGTTGCTGGCGGGCCTTTACGAGGTGCCGTCAACGCCATGGCGGGAGACGCCTATAAGTCTGGACGGCGCGGTGTCCGACGCGCCGGTAACGGCGGATTGGACGCCGATCGCCGGCGAAGTGGTGCACGTGTTCACGCACTTCCGCCTTGTGCTGCAGGTCGTGCGGGGCCGCACCGATGCGGCCAAAGAAGGCGACTGGGTCGCGCCGGCGGCGTTCGGCGACTACGCCTTGCCGACGGTGATGAAGAAAGTGGCGAAGCTGGTGGCGGCGGCGGCCGCTTAGATCAGTGCAGTTCGGCGCGAAGTTGCTGGCGCAGGATGTCGATCGGCACGGCTTTGCCCTCGGCATCGAAGTGCCAAAAGGTCCACCCGTTGCAGGCCGGGGCGCCTTGTACGGCGGCGCCGACTTTATGGATCGAGCCTTGGTGGGCGCCGGTGTGCCCGTCGGTGATCAAGCTGCCGTCGGCGCGGACCCGCGCATGGAAACGCCGGCGCGCGTCGAACAAAAGTTGACCGGGATCGAGTAGGCCGCGTTCGATGACCCGCCCGAACGGGATGCGCGGCTGGGCCCGCTTCGACTGCATGACCTTGAGGTCTTGCGGGCTCATCGGGGTGATGCTCTCGAGCCGTTCGTTGGCGACGTCGATGTAGCGTTGTTCGCGCTCGATGCCGATGAAACGGCGCCCGAGCTTTTTGGCAACGGCTGCTGTTGTGCCCGACCCCGAGAAGGGATCGACAACGATGTCGCCGACGTGCGTGCTGGCAAGAAGGACGCGGTAGAGGAGCGATTCGGGCTTTTGCGTAGCGTGCGCTTTTTCGCCGTTGATCTTGAGGCGCTCGCGCCCCGAGCAAATCGGCAACGACCAATCCGAGCGCATTTGCAGGTCGTCGTTGAGCGTTTTCATGGCGTGGTAGTTGAAGGTGTATTTCTTTTGATCGCGGCTCTTGGCGCACCACAAAAGCGTTTCATGCGCATTGGTGAAGCGTGTGCCCTTGAAGTTCGGCATCGGGTTGGTCTTGCGCCAAACGATGTCGTTGAGAAACCAGTAACCGAGATCCTGCATCGTGGCGCCGAGGCGGTAGATGTTGTGATAGCTGCCGATCACCCAGATCGCCCCGTTGTCTTTGAGAACCCGACGAGCTTCGGTGAGCCAGGCACGCGAGAAGGTGTCGTAGGCGGCGAAACTCTCGAATTGGTCCCAGGCATCGTCGACCGCGTCGACCTTGCTGTTGTTGGGGCGGTGCAAAGCGCCTTCGAGCTGCAGGTTGTAGGGCGGGTCGGCGAAGATGAGGTCGACCGAGCGGTCGGGCAGGCTTGCCAACACCTCGATCGAATCGCCCTGCACGATCTGGTCGAGGGGAAGGGCCGAATCCGGGGTGCTGGCGGCGGTGCCGCGGGTGCGCTTTTTGCTGGCCATGACGCGGCATCCTGATTGAGCCGAGTCCGGCGGTCAAGCCACAAGATATAGTGGATTCAGAGAGTTAGGCGCAGTTGTTCATGTGATGTCGGACGCAGGGGCGCGAAACTGCCGCGGTGGTGGGGCGTCGGGCCCAATAGCGTGAGGGCAAGTCGATGGTGGGCGGTGGCGTAGCCACGGTTGTTTTCCCAGCGATAACCGGCATGGTCGGCTGCCAAGGCGGTCATCAGGCGGTCGCGGGTGACTTTGGCGACGATCGACGCGGCGGCGATCGAGAGCGATAACCCGTCGCCCCCCACCACAAGCCGCTCCGGGCAGGCCAGGCGGGCGGATCGATTACCGTCGACCAGCGCGAGGTCGGGCAGGTGCCCCAGATGCCAGGCCAGCGCCGTGACGGCGCGGCGCATGGCGAGCAGCGAGGCCTGTAGGATGTTTATCCGGTCGACCTCGGCGACCGATCCTGTACCGATCCCCACCGTGGCGGTGCTGAGTATCTCGGCAAAAAGCCGTTCGCGCTCGGTCTCATTAAGGGTTTTGGAGTCGTGGATGCCCTCGGGGAGACGAGCCGGATCGAGCACCACCGCGGCGGCGATCACCGGACCGGCGAGCGGGCCGCGACCGGCCTCGTCCACCCCGGCGATGCAGGGGGCTGCGGCGTCGCGCTCAAGATCCCAGGTCGGGCCCGTCTTTGTCCGGCGATGTGCCGAGGGCGTCACGTTCATGGGACGAATCCTAGCATGACCGCCGTGTTGCGCGCGGCGGCGGGCCACATGGGCCGCAAGAAATCTGTGGAAAACTCATAAAGTATGATGAATATAATATTATGGCAGGGAGATAACTTCCGCCCCAAGGTGATTTGACTGGCGCGACCAGGTTTAAAGATGATAATTATCATTCTATGAGATACGATGCGGCCCACAAGGCAAGGACACGCGCCCGAATTTTGGAGGCGGCCATGGCGTTGTTGGTGCGCGAGGGCCCGGCTGCCGTCACGGTGCATGGGGTTATGCGGGCTGCGGGACTAAGCCATGGCGGCTTTTACGCCCACTTCGAGTCCCAGGCGGCGCTTTTGGCGGCGGCGCTGGAGGGCGCCACGGCGCGGACCCTGGAAGGTTTGTTCGGCGCGGCAGCCACTGAGACGCCGGTGGACCCGCGCGCGCTCATCGGTCGGTATCTTGGGCGCGCCCACCTCGAGGCCGATGGCGGGTGCCCGTTACCGGCAAGCTGCGGCGGCCATCTCGACGGCCCGGCCGAAGACGCGCGACGCGACGCCGTCGCCCAATATCGAAACGCGTTTAACGCGATCGCCCCCGATGCTTCGAAGGCCGACGCGCTGCTGGCGTTGATGGTGGGCGGCGTTGCGGTGGCACGGGCGCGCGGCGGCGACGAGGGCGAGGCCGTGTTGCGCGCGTGTCGTCTCGCCGCCCGCGATCTTTTGTCCGTCGCGACCTAAATGAGCGAGAGTTGCGGGCTTGGCGCTTCGGGTCGGTGGAACAGATCGGTCCGCAGCGGGCTGAGTTTGCCGTCGAGGCCGTAGCGTCGGGTCGCGTTCTTGAAGCGTTGGGCGATCAGATCGGCGTAAGGCCCGTGGCCGCGCATGCGTGCGCCGAACGTCGCGTCGTAGTCTTTACCGCCCCGACTGTCTTGTATTTGCGCGATCACCTTTGCGGCGCGATCGGGCACGTTCGCGGTCAACCACTGTCGTGCGAGGTCCTTAATCTCGAGCGGTAGGCGCAGCATGATGTAGCCCGCCGCCTTGGCGCCGGCCTCGGCCGCCGCTTCGAGGATCGGTTCGATCTCGTGGTCGGTGAGGCCAGGGATGACGGGAGCCACCATCACGCCGGTGGGGATGCCGGCACTGCTCAGCAAGCGGATGGCTTCCAGTCTTTTTTGCGGTGTCGAAGCGCGCGGCTCCATTTTTCGTGCCAGACGGTGATCGAGCGTCGTGACGGACAGCATGACGTGGGAGAGGCCACGCCGCGCCATATCGGCCAAGACGTTGACGTCGCGCGTCACGCGCGCGCCCTTGGTGACGATGCCGACCGGATGGTTGAACGCCGACAGGACCTTGAGCACGTCGCGGGTGATCGCGTAGCGCTCTTCGATCGGCTGATAGGGATCGGTGTTGGTGCCGATCGCGATCATGCGGCATTTGTAACTGGGTTTGCGCAACGTAGCCGCGAGCAGCGCACCGGCGTTCGGTTTGGCGAACAACCGGGTCTCGAAGTCGAGTCCGGGCGAAAGGCCGAGGAAGGCATGGGTCGGGCGCGCGAAACAATAAAAGCACCCGTGTTCGCAACCGCGATAGGGATTGATCGAGCGATCGAAAGGGATGTCGGGCGAGGTGTTGCGGGCGAGAATCGTGCGGCTGGTGTCGCGCTCGACGCTGGTGCGCGTGGGCGGGGCTTCCTCGGCCCCGCCCCAGCCGTCGTCGTAGCTGAAATTGTCGTCGCGGGTAACGCGGCTCTCGGTTTCGAAGCGCCCCGAGACATTGCTGACGGCGCCGCGCCCGCGCCGCGCGTCGGGGTGGACGGCGACGGTCTGCGTCTGGGATTGCGGGAGGTTTTGAGGGCGCGGCGCCATGACGCGACTCTAGGGTGCGAACGGAACAAAGAAAGAACATTGATGCCATCATTTTGCCTACCGGCTTGCTTGTCGTGCGCCGGAGGCCCCGCCATAGTCCCGCGCGATGGCTCGCCCCGTGACCGACAATCCGATGACAAGCGGACCCGAACCGGATGCGCTGAAAAACCTCACGATCGTGGTGCCGGTTTTGAATGCGGGGGCGACCTTAGGGGCGACCTTGGCGGCGGTCGCCGAATCGGATGTCGTCGTCGTCGACGGCGGTTCGCAGGACGACAGCACGACGATCGCGGCGAATGCAGGCGCACGCGTCGTGACCGCGCCGCGCGGCCGGGGCCAGCAACTGGCTGCCGGTGCCGAGGCTGCGTCCGGGGATTGGCTGTTGTTTCTCCATGGCGATACTCGGCTAGGGTCGGGTTGGCGAGAGGCGGTGCACTCGTTTGTGACCGACCCCGCGCATCGGACCAAGGCCGCGGTGTTTCGTTTTCAACTGGACGATGGGCGATGGCGTGCGCGCCTGATGGCTTGGAGCGTGGCGCGGCGCGGGCGGCTATTCGGATTGCCCTATGGCGACCAAGGGTTGCTCATCCACCGCGACCTCTATGAGACGGTGGGCGGCTTTAAGCCGCTGCCGCTGATGGAGGATGTCGATCTGGTTCGGCGTTTGGGTCGGTCGCGACTGGTGTTTTTGCCGGTCGATGCGGTGACGTCCGCGGCGCGGTATCGGCGTGACGGCTATGTCTTCCGGGCGGCCCGCAACCTGACTTGTCTCGCGTTGTATTTGATGGGGGCGAATGTCGGGTTGATCCGCCGGGTCTACGGCGCGTGACCTCGCCAGCGAGGCGTCACCTGATCGTTTTTGCGCGGGCGCCGCGGTACGGCGCGGTAAAGACCCGGCTTGCGGCCGAGGTTGGTGCCGGGGCGGCATGGCGGGCCTATCGCGCGATGACCGCGACGACGCTGAAGGAGGTGGCCGAGTCGCCATTTTGGACAACCCGGCTTGCAGTCACCCCGGCGGCGTATGCCACGCGCACGCGGTTTTGGCCGAACACCATCCCACAAGTGCCGCAGGCAGGTGGCGATCTCGGCCGACGCATGGCACATGCGCTTGAGGCGGCGTCGCGCGACGGTGCGGCCGTCCTCGTCGGCAGCGATATCCCGGATATCCGCGCGGCCCACGTTCGTGGCGCGCTCGATATCTTAAGGCACCGCGACTTGGTCTTCGGTCCGGCGACCGACGGCGGCTTTTGGTTGGTCGGGGTGCGCCACCGCGCGCCCGCCGCGGTGGTGCGGCGTCTATTCGACGGCGTGCGTTGGTCGAGTGCGACGGCGTTGGCCGACACGCTGCGCAACCTACCGCGTGGGTGGCGGGTCGGGTACGCGGCGACCCTTAGCGATATCGATACCGCGGCCGACCTTGCCGCGTGGCGCGACCGGGCCTAGGGGCCGTCGGCGCGATAGACCGCATCGCGCGCGCGTTGCTCCAAGATGTCTTTGACCCATCCGTCGTAGCATTCCTGGTAGGCCGGTGTGCCTTCGGTATGGCCGAGTTGTTCACATCGTTTTTTGATCCACTTCTTGTCACGCTACGACAAGCGAATGGTTTGGCCACGCACTTTGATTTCCTGCGCGGTGGTGACCGCGGGCAGCAGGGTAGCAACGGGCAGTGCGGCCAGCGCCGCCAATACGGCGCGTCGGGGGACGGTCATGGCGTTTACTCCATCGGGGACTGTTCACCCATAGATGGGGTTCATTGGAGCGTTGCGCAATCTATTGGGGAAGTAAGGAAAGGCGCGCCTAAGTCCGTAGCGTAAAATTTTCGGCGATGTAGGCGATCAGCGTGTCGACACTGGCCTCAACCGTGGCGCCCGAGGTGTCGACGACGAATTCCGGGTTTTCGGGCGCTTCGTAGGGCGCGTCGATGCCGGTGAAGTCGTCGATCTCGCCAGCGCGAGCTTTCTTGTATAGCCCCTTGGGGTCGCGCGCTTCGCAGGTGGCGAGATCGGTGGCGACGAATATTTCATGGAATGTGCCCTCGGCGGCGGCGCGCCGGGCGCGCTCGCGGTCCGATCGGTAGGGCGAGATAAAGGCGGTCAACGCAATGAACCCCGCCCGCGAGAAGAGTGCCGCGACTTCGCCGATCCGGCGGATGTTCTCCGACCGCTCTTCTGGGGAAAAGCCGAGATCGGCGTTGAGTCCGTGCCGAATGTTGTCGCCGTCTAGGACGTAGACTTGATAGCCCCTTTCAAAGAGGCGCCGTTCGAGTTCCAGGGCCAGGGTGGACTTGCCCGAGCCGGAAAGGCCGGTGAGCCAGATCACGCCGCCGCGGTGGCCGGCGCGGCTCGCGCGCTCGTCGGCATCGACCCTATGTTCCACGCGCGCCACGTTTGTCGCCCGTTGCGTAATTGCACCGCGCTGGTCGGCGTAGCCTGCCATGCTGATCGTGCCACCGCCGACGATGCGGTGGTTTTGGACCAAGGCAAAACGACCGGTGCGGGGCAAGTTATTGGCGTCGTCGAGCGCCAGAATGCGCCGTGCCCGGAGTACGACCTCAGCGACCTGGTGGCGCCCGACGCTCCCGCTGGCGCGATGATCGAGCGTTTCCGTATCGACGATGCTCGAGATTTCTTGGACCGTGACCGGGACTTCCAGCGTCGCGAGCTTCATTCGGTAGGTAGCGCCCAACGCAAGCGTTTCATCGGCGAGCCAAAACACCCGCGCGCGGAACACGTCCGTTTCGATCGGCGCTTCCGTTTCGTGGCTGATGAGGTCGCCCCGTTCGATGAAGAGATCATCATCAAGGGTTATCCCGATCGATGATCCGGCTTGCGCTGTACGCGGGGCTTCGGGTGTCTTCCAGCTCTCGATCGTGACAACGCGGGCCGTTTTGTTCGAGGGCGAAAACAGCAAGGCGTCGCCAATCGACAAAGCGCCCGATTCGATGCGTCCCGCCACGATCCGCCGATCGTCAAATTTGTACACATCCTGGACCGGCAGCCTGAGAGGCTTGGTCGTAGAAGACACGCTGGGGGCGAAGCTATCGAGAGCACCGGTCAGCGTCGGTCCTTGATACCACTGACAGCGGTCGCCGGCGGTTTCGATGTTGTCTCCGTCGCGCGCGCAAACGGGAAGAACGAACGACGGTTCCACACCGATCGAATCGAGGTAGGCGGCAATGTCCTCGCTCACCTCGTCGAACCGGCGGCGTGAAAAGTCCACGGCATCCATCTTGTTGACGACAACACAAACCTGCCGAATCCCCAATAGGTGCAGTAGGTAGGCGTGACGGCGCGTTTCGCGTTGGACCCCTTCGGCGGCATCGATGACGAGAACTGCAGCGTCGGCGCTCGCCGCGCCGGTGATCATGTTCTTGATGAACTCGCGGTGTCCCGGCGCGTCGATGATCAGGTATTTCCGTTGCTTGGTGGAGAAGCGGATCTGTGTTGAGTCGATCGTGATCCCCTGGTCCCGTTCGGCCTGAAACGAGTCCATAACGAACGCCCATTCGAAGGGCATGCCGCGGCGGTCGCACATTGCTTTGACGGCCGCGACCTTGCCGTCGGGTAGGGACTGCGTGTCGTTGAGCAAGCGGCCGATAAGGGTCGACTTGCCATGGTCGACGTGACCGACGATGACGACGGCAAGGCTTTCGGCACCCGGTGTCACAGGTAGCCTTCCGTCCGCAGGCGTTCGAACGAATCCTCGGCCTCGTGATCCATGGCCCGCCCGCTTCGCTCGGCGACTGATGTCGATTCGAGCTCGGCGATGATCTCCTCGATCGTGGTCGCGGCGCTGGGCACGGGGTTGGTAATGTCCTGGTCGCCGAGGGAACGATAGCGCACGCCGTCGCGGGCAAAATAGAGGTCCACCACAGGAATGTTCTCGCGCTGGATGTAGCGCCAGATGTCCAGTTCGGTCCATGCCAGCAGAGGGTGGACCCGCACATGGGTGCCAGGTGGGAAGTCGGTATTGAACTGTTCCCAGAACTCGGGCGGCTGGTCGCGCAATGCCCATTTCCCATCGACATCGCGAGGGCTGAAGACCCGCTCCTTGGCGCGCAAGCCTTCCTCGTCGCGGCGGATTCCGGCAATCAAGCCACGTAACCCAAGCTCTTCGGTCTTGGATCTGAGCCCAGCTGTTTTGCGCGCCGCCGAACGCGCAGCCGGGGGCAGCGTTGCGTCGATCGTGTCGAGTGGGGGGCAATCGCCGGTAAGAAGGCGAAGGTCCCATTCTTGGGCAAAGCGCTCCCGAAAGGCGTACATCTCGGGAAACTTCTTGCCGGTGTCGATGTGGAGGACGGGGAAGGGCACGTGGCCAAAGAAAGCTTTCTTGGCCAACCACACCATGACGTTCGAGTCCTTACCGAGCGACCACAGCATCGCTAACGGCTCGATCTGGCTGAACGCCTCGCGCAGGATGTAGATGCTGTCGGCTTCGAGGCGATCTAGGTGCGTCATGTTTTGTCGCCGTCGCGACCCAATGGCCCTGGCCTTACGACTTGGTACGGCGTTCCGTTTCGGTGAGACGGTCGAAAAGCTCGACGAAGTTGCACGGCATGTACCGGTAGTCGAGCTGATACTGCAGGATCTCGTCCCAGCCGTCCTTGCAGGCGCCGGGACTGCCGGGCAGAGCGAAGAGGTAGGTGCCGCCCGCAACGCCTGCAGTGGCGCGAGACTGGATGGTCGACGTGCCGATCTTTTGGAAGCTGACCATGCGGAACAACTCACCGAAGCCCTCGATCGGCTTTTCGTAAACCGCGGCAAAGGCTTCGGGCGTCACGTCGCGCCCGGTGACGCCGGTCCCGCCGGTGGAGATCACGACGTCGACCTCTTTATCGGCGATCCACGCGCGCAGTTGAGCTTCGATCTCGGTGCGATCGTCGGTAACGATCGCCCGGTCGGCCAAGGTGTGCCCGGCGGCGGTCAAGCGATCGACCAAGGTTTGTCCGCTGCGGTCGTCCTCGAGCGTGCGCGTGTCGGAGACGGTCATTACGGCGATCCGTACCGGTACGAAGGTTCGGGATTCATCAATCGGCAAGGTAGTTCACCTCCGAAATAGCCGAACCCGACAAGGTGTTGAGCGGGCTCGACCCATCAAGCGCAAAGTAATACGGCCAGCGTCCGGCGGCGACCGCGTCGAGCGACGGGACCTCTTGGCCGAGGCGAATGCGGTAGATCCAGAAGTTGCTGAGGACGCGTTCGATAAAAAGCCGCGTTTCTCGCGCCGGGATGCTTTCGATGAACAACAGCGGGTCATCGGGATGGTTCATACGGCGCAGCCACTTGTTCAAGTTGCCCGGCCCGCCGTTATAGGCGGCGGCCAACATGAACAAATTGCCCTGCACGAGATTGTCGCCCATCAGCAGGTCGAGATAGCGCTGGCCGAGGTCGAGATTGAGTTGCGGGTTATAGAGCTCGTTGAGGCGGTTGTCGCGCAAGGTACGGTCTTTGGCGACGAAGCTGGCCGTGCGCGGCATCAATTGCATCAACCCCCGCGCACCGGCGGGGCTTTTCGCGTTGGTGTTGAACCGCGACTCCTGGCGAATGAAGGCGAAGACAAGCGCTCGGTCGATCGAATATCCCTTCTCAAGCTCCCAGGCCGGGAGGGGATAGACCGCCGCATCGTAGTAGCGACTGGCCGGATCGAGGGTCTTGATCCCAAGTTGGATAGCGGCACCGGGCAAGCCGAGGTGACCGGCGACGGCCAGCAAGACTTCGGCGTTTTGACTCGAGGCGCTGGGCACGAGTTGGCGAATTTCACGTTCGGCGAGGTGTTGCTGACCGACCTGCGCGAGCGCAATCGCGCGTCGAATACCCTCGTTCTCGCGCACCATTTCGAATCGAGCCTCGTCGAGTGGCGGCAAATCCCAGGTGATGGAAATGTCTTCACCGAGCAGGCGCATCGATAGCAGCCCGTAGAACGTCCGCGGATGGCGCGCGCCGAGCCGGAGCCAGCGGGTCACTTCTTCGGGGTGGTTGTTGATGAGATTGGCGCGGGCCGCCCAGAAGGCGCCCGCGGCAAGATTCCAGTCGGATGCCTTTGAGGCGAGCGCCAGTGCCTCGAAGTGCTTTTCGGCATCTTCGTAGCGTCCGAGACGCCAGGCGGCGAGGCCGGCGGTCCAATCGGCGATGGCGACGTGTTCGCGGGACCGGTTAGCGGCGCGCGACGCGATCCGGAACGCCTTTTCGTCTTCGCCACGGAAGTACCAACGGGTCGCGATTTCCCACATCAAGTCGTCGGTTTCGGCGTCATCCAGCAGTTCGCGCGACTTTTTGCTGCGTAATTGCTGCTCGGTCTTGGTCAGAATGGTGCGTTGAATCTGACGCAGCATTTGTCGCTGCCAATTTCGCACCTGACGGCGTTCGGCGCCGGAGCGCTGGCGCGACGAGCGATAGGTGTTGCGTGGTGGCGGCGTGACCTCGATCGCCTCACCGTCATCGTCGTCGGTTTCGAGGCGGGATACTTTAGGCGCGACCGGACCAAGCGCGCCGGACGGTTTGCGTCGTTGCGCGAGCCGGTACACCCGGTTGGCCCCCGGATGATCACGGTAGGTTTGCATCCAGTTGGCCAATTCGTTGAAGCTGGAGCGGTAGGCCGTGGGGTGCATGTAACGCTGGAACAATACGTGCCCCATCAGCACGTCGTCGTTGATGCGCGCGATAATGCGATCGGCGGCACGCCACTCGCCGGACTGCTGAAGATCGAATGCGGTGCGATAGAGCACGACATCGTCCGGCGAAAGAATGTCGAAGGGGGTCTGCGGCTGGTGGACCAGCTTCTCGGGGGCCGGCGGTTTGGTTGCGGGCAGAGGGCGCTCGGCGGCCTGAGCCGCATCGGGTGACGCTACGATGAGCGCGACCACGCAAATCGCTGCGCCGAGGATGTGGCCGGCAGATCGTGCCGTCATCCGAGTGACTCGAGCTTTTGTTGGATGGCCAGCATGTCTTTCCAGGCGTGTTTTTTGAGCGCGGGTTGGCGCAGCAGGTAGGCGGGGTGGTAGATCGCCATGACGGGGATGTCGCGCCAGGCCAGCCAGCGGCCGCGCAGCCGTGTAATGCCTTCGGTTCGATCCAGCAAGGTGCTGGCGGCGGTGCCGCCGACGAACACCAGCAATTTCGGGGCGACCAGTTCGATGTGCCGCTCAACAAAGGGCTGGCAAAGAAGGATCTCCGCCGGGGTCGGTTTGCGATTGCCCGGCGGCCGCCAGGGCAGAATGTTGGTGATGTAGGCGCCGGTCCGGTCCTGCCCGATGGCCGCAAGCATGCGGTCCAAGAGCTGTCCACTGACCCCCACAAAGGGGCGGCCCTCGCGATCCTCGTCGGCGCCGGGGGCTTCGCCGATCAGCATCAAGGGAGCCGCAGGATTGCCGTCGCCGAATACCAGCGATTTTGCCGTGGCCTTGAGGGCGCAGCCGTCGAATTCGGCCAACGCGTGGCGCAGGGCGTCGAGATCGCGGCAGGCCGCTGCGGTCTCACGCGCCGACTTGAGAACGCTGTCGGCGGTTTCGGTCGTGACGGCCGGCGCGCGGCTCCGCTCGCCTGACGGTTTTGGCGCCGCAGGCTTGGGCGGGTCGGCAAATCGGTTCCGCGGTGCATCGTCGACGGCCTCGTCGATCCCGGCATCGATTTGCCAGCGCAGCGCGGAAAGAGCTTGTTGCATCATGGTGGTGCTTTTAGCACGGTTCTGGAGTGCTGACTCCGTCGGACGAAATCCTGTGACCGTGGCCGAATCGGCACGAATTTGACCGCTCCCGACCAAGACGGGCATAACGATAGGATTCGTCAAGGAAGAGGCCAACATGACCGACGAAAGCGTCGAGCGCGAATTCATGGAATACGATGTTGTGATCGTCGGCGGCGGACCTTCCGGGCTGTCCGCAGCAATCCGCCTAAAGCAGCTGGCGGCGGAAAACGACGCCGATATTTCGGTCTGTGTCTTGGAAAAGGGCTCCGAAGTGGGCGCGCATATCCTGTCAGGCGCGGTCCTCGACCCCATCGCGTTGAACGAGTTGTTGCCCGACTGGGCCGACCGCGACGCGCCCCTGAAAACGCCTGTGAAGAAAGACCGATTCGTCTTCCTCAGTGCTGGTGGCGGCAGCTTCGCCATTCCGCAGTTTCTTTTCCCGCCGTTGATGCACAACCATGGCAATTACGTGATCAGCCTGGGCAATTTCTGTCGCTGGCTCGCCGAACAGGCCGAGGCCTTGGAGGTCGACATCTTTCCGGGTTTTGCGGCGGTCGATGTTTTGCGTGACGACAGTGGCCGGGTAACCGGTGTGGTCACGGGCGATCTTGGGGTTGCCCGCGACGGGAGCCAAAAAGGCGGCTATCAGCCCGGCATCGAATTGCGCGGCAAGTACACGTTGATCGGCGAAGGCGCGCGCGGGTCGCTTGCCAAGAAGCTGATCGCGGACTTCGGATTGGACGAGGGCAAGGAGCCCCCGAAGTTCGGGATCGGACTGAAGGAACTTTGGGAGGTCGCGCCCGAAAAGCACAAAGCCGGTTTGGTCGAACACACCGTGGGGTGGCCGCTGTCGAACGATACCGGCGGTGGCGGGTTCATCTATCACCTGGAAGACAACCAAATCGCCATCGGCTTCGTGTTGCATTTGAATTACAGCAACCCGCACCTGTCGCCGTTCGACGAGTTTCAGCGGTTCAAGACCCATGAACGGGTGCGGCCCTACCTCGAGGGCGGCAAGCGCGTTTCCTATGGCGCGCGGGTGATTACCGAAGGTGGCCTCCAGTCGATTCCAAAATTGGTGTTTCCCGGCGGTGTTCTGTTGGGCTGCGCGGCGGGCATGGTGAACGTGCCGCGCATCAAGGGCACGCACAACGCGATGAAGTCGGGCATGTTGGCCGCGGAAACCGTTTTTGCGGCCCATCAATCCGGCAGCGCCGATCTCGACGCCTACCAGGGGGCGTGGGAGGCTTCGTGGATCTATCGCGACCTTCATCGGGTACGCAACGCCAAGCCGATCCTGAGCCGGGTCGGCACGTTGTTGGGCGGCGCCCTGGGCGTCGTCGATATGTGGATGAACACGTTGGGTATCGGCCTGCCCTTCACGTTGGGTCATGGCAAAGCCGATCATGAGACGCTGAAGGACGCGAAAGCCTGCCCGGCGATCGATTACCCCAAACCCGATGGCGAGATCAGCTTCGACAAGCTGTCGTCGGTGTTCATTTCGAATACCAACCACGAGGAAGACCAGCCGGTACATCTGGTGCTCGCCGATCCGAGTATTCCCCTCGCGCGAAATCTGCCGGCATTCGACGAGCCGGCGCAGCGCTATTGCCCGGCGGGGGTCTACGAGATCATTGAAGAGGGTGGCGAGAAGCGCTTCCAAATCAACGCCCAAAACTGCGTTCACTGTAAGACCTGCGACATTAAGGACCCCGCCCAGAACATCACCTGGACCGTTCCCGAAGGGGGCGGGGGGCCGAACTATCCCAATATGTGAGGCGGCGGCGATAGCGCAAAAATGATCCCGCCTTTCCTTCCGTCTGCTGACAAACTGGGCCGCCGCTGCTTAAGGTGGCGTGAGTTTTTGTGGCCCAAAGGGCCTTGGAAGGTTTGATGAACCAGCGTTTAACCACTGTCGCGTTCGCCGTTCTTGTCGCCGGATCCATTGCCGCGGGGTCTCCTGTGAGCGCGCAGGCGGCGAACGATTTGAACGACGATCAAATTGCGCCGGAACGATCCGCCGATTCGGCCTTTGGAAGTTACCTCGCGGGGCTTTATGCCCGCGCAACCGGGGATAGCCGGTCGGCCGCCGACTTTTACGCCAAAGCGATTGCCGACGATCCGGGCAACACCGACATCCTACGCAAAGCGTTCCGGCTAACGCTTGCGGCCGGACGGGTCGATGAAGCGGTCGGGTTGGCCGGAGATATCGGCGCCGCCGAGCCCAACGACGGCCTAGCGCCGCTCGTATTGTCGATCGCGGCAATCCGCGAAGGCCGTTTCGACGATGCTTCAAAGTGGCTGGATGATGTGCCGCTGAGCGGCATGAACATCTTGCTGCAGCCGGTTTCCAAAGCTTGGGTGCGGGTGGGCCGTGGCGACGGCGCGGATGCCGTCGACGAGTTGGAGACGCTTCGTCGGAGCGAACAGTCCAAGACATTTCGTCTGTTTCACCAGGCGCTGATCCACGATCTGATCGAAAAGCCGGCCGAAGCCGAGGCGGCGTATCGCGAACTTGTCGAAGATCGCAACACCCGCACGCTAGGTGCGGTCAAAGCGTTTGCGACATTTCTTCTGCGGGCCGGGCGACGCGACGAAGCGGTGGCGCTCGTCGATCAGTACCTCGAGCCCGAGTCCGGTAGTGCCCTCGTCGAGGATGCCCGCAATTTGCTGTCGCAAGACCCGCCGCCGCCGATGGTGGCGAGCGCCGCGCAGGGCGTTGCCGAGGCGCTGAACGGCGCGGCGCGATTCATGGCCCGCAACGGGGACCGGGAAACCGCGACGATCTACGCCCGTTTGGCGCTGCGCTTGAGCCCAGGCATGGACGAGATCCGCGTGCTCATCGGCAACCTTGAAGAGAGCGCCCAGCAATGGGAGGCCGCGATCGAAACCTATCGGGCGGTCGACCGCGATACGCCGTTCGGGTGGAACGCCCAGTTGCGGATCGCCGCAACGCTGCGGCGCCTCGATCGGACCAACGAAGCATTGGCGATGCTGCGCGACCTTGCTGATGAACGCGACGATCGGACCGAGGCATTGATCCAGTTGGCGGACTTGTTGCGTGGCGAAAAACGGTGGCGTGAAGCGGCGGCGGCCTACACGCGAGCGATCGACCGCGCCGGTCCGCCCAGCGAAACGACCTGGGGCTTTTATTACTCGCGCGGCATTGCCTACGAACGTGCAAAGAAGTGGCCCGAGGCGGAGAAAGACTTTCTCCAAGCGTTGGAACTGCAACCCGATCAACCGCAAGTCCTGAACTACCTCGGCTATTCCTGGGTCGAACAAGGACTCAACCTCGACCGCGCGCGCGGTATGTTGGAACGCGCTGTCGATCTCCGCCCCCGCGACGGATACATCATCGACAGCTTGGGATGGGTGCTGTATCGGCTCGGCGACTACGAGGAGGCCGTGGTGCATCTCGAGCGGGCCGTCGGGTTGACGCCGACGGATCCGGTCATCAACGAGCATTTGGGCGACGCCTATTGGCGCGTTGGTCGCAAGCGCGAAGCCCGCTTTCAGTGGGAGCGCGCGTTGACGTTCGAGCCCGACGCGGAACTGGTGCCGGTGATTCAGCGCAAATTGCGCGACGGCCTGGAAGACATCTAACCATCGGCACCGACCAGTTCGGCCGACCCTTAACTATGACAGTTCGCGAATTCGCCACCGCCAAGGTCAATCTGTTCCTCCATGTCCTCGGGCGACGTCCCGATGGCTATCACGAACTCGATTCGCTGGTCGTATTTGCCTCGGTTGGGGACGACATCGAACTGTCAATGCACCACGAACATGTCATCTCGGTCGAGGGGCCGTTTGCCGACGCGGTCCCGCACGATGAGAGCAATCTGGCGATGCAGGCGGCGCGGCAACTGGGCGAAACGATGGGTCGCCCAGACGGGGTCCATATCCGTATTACCAAGAACCTGCCGGTGGCCGCGGGTCTCGGCGGGGGCTCCGCGGATGCGGCGGCGGTGCTGCGCGGCTTGGGACGGCTTTGGGAGGTCGGGCCGTCGATGGCGTTTCCGAGTGTGGCCCAAACGTTGGGGGCTGATGTGCCGGTTTGTCTGCACAGCCGTGCCGCGCGGATCGGCGGGATCGGCGAGACGGTCGAACCGATCCAAGTCGAAACGCCCCTGGCCCTTGTGTTGGTGAACTGCGGGACCGCGCTTGCCACGCCCGACGTGTTTGCCGCCTGTTCAACCTATGGCGGGGCGGCGCCGGATCTCACGGACGCCGGCATCGCCGCTTGGGTGCGGGCCGGCCGCAACGATCTGGAAGGCCCGGCGATGTCGCTAGCCGACGGGGTGGCGGAGAGCCTAAAAGAGCTGCGCGGCCAAGCCGGTTGCGGGGTCGCTCGTTTGAGCGGTAGTGGGGCGACCTGCTTTGGTTTGTTCAAGGACATGACGGCGGCCCAAAAAGCGGCGGCGGCGTTGGGCGCGGCGCACCCCGATTGGTGGGTTGTCGCGGCGCACGCACGCTAAGAGAATGCCGCCCGTGTCGATACCCGGGAAACTCTTTCATTTCGTCCGACCCGTACGAGCTTGGGTGAAGCCCGCGTTTGGGCTGGGCGCCTTCTTGACGTTGGCGGCGTGTGCCGCCGGCGTACCGAGTGGCGGCGCCGATATTCAACGGACGTGGCGCGAGGCCTTGGTCGTGCTGCCGCCGGTGCAGGGCGGCGACACGCCCCTGGTGGCGCGCCAGTCACGCGATGCGGTGGCGCGCCACGTGCAACGGTTTCCCCGCGGTACGCGGTTTCCGACGGTGGTGTTCCTGCATGGCTGTACCGGGATCGGCAATTTGCCGTTCCTCGGAGAACTGGCCCGCCAAGGATATGCGGTGGTCGCGCCGGATAGCTTTGCGCGCCGTTACCGGCCCTTGCAATGCGATCCCAAGACCTCGCGCGGCGGCCAAAACCTTTTTATCTACGATTTTCGAACGGCGGAATTGACCTATGCGCTGGAGCGGCTGCCCACGTTGCCCTGGGTTGATCTCGACAATCTCTTTTTGATCGGCGCGAGCGAAGGGGCGGTGACGGCGGCGCTCTTCCGGGGCGATGTCTTTAACGCCCGGGTGGTCGCTCAGTGGACCTGCACGGGTGCACCGCTGGTCGCTGGCATCGACGCGCCACGCCGGACGCCGATCCTCGCGATCGTGCGCGAAGACGATCCGTACTACGCCCCCAGCAACACACCGGGCCAGCAGGGGCATTGCGGGGTCTATATGGCGGACCGAGAAGACGCGCAGTCACTGGTTGTGCGGGCGGGCGCCGGCGACGCGGCGCACGATGTCTTGGGCGATGCAGGGGCGGCTGGAGCGATTCTTCAGTTCTTGGGCGATTATCAGTAATCGCGAAGTCCAGGCTCTTTGCGGTGATTTGCGGGGGGAATAAAGCGGGGTAACGTTGAAATAGACACCAGTAAAGTAACGCCCCCTGAATAGTGACGATGTAGTATCGAAGGGCGATATAGGGGCTGAGTACGCCCGCCCGCCTTGGCCTGATACTTTGATTCATCACGGTCGGTTAAGCTGTTGAAGTGAATGACAATTGGGCTGAAACAGGCGAAATTGTTGCTAATTTGCAACAAGAGCGCCTCGATCACCGAAGAAGGCTCGAAAACGCGCTTGAACGAACGGTTTGGTCCTACTACTGTCGCGTCTGGAATTTGCGGACGGCTTGCGAAGAGCGACAAGGCCGTCGGAATGGTCGATAGCGGTTGTTAAGAAACACGCAAAAAGAATAGTTTGCTCAAAGGTTCTTAGGAGGTTCGCCGAACATGTTTATCAAGAAAACTCTAACGGCTCTTAGTGTCGTTGCTCTTGTCGCCGGTGCCCCGAGCATGGCCTTCGCCGCTGACGCGAACCCCTCAGGGCAGTCCCAGGTCTTTAAGACCGGTAGGGGCGCGGCTGCTGGCCAGCAGCAACAGGGCGCTGGTGCTGCAGGTGCGACCGGTGGCGTTACCGCCGGTGCTATTGCGGCGGGTGTCGCTATTGCTGCGGCGATTGCCGTTGCTGTTGCTGCTATTACCGACGACGACGACACCACGACGACGACGACGACGACGACTTCAACGACGGCGGCGACGACCTCAAACTAACGCTCTGCTTGGCAAGTATTTCTTAGGCTGGTGGCTTTAGGACCTCAATCGTTAGGGGTCCGTAGCTGCGGGCGATGTGCTGCTGAGATTTCCAAACGAATCCATCGGCTGGATCGACCCAGTAGGTGTTTTTGAAGCTCCAATTCACTGTCGTGGCGATACAATTCTCCTCTATTCGGATAGTGTCGAAATCGATTTCGGCAATTTGAATCTTGGCTCGCTCTAAGCGAGTAAACGATGAGTGAATCACAAACTCGTTGCGCCCACCTTCTTTGTCTTGGAGTGTCACGGTGCGGAAGTGCCGAACGGGCATGTCCTTGTCGTGCAAGCCGAGGACGAGCGGATCAACTTGCCGAGACTCTGTAGAGCGGAGCGTTTCTGGTAGCCCGGCGCTCTGCACGACGCGCCCTGCATCGGTTACGATGGCTACATCGTCGGCCGAAAGCCAATGATGTCCTGCAGCGTCGAACCGCCACAAAATAAGAAGTGCTTCGGGTCCGCGGCCAATCTTAGCTTTGATCGAGGCGTATGGTAGGTTGCTGATCGCTGCTCGGTCCAGAGGGAGTTTCGGTGCGGAGCCAAACTGGAGTTTTGCAGCTTCTATTACCGTCTCGCCAATCTTATTCTCTCCGCAGGCTACCAGCGCAAGGCAACTTCCAATGCTAGTCAGTACGTTCCGTCGGGAGATTGTCGTGGGCATGGTGGATCACCGAGGGGTGTCGAGGTCAATTAAGGGATATCAGGGGTTATGAGCAGAGCCAAGAGTATCGCAAGACTATTGCTCCTGGTGGTCGCAATCCTGGCCTACCCATCCTTAACGGAAGCGCAGGGGCTGGGCAGTCAACAGGGTAGCCAATCCTCGCTGCAGGCGCTGCAACAATTAATGGAGCAACTTGATTTGCCTGGACTCGGGCAATCAAGCGGGTCCTCGATTCTCGACAACCTTAGGAATGGCGCGTCCGATGATGAGAATGAAAAATCGGTAGTGCTTCCGGGGTCCGATCTCAGTGACCCACTGGAATTGGAGATCGCAAAAAGGTTCTGTAGCGGTGAACTGCCGGACGGACACGAACTTCTCCTCACTCTTGGCACGAAGTTTTCATCGAGCGAGCGCGACTATTGTCGGCGTATCGGATTCTATCTAATCCAAGGTGGCTACGACACTTTCCGTGGCGAATTCAAACCCGCTGTACTATCGACGGGTGCTGCGCAAGATACTTTCGTTCTTGGAATTGGCGACCAGCTAGTCATCACGTTCATTGGCGGTGACGCGGGCGCGGTCCAAGCGGCTGTCGACAGCGAAGGCCTTGTTGTTCTCCCCTCTATGTCACCGATCTCCGCGGCCGGGCTAACTCTTGGCGGATTCAAGAAGGTGCTACAAGCCCGCATCGAAGAGGCCTTTATTGGGACCGAGGCGTTCGTCGCGCTGGGGAGTATAAGGGAGTTTGGCGTTGTTGTTGCGGGCGAGGTGGAGCGCCCAGGTCTCCATCGTGTCACAGCAATCTCGTCGGTTATCGACATTCTCGGTCTAGCTGGTGGTGTCAAGAAGACTGGTTCTCTGAGGGGAATTAAGGTGATCCGGCAGGGACGCGAAATCAGCATTGATCTCTACGGGGCTATCTTTGGCCTCGGAGAGGCGGAAGACATAACGCTCAAGGAGGGTGATCGAGTGATCGTCCCGACGCTCGGCCGTACTGCCGCGGTCGTCGGCGATGTTAGGCGTCCGATCATCGTTGAGATTTCGCCCGGGCAGACGGGGATGGAGCTAAGCGAAGCCCTCAATCTGGCAGGCGGAACCCTGCGCCCTCGGGGCAACCGGTTGTTCCTTGCCTCGATCGATATCAGCGGCCAGCAAGTAATATCTCCTATCGTGGAAGAACAACGCCTGCGGGACGGCGATATCGTTACGGTCGTCCGCGGCAGTGACCGCGAAGTTGGCGGGATCGAACTTGTTGGTCATGTTCGGGTCCCGGGCCGACGGGCACTAGCGGCGGCGCCAACGATTGGTGCGCTCCTTGCGGGCGGCCAAGCGCTTAAGGACGGTGCATACCCGCTGTTCGCCGTCCTTGCCACACGAGACCCAACAAGCCAGGTCGAGCGCTTCTACGGTCTGCCGCTTCATCGCATCGTCAGCGGACAAGAGGACTTCCAGTTTCGAAACGCCGACAAATTGCTGATCCTGAGCCGCGATGACGTTGGCTATCTCAATTCAGCGGCGGTGCGGAGGGTCGCAACGAGCCAGACACTTGATTTAGAGGAACCCGACAACGAGCCGCGGCCTGCAACCAATGATGCCGCTGGCGGTCGCAGCACCAACCTGCAAGCGATCGAAGGGACGACGGATAGTATCGTCGGTTTTGTTGGCCGTGGTCTGGTGCAAAGTGCCGCGCCGTCGGAAGGCGATCAGGTATTCGAAACATCTTCAGCCGCGCCCTCCGAGTGTCGCGCGGTCGCTGGTCTGAGAAAGCTCGTATCCGAGACCTCAACGGAACGGTTTGCGATCACCGCCGCTGTGGCGCAGCGCGGTTTTAATGATACAGCCGAATCGCAGGCGCGCCCTGGGGAATGTCGCGAGATATATGAGCGATTCCCGTCACTGCTCCCCTTCGTTCTCGAACACTCGGCTCTGATCGCGGGCGAAGTAAGGCAGCCTGGCCTAGCACCAGTGCCGGAAGCCACATCCCTTGGGACCGTTCTGAACGTCGTTGGCGGTCTGAGCCGGGCCGCCGATCGCTCTAGTCTTGAGGTTACACGTCTGGTCGTGCGACAGGATGGCAGCCGGTTCCTTGAGCGCCAGTCGCTAGACATTACCCAAGGCATCCCAGAGTTTTTTGTTGGCCCTGGTGATGCCGTGCGTGCCAGCCCGTCCTTGGCCACTAGGGATCCCGGCGTGGTCGAGGTCTTCGGCGAAGTCAGTCGCCCCGGCGTCTACACGATCGGAAAGGGCGAGCGGTTGTCGGAGCTCATTTCCAGAGCGGGCGGATTGACCGTTCAGGCCTATCCCTATGGCGCGGTCTTCGCGCGGGAGAGAATAAAGGCCGCCGAGAAGCGATCACTCGACCGCCTTGCACGGCAATTGTCTTCCGCAGTTACGGTTGCCGCGGCCAATCGAGGTATCGACCCCTCGGCCGCTACGGCGTTCTCCGTACTTTCCGATCAGATTCGGCAGACGCCGGCAACGGGGCGCGTGGTCATAGAGGCTGATCCAACGGTCCTTCAGGTTCGTCCGGAGCTCGACATAGTTCTAGAGGCAGGGGACAAGTTCTATGTACCCAAGCGGCCCAACTCGGTGCTTGTTACTGGTGATGTCCTTAGCCCTGGAGCGCTGCAGTTTGTAGCAGGACGTACAGTCGACAACTATATCTCACAGGCAGGTGGGTTCCAGAGCTCGGCGGATCGCAGCCGCATGTTTGTCGTGTTTCCTAATGGCGCGGCCACCCCGGTATCCGTCAGCCCCTTCCGCTTCAGTACGTTGCAGGTGCCACCCGGCAGCACGATAGTTGTTCCGAAGGACGCGACGCCGTTCGACCTGTTTACGATTACAAGAGAAGTTGCTTCGCTCGTTAGCCAGCTTGCCATTACCGCCGCCTCGCTTGCCGTGATCAGCGATAATTAGCGCACGCTCCGATCCTTGGCTCATATCGCTTTTGTTCGCCTACTGGCGTTCACGTACCTTCTCATCTATTCACATGGCGTGATGGCGCAGGTGCCAGACCCTTCGTCATCTGATTTCGGAGGTGCTGGGCTACTTCAAACCCGCACCGCTCGGTTCATGGCCGACGGTACCCTGAATGTGGGCTACCTCAAGTATCGGCCCTATGAGCGATACCTTATTACGCTGACGCCTTTGCCGAGAGTTGAGGCGACCTTCCGCTACACAAAAGTTAACAACCGGGATTTTGCCGGGAACGTCGCCGGGCGAGGCTCAACCTTTACCGACCGCGGCGCCGACGTGAAGCTCCTGGTGGCACGGGAGCGACGCTTTCTGCCGCAGATTGCTATTGGAATTCAGGACGGTCTGGGTACTGGCCTGTTTTCCGGCGAGTACTTCGCGATGAGCAAGCGGTTCTACGATTTCGACTTTTCGGCGGGGCTTGGTTGGGGTTACAACGCCGGTGCGGGTGAAATCCGCAATCCCCTCATCAACATCTCCAAATCGTTTAGATCCCGAACAGGACAATCTTCGCAGGGTGGGACACTGATCCCTACCTCGTGGTTCTCTGGCGAGCGCGTGGGTGCTTTCTTCGGCGCCGAGTATCACACGCCAATCAAAGGGTTGTCGGTCAAGCTTGAGTACGAGCCCAACGACTACCAGAACGAGCCGTTGAGCAATGAACTTGCGGCGACGAGCCGTTTCAATTACGGCATTAACTACCGGCCGTTTCCTTGGATCGATCTTACGTTCGCGCGTGAACGCGGCGAACGCTTCATGTTCCGAGCGAATCTACGTGCAAACCTCCACGAACAGGGCATTCCTAAGCTCGACCCGCCGCCTGTCGAACTGCGCGTACGACCGCCCGCAGAAACAAGCGTGACGCAACCGATCCCGGCGCTGCGGCCTGTCGTGGCCCGCTTTCTAGACGCTCTTGAGGTAAGACGAGTTCGGGGCGATACGGGCAACGACCGTTTTGGTGAGCTCTTCGAGTACCTTGAGAACTGGGGGGTTTCGATCTCCGAAATCGCGATCGAAGGAGATGCCGCGTACTTCCACACCTCAAACCAACTACCGCCGGTTGATCGTGTCGCGTTGTCGGAGGCGCTCTCAAAGGCATTTTCCGGGTCGGCTGATTGGGTCGTGTTCGTACCGGGCGGCGAGACTTATCAGATCAAAGCGCGTCAAGACATCCAAGCAGCCGTGCGCGTTTCGGGGGGTCAGTTTTCACTACCCGCGGTACGACAGATGGTGCCGCTATTTGAGACGTTTGATCAGTCCCTGGCTGTAGACGGTATCAAAGCGGATGCACGCGAGCAGCGTCTTCAAATCGATGCTGTGAACTTTGGAGGGCGCCGCGTTACGGTCGTGCTATCCAGCGGTCCCTACCGCCAGGTCGCCCGAAACATCGGCAGAGCAGCACGAATCGCCGCCAACCACTCGCCAGACTGGATTGAAGAACTCGAGATAATCTTAAGCGGCCCGGCTGGTGAGACAGCAAGTATCGTTGTGCTTCGTTCTGACCTTGAAGCGGCCGTTACCGCTAGCGGCAGTCCGGAGGAGATTGCGGCCAATGCGGTCATCGGCGCGCCGAAGCACAATCTCCCCGCCACCGCAATCAAGACCGAAAACTACCCGAACATTAGATATTCGGTCTCGCCGGCGTTGCGCCAACACATTGGTAGCGGCGATCGGTTCTACCTGTACCAGCTCTTTCTTCGCGCCTCGTCACGCGTGCAGGTGACGCCCCGACTGTCGGTAGTCGGCAGTGTCGGCGCTGACCTATACAATAACTTTGACCGCCTTACCGTCGAATCCGATAGCCGCCTACCCCGGGTTAGATCGGAAATAAGACAATATTTGCAGCAGGGAGAAAACAATCTCATTCAGCTACAGGCCAACTACATGTGGTCCCCTTGGCCAGACATCTTCGCTAGGCTCTCTGCGGGGTACTTCGAAACGATGTTCGGTGGCTACGGTGGCGAGATTCTCTACAGGCCCTTTGGATCGCGCCTCGCCGCTGGGATTGAGCTAGGCTATGTGCGCCAACGAACGTTCGAGCAGCGATTCGACTTCCGAGATTATACGGTTGTAACGGGGCACCTCAATCTCACCTACGCAGTACCCTTTTATGAGCTACTCGCCCAGCTTTCTATCGGTCAATACTTGGCCGGTGACCGTGGAGCGACGTTTCAGGTTTCAAGGCGCTTCGACAGTGGTGTTAGAATCGGCGGATTCGTGACCCTGACGGACGTGCCGTTCAACGTGTTCGGCGAAGGGAGTTTTGACAAAGGGTTCTTCATCTCAATCCCGTTCGACCTTTTCTCGACGCGTTCTTCGACCTCGGGAGGCACGTTCGGCTTCCGGCCGTTGACCAAAGATGGCGGTCAGAAGCTGGCGACCGGGCCGGCGCTCTACGACGTTACCGCTTCAGGGAACATTGACGAAATTGGCCGCGATTGGCGCGAATTCCTGAACTAGCGCGCCGCAACCCGCCGGTATAGCGCTTCGTAGTGTCTCGCAATATCGGCAATACAATAGGTCTCTTTCGCCTGCGCGCGCGCCGTACGCTCGAGCGATTTGCGTGTATCGCCGGCCATCGACAGGACGCGGACCACGGCATCTGCGAAGACGCCAGGTTCCTTCGGTGGCACGATAGCGCCGAAGCGCCCGACGATACGCCGCGCGTCGCCGACATCGGTGGAGACGCAAAGCGTGCCGGAAGCGAGCGCTTCGAGCAGCGTGTTCGGGAAGCCTTCGCCGATCGACGTGCAAGTCGCGACGTCGAGACCTTGGTTCACGTAGCGAAGGTCGCTGCGAACACCGAGCAGATGGACGTTTTTGCTCAAACCCAACGCGCGGACTTGTGCGACAAGTGCCGCGTTGTCGTTGTCTACCCGATCACCAGCCAAGATGAAATGAGTGTCGCGTCCCAACTTTCCGAGGATTTGCCGCGCGGCAACGAGGAACGACTTGTGATCTTTCAGCGGGTCGTATCGGCCGATGAGGCCCACAAGGCAGGCGCTTGGCGGGAGCGATAGCTCAGTCTTGAGCCTGCCCGCGGCGTCGGGCTCGTCCTCGAACCACGCCGCGTCGAGCCCGTTGGGGATGAGCACCCATTCCCTTGGCCGGTATCCGAGCCGGGTATGCTCCTCTATGCCGGCTTGGGAGTTGGCGACTACAGCGGCCGGAAATCTGGACAAAGTGCTAAGCGCCCGCACCAGAAGTCGGCCGGTTCCGGAGGTATAGAGATGTCCTGTATTAGCGGACCTAATGTTCCAGATCGTTCTACTGCCCGGGGTCATGACCGATGTCAGAATACCCAGCAAGTCGGCATGGTAAAGCCAGGTCTGGACAACGTCGGATTGTGAGCGGCGTAGGAGGCGGCGCAATGCAAGTGGCGCCAAAACGTCTGCCGGCGATTTTGTCATGTTCAGGCAGTGGGCGCGGGCGGCGAGCGACGGCGAGATTGCTTGTTCCGTTCGCCTCAGCGTGATGACGGTTGATTCGAGTCCGCGTGCCCTGAGAGCCGGCAGTAAACGCATCAGCATCGATTGCGCGCCGCCAACTGACAGGTCGGTGATAAGATGTGCGATGCGCAGAGGCGGGTTCTCGCGGTGGTGGAATCGGTTAGTCAAGAGATCTGACCTTGCCTAGTATGATACAAGCGGGCACACGGTGTGGCGACTCCATGACAGAGGCTATGAAGGACAAGAAAGTACTTTTCCTCGTTAACGAAGCATACTTCTTATTGTCCCACCGGCTTGAGTTATTAACGATGTTGGCTTCCTCGGGGTGCGATGTACACGTAGCGGCCCCGGCGGACAGCGTGTGGGCCCCCAGGGGCTTCGACGCCCGCCAGATTGAGGAACTCGGCGTCACTTTTCATGTGGTTGCGCTTTCGCGACGGGGTCAATCGGTCGCTGGAGAGCTGCGTCTCTTTTTTGAAGTCATTCGCTTGTTGCGCGTAGTCCGCCCGGAAGTGTTGCACTTGTTGACGATCAAACCAAACTTGTACGGCGGAATTGCCGCTCGGCTCATAGGCGTCCCGGCGGTCGTCTTTGGGATCACAGGTCTTGGTCAAGTGTTCGTCTCAAAAGGTATTCTCAATACCTTGCGCCGGTTCGTGGTGCTGATGCTCTTCCGTCTGTCGTTTGGCCATCCGCGCAGTCGGGCGATTCTGCAGAACGTAGACGACAGAAGGACGTTGGAACGCGCCGGTGCGCTCCGCGCAGAACAGTCGATCCTAGTGCCCGGAGCGGGTGTTGACCTCGCGCGCTTTCGCCCAATCCCTGGACGAGAGGACGCCGCTTCGCCGATCGTTTTGTTGGCGGCGCGTCTGATTTGGGAAAAGGGCGTCGGGGATTTTGTGGATGCTGTCCGGAGGTTGCGCGACCGTGGCGTGCGGGCCCGATTCGTCCTGGTCGGCGACACAAATCCTACAAATCCGCGCGCCGTGCCGCAAGAAACGATGGAGCGTTGGGCGAAAGACGACCTCGTCGAATGTTGGGGCTTTAGGAGTGACATGGAAGAGGTATACGCGAGCGCGTCGATTGTCTGCTTTCCGTCCACCTACGGCGAAGGGGTGCCGAAAGCGCTGCTTGAAGCCGCCGCTTGCGGCAAGGCCGTGATTGCTTCAGATATTCCCGGATGCCGGCAGGTTGTTGACGACGATGTGAATGGCGTTCTGTTCCCAGCGGGAGATGTCGACCGTTTGGGCAGGGCTATCGCGCAACTCTTAGGCGATCCCGCGCTTCGTGCGCGGTTGGGCGAGGCCGGTCGACGGAGGGCTGAGCTTGAGTTCGGTGTTGATAAGGTGGTAGAGCAAACGATGATGCTTTACGAAAATTTGCTTCTACCTACTCAGGGCACCTCGGCCGCGCCGCCAGATGGTGCATATTCTCCATGACTCTTTGGTCTCGCTTCAAGAAACGTCAAAAGTCTGAAGAAACACTAGAGACTTCGTCGCCGCCTCGCACGCAGCCAGATGCTGTCTCGCCCAGCGACGTTATTGATCTGCGGTTCCTTTTTGGAGTGTGGCTCCGATGGAGTTGGATTATCATCCCGCTGGCCGCTGCGGGCCTTTACCTCGGTTACATTCAGCTCCAGGCCTTCAGCCCCAAATACACCGCGTCGATGATCGTGCAGCCGAGTGGATCGAGCAATGCGATCGGCGGCAATGTTGGTTCGGTCATCTCCGGATTGGGCATCGAAATTCCTGGCGGTGGAGAGAGCTCCTCGCCGTTCGAGCGCCTCAGAATCATCATTGGCGCCATTCCCTTCGCAGAGAAGGTACAAGAGAAATACGGCCTTCTGCAGGAGATTTACGGGTCGTCTTGGGATGAAGACACCCAGACTTGGCGCAAGCCCACGAGCGAAGATTTCGAGCGTGATCAGGATCGTCGACGCTTCTTTCGCCAGAATCCCTGGTCGGAACCATCGATCGAAGATCTTGCCAATTTCCTGAGTGGATCGCTGGTCTTCGAGACAGTTCCAGAGTCGCAATTCGTCGAAATCAAGGTGAGACACCCGGACGCAGATTTCGCGCTCGAGCTCCTCGAGAGAACCTACTATGAAGCGGACGAATTTCTCCGGCAGGAGGATAGAATCGAGGCGGAGCAGCGGTTGAACTACGTTCAGGCACAACTCGAGCGGCAGACACTGGTCGGTTCGCGCAGTGTTCTCACGGGCATGTTGGGCAGGGAGTACAACAATCTGATGTTGCTCGCATCCAACTTGCCCTACGCAGCACGCATCATCGTGCCGCCCCATGTGTCGAAACAACGAACCGAGCCGTCTATACAAGGGTTGTTTCTGCCGCCGGTCGTTCTCATGATTATCGCCGGCTTCGTCCTCATTTCCTTAATCGCCGTGTTTCGCAGAGGCTAGACCGCGATGCGTTACGCGTGGGGAGTCGCCTACGCATTCCTGTTTGCCTACCGGACGTTTCTTTCGTTCCTTGGGGAAACCGTCGTTTCAAACCTGACGACCCTCGGTGATTCGGGCACATATGCGTCGGGTGGGTTTTCTTCGCTCTCGGTCACATTTACCGACATTCTTCTGTTTCAGCATAGCCGGCGGTTTGCGACCGAACTGACCGAAAACCTGGGTAGCGTCTTCAACGCACTTTTTCTCGGCAATACGCTCATGGTCCACATCGCTTTTCAAGCCATGGCGTTTGTCGGGATTGTCTATCTGCTGCGCAACGTTGGCTCCTGGCAACGCAGCGTCCTTTTTCTCTTATTCCTGTTCCCGTCGTTTTCTCTCTGGTCGTCAGTGGCCGGGAAAGATGCGGTCGTTGTACTCATGATCTGCTTGCTCTCCGTGCAAGTCGTTCGGATGATTGAGGGGCGGGCCTACTCACGCGTGATTCTGTTGATCTCGCTATACTCCCTCGTCGTCTACAAGGCGCAGTACGCTCCCGCGCTCTTGTTCTTGTTGGTGGCTATATGGGCGGGAAGGAACGTTCAGCAGCGGACGTTTCTCGTGTTCCTCGGAGCGCTCGTTTCACTTGCTTTTCTCTATGTTTTTCGCGAGCGAATCGATGCGCTTGCATTTCAAGTCATTCCGAATTTCAGCGTCGCCGGCGGTACCACGCGCCCCCCGTTCTGGGTCCAGGAGTTCGACGTCTTTTGGCGGGCGCCCTATGGAATGCTGCTGTCTTTCTTTGGCCCCACCTTGGAGGAAGCGCGTCTCGGTATCCTTCAACTAGCAAGTTTCGTGGAGAGCACTATCTTGCTGGGCATGATCTCTATCCTTCTCATAAGCCAGCTTGCCCGCGCTCCCTTCTTCATGTTTGTTGTGAGCGCGACGACAGTGTTCTGGCTAATCTTTGCCAACTACCCGTTTGGGGTAATGAACCCCGGCTCGGCTATCCGTTACCGAACCGGTTACGAACCCCTGCTTTTCGTTTGCTTGGTTAGCCTTCTATCGCGTAGGGCGTTCTTAAAGCAACTCAGGAGGGATTTCACCAATCGTGGGCGACGGGCCATACCGGCGTTGGCCGAGCGTCGAGCGCTATCGAAAGGGCAGTCCGCGGCCTGACGTCGCATTTGACGGCTTGGTTCTGGTGATGCTGGCGTATAGTTGTCCGAGAAAGATGGCGCCGGCGAGAAGGAGGACGGGCTGGATTGGCAGGTTGTAGCGATCTTGGGAAGCGCCCATCAAAACAGGGACAACCATAACAATGAGCAGCAGACGAAGACGGCCACTGCCGCGGACCAGTGCGTAGACAAGCCCAGGCAGCAGGATGAGGCCGGGTAGGCTTCTCAGCAATAGGAGCGGCAGGGGGAGGTCGCCGTAGGAAGGTCGGAGACCTGCGAAATACAGGAACTTCGCTCCGATCAAGGCGATCCACGAAACGATGTGGTCGATCGCACCCGGAAGGGCGTCAAAGATACCGGCAAGGTACACCCGTTGGGACGTGCCAAAGTATCCAATGTTCCCACCATCCTTCAGGAACACGGCGAAGTGGGGGATCAGGAGATAGCTGGCAATAGCGGCGAAGATCGCGGCGGGTACCGCGATCAGGATGAGCGTTCTGCGTGACAATCCGGGGCGCCGCAAGAAGGCTTGGTCAATCGCAACGAAGAGTACGAGCGCGAGGCCGTTGGGGCGGGTCAGAAGCATGCCCAGCATGCACCCCAGCCAAACGAGCCGCGCACCCGGTGTCGATGCTCGCGGCGAAAAATAGCTGAGGAAAAAGCCGGCAAAGAAGGTGGCAAAGATCAGGTCTGAGCTAATATTCAGCGTGAACCAGATTGGGTTCGGTATCAGCGCAAATAGGAGCAACCATCGGAGCCCGACGCCATGTAGGCGGAGCCAGGCGAGCCATGCCGCCACCAATAGGCACGACACGAGTAGAAACAAAAGGGCCAGTGGCAGGGTGTTTCCCGGCCCGTAGTCGAAGATGTGCAGCAAGGTTGGAAAGAAAGGTGGCGCTAGGTAGTATTGTTGTCTGCCGCTCAATATGGAGCCAGGTAGATCATCCTCTGCGGACACGTCGGCCCCTTGATAGTATCGCTTGAACACCTCTAGGATCGCCGGTCGATCTTCGCCAAAATACCGCTCTGCACTGAGAAGGAAAAAATGCATGTCGGTATCTTCCTGCATGTCGAGTGGCGATACAGGGAGGCCGTGCTGGTTGGTTAGTGGTGTGATCGCGAGCGCGAGAAATACTGCCACGCGGGCCAGAATGGCCACAGACAACGCTCTGAGAAGACTCGGGTCACGCCAGATCGCCAGTAAATGCGCGTCGCGTGAAGTAGCGCTATCGCTTGCAGACAAAATGCCACTCCGGGATGCCGTCCGACACGATAATCTCTGAAAAAGTGTCACTCAGGCGCTCGATTTCGCGGCGACGCACCCGTTGTTCGATCGGCGTGAAGAAGCGGTCGTAGACATCTTGGGAGATGCGCCGGATGGAAGCGTCTCGATAGAACTCGTAGAGCGGCACTGCGGCCGCTTTACCGACCAGGGCTGCTAGGCGCCCAACAAATATGACAGGTCGATAGACGAAGACGGCGCCAAGGAACGAAAGGACGCGCCGAACGGATTCGTTCTTGATCCGGCATGCAATGCGGCGGCAGATGGTGACCGCTTTCATCAGGACGCGCTGGTAGGACGGACGGGAATCGAGCGCGGAGTAGAGGTAGATCAACAGCGTTGGTGCGATTCGCTTAAGGGCACGGGTGGCACCCAGCGCATCGACGGGCAGGTGATGAAGCACGCCCAAGCAGATTGCAACGTCCGCAGCGTCATCTCGGAACGGCAGGTCGGTCACGTCGCCTAGAAAGAAGACGGCGTTCTTTGCTCCGCGGAGATTGTCCCGGGCAACAAAGATCGCATCGGAGAAATCCAACAGAACAAGTTCGCGGGCGGTGTCCTTCAGGAAATAGCTCCATCGGCCGATACCGCATCCTAGATCGAGAACACGCGCGGCATCGAGCGCGCTACGATCAATGATGTCGAAGTACCGGTCGAATTCGCTCCGGTGTTGCTCAGTGATTTCGGAAAAAGATGTCCACTCGCTCGAAAACGTCGCTTGGATATCGGCAGCCGCGTTGCCGGTGGGGCGTTTGCCGGTCAATAAACTGGGCCATCGAGGTGGCTCCAACAAAATTATCACATCATCGAAAACGGGGTAGGTCTTACCATCAACAATGATCTTGTTATCCAACTGAACGTTAACGACATCCGCACCGAAGATATCTCGAAGGAGGTCCTCTTTGTCAGCGTAATACATTGTCTGGCGCCGCCAAGTTTCGCGATCCCGTTAGTAGGCCCCGGTAAAGGGAAAGCGTAGAATCGACCATTGTTTTGACCGAGTAGTTTTCGATAATTCTGACTCTAGACGCACTTCCCAAATCCCGCCGAGCCGACTCGTCCATGCTAAGCACATCAAGCCAAGCGCTGGCAAGTCCGTCGGGCGACCGCGGCGGCACTACCCGATTCCGTGCGTTAACGATAATAGCGCTATCGCCGACGTCGGTGACCACGGTTGGTACCTCCATGGCCATCGCCTCTGCGACGACATTTGGAAACCCCTCAACTTTGGATGAAGTAGATAAGATGTTCAACGTAGCGTAGATCGGAGGCATGTTGGTAAGAGGTCCGGTCCAAATAAACCTGTCTTCAATGCCTAAAGATCTTGTCAGTTCCTCAAGAGCTGAACGCTTGGATTGTCCATCGGGGCCGATACAGACGAAGGTTATATCGTCTCGGTGAAGGCAGGATATTGCGGCGGCGCGAACAAACGTCTCGTGGTCCTTCATGGGGTCGAGGCGGCCGACCAATCCGATGATTTGATGGTTCGGCGGTACGTCCCACTCGGCACGTAGCCGGCTGGCCGAAGCTACTATCTCCGGTGTTCGGGCAAAGTATTCGGTGTCGATGCCGTTTGGTACAACCTGCACCCTACTTGTAGGAAAGCCTGTTTCGGATAGTTGTCTAGCTCCTGCCTGGGAGTTCGCAATCGTGAGACTCGGCAGTCGCGAAAGGACAACTTGCGCAAGGTGAGCCAGGCGCCAGGAATAGTCGTAGGAGTCAAGATCCATGTAGGAGGACCGGAAGCCCCAGACCACCTTGGTTGGTGATATGAACGGTGCGGCTACAGCGGAGATGATGTTGGGTGCATCTAGGTAGCTTTGGAGAATCGAGAGCCGGTTGCGTCGTGCGAAACTTGCCACCTTAAGAAATGGCGTAGCGTCCCAGCGGCCGCGTTTCTCCAGATCGATGATTGGAATACCCGCTCGATCGAGATCTTCTTTGAGGGGGCCGATGCTGTATAATACGAGCACGTAGCAGGCTATTCCTCGGCGGTGGAGTTCCGTTGCCAAGCGAACAAGCTGTATCTCGGTCCCTCCCAATTCCAGCGATCGCGCCAACAGGCCCACGCTAAATGGCTTCGAACCCAAGTCCAACCTCGTTTCTCGGTAGGAAAATGGCCATCCGGTTCATGCGGATTGTCGGTTGGTTATTGTCCATTGCAGGCTTGGTATTTGTCTGCCTGACGCTTATTCCCCACTGGGAGGCCGGTTCTATTGAGAACATAGCGCTCGGTCAATACGGTTGGCTAGGTTTCGTGACCGCCATCTACACGCTGTCGCTGCTGCTGCCCGCCATTGCATGGGTGCTCTACTTGCGAATGGCCGTCGTGGGTAATCGAGTCGACGTCGCGAAGGCGCTCCAGGTTTACTGCCGGACCCAGATTGGAAAGTACGTTCCCGGCAACATTATGCACTTGGTGGCCCGCCACGTCGTCGCGGCCGAAAACGGCTGGTCCCAAGGGGCTGTGGGCGCGGCAACAATCCAGGAGACGGCCACCGTCACCGGTGCGGCGGCTTTTCTCACACTTGGCGCGGCGCTGATAGGTCTTGGTGAGGACAGCATTCTTCCGACATACGTGGTTGGTATTCTGGCCGGTCTTGCATTGTTGGCGATGTGCGCGCCCCTCCTTGTTGCGCGGGGCAGCGCGTTCCTACCCGCACCGCTGCGCGACCGTTTGGCTCCTCTTGCTCCGAATCGGCATTTCATTTCGGTCTATTTGAAGGCGTTTTTGTTGGTTACCGGCTTTTTCGCGATCATGGCAGTACTGTTCGCACTTCTCGCTCGGCAGCAAGGCATCAACGCAGACGCATGGCTTTTGCTGAGGCTGGCGTCCGCTTATGTGCTCGCGTGGGTCGCCGGCTTCGTTACTCCAGGTGCGCCAGCAGGCCTTGGCGTGCGTGAAGGCATAATTCTTCTTCTCTTAGGAGGCGAAATCGGCGAAGCGACCGCTGCTGCGATATCGCTTCTCTTTCGGGTGGTGACGACTATTGGTGATCTTTTATTGTTCGTGGGAGCCGTCGCCTTCGGCTCGCGGCACGGTTGATAGTCTTTCAGCCATTCGGTCCTCAAGCTGTTGGATTCTGTAGTGGACCTGCTCCAAGAGTTTGCGGTTAACTGCAATCAGATCAGCTAGGACGCCGGTCAACAAAATGAAAAACCCGAGAAGGATGAAAATGGAGGAAAGAATTAGCGACTGGACATGGCCGCTGCCATCGCCGGATACGAAGAAGTAGACGAACCTCACGCCAGGAACGATACCAATGAAGGTCGTGGTCAGGCCAACCGCAGAAAAAAACCGAAACGGCCGGTAAGTAATAAAGATACGGACAATCGTGGTGGCCGAGTGGCGCACATAGCTGCCGACGCTACGGATGAGGCGGGAGGGCCTTGTCGGTCCATTGGTTCGAATTGGGACCGAGCGAACGGTCATGCCCTTTTGGCCCGCCTGAATGATTGTCTCCAGCGTGTAGGTGTAGTCCGAGAAGACGTGGAGCTGTTGCGCAGCACGACGGGAAATAGCGCGAAAGCCACTGGGCGCGTCTTCGACGTCTGTGTTGCTCGCCCAACGCACGACGCTGCTTCCAAACCGCTGCAGAATTTTTTTGGTGAACGAAAAATGATCGATGTCCGCGATCGGCCGCGCACCGACGGTCATGTCCGCCTTGCCGGCAACAACCGGTTCGATGAGGGTGGCAATGTCGTCGGCACTGTATTGGTTGTCTGCATCGGTATTCACGATAATGTCAGCCCCAACGCGCAGGCTTTCCTCGAGACCGCTGGAGAATGCCACCGCCAGGCCGCGATTCCTCGGTAGAGATATTACGTGGCTTACACGATGTGCGTGTGCAATCTCAACGGTCTTGTCAGTACTCCCGTCATCGATAACGAGGACTTCGATCTTATCGATTGACGGCAATTTCTTCGGTAGCGCATTGAGTGTCGCGCCGAGGGTTTCCTCCTCGTTGAAGCACGGGATTTGAATAACTAGCTTTCTCATTTCCGTTCGCTTACGCTCGCCTCATCAATTCCGGTGGACCTCGCGCGGACACATCAAGTTGCCCAATCAGCCAAAAATGTCAAATGTGGGCGGAAACCACTACCCAAAATACTCGACGCGGAACCCGTTGTCGCGTGCGCTTGTCTCCGGGTTTCTTAATGACTTCGATTCACTGACTAACCGCATTGGACCTCGTTCAGCCGTTGAAGTCGGCTGTGGTGAAGGTGCCCTGAGCATGCGCCTCATTCGCCGTGGCGTGAGTGTTTCCGGATTCGATGTGGAAGCCCAAGTTGTTGATCAAGCAAATGAAAGAGCTGATAGCGAGGGGTTTGGCCGTCCGTTTTCAGTGCGATCGGTGGAGGACCTCGAAGAAGGCAGCTTGGATGGGGTGGACCTGTTGATCTGCTGCGAAGTACTGGAGCACGTGGCGACACCCGAAGCGGCCCTAGAACGCATAGCCCTCTCGGGGGCCAAAAACATTCTCCTAAGCGTACCGCGCGAACCGCTCTGGCGGTTCTTGAACATGGTTCGACTGAGTTATGTGGGGCGACTGGGCAACACGCCTGGCCACATCAACCACTGGAGCGCGAAAGGCTTTTCCCGGTTCGTGCGTAGCAATTTGCGCGTTGTCGAAACCAGGCGGCCACTACCTTGGACCATGGTCCTTTGTGACTTGCCTTGAGATTTGCGGCCAGTGACCGGACGACGGGCCTTAGCGCTTGCGACCCTCGCTCTTGTCTACGCTGCCATTCATATTGCTTTGCTTGGTTTTGCTGAGGAAGGCGGGCACCGGCAACCCGACAGCTTCGACTATTTTAGTCAGGCTGAGCTGCTGTATGGCAACACGAACCGGGGCGAACTCGATTCCAGCCGAGTAATACGTCAACCGGGCTACGCGACGATCCTTGCCGGTTTGAGTGCGGCGGGCATGACGAAGCCCGACACCTTTCTTGTGATCGTGCAGGTTCTGGCACTCTGGTTGACTGGTCTCGTAACGCGGGCCGTCGTTCTCAGGTACCTGTCACCGCAAATAGGTGATTTAGCGCTTGCGCTAGTGGTTTTGAATCCAAACGCCATCGGAATGGCGCAGCTGTTGCTCCCCGAGACGTTTTTCACGCTACTTTTGGTGATTGCGTTCGGCCTCCTTTTGATTGTGGTAGAGGAAGGCAAATGGTGGGTCGCTCTTTCACTTGGCGCAGCAATGGGTACCGCCGTTCTTTTTCGCCCGGAGCTGAAGTACGCGCTGCTGCTTTTGCCGATCATCCTCGCGACAGTCAGTGTGCTTTCTGAAGGGCGTCACGTGGTTCGCGGGTTCGTCCAGGGTCTGGGAGCAACAGCGGTTGCGCTGCTATTGGTATTGCCGTGGAGCCTGACCGTGCAGTCGGTTACCGGTCGCCTCGACGTTACCGCTGGTTCGAATTCGCAAGTGTTCTTAGCAATGAACGTCGTTTTTGCCGAACGCCGGGTCAACCCAACTCTTTCGCTTCAAGAAACGTACGAGATCGTGGTCGAGCGCGCGCGTACTGCAGCAGGCGGCACGACACCGACCAACGGAACATACGTAGCGATGCTTCTGGATTATCCTCTGACCCAACTGGCGGCGATGCTCGTGACCTCGCAGGTCAAATGGCTAGTTTCGGGAGGGGCGCAAAACATTAATGGCATGCTGGGGTTGAGAGTGGAGAATTCTCATGAGGTGTACGCCGCAGGTGGATTCTCAAATAGGATTGGAGCATGGGCATCTACTCTCGCGAGCGCTTCGGCCGGCGCGATGGCCATCACGGCGTTGGCTCTCGTTTTTGCGATGGCGGCCCGACTGCTCGGCCTCGCCGGGATTGCCCATCTGTTCCGCCGGAGACATTGGCCGCTGTTGGTTTCGGTTCTCGGCCTTTTGGTCTACTACATGGCCGTGCTGCTCTTGAACGGCCTGTCTCGCTATCGTGTTCCGGTGGAACCAATGCTGATGGTTTTGGCGGTTGCTGGTCTAGATGGCTGGAGGGCCAATGTGAGCGGTTTCCTGCGAGCTATTCGGTCCGGTCTCGGTTTGAGGCGGCCTCGCTAAGTTGAGCGCCACCGTCCAGTCCTCATTGATCTGATCCTGCGCGAGATTTTCGAGCGCCGCCATTGCCGCCAAACCCATCTCGGCGCGCCTCGAGGCGTCCGTCATGAGTCGCAATAGACTGGCCGAAAAGGCCTCGACGTTGTCAACCGGGACGATAAGCGCGGACTCCGGGTGTTCCAGAAAATCCAGTGCGCCGCCGGCACCGTCGGTGGTAACGATGGGAAGTGCGTTAGCCATAGCTTCTAGGACTGCGTTCGGTGTTCCTTCGAAGCGGGACGCAAGTGCGAATATTGCAGCCTCTCTATACAGACTCTCGATATCTCGTGACACACCGAGGAAGATTACGTGGTCTGTGATGCCAAGCGCACGCGCCAATCCCACTAGAGCCTCTCGCTCTGCGCCTTCGCCGGCAATCTTGAGGACCCAGCCGGGTTGCGCCTGGAGGGCGCGAGCGAACGCGCGAAGCAATGTGTCATGTGCCTTTTGCGGCGCCAGCCTGCCCACCGAAAGGACGATATTCTTCTTCGTCAGCGAGGGGTCGGCTGCTTGCGGTACCGGATTGCGGAGGAAGAAGAGCTTGGCGTCCGGCACGTAGGCTGCAAGTGTCTCCCTCGCGCTAGCGCTGTTGTAGGTCACGCGATCTGCCCACCGATAAGTCCGGCGTCGGAGCCAATCCCACAGACGTCCGAATGATTGGGCGCCGGGATTGTTCCGTTCGGATATAGCTAGGTACGTGGGGAGCCCAAGGCTTGCGATGAGCGTGACGACGTTGGTTGGCCCGATGAAGCTGATGGTGCTGCAGGGCGCGGCTGAGCGAAGGACCGAGCGGAGCGCCGCTATTCGCTTTAGATTTGCGAACAAGCCGACGAAAAACGAACCGGAATTGGCGGGTGACCCGAGCGAAACGCGGCGCACGCTTGAGTGCAGTTCGAATGCTCCCGCAGAGTCCGTGTCGGCGAGGGTTACGAGCCAAACCTCGATTCCAGTCTCGGCGAAGATATTGGCCATTGTGGCGGCCACGCGTTGGGCGCCACCGTAACCAAGATCGCCAATAACCATGACGAGCCTTGTTCTCGGCGCTTTTAGCCGCATTGCCGATAGATTGCTGTAACGGCGGCCGCATGCGCTTGCGGCGAGAATAGGTCGCGAAGGGTTGCGGAAAGAGGCGGCGCCCTCGAACGCAACGTCGACGCTATCGCATCTGCCAGCGCAACCGCATCATCAGGGCGCACGTAGGATCCCTCTAGGCCAAGGTTCTTCAGTTCAGAGTGCCCACCGGAGTCGGTTGCGACGAAGGGAGTGCCGATCTGCGCGGCCTCAACCAATGTTCTTCCAAAAGCGTCGTCTACCCCGGGCGCAACCAAAACGTTCGAGCCAGCAATCCACTCCCCGACATTGGTCACGAAGCCGTGCAGGTGGACCTGGTCTGCAATACCGAGTTCTAGGGCGCGGCTCTCCAGAACATCACGCATCCCATCGCGGTCGGCACCAACCCAAACGAAGTGCATTGATTGACCCCCAGCCGAAGCGAGTTGCGCCGCCGCTTCGATGAACAATGTCGGCCGCTTCTGGCGAGATAGGGTCCCTGCTGCGAGGATAATCGAGGTGTCATCGTCGTCCGGCAGGCGAAGCGCAGCAACGACCGCGTGGCGGCTCTTTACACGGTCAGCCTGCACCGTGGTGACAGGGTTGTAGATGGTGATTGCCTTTTTTTGGGCGTTTGGCGGGAGGGTCGATTTCGCAAATTGGGAGTTGCATAATATGTGATCAGCCAGCCGCATCGCTAGGGCCGTCGTGGTCGACGGTTGATAGGTCGTCCGCTGATGCCAGAGAAATGGCAAGCCGGCCAACGCGGCCGGCAGACTCCAAGTGATACAGGAACGGCCGTCGTGCGCGTGGACCAGCTCGATCCGCTGCTGGGAAAGAAATCGCGAGAACCTCAGGGTGTTGGGCGCCCGTGCCAGGTTGCTCAGCATGCCGCGTTGAGGTTCGATTGGTGCGCCCGGCAGTGTTTCATAGGCGATGCTGCGCCGCTCGAGTTCGTGGGCCAAGGCACCCTTTCGATGAAGGCCAACGACGCCCTCAAAGACATCTGGCGTCAAGGAATCGAGCAACTCAAGGGCCGAATGATGACTTCCGCCAAACGTATCGCCGAGAAAGGGATACAGGATCCGTTTCGGAGATTTGTTCATGTCCTCCGGAGCGCTTCTCGAAACACGCTGGCGATTCTAGCAACATCATCTTCCGAGATATGGGGGCCTACCGGAAGGTCGAGAGAGCGGTCGGCAATCCGCTCGGCATTAGGGAATTCGGCGGCGTCGTAGCCGTACTTCTCGCGGTAGTAACGGAGGCGCGGGATCGGGTGGGGATAGTGAACGCTAGTTCCAATGGCTTGGTCGGAGAGGAATCGCAGCATACCGTCACGTCGTTTACGGTCGCCGTCAAGAACGACGCACATGGTGTAGTAGGACTGCTGATCTGACGGCCGGATCGGCCGAACTATCGAGACACCATCGATGGTTTCGAGTAGCGACGAGAGCTGTTCAAAGTTCCTGCGCCGCGAGTCGAGAACGCTCTTTAGGCGAGAGAGTTGGCTGCCGCCGAGGGCTGCCTGCAACTCGCTCATTCGGTAGTTCACCCCGCAGCCGGTGACGTCGTAGATGCCCGGCAGCTTGCGCTCGATCAACGTGCGGTCGTAATGGAAGCCGCGATACTGGCGGATGCTGTCAGCCAGTTCTTTGTCGCGCGTTACGAACATGCCCCCTTCGGCCGCCGTGATGTGCTTGGCAGGATAGAATGAAAAGCAGCCGGCGTCGCCGATGAGGCCGACGTGGTTCCCGTTGACTGTTGAGCCAAGTCCGACTGCGCAGTCTTCGAGGACGGGCAGGTTTCTACGTCCGGCAATCTCCATGATTTCCTTCATGGCCGCTGGAATACCCAAAAAGTGAACCAAGTAGATTGCCTTTGTTGCCGGCGTCACCGCTTTTTCTAGGCCGGTCCGATCGATGTTGCCGTCCTCTTCGCAGTCGACGAAGACCGGACGGGCGCCCGTAACTTCGATTGCGTGCGCCGTCGCGACATGGCTCATTGCCGGTGCGATGATTTCGTCACCCGGCCCGAATCCCTTGGCAATGCCAAACAGATGCAGAGCCGCGGTGCAGGAACTGGTCGAGACGGCGTAACCTCCGCCGACAGTCTGTATAAACGAATCCTCAAACGCGCTACAGCGCGGGCCATGCGTCAAGATGGGTCCGTCAAGAACCGATAGGACGGCGTGACGATCTTCTTTCGTGATTGACGGCCGTGCAAAGGGAATGGGTTTCTGATCAGCGCTCATATTCGATGCTCACACTTGTTTCTTTTCTCTCCGAGTCGACGGCGGCGAGGCACGCCCGCATAAGAGAGAATTCGCGCTCTGCCGCCGCTACACGTTTTTCACTGGGGCTGTCGACAAGATCTAGGAACCTAGGAATCAGCACTCCTTTGCTGCTCGGGAGCGGATCGAATTCGATGGGCGCAGCGTTCTGACTTTCGTCACGCGACGTGTGCAATCGCGCACCAGCATCGTCGTAAATGAACGTCCCCTCGGTTCCGTAGACTCGGAGAACATGATGATGCCGATGAACGCAGGAAAAGTTAGACGTGACGCGGACGAGAAGGCCTGAATTGAATTCGTAAGTCGCGGTAACGTAGTCGTTGTAGCGGAAGGGGGTGTCGCTCGTCGCGATCCTGTTTCCCTGAGCTCTAACTTTTGTGGGCCGCTGTCGGGTCAGCGTGAGGACAAGATCTAGAATGTGTATCGCGCCACCTTCAAATACCGAGTAGTCATCGACGGTAGCTCGCCACCCCTCGGTGATCTTGTGGATCCGCCCATACAGATACTCGCCATCGACGGCATAGATCTCTCCGAGAAGGCCGTCCGAGATCGCTTCGTCTAGCCAGCGCCACAATGGTGCTTCGCGCAATACAAGATTCGACACGAGCGCAGGCCTATCGGCGGTTATCCAGGCCCGTTCGATAGTATTCAGTTCGGTGTTCGACCGGCACAAGGGTTTCTCGACGAACACGTGCTTCTTCGCCTGAAGCGCCTCGACGACTTGTTCGTAATGGTCCTGGTCGAACGATGCTAGAGAAACAATGTCGATGTCCGGACGACCAGCGATATCATCAAAAGAGTCAAAGACTGTAGGAACGCCGAGGGTATCAGCGAGTCGTTGCGCTCGCGCTCGATCTATATCGCAAAGACCAATCACGTGGCAGCGGGGATCTGCATGGAAAGCGCGAGCGTGCTGCTCCCCGACGCCCATTCCAACAATGGCAACATTTGGCGTCGTCACGCGTTCTCTTTCAAGTAGTCTACAATCTTCTTCGCCATAAACACGCGCGCGCCCGCAATCGATTCGACCGTGGACCCACCAATATGTGGGGTTACCAGCAGCCGGTCATTGTCGCGAGCGAAAGCGATCAAAGGGTGATTGGCCAAGTCATCTCGGTCTAGCCACTCGCCATCTATCACATCTAGGCCGGCGGCCCCGGGGCGGCTGCGCTTGAGCCCTTCTAGTAGGGCTGTTTCGTCAATGATGCCGCCGCGGCTCGTATTAATAAGGACAGACGTGGGCTTCATGCGCGACAAAAGATCTGAACCTATGAGTTTTCGCGTTTTCTCGTTGAGGTGAATGTGAACGCTGACGACGTCAGCCTGTTCGAAAAGGTGCTCGATCGAGACCATTTTCACGCCAGCCATCGCTCGAGGCTCGAGGTCGCAGGCCAGGACCTTCATGCCAAACCCCTGGGCGATGGTGGCCGCCATTGTACCCAGGCGCCCTAATCCTAGAACCCCGAAGTTTTTACCGTAGAGTTGAATGCCGGTGTAACGGCTTCTGGCCCATTCGCCGCGTTTCGCCGCCTCCGCTGCCGGACCAATGTGGCGGAGGACAGATAGAAGAAGACCAAAAGTGTGTTCGGCTGTCGCGGTGAAGGAACGAAGGAGGTCAATCTCGTTCGTAATGGTGGCCACCTCAACTGCGTTTTTTCGTGCGGCGTTGAAGTCGAGGTGATCAGTCCCGGTGTGTGGTGAGGCGACATAGCGGAGTTGCACGGCGTGGTCGAAGAACTCCTGGTCCAGGCGCACGGCTGCAGAAGCGATGTAGATGTCGGCCGATCCGATAGCTGCAAGGACGGTGTCCCGATCATCAGTGACCTCGACCAGGTTTGCTTTCCTGGAGAGAATCCGGCGCGCTTCCACGGCTGTCGTCAGGTCGAGTGATGATAGGACGGTGGGGCGGTCCATCATCTCTACCTCCTCTTCAATCGTTCCTCGGCGAGTTTAAGGTCGCTTTCATAGTGGATGTTCGTGCAGTCATCGACGATGCTTATTGTTTTCTTGCTGATTCCGGTATCTAGAAACCGCCTTGACATTATGTAGTGCGCCCCGTTTTTCGTACCGTCTGCCTCGGTGCTGTTGAGGAGAGCGGCGCCGGATTTTTCATACTCGGCGAACGCATCGTCAACCGAAATGTTGCGGTCGGGATGGTCTACCTGCAGGCCTACAATCTCGGAAATCGATGGATCTCCGAGCGTTTCAAGCGCGTGGCGGTAGACGTCAATGATCGGTACCTCGCCGCCAAGCGACGACGGCCGCCGGATGACCTCGATGCCGAGTTCCCGCGCTCGCTTTTCGACGAGGTCCGAATCGGTCGATACGAATATTGCGCTGGCCCTTTTGCTGGCTCTTGCCTGGTCGACCGTATAATCGAGCATTGGTTTTCCATTTAGAACGGAAAGGTTCTTGTTGGGAAGCCGGGACGAATCCCCCTTCGCGGGAATAATGATGACGATCATCGGCTTTCCTTAGGTGATCAAGTTACGACGGAGGTCGAATAGGCCAATCTCTGCGGGATTGCTCCCTGGTATGGCGGTCGGACAACAAAGGATGCCCCGGCCCTTGAGGGCCTCGACGACATCCGGTGAGTAGCAATACGCGAGGCCTTCCGGGTAAGCATAGTGGACGGGCCGCCTGCCGATTGCTTGCGTAATCAAGTCCATGCTGGTGTCGATCTCAAAAGCTAGTTCGTCCTCGGATAGATAGCTGAGGACCTTGTGCGTGTGGGTATGGCCACCTATGGTGAATAAGTCCTCGGCGGCGATCGCGGCCACTTGGTCCCATGTCATTTTCTTGTCAATTGGTTCGTTGCTCGACCGGACCTCGTCGATTCCGAGTTGCGAAAATATGCTTGTAACGAGGTCGTCGGTCTTGAGAGTAGGGTCCGCCTTTGCGTTGACTCTGATTTCATCGAGAAGGGGAATCTTCTCCTCTGGTGACGCAGCGGACACACTCTTTTTAGCCCACGGAAGTAGGAGTTTGACGCGTTCAGTCCCTTCGAAGGCCCACTCGATGCGGTCGATCCAGGACATAGTGTTATTCTCGACGAAGTTAGAGGTCACATAGAACGTCGCTGGAATGTTCATCTCGCGCAGAACCGGTGCGGCGACCGACACGTTATTTTCAAAGCCATCGTCGAAGGTCACCGCGAAGGCACCTGGTGGTAGATCGACATCCCGGTCCGCGGCATTGAGGACTTGGTCCATGGATACCGGCGCTCCGCGTGAGCCGCGTGCTTGCAAGAAGTCTGCGAAATAAGAAACGGGGATATGTTTGCGATTATAGTTGCGCACTTCGTAACGGACGTTGTCCGGCACAACGCCGTGAAACAGCAATATCTCAAGATGAGCGAGGTCGGACATCGCCAAACGGCCTCAAAGTGCTGTCATGAGGTCGAACTTGCGGACGCATATGTCCTTTAGAACGACGGGCATGAAGGAGTAATAGCGTCCCTTTTTGCGTTGTGGACGACTGGGCACGTTTCCACTCGCTTCGAGGGCGACGAGTGCGGTCTTCGTGAGGTGTAGGCAGGCCTCAGTGTTATGGGCGCGGAGTTCTGCAAGTCCGCGAATGTCACTAAGTGGAACCTTCTGCTGGGCAATGATGTCGCCGTCGTCGAGGTTGGCATTTAGATGATGCAATGTCGTGACAATTCCCGATTGATCTCCATGGTAGATGGCCCACAAGTGCGAATCGAGTCCGCGATATTTTTCTGGATCGCCGCCGTGTAGATTAAATATTCTGCCTTGGTGCTGCGTAAGCAGTTCGCCTTTGATTCGCCGCGTGCCGAAAACGACTAGTGCGTCAGGGCAGAAGCTCGCCACTGCCGATACTGCTGCTTGATCATTGATATTCTCCGTCGCGCGGGTGTCGCATAGATCGTTCAGCGCAACCGCTGTGCCGTTGAACCACCGGACCCACTCTTGTCGGTCGCGGTCCAATTCGAACGGGTGACTGGTTTCGAAGGGCGCTGTTACGCCGGTGGTTTCGTACACAACCAGGCATTCGTATGCAGAGCAGAGCTCTCGAACGAAATAACAGTGGTGGGGTGTTTCCGACGTCAGGATGGCGAGCTTCACGAGTGTTACTCAATGTCCTCAGTGGCCAGGATTTCTCCCGTTTTCAGATCCCGCTTGGCCCTGTGCCCAAGAACCAGCCGTTCTTCCCCGGGCGCAAAACCAGTGCCCGGTCGTACCCAAGTGATATCCGACCATTGAATCATCGTGCCCGCGGGAAGTGGCCGCCCTGCGGCGATCGACCGTCGGAAGGGTATGGGGTCGGCCTCGCTGGGCCGGGGTTCTTTGCAACCGTCTCCCAGCATTTTCTCTGCCGAACGGATGGCGCGCACCAATTCAACCATTTCCTCGGGGTCGACTGAAAGTTGATGGTCGCGGAAGTCAGAATACGCTTTGTCCAGCGTAAAGTGCTTCTCGATTACACGCGCTCCGAGCGCCACAGCCATGAGAGCACCTTGAGTGCCGAGGGTATGATCGGAATATCCGATTGTGTGATCGCCGAAGTGTCGTTTTAGTTCGGCTATCGCCGCAATGTTTGCGTCCGACTCGGGCACCGGATAGCTGGCCACGCAGTGTAGGATTGCTAATCCGGGAGCATGACCTGCCCGGCGCCAACGGCGCTCGATGGTTCCCACCGCAATGCGGAGGTCGCCTAAATCGGCCAGGCCTGTTGATAGAATGAGTGGCTTGCCCGTATCGGCAGCCTTTTCGAGTAGCGCGAAGAAATTATTGTCGCCTGAGGAGATCTTGATCGCTGGCGCGAAGCTGCTCAGAAACGACAGGCTTTCGAGGTCGAAAGGTGTCGAAAAGAACGTGACCCCAAGTGAGTTAGAATGCCTCTGTAGTTCGCGGTAGTTGTCCTCGCTCAGCCGAAAACTGTGCAGACGCTCTAAGCGTTCCCTATCACCGCGATGCGAATAGAGCTCTGGAACGAACGTTTGAAACTTGACGGCGTCAGCCCCCGCGTGGGCGGCTGCCTCGATCATCTTGGCGGCGATCTCCGGGTTTCCTTCATGATTGTTGCCAATTTCGGCAACGATCATGACCGCACGTTGGGTGTCGATGTTTTCTATTTTCATGGTTTATTGTCCGAAATGCATGCCAGCTTTGGGACCCAGCGTCCACTACCTACCGAACAGTCAGTCTCCAAGATAGCTTGATCGGCGTATTCCACGAGGATCATTGGTTACTGACTCGTTAGTGTCTCCAAGTAAATTTCTGGCGGGGTCGGTAGTTCCAGCCGGAGTCGGGCTTTTTGCGATCGGTGTGGAACATTTCTTCTGAACGGAGGTAAAAAACGAGTTTCTCAATCTTTAACTGTGCCAAACGTCATATTCCTCTACGACTTCAAAACCGAGGCGTTGATAGATCTTCAAAGCAGGGTTGTTGGACTGCGTGCCGACAAGAGCTGTCGGCGCGTGGTGCAATAAATGCTCAATCAGCTTAACTCCGTACCTCATACCCCTAACGTCGGGATGAACGGCGACTAACTCGAGCCGGTTGTCCTTCAGGCTAACAAATCCATGCACCGGGTCACCATCTACCCAAACGGTGTCTTCGTAAATGCTGCGCTCGATCCAGTCCGACTTAATGGCGTTCGCGATTTGATTCGGGAAAAGTGGGTCTGCGTGGAACCGGTCGAAGACGAAGTGTTGGGCTATTTCCCTACATGCCGAAATATCATCTTCGGTCGCAAGGCGTAAGCCCCAATCTCGCCCTCCTCCGCTTCCCTTAAGCTGGACCATCCTCGTTATGAGTCGGTACCCCACCGGGGGATTAGGGCCTTTGTGCAGCTTGACTAGCGGGAATGCTGAGTAAGTCACCAAGGTACTCTTTAAACCCCTTCATGATCGACACGATGAACAGCTTTCAGCTTTGTGGCGAGCATGCAACAAAACCAAGTCAAGGAGGCGGACTTTCACCAGGATTGACGCCCTAAGAGGAGTCGCGAAATCCATTTGACGGGCAAATCTAGAAGTAGTCCTCGCCAAAAGTCTTTACGTCCAAAACAACTGAGCGGTGCGCCTAATCAGAGGCGCATAAGCGTTCATGTCCCGAAGAGGAGTAGCCGGTCCTTTTGAAGTTTCTTGTACCAGCAAAGGTATGAGCGGTAACCGCGTTCCAATGGAAACTCGGGTGCGTAGTCGAGAATCGAACGGGCCTTGTCCACCGACAAAGTGCCACGTTCAGGCATCAGTCGATCGCGCTCTTTGTGTTCAATCTTGATATCAGGAAAGTCCTCCCGGAGAATCTCAGCTAAATCGTTAATTGACCGGGACGAACCGTAAGTCAGATTGAACGTCTCATTGTGGGCCGCTGGGTTTTCGATCACCTTCTCTAATCCCTGAGTAAGGTCGCTGATGTAGGTGAAGTCGAGTCGATCCCCGCCATTCCCTTGAATAGTGATGGCTTCGTTTCGAATCGCGTTCTCAGCAAAGACCTGGCCAACCCGTCGGCTTATGCAGCGTTCGCCGTATAGCGCTGACGGACGGATGATCGTGTAAGGCAGGTCAAACACTTGATTGTAGGCGATGACAATTTTTTCGCCAGCAAATTTCAAAGCGCCGTAAATACCGAGCGGCTCACACTGCGCCTCCTCGGACACTGCCTCCGTCTTGAAATCGCCGTAGACCATACTCGAGGACAGAAAGACGAAGTGCTCGGCGTACTTTCTGACGCTGTCGAGCGTGTTCTCAAGGGTCCTCAGACTGTGATCGAAGGTGGAGTGGGGGTCCTTGTTTGATCGATTGGCATGGGCCACCGCTGCCAACTGGACCACGGTTTGCGGTTTGATCGTTCCCAACAGGCGAGACAGCGCGTGGTAGTCGCGAGCGTCCTGCACGTGCATTGGAACTCCTGCTTGGCGCAGCAGGTCGAGCCTTTCGTTGAGAAAAGCGAGGTACAGGTTTGGCGTCGAGAGGCCGTGTTCATTGGCAGCCACAGACGCTAGGTGGTTGACCTGGAGTCCATCGATCACGTGCACTTCCGCGCCTGCCGCCTTGAGACGAAGGGCAAGGTTGTGTCCGATGAAGCCGGCGCCACCGACGAGCGCGATGCGACGTCCTTGAATGGCTGAACTAAGTTCTTCTACTGTCATATGCGATCTCTGAGTGTGTCAAACTGGTGCTGCTGAGCTTAGTGTCGATGATAGCATTGATGGCCCGAAACGTCCTTTCGCTACTGGTCCCAGAGATCGGCGAAACGAATTTCTCGAATACCGCTTCTCGGCGCCGCACCTCGTCCGGTTGGGGCGACGGCCCGGCCAGTCGGCGCTCCAGAAAACTCCGAAATTGGTCCGGCGTTTCTGCCACGTCAAATGCGTCGTAGTCGTCTTTGAAGAGTATTTTCGAGGAGAACTCATTGGACGCGAGAGTATCCAATAACGGAATGACCACATGACAGCCGGCAATGCCAGCTTCAAGCAAAGTCGTGGAGTTAACCCCGCAAACGACATCGCTAGCAAGAATGAGATCCTGAGCATTTAGGTCGAAACGGATCGTAAGATTGCCGCATTCAGCGGCCGTCACGGCTAGATCGCCCAGTGCCTCATCGAATTGCTGTTGCCAAGTGCGGAACTGTGAAACAGGTCCTTTTGGCTTGATAACCACGTTGACATCGGGATGGTCTTGCGCGAACCGGACTATCTCTACATGGGCGAGCCTGAACGCTTCCTTGGCCGGGAAATGTGTACTGTGAAAGAAGGGGAAAAAGGTCACTCGACGATGTTTGGTTTGCTTGCGACCGCGTATTCGCTGCAAGTACCCGTCCATCCGTGGCACGCCAATCGGAATAAGCTGATCGGGATTGACGAAGACTTTATACATATCCTGAACCATTGCCGTATGAACTAGTACGGCAGATCCTTCGAACTTGAAGCGTGCTGAATCGGAGAAAATCTGTTGCATGCGCTGGTATTGGTAGTCTCCCTTGCCGCCCCAGGCTCCCTCTCGATGCAAGACAATGTATGGGACTCCGGCGCGGTCGGAAACGCCGCCCCAGTCAATATCACCCTTAAACAGAACGTGATAGCTCAGGACGGCACTGGCGCCAGTGATGCGAAAGATGTGCGGAAGAATATGACTCAGAGCGCGTCGGTAGCTCGTCTTCGCTCTATACAATTCATCATCAACGTCAGGGCTGCTGAATCGATCGAGATTCTTCGTCGAACGCAAGTGCAGGGTGCGAGGGTAGAAACTAAAGAAGAGGCGGTTCTGAGCGGTCCATTTGATGGCGACTACTCGAACGCGGGGCAGCGCCGCGAGTGCCTCGAGATCACCCCGAAAGTGCTCGGCCGACAACGCGAGGAGCGTAATATCTGCCTGATCTTTGCTGCTACTTCCTTGAACGACATAGGTTGATCTTGAAAGTAGTCGAGCGACCAACTTCCAGCACCCCAGTCGGCAAAGTACCGAGACTAACAGGCGAGATGTCATATTGATGGCGCGCCTTGGGGCCGAAAGCGCTGTCTTGACGTTCACACTCGCCGCCCGGTCAACGGCCTATGCCGTACCGTTCTTTGGTTGCTTGAACTATGCATTCGACCTTTGCGTAACGACCTTGCCGTCCGAGATCGTGAGCACCGTGTCGGCCGCGTCTTCCAACAGTGGATCGTGGGTCACCGCTAGCACCGGGTAGGTCTTCGAAAGCTGGCGAAGTGTCTGGCAGATTGAGGCGCTTGTGGCACGATCGAGAGCAGCGGTTGCCTCGTCTAAAATGATCAACCGTGGTCGTCGCGCTAGCGCACGTGCAAGCGCTATTCGTTGGCGTTGTCCACCTGAGAAACGCAGCCCTCTTTCACCAACGTCAGTTTCCACACCGGCTTCCAAACTGGTGATATCCTCGAGAATCTCAGCTGCATTGAGTGCATCACGAATGTGTTCCGGACCGATGTCCGGATGTTCCATGCTCACATTATAAGCTACCGACCCATGGAACAGGTGAGGCTCCTGCGGCAGATAGCCGATCTGGCTCCGCCAATAATTGAGGTCGCATTCATCGATGTTGACGGTATCGATGTTTACCCGGCCTTCTTGGGCGTGAATCAACCCCATCACAATGTCTATGAGAGTTGTCTTACCGATACCACTTGGCCCAACAACGGTCGTGAGTCCCTTCGCCGGTATCGTGAAGTTGGCATGAGACAAGATCGGTATCCCTGAGTAGCCCATCGTAACATCTTCGAAGGTGATGCTGTCTTTGATATCAACCTTGACGTTGCCCGACCCTTCTTCGGCGTTGGCTTCGGCCTTGCCCGCAAGTCGGTGTACCAGCCAATACGATGCCTCCCGACCGGCCATATCTTGGTAGGTCTTCTGAATTCGATTCGCGCTACTGACGGTTCTGGCAAAGAGCACCGCAAGAATGATCAGAACCTCAATTGGTGTCGGCCAAACGGCGATCAACAGGTATGCGCCAGCCAAGAGACCAAATATCAGTATTAGCTCCTGGAGGGATTGGGTCAGAAGTCCGACAATCTGCAACACCCGCTCGAGTTTTTTTAGACCACTGATGTCTTTGTCGAAGAGGTCTGACAAGTGCCGCTCTTCGGCCATTGCCTTGATTATTTTCATCCCCATTAGTCCGTCGACCATGCGGGTAGTGATCGTGACAAGGGCCGAGGTGTGAGCAATTCCGGTCCGGCGAGCAAGGCCAATCAGATGATTGAGAACAAGGAACGTTGCACCGCCGATACCGAGCGCGGCCAGCGTTACCGGCCAGGACACGAGGAGTGCTAGGGTTACGTTGATTATCATCCGCAAAGACTCGGCCCCGATCCGCGATAGGAGGACGAAAATGTCACCAGCTTTTTTTGCTTCTGCGCCTATAGCCGTGGCGACCGCGCCGGAGGGGAGAGAGCTGAAATGGGGCCAGCTAGCCGACACGTGGGTGCGGACAACGCGTCGACGGAGGCTCGCTGTAAGGTCTGCAGAAACAAACGTCACATATATTTGGGCGCCAAAGCTAAAAACAGTTTTGGCAAGCATTAGGCCGGCCAGGAGCATTAGGGCCGTTTCGATCGATGGAACGGCGCCTACAATCTCAAACGCTCGTGCTACTCCAGCCTCGAGAGCTGAGTCCGGTGTCGAAAGTTCACCGCCGTTTGTCACGAGAGCCACAAGTGGGAGAAGTGCGATCACACTGAACCCGTCCAGAATGCCGACGCAAAACAGGGCTATTACAGTTAGCAAGACTCGACCTGGAGCGAGACGTAAGAAAATGCGGGGCAGCTGGATTGGTGACCCTCGGCCCAATTCGTTGGCGGCCCGGCGCCATTCGTCGTTCGTTGGCTCTCGGAACAAACCTCGTGAAGGGGGCTGATCCGCATCAAGTTTTCCGCTAAGAGTTGTGGTGTAGGGTGCGCGCCTGGTCATGGAGTGGTGATCGATTGGAGAGGGCATTGGGATCTATCTTTTCGGGACGAAGGGTCGTCGACAGCACGGCATTGAACGCCGCGGGTGTTCAGGTGTTTCGCGCGCTCGCGGCCAGAGCGAATCTGCATGCGAGGCGAACGGTTTACGGAACCTCCAACCTGCCGGCGTATCGCCAGTTCGCGCGCGACGGGTTCTGTGTTGTTGAAGATTTCCTGTCTGAAGAGGAGATGGCCAAGATTCGTGCCGAGTTCGATGGGGCGCTTGGTGCCGGTCGGAGTGTCGAACACGTCGATCCTGATCGGCTCGGAATAGAGTTGGATACGGTCCATCTAGAGCCATCCCAGGAAGGTTTTCAGAATACAGAATCTCTCCTACTCCGCAATCCAAGCCTGTTGTCGCTAGTTGTTGCTTACGAGGGTTGGCCGAACCTCTCGAGGATGGAGAAATGGAGTACCGCCAAGTACCGCTTCGAACGCTGTTTTCGATCCGTCGAGTCGCCCGATGAGGCTGCGGACGAAACGATTAGTAATAGCGACGTTCACCGGGACATATTCTATTCGATTACGAAGGCGTTTTACTTCTTAGAAGACGTTGACGAGCACAATGGCGCTTTCGTATTTGTCCCAAAGTCTCATCGGCTGTCCGTGCGCCGTCTTGTGTATGAATACCGACAAAGTTTAGGTCGACAGAGGCGGCGCGATTCGGGACGCATTTCAGGCGAAGAACTCCAGGCTTTCGGCCTCGAGAAACGAAGCCTCATTTGTAAAGCCAATACTTTGGTGCTCTTCGACGGTAACGGCTTCCACGCTAGAGGCCGTTTTGATCCGGGCACTGACCGAAAGATCGTCTATAGCGAGTGGCGCTCGAATCCGTTCGCTTGGTAGCTCGGATGAAAGAAGGGCGTGAATTTCATTTCCGTTCGTCGTCATCGATGGCCATGATCTCCTCGTAGGCCTCCGCCGCCTCTAGACCGACCGTACTCCCGCGCCAACGAGCGAGAGCTTCGACGGCCTCAATCGAGCGTGCGTGTGGATAGTCGGCCATTTCGGTTGCGTAACACTCTAGCGCGGCCTTTTTCTTATGAAGGAACGCACTGATGTCAACGAATCGAGTAGGAGTAAAAGGTCGTGCACTGTGCGTATTCCACTCTGTGCTGGACGCTGTTTCGAACGCATAGATTGATCGGACCGGCATTCTGGGAACCGGTCGGCAAGCGGTGAGGACCGCTTGGTGAGCAATACGGTGATCGACGTTAAGATCGTTGGCGTGGTGGGTAAGAACCGTACCCGGAGTCACCTTCTCCACGACCGCTTCAATAACCCTTGTCACCTCAAGGAGTGGCACGGTGTCGAGCCTGTTGTCCGGTAGGTCCACGAATTCTGGTTTGGCAGCACCAAGAACTTGTGCGGCTCGTTCGGCATCTGATTTGAGCTTCGATACCAGACTAGCGTTCGATGACCCGCGTGCGGTCGCGCCCTCGCCAAGTATGAGGGTGTGAACTGCGATACCCGCTGCACAGAGTCGACCGATTGTACCGCCTGGACCCAAGACCTCGTCGTCGGGATGAGCTGCCACAACCAAAATGGGCGCTTTGAACAGAATCATGGTCCCTCGCGTGCTGTCGTGTCCAAAGTTTGTACGAGTTTCACATGAGATCCTGCAGGCACGTTTTTCCTAACGACTATGGCCGGGTCAATTATGCAATCGTGCCCGATCGACCGTCCGGGAAGGACCACGGTGCTGACTCCGAACGAAGATCCTTTCCCAACGACAGCGCCGAACCTGCGACGGCCAGTGTCGATCATTCCACTCGCAGCGATGTAGCCAACCGTACCCTGGTCCAGGCGATAGTTGGAAACCCTTGCTACACCGCCGAAGAAGCAATCGCACTCGACAACGGACTCGGCGACAAATGCGAGCGGTCCGACCGAAACCCTGTCAAGCAAGAGGGAGTTCTTAACCTCGCCGCCGAAACCGACGACGCAGTTAGCACCGAAATGAACGTTGCCCCGGATCAGCGCGTTGTTGCCAATGACAGTTCCTCGCCCAACATAGATGTTTCCCTTCAAGCGGGCTCCCGAGAAGATAAAAGCGTCTTCCTCAACAACAATGTTCCCGTTCAGCTCCACGCCATTCTCGATGACGGCACTCGCTGCAACTCGCGGTGGTTCTTGTGAAGTTATGGCCTCGGTTAGGTCCAATAAATCCCAGGGGTATCGAAGTGCGATCTGCTGGTCTTCATTAGTGAACAACGTTGGATAGTCCGAGACGCCCTCCGGAGGTGCTTGGCTTGTGAACGTGACACGGCCCGAATCGCCCCAGGGTGCGAAATGGGACTCTTGTACGACGTTTCTGTCCGCGAAAACCGTTAGGTCGCCGACGGTGTGTTCCAGAGCGCTTTGGAGAAGGTGAGATACGAGCGGCTTATCAGCGATGTTGTATTCGTAGACCGATTGGAGTGCACCCAAGGGTGCCATGTCCGGTAGTTGCCCGAGCCGCAGTGTCATTTGGCTAGATGTCTTCCCAGGTTATGGCTTGCCCAGCCACCAGTTTGCGTCTTGCGACGCGACCAACAACTTGAGAGAGAAGCGAGGGTGGTAGTCCTTGTGCTCCGGCGGGACGGCGGACCGCAAGTAGATGGCTCTGCAATTGCTCACCAGACTGAATGTCTTGGAGTGCTGTTATGAAGCGTCGACCGACGGCCCTAAACTCCCACTCTTCGCCTACAGGTGTGACTTTCGACGACCCGACCATCTGTTCTGCCTCTCGGATTCCGGCGACCATGGCGGCCAATTCCGGTGGGTCTGCCGAAAAGTGGTGGTCTGGTCCATCGCTGTTCTTATCGAACGTGAAATGTTTTTCGATAACACATGCGCCTAGGGTGACGGCCGCGACCGCGGCGGTCACGCCAACGGTGTGGTCCGAATACCCCACCGGGCAATCGAACGCGCTCGCCAGGGCCGACATTGCTTTCAGGTTCACGTATTCGGGAGGGCATGGATAGATAGACGTGCACTTTAGTAGCGCAATTTGCTGGGCGCCGGCGGTCTCTAGTGTTTCGTATCCCTCTGCGACCTCCGACATAGTTGTTGCTCCCGTGGAAATAATGATCGGTTTTCCGGTGGCCGCGGCGGCATTGAGCAACGGAGTATTGGTTATGTTTGCTGAACTCAGTTTGATGACCGGCGTATCAAGCTCGATCAGTTTTTCCAGACCGAACATATCCGTCGCTGAGGAAAAAAAGATGATCCCGAGTTTTCTCGAGTACTCAGCAATTTCTAGAAGGTCATCAGATCTCGAGAATTCGCTATTGCGGAAGACCTCATAGTACGGATTACCCTTGGCGATAAAGGACTCGGTCTTGTAGGTCTGGAATTTTACGGAGTCGGCGCCGCATTCAGTAGCAGAAGCAATCATCTCTTTTGCCTTGCCCATATCGCCGTTGTGATTGAGGCCTATTTCCGCAATCACAAATGTTCGCTCACCCCGACCTATCGGGCGCCCTGCTATCTGCATCTTTCTCATTTCTGCTTCTCAGGATCGGAAATCTTTTTGGGTGGAGATGCTTTGTACACCTTAATTACGTATTTGTGCCCCCGAGTCTCAAAGAAGGCTGGGTATCTCTCGTTATCGACGACCCTCAAGAGATCCAGTTGATCGGCGAGTGGAACATTGAGATCTAGGCGGCTGTCTTGGGGGCGCCTACGCGGGTACCAGGTCGTTTCGCCCGTTTGGGTAGTGCCTCGCGGAACCTCAGGGGCCGCGAGGTAACCCAGGCACAACTCGATTGTTGCTTGCGCTTGTTTCTCTCTGATCTCGTCTACGAGTTCATGGCCGTCCAATTGAAAGGATCGACTGAAGATGACCGGTCCTTCGTCTGGCTTGACACTTGCCTCGATCAAGCAAATCGGTATCTCAGCCTTGCCTTCAAGAACCTGCCATGTTGTTGGTGAAAACCCACGGCCGAGGGGGAGGGAGCTTTCGTGAACCACGAGGGTGCGAAACGACTGGGACAGTACCGACGGTGGCGCAATTTTTGTGCAACCAAGAAGAAAAATAATGGTGTCGGGCGCGATGTCCTCATACCGGCGGAGGAGGCGACAATCGTCACCCCTGGCGTTGATCTCCTCGGTGAGCTCACTCGCGTAATCCAATATCCAACTTGGATTGTCAACAACGACGTCGACCCTCCTCGGCGATGCCCAGCTTAGTGTCATCGCGAGAGCTCGTTGATTTGGTCCGCAACGCGGTCGACACCTAGTCCGTCGCAAAGACCAGCGGCGTTCGTCGAAAGCCTACGTCTCGTCACGTCATCACCAATTAAGTCAGCGATCGCGTGCCCAAGAAGGGCATCGCTGATTGCGGTAGCATTGCCAACGACAACTGCGGCACCGGCAGCCTCTAAACCCCTGGCGGATGCGACTTGGTTGTCGCTTGTTACCACTACTAGCGCAGGCAATCCCATGCAGCATCGTTCGAGCGCAGTGACGCCGGCAGCGCCAATTGCAAGATCAGATCGGGACATGATCTCGGCCGGACAATCTGTGTCGGCATGCACTACAACGCGTTTGTTGAGGTTGGCTAGCGTTCGGATTTCGTCGAACACGTTCGCTTTTGCGCCCACGATCACATGGATGGTGGCGTTTGGCGCCACCATCCCAAGGGCGCGAATTGTCCGCGGAATGAGGCGGTGACGGTCCATGGCGCCAAAGGACACTAAGACCTGCGCGACCCCGACTTCCTTTTGGCGGCGTTTCAACGTCATGTCGCGTTTGCGCGCAAACTGAGGGCGGATGATGGCATAGTCAGGGCCAGTCATAAGTGTCGTGTCGATTGGGACAGTCTTTCGGTAATCTTCGTCCTGACGCCCCGCTGCGCCGTCAACCAAGACATCACAATCGTGCGGTCGGTTGGCTTTGTCGTCAATCACGACAATATGCCCAGTTAAGCTGCGGCATTCCTTTTCGAACGGTGCTCCCCATCCGTAGTGGTCTATGACGAGCAAGGTTGGTTCCAGCGACTTCTCCTCAAGCGTACGTTTGAACCGCGGGATGTCGTCGTCCACCACAATTGTCGAGGCGGCGGCCAATGCCGGGATGATTCGGAGGGCTTCTTCGTTGATCGCGAAGGAGACTATCCAACCACGTTGAGCGAGTGCCTCGCCAAGGGTTAGGCAGCGAACAACATGCCCGAAGCCGAGGCTCTCGCTACCGTCACAACGAAACAGAGCGGTGGGCCTACTAATTGGCCCGGACCTTGAAGATGGGTCGGATAGGGGGACAGGGCAAAATGCTGGTCGTGTCGGCGGTATCCACGGCCCTTCGAAGTCGGGCGGACGCCGCATCTAGTCCTCTTCCGACTACGGCGAGATCGTCTGCGGAGTGCGCAAAACAGATGTTGTTAGAACCGGTTAGTAGAACACCGCTGGCAAGAAGCTCACCGACGAAAACGGTTTTCAACACCGCTTTATCGATAGTCCCGTAGTCCTGAAATGTGTACTGCGACCATGGGGCGAGGCCCGCTACCTTGACGATATCGTCCACGCCATGTTTTCGGAACGTCTCTTTCGCGTAATCGATCACCGTCTGGCCGCTCTGCCATAGCCGCTCAATTACAGGTTCTCTTTCCATCTTTTCGATTACTGCGGATGCGGCTGCAAGGGACAGGGTTTCTCCACCGAAGGTCGATGACAAAAAGACCTCGTTCATCTCATCCATTATCGAAGATTTTCCCAGTACCGCTGATATCGGCATGCCATTGCCCATGCCCTTCCCGAACGCAGCAAGATCCGGATGTACGCCAAACAGCGATTGAGATCCGCCCGTCGCGTAACGGAATCCCGTAATTACTTCATCGAAGACCAAGACTATCCCGTGCCTTTCGGTCAGCTCCCTCGCGCGGCGCAGATATTGGACAGTCGCCTCGTGAGTCCGGTGCAGCGTCGGTTCAAGGATTAGCGCCGCAACCTCCGATCCAATTCTGCCTATGACCGCTTCGAGAGCATTCACGTCTCCATACGGCGTCATGTGTGTACTTCGCCCAGTAACATGGGGAACGCCTTTATTGCGCGTAGTTGCGCCTACATACCAATCTTGCCATCCGTGGTAACCGCACGCGATAACCTCGGTCCGCCCGGTCGCAGCCCGCGCCAAACGTATACAGGCCGATGTAGCGTCCGTACCATTTTTGCCAAATCGAACTTTCTCCGCGCACGGAACGATTCGGCTCAGCTTTTCAGCCACTTGATATTCAAGGTCGGTTGCTAGGCTTAGTGTCGTTCCTCGGGCGAGCTGCCGCTGAATTGCCGCGTCGACGTCTGGATCGCAGTGGCCAAGTGTTATCGAAAGCAAACCGCAGACAAGGTCAACGTATTCGTTTCCGTCGATGTCCCAGGTCCGTGCGCCTCGCCCATGGGTTAAGAATAGCGGTGCAAAACCTTCCGGAAGATTCTGGTGCGACTTGCTGAACGTCTGCGTTCCAAGGGGTATCACTTTCTCAGCTTTTGAGAGAAATGTTTGAGAGTTGCGATAGCGTTGCCGAGACCATTCACTTTGTGGCCCAGCGATATCGATCTTGGTTGGCGAAACTCCAATTGGCCGAAGTGCTGGTGGTCTCTCGATTGCCCTAAGGACCTCTATGTAGCTCGGTGGATTTGCGCTCGGCAATCGTTCAACTATAGAGCGGACAAACGCGAGGTCGGTCGCGTCGTCGAGGGTCCAGCGCTGAGTATCTAGCCCCGGAATTGGACAGGTGAGATGCGCGGTCGAGTACGTTCCTTCTCCGCTCCTGAGGAAGGTGGTTACATGTTCGCGGTGGTACGGGTCGTCGGTCCTTTCGTGCATGTCCTTGAGTGTGCGTAGGGTCAACACCTCGCAGTCAAGCCCATCCGGCCAGAACCGTGGATGAATATTTGATGCGTAGTCGACATCGAGTCTTTCCCGAAGCATCAATACCGCGCCGCAGACCGCTGGATCGAGCAGCGGGCAATCCGCAGTGAGTCGCAGTACCACTTCGGCTTCGGCAGCCTTCGCAGCACGCACATAACGGTCTAGAACATCATGCTCGCTGCCGCGAAAGCAGGATGCCCCTGCGCTCGCGCACCATTCCTCGATATTGGCGTCATTCGGGCGGTCGCTTGTCGCGACAATTACATCCGTAACTCCGGGGATCATCCTTGCCGCGCGGACGGTCCATCCGAGCACAACGTCGTTTCCAAGTGTCTCCAGTACCTTGCCCGGAAGGCGCGACGATCCCATGCGGGCCTGGATGATCGCAATCGATCTCATGCGCTGGGTAGCCCGCACAGTCGACGAGCCGTGACTATTTCGTTGAGCGAAAGAAGAGCTTGCTCTCCGGTGCACATGTATGTTGGCGGACAGGTCGACAAAAACGCGCGGATTTGGGATCGATAGTCGTCGTCGGGGGTCGTGGGCCAGCTTTGGGTCTCGACTAATTCGTCCAGACCAAAAACGCTGAGCCGCCGATTCACGAGATCTAGCCGAAGCCGACCGTTCGTCCCTACGATGTCCGCCTCGCGAATCCGTGGTCGAGTTAGGTAATCGAGGTGGAGCGAAGAGCGGCAACCGCTGGTGTGTTTTAGCAATATATCCGCCATGTCGTCAGACTGGATCCCGATTTGCCCACTTTGCGTGGCGTCGGCAGCAATTGTCGAGAATGGCCCGCCTAGATGAAGGGCAAGGTCAAATTCGTGGGCCAGGTCGAAAATCACGCCGCCGCTCGCGGGGTCGTTGGCATATCCAGTCCGGTGATCCTCGCCGGGCCGCCACTCAGGCAGATAGGAAGACGACACAAAGCGGGACCAGGAGTGATCACCGATTCGGCCGTCTTCGATCAAGTCGCTCGCCGTACGCACCGCAGAATGGAAGCGCAAATGAAAACCGACCATCACCGGAATCGAGGCATCATGCGCCTTCTTGATTGCTGACTCTACGCCTGGGATCGACACGGCCAGCGGTTTCTCGACGAGAACCGGCCGCCCCAATGAGATCGCAGCTTCTAGGTGCTCGAGGTGAAGAGGACTTGGCGACGCCACAATAGCTCGCGACGCACTCTTGATCGCTTGCTCCGCATTTTTTGCGACAGCCCCACCTAAACTGGCGAACTCAATTGCTCTCTGCGGGCTCGGATCATAGCCAATAACTCTGGCCCCGACGTCCAACAGATGTCGGGCATGCCTCAGACCAATCGATCCTAGCCCGATGACTGCTACTTTCTCGACGTACGTTTCAGACACGCATAGTACGTCGGGTTATTTTGCTGAGATTCACTGAATCAACTTCCGCTCCGTCCACGGAAATGGCGTCTCTTTTCGATGCTCGATTTTGATCCAGCTTTCTGAAATGCCCGGACTGACGCAATACGTCCTTCATAAAGCAGCCGGCAGTTTGTTTTCCTATCCAGAGTGTCGAAAGATGACCGGGACCGTTCCATTGAATCGATGTATTGTTTGAGGCTCTCGATAGTTTGGTTTTCGAACTGGCTTCGAGAAGAAGCAGAACTTCTGAGTCTCGTATCCGTCAAAGATAGGCGGGGTCGACGCCGGTGCTGCGAAAAGGCCTGAATCCTACTAGATGGTGGTTGCTTAGAAAAGCCTCATCGGGCATCCGTGTTCCACTAAATACCGTTTGATCTTAAGGAGATTATTGTCTCCGAAGACAAGAATGGTGCCTAGCGCAACTCCGTCAACCCCCACTCGAATAGCGTCCGCAAGGTCTGAAAGTTTACCAGCTCCCCCCTCTAGGATTAGCGGCACTCTACACGACGCACGAATGATCTCTAACAGTTCGATATCCAATCCGCCCTTGGTACCCTCTCGATCGACGCTCATCAGGCGGATTTCTCCGGCGCCGCGATCGAGGACCTCATCTACCCAATCGGCCGGGCCGCGGTCTAAGGCGGATGCTGTTCGATGATCGTAGATTCTTGGAGCGCCTTGATTGACCACATCGACACCGACAACAATTGCCTGACTTCCAAATCGCTTGGCGAGCGCATTGATCAAGTCAGGCTCGTCAAGAGCAGTCGTTGTAAGACAAACTTTGTCCGCCCCTGCACGCAACGCTTCTTCGGCCACCGACAGGGACGCGATTCCACCAGCAAAGGTCAGTGGTGTCGAGCACTCGGCTGCTATCGTCGACAGCATTTCGAGATCCGGCGGACGAGCGGATCGACTTGCATCTATGTCCGCGACAAAGATTTCATCGGCGCCTTGCGAATCGTGGGCCTTGACGGTTGTTGTTGGCGATCCGGCATCCACGTGGTTTTTGTACCTGACGCCTTTGACCAATCGCCGGTTACTAAGTAGCAAACTCGGGATGAGTCGCGGTGTAATCAACTCGGGTCCCACTTCGCAAAACGTTCCAGTAGTATCTCGCCAGCGCGCTGGCTCTTCTCGGGGTGGAATTGCACGGCAAAAATTGAGCCGATCTGTACCGCCGCTGGGAATTCGACCAGGTATTCGGATGTCCCGACGATATCTCGATCGTCGGATGGGAACAGGATGTTGGAATGGGCGAAGTAATAGAATGCGTCTCTTGACCCGAGAAGCGAGCCGGCTGACGAAACATGAACCAGACCCCATCCCATGTGGGGTACTGGTACTCGGCCCTTGATCAAGCGTTCAATTGGACCTGTGTGTCCGCTGGTCCATCCGAGACCGCGGTGAACGCCAAACTCATCTAGCGTCTCCGCCAGCAACTGCATTCCCAAGCAGATACCGAGCATTGGCCTGCTGTGGCGCCTCGAGAATTCGTCTAGAGCCTCAAGGAGGCCTGTCTCGGCAAGCCGTCCAATTGCCGGACCTGCAGCACCGGTTCCAGGTAGGACAAGTCGATCGCAATTCACGATTTGATCGGGCGCTGAGACAATCGAGCATTCCTCGCCAAGGCGATCGAAAGCATTCTCAATCGAGCGCAAGTTACTCGCGCCGTAATCAACGATTCCGATCATTTTGTGTGGGTCCGCCGCTCAGCTGTCAGTTTCAACAATCTTCGACCATTGATCAAAATCCCAGGGGATCCGGTTGGTCCGGTTTTGTTTGAGTTCTTCGTTCGAGGGTAGTTCGCGCGGCGCGACAACATGGTTTCGTGCCAAATCGAGAAACTCGTCCTCCGACATATCGACTGCTTTGAGGAAGATATCTAATGCCGCAGGCCGACGGCCGTCGTATTCGTCCTCCAGACTCTTTCCTTCTTCACGTGAAAGGCGGCCATAGCGAATGTCGATGGATGCAAGGTGATTGGTCCTTCCAACGCCGCGCTTGAGATACTTCAGGTAGTCACGAACGCCTTGCATGACGCATTCAATCTTTTCGTAGTCATAGCGTGGTGGAACACCCTCGACTTCATCACCTTCCCAGCCGAGTTCTGATTTTACGATAGCCACCTGTTTAGGGAGGTCCCAGGGCATGTAGTTTCCTAGGAACTGACCGTTAACTTTCTTCTCTCTAAGAAGTTTGCGCGGCGGAAAGGAATATGGTCGAAGGTCACGTTCTGTGACTGCATACCCGCTCACTGTGTCGTCGAGCATTCCGAGCATATCTTCGGCGTTAATACCGAGGTTGATTTTCAAGTTGAATCGCCGTTCATCGTTCTCCCATTCGTCATCAAAATTCTCGTAGAAAGAATCGTATTCGGCCTTCTCTCCGTAAAGAACAAGAGGTACGTCTCTGCGAATAGCTTCCCACATCGGGTAGGTGTGTATTCCGGTATGACAGTGCCAACAGAAATCTCCGCGACGCTTCAGCGACTCAAACATCAGCTTGCGAACTACCTGCCAGTTAGGTGTGAACTGCACCATATCGACCCCGAGTGAGCGAATGGTTCGAGCAGTGTTTTCGTTTACTTTGCTTCGGAAGAAGCTGTGGTCGAAGCGAACGACGAGCGGCTTCAATTGCTTCTTGACCACCAGGTACCACAACGCAAAGGTCGAGTCCTTGCCGCCCGAAAACGGCACGATGCAATCATAATCACTTCTTCCCCGGTATTGTTCGAGCAGCTCGTCGAACTCACGATCCCGGGCTTCCCAATCGACCTCAGTTGTCTTGTATTCGATGTGCTGACAAACCGAGCAGACGCCTCCTGTGTCAAAGCTGATCGACTCGGCAGTTTCGGGGTTTAGGCATTTTGTGCACTGTTTCATTGAACTCTCTCTGCTTTACAGAATGTTAAGCGGTGGCCGGCTACCTCTGTCCGAACAGGCTATGAAAAAAATTTATGCTATCTCTCGATGGTCTGCGCCATATTGCTTCCGATAGCGCAGATCCGGACACCATGGGCAGGTTCTGACTGTCATACTCCAGTTCAACAAGGCTGCATCGCTCGCACACCTGCTCGGCAAGCTCAGGCAGAAATGCTTGGCCCATGAGATCGAGTATGACGATCCCCTTGTTGGAACGAAGCGCGGATGCCAATGTTGACGTCTGAAGATAGTCAAATATGAGAACGTCCGCGTCCAGAAAGGCCTGTTCAAACGAGCGGTCGTCTACAATCTCGTCGGCTGACATGGGTAAGGGGTACTGGGGACCTTCAGGATGCGGCTTGAGGACTACAGATACGCCGCGTTGGAGGGATAAAGCATCTGATAAACGCCTTTGCCATATTCGGTAGACAGGATCGGAAACAAAAGGAGCGAGAAACTGCACTCCCTCTCGATAGAAGGAGGGTGCATACATCACCCTGATTGGCGAGGGTTGCGCCCGTTGCGCCCGGCCGCTCGGTGGGGCATCGCGAAGCATCAGCCCTTCGACCGTGTGACCATTCGGAAGTCGGTTTAGTAACCCACTCTGCTTGGCGAGAGAGGCGACTGCGGCATTGGGAAAGACATACTTCGTAGATACTACTAAGTCGATTAAGGCGTCGGGAACATTGAACTCGAATAGCAAGTTCGGCATTCCTCCATGGGAAAATCGCGTTAGATCTTGATCGGTGCGCAGTTGATGCATGCCAATCAACCGCGATGCATAGTTGCCACCCGATCCGCTCCATATGTCAGCGAACCGAGAGTGACTGGCGTCCAGGAGGTCGAGATCTTCTTCGGCGCGACAAATTGAATAGTGGATTTCGCGCTGCACGAGTTCCTCGAGTCGCCCTGCAATCTCGTCGGTAAGTCCAATCGGTCGGCGAAAAATCGCTGCAAGCGTCCTTGCACCTTCGTTCGAGCGGAGCTCTCTTTGCGGTACAGGCGTCTGCTTGGGGAGAATCGTTTGCGGATACCTAAAACTGATTGAGCGTCCGGTCTCCCCTCCGAACTCCTCCACCATTCGGCTCCAGGTTGTTGTCGTTGTACGACCAGGGCGCCATGCACCTCGCCGCAGCGACGAGTGCGCGAGGTTTACTTTGAGCGAGCGAAGCCTTGCCAACGGCAGTTTTCGAGTGATCATGAGCGAACGGCTAATCTCGGGCGGTGGCCGATCTGTCGCGCCAGCAATATATTTGCCTGCCGCGGATAGCCCCAAGACGTTCATTCCTTCGGCATTGCCGCCGGAGATAGCCCTGGCTTCATCCGCCAACCAGACGTAGCTGATGAGCGCATAGAGGCCGCCAAGCAAGAGTGCGTCGCGGCCGTCACTTGGTGCCATCGAAATGGAAGCTTCGTGATACTGGTTCACAATATCCCGGATCACGCGCCCAAAACTCGGATAGTGGATTGGCCAGCGGAGGCGATCGATTTGCTTTTCGTCAACCAAGTCGGGTCTGAGGCGAAGTGCCAGAGTACCCTCCATTTCAGTTCGGTAGCCGCAGCTCTGCCCACCTAGACAAAGCGTAAAATCGAAACCAAACCGGGAGGCGGTGTGGTGAAGCGCTGGCAAGGTCTTCTTCGAACATCTTGCCGAGATCATTTTCCAAAATCGGCTTTAGCGCTGCTGGTGGATTCTGTGCGTGTTGCCTCACGGCGGCACGGAGCCTTTCACTGACCAGGTGGCTCGTGTTTCCAGGCCGCGGTATTTTTCGGCGGAAGTCAACGATTTTGTCTGGGACGATACCTTTTAGTGCTTTGCGCATAAGGTTCTTGTTCGTGCCGCTCCGCATGAACTCGCGAAAAGGATACCGCCAGGCAGACTCGATTAACTCATGATCCAGCAGCGGAGGCCTAACCTCGAGCCCCTGCGCCATGCCCGAGCGGTCTTCCACTCTGAGAATTGACCCGATATCAACCCGAAACCGGTCCAAGACCTCCCTGTAATAAGGTCGGCCGACCGGCATCCGTTTGGCTGCAGAATAGTCCGTGGCTGGAAACATGCCGGAATCAGAGTCGGCGAATTGTTCGGACAGGAGGGAATAGCCATGTCGTGAGACCTGATAAGTGCGCCCACCAATACCGGATTGCGCGAAACTCAATACCCGTCGAAGAGTTGTCCACCGGCTTTCTCCCATCAGATCCCGTGCCCCGGCTAAAGCGCGAGCTGCGCGAATGAATTGACCAGACAGTATTAGGGAGTAAATGAAGATAGGAAGCATGAGTGCGTAACCACCCAGCACCTCGTCACCTCCTTCACCAACAAGCACTACCTTGAATCCTTCGTTGGCGATTGCTTTTCGCAATCCCGCCTGAAAGACCTGACTCGACGAAACTGGCGGCGCGTCGTTCGCAGCGACTACCTCGTCAATCATCCCTTCATGATCGAGGTCGTCGATCCGGAGATAGGTGTGCGACATCCTCGTCTCATGGACCGTCTTGTTGATGAATTCTGATTCATCGGGTGTGTTGGGAGCTATGACGCTGAAGGCATGTACGTTCTGAGCCGATCTGACTCTTGCGGCAAAACACGCGACAGTCGAGCTGTCCATCCCCCCACTAAGCGTGACGGCCACCGGAACGTCGGATTGAAGATGGCGGCTTACGGAGTCTTCGATCGCGTCTCTCAAGGTGTCTACGTTATGATTGGCTGTTCCGTCGAAAGCCAGATTCCAAAAACGGACTGGATCGCCGAACACTCCGTCGCTAGTTCGGCTGAAGGACGCCGGAGGGAAGCTCTTTATTTCCCTGAAAAACGTGTTGTCGTCGTCGTCAGTCCAACCTCTTGCCAAATAACGCGCGGCCGATCGTTCATCGAGGGTCGCAGACTGCCGATCATAATGAATGATCGCCTTTGGCTCGGAGGCCAGCACCGTTTCGGCCCCGTGGTATACGAAAAGCGGCTTCATGCCCAACCTGTCGCGGCTGAGCCATAGTTGGCGCTCGCGCACCTGCCAGATCACCACAGCCCACATGCCGCGGAGGCGCTCAAACACTCCTGGGCCGAATTCGATGAAAGCCGCGAGTAGTGTCTCAGTATCAGACCGTGAGACAAAGCGATGACCGCGACTCTCTAGTGCCGCACGAAGTTCAAGGTGATTGTATATCTGACCGTTGAACGCAAGAACCGTATTGCCATCGGAAGATATCATCGGCTGCCGACCCGCGCGCGATAGATCGAGAATACTGAGGCGTCGATGGCCTATGAATATTTGCTCATCAATGTAATAGCCCTCGTCGTCCGGACCACGATGCGTCAGGGTCCGCAGGCCCTCACAGTACCGATTCAAATCTCCGCGCAGGCCCTTTGGATTGTAGACGACGAAGATGCCGCACATTGGCAGAGCTGCCTATCCGTGAAGTGATTCGAGGAGGCGGGTCACGACCTGCTCAACGTCGTCGGGGCGCATCAAACCGTGTAAAGGCAGGCTTAGAACGCGATCGTAATACCCTTTGCCGCCGGGCATAGGCGACGCCTCTCGATCTAATTGGAAGGCCGGATGCAGATCGAGCGGCATGTAATGAACCTGAGTGCCAATTCCGTGTTGAGCCAGATGTTTCATTACATAGGCACGGTCGCGCTTCGTAACGCCGAAGTTAATGAGTACTGGGTTTAGGTGCCATGCTGTTTGCCCGCCCGCTATCCGACCAATGGGCCGAACCATATCGCCACCTGATGAGATTGCTTCCTCATAGGCGGCAACGATTTTGCTCCTCTCGCGAACCGACTCCTCAAGACGATTTAGCTGGCTTAGAGCGAGCACCGCGTGGATGTCGCTCAGGCGATAGTTGAAACCCGGCTGCCCTACTTCGTAGTACCACGGATTCGGAGCGCCTGTTTGGTCGTGGCTGTACTTTGAACGAGCGAAGGTGTCGGGATCGCGCAGTATCCCATGATTCCGCCCTACGCGGGCGCGTCGCGCAACCTCCATGTCATTGCAGGTCAGCATACCCCCTTCGCCGCCGGCAACTGTTTTGACAGCGTGAAATGAGAAAACTGCAACATCGCTATCGCTGCAACTGCCAACTGGCTTTGCGGTCCCGCCCGAAGTCGCTTGGAGCCCGCCAACTGCGTGGCAAGCATCTTCAACACAGAACAATTCTTCGTCCCGAGCATAGCAACCTATTGCGGCCATGTTGACGGATTGTCCGTTGAGATGAACCGGCGTTATAGCTTTGACTCGGTGACCATCCGATCGTGCCCGGTCCACTGCCTCTCGGATTGTTTCACTTGTGCACAGGCCGGTCTCCGAGTCGACGTCGGCGAAAACAACACGTGCGCCACATAAGATCGCTGCGCTGGCAGTGGCGACGAAGGTCACGACGGGTACGATGACGGTGTCGCCCGGACCGATCCCTAGCGCACGGTAGGCTAAGTGCAATGCCGCAGTGCCGCTTGAACAGGCGACCGCGTTGCGCGCCGCGACTGTCTTGGTGAATGCCTGCTCTAGGCGATCAACGGTTGGGCCCGTCGTAAGCCATCCGCTTTGCAGTACACTTACGACCGCCGCGATATCTTCCTCGGTGATGTCGGGGGTCGCGTAGGAGCTCAAGTGACGCTCAGTGGGCATTTTTGGAATCATCCAGCAGGGCGAGTAACGATATTTCGTTCAGCCACTCGGTATTGGTGTCGCTCGCATACCGAAATCCGTCGGGAACGTTGGTGGCTCCTTCGATCTTGTTCTTGTTTCCAGCCCAAAACGAAAACGCTGGATTGATGATAATGCGATCCTCTGTCTCCACTGCGGAGCGGCCTTCATCCTCGGTAACTAGTACTTCATGCAGTTTTTCGCCGGGCCGAATTCCAACAACATTTAGTGGCACGTTCGGCGCGATCGCCCGAGCAAGCTCCGTAATCTTCATGCTTGGTATCTTGGGTACAAATATTTCTCCGCCCTGCATCGCCTCCAAAGACGAATTGACCAGGCCAACACCTTGATCCAACGTGATCCAAAAGCGGGTCATATCTGGGTGCGTGATGGGTAGCGATTCTGCGCCTTGAGCGAGAAGGCGGCGGAAGAAGGGAACGACGCTTCCGCGTGAGCCGATTACGTTGCCGTAACGAACAACGGCGAACCGAGTTCCGTCGTGACCTGCCAGACTGTTCGCAGCGACAAATATTTTGTCGGCAGCGAGCTTGCTAGCTCCGTAGAGGTTGGCGGGATTTGCCGCCTTATCTGTCGACAGTGCGATAACGCGCTTTACACCAGCCCTGATCGACGCGCGGACAATGTTTTCGGCACCAATGACGTTCGTGCGAATGCATTCAAAGGGGTCGTATTCCGCTTTGGTCACGTGCTTTAGCGCCGCCGCGTGAACAACATAGTCGATTCCGCGGAGCGCCATGTCCAATCTGTCCTGGTCTCGGACGTCGCCAAGAAAGAAACGCAATACGTCGCTTCTGGGGTGCCGTGATAGGTCAGACTCCATCTCTACTTGCTTCAACTCATCACGCGAGAAGATCACCAGGCGCCTCGGTTGCGCGTGATTTAGTACAGTTCGGACAAAATGCTGTCCGAACGAACCAGTTCCGCCGCTGATCAAGATCGTCTTGTCGTTAAGGTCGGCCCAAGGGGCGAAAGGCATATTCTGGGAGCCGGCGGTATTGCTCATGGTGGGATATCCAAACTCGTTGCTTTTTGTTACCGTAGGACGCTGGTCGCGGATGCGTGTCGCTCGAACGCCTCCAGGGCTAGGACGCGGAGCGCTATTCGGGCCCAACCCGGGTGTTCTTTCCGGTGCTTCCAGGCGCTCGCAACCCGATGACGGTCGATTGCCTCAACTTTTGGCACGGGCCCAGACAGTTCACGGTTAGTGTTTGCCTCGGGATGACGGAAGCCCATTTTTGGTTGGTCTGTGAGGTCCGTGGGAAGATACCGGTTCAAGATGCTCCGGAGGACGCTCTTTTGCCCGAAGGCGACAAAGGCACGTGCATCCGATTTTGCGACTACCTCTACCAGTTCGCGAGATAGGAACGGTGCCCTCAGTTCAACACTTTCACGCATGCTGGCGTGGTCGTACATGAGGTTGTGTTCGTCAGCGAGTCCGTTGGCCAGCTCGTCGTCCCAAACATCGAGGAATGGAGCTTTGTGAGTTCTGGAGAACATGCTCGATGCCCAAGCACTGAATCCAGGTAGCTCTCGTAGCCAGCGTAACGCTGGGAAGTTCTTTATCGACAAGTACTGTTCGTAATCTCTCGTTGCGAACTGCAGAGCAGCCAACGACAGTCTGTTGGAGTCGGGAAGAGCTGATGTGACGGCTCCTGCTATCCGTCTGGATAGCCGCGGCAAGGTCAACCATGCCTCGCGCCCGTAGAAATGTTCGTACTTAGAATAACCAGCGGTGACTTCGTCGCCACCGATTCCGGTGAGCGCCACCTTGTAGTCGCCTCCGAGGGCACGAGCAATTCGTCGGACTTCAAACGCCGTTGTATTGCTAGATGGCATACCAAAAAGCGTAACCAGTTCATCAATAGTCTCTTCATCGGATCGTTCAACCAGAACGCTTCGATGCGGAAGATCTAGTGCTCTAGCGATTCTCGCTGCTTCTTGCGTCTCATCTTCCGGCTGGCCTTGGGCAGAAACTGTGAAACAGGTGGGTGCCTGCTTGTGGTCCCGCGAAGTAATCGCAGCGACGAGGGACGAATCGATGCCGCTGGAAAGAAATAACGCAACCGGAACATCGGAGATCAGGCGCGAACCGACCGAATTGACGAGCGCTTCATGCAATTCATCGAGTTCAGCGGTGGCTAACGGTTGAACCGACGTGCTCCGTGCCTCAGGGATCGGAGGTTTCCAATAGCGGCCCTGAGCGATAATTCGACCATGTTCGATTGTCGCCCATCCGGCAGCCGGTACTTTGGTCACGTTGGTATACGCCGTCTGTGGCGCGCGGTAGCAGCCAAGGCTCATAAACATGGCGGTAGAGCCTGGGTCCAGATCCCTTTCCAAGCGAGCAAAGTTCTCAAGCGGCGTGATCTCAGACGACACGGCGATGCCGCTTTTGAAATCGAGAACGAATAGGGGTTTCTCGCCAAAGGGATCTACCGCGATCGAGCCCGAGCGGCCGTCCCAAGTAACAAACGCAAACATCCCGTCAATTCGATCCAGGGTTTCCGACAGGCCCCAAGTTGATAATGCGCGAACGAGAATCTCGGTGTCGCCATCGGTTCGTAGACCTTCCACGTTCCGTTCGAGAAGTTGCTGCCGTAGCTGCCGAAAATTGTAGATCTCCCCGTTGAATGAAATCACCAAACCGTTGGCGCTCATCGGCTGACGGCTGCGCGGATGAGGGTCAATGATCGCCAGGCGACGATGCCCCAAGTAGACGCCCCCCTCCTCATCCATCCATTCCCCGAAATCGTCCGGCCCTCTGTGGGCCAATGCCTGAGTTGCCGTCCGGGCCGATCTTATGTCCGTCTCAGTGAGTGGGCGGTTGAGGAATAGAGCTAGGACACCGCACATCTTATTGCCACGGACTAAAATCAACTGAATTGCGCCATATATCAGACAGGTCATCGCGAACGAACAGCCAGTCACCGGTCACGAAGTCGCTACCCTCGTAGTGGATTTGGTGAGCAAGTTGTTCATATCCTGCATCAGCCATCACGCGACAGACTTCGTTGCGGTTTTCTTCGCCATTGAGTTCGATAATCCAAGCGTCGACGCTGCGCTGTCGGAGAGTCCCTTTTGCGCCTCGCACGAATGCGGCTTCAGCGCCGTCGATATCTACTTTGATTAGGGTTGGCGCGTCTAACCCGCAGTTTTCAATGAACCAATCGAGCGACGATCCATACAGCCACAAGCTTGTCCTTGGAGTTGCCTGGTGACGCCCGTCCGCAACATACTGATTTGGGTCGAGAAATGCGTTCTTTGTTTCCCCGGCTTTCGGCGGTCCATATAGATAGAGTTTCCCATAGGCATTGGATGACCCAACTCCACCCTGCAGCACCTCGAAATTGTGCTGTTGCAACCCGAGGTCGGCGCCGGCATCGATTGTTGTCAGTATGCTTTCTATGCTGGCCGGATAGGGCTCGATAAAGATGGTCTTACATTGGTGCATAAAGTGGGCGGCAAAACCAAAGATGCCGTTTGATGCGCCAACGTCCATGAATGTATCAAGCTTGGGTGCCTTCCTTATTGTTTCAAAAACCAGATTCGGGCCGCCTGCTTGTTGGTCAAGATCGCGCCAGCGACGAAGCTCGCGGAAAGATCTCACTGCGAGAAAGCCCGATGCATCACCGATTGGACGCGTGGCGATCCAGCATCGGTGGGCGTCGGACCATCGAATGCCCCAACCTTTGCGCGCTCGGTACTGCATCCAAACGCGCCACCAGTTTTTCCGGTCGGTGAACCACGAGCGGTTCATGTTTGCCATTATTTAGGCCTTCCCGCTAAAGGAAAAGCCGAAGTCAGCTAGAGACTTTCGAATGGACGCGCACTCCTCGTCGTTCGCATCCCGGTAGTAGTCTGACGTATATTTCTCGCAGATTCCTCGAAGGTTCAGGATGTACTTTTCTTCCGCCGATTTTAGAAAGTTGTCCGCGCCCAACGACCGCGGCAGCGATCCGAGGAACCGGTTAAATGCGAACTGTAATGAGCGTGCCTCGTCCAGCCTGCCATCGGTGTAGGCATCATAGATGGCGATCATCGGCTCTGGGAGTGCGCTAGCTATTGAACTGGTGTGCCCTCCCGTTCCCCACGCGAGGCAAGAAAGGAACTGCGTCGCAACGGCCGTCACAACCTGAAAATCCTCCGAGCGCGCTTCGATAATCTTGCTGCAGTCTGTCGCATTGGATGAGCTGAATTTTATGCCGGCAACATTGGGGTGATCCTTTAACGCGAGTACTGCTGCTGGCGGAACATGGCGACACCAGTTCGCGCTTGTATAGAGCCACAGCGGTTTCGGCGCCGCGTCCGCAAGCTTTTCGTAGTGCCAGGCTAGTCGGTCAAGTGAATACAGCGGGTGATAAGGCATGGCATGATAGGCGTCGACTTGTAGATCTGCCGTGTCCTCCATGAACGACAGGCTATCTTCCATACAGAAGAATCCAGCGCCGAGGATCAACGGCTTCCGACCGGCGTTCACTCTTGAGACGGTGCGCGCGACCAACAACCGCTTTTTGTAGGTCAAATTCATGTCTTCGCTGCCGGTCCCCAAAACCCACATTCCACCGATGCTCTTTTCGACAAGAAACTCGATAAGCCGCTCCAGAGCGAGTTCGTCCACTGATCCGGCCGAATCGAATGGAGTAACGACAACCGGGATCACGCCTTCCAGGGGTCTTGTTTTCATGATTCTTTCTCCAGAAAACGCAGGGCTGCCTCGGCAATAATTGCGTCATCGAGGACGTCGACGTCAATTGAATGAAGCGCGTCCATTTCAAGGGGTACTTGGTAGGGTGAGATGAGCGAGCGCTCGGATATAAGGTAGTCTCGCTTGGTCGCGTAGATCGACGCGTTGTACATCCAGAACGGTTTGCGTTCGTGTGCGCTGTCGTCGTCTTCGTAGTTCTCAAGGACTCCCTGCCTTATGGACTTAAGAATGGGGTCTCGCTTTCGGTATGGCCCCGATACGCTCGCCAACGTTTGTAGTGGCGAGGCATCCAGCAGCTCTATTGCATCCGTGATGTGTTTAGGATTGCGAATAGGGCAGGTAGGTTGCAAGAGAATGACCATGTCATATTGCCTGCCTGCTTCGTTCTCCATGTAGGCAAGTGCATGGAGGCAGACATCAATGTTGCGGACCTCATCTGTTGCCAGGTTTGCTGGCCTCAGGAATGGCGCGTGAGCGCCGTGATCCAACGCTACTTGCCTTATGGATTCATCGTTGGTCGAGACGACGTGGTCGGTTAGCAGCTCTGCGGCCAATGCCGCGCGAATGGTCCAGGCAATCATCGGGCGTCCGGCGATGGACCTGGTGTTCTTTCCAGGCAGGCGTTTCGATCCGGATCTCGCCGGGATCACCGCTAGGCTGCGCGGCACGCTAATGGGCCTCTTGCGGAGTTGGCGGGTTGGCCATGCTAAACTGCCTCTTCTATCGTCGAGCGCGCAGCTTGGACCGCAGTGTCGCGCGCAAATGTTGTGGGACGAAGGCAGTATTAATTACTAGGCGGGCCAACGAATAGGCCAACGGCCGATCCTCCTTAAACCGTCGATGGAAGTGGTATTCGGTGGCGGGCCCAAACGGTTGGGCCCCAACGCCTGCCACCCTGAGCTGCCGGGGCGTGAGCCGAGCAATGTCCGTCGTCCACAAAGAGAAGGGCTTCACCTGCACCGGACCACCCCATGCTTCGACATTCGTCCAGTCAAGAAGCAGGCACAAACGGTTTTGCTGAGCGGGCTGGTCCGGCCCGTGAAATCCTCGATCGTCAAATAGCACGACGTCACCAGCTTTACCGTCGAACCGGTGCAAACGGGGCAGAACGTTTTTCTCCAAATAGCCTTTCGGATAGTCGGCGGCGTCTTGGCCATAGGGTGCTCCCAGTTCATGGGTGCCAAGCCCGTAGACGAACGCTCCGGACGAGCAGTCCTCAAGATACACGGCCGCTCCCACTCCGAGTTTCTGACTTAGCATGGCCGACGTCACGACTGGTGCGTTTTTATGACGCTGGGTTCCGACGGCGTAGTCGGTGTGAAGGGGGAAGTATACGTAAGGCGTTGCTCGATCAAGCTTGATGAAGGCCTCCGAGAGAACGCAGTCAGCACCCATGTAGGATTCCACGAGGTCCGTTAGCTCGTCGTTGAGGCAGACGGCTGCACCGACCTCGTCGATCTGAAAGGGGTCGACGACTTTTTTCGGGTAGTCCGGCCGAATGTAACCAAAATTGCCAGAAATATTTGGTTCCTCTAAGAGGCGATGCGCGGCGTCAGTGAGCGCAAGAACAACCTTCGTGCCAAACAGGTTACGAAGCCCAACCGCGCCATATTCACGCAATGCCGTAAGAATTTCCTCTTTTGGTACGCTGGGCTGGCAATCGAAGTTGAACTTTTTTGTTGAATCGTCAGGCATAGGACTTCTTCTTGGTCTCTCTTGCGAGGAACCTTACAAGTGCCTCAATTTGCCCCGACGAATTGGTATCGATTGACTCTGTCGTTTCCCACTCCGCATCGATCATGTTGGCGAGTTTGCGATCATGCTCCTTGTCTTCATTCGGATCGACTTGAGCAGTCGGATTGCCGACGAAATCCATGAGTGCAGCCGGTGCGGCGAGGCATGGCGTGAGGCCGCAACTCGAATAGAAACTTCGGGTGGTGACAACAACAGGCCGGCGCAGCATCAGAGCCTCCCATCCGGTCGACCCATTGTCGGTAACGACCAATCCAGCGTTCTTGATATATTTGAACTGTGAGTCGAGCGGGGAGAGCAATCGAACGGACGGTAGAGATGTAACGCTCCTGTAATAATCGCCGGAGCGTCGACCGATATTGAATCGATGCTCTCTAACAAGAAGCTTCCAGCCAAACGGCAGAGCGCGGCTGAGCAATCGAATGAACCCAAGTTGATCGTGGAATTCTGGCGCAAGATGGTTCAGCGCTAACTCAGGTTCTTTGTGTAAGGCCAAGTAAACATATTGCGTTTTTGCCAGCTCCGCCGCTTCAAGACTCAGATACAAGTGCCGCTGCCGCCACCGTAGGTACTCGGACCGATAGAAATGCAGCAGGTGGGCGATGGGTGGTTTCGGGGTCACACCGGTCCGTCGTTTCAGGGTGTATGCCAACCGTGCCTTGGTCATTGAGACAAAGTCGGTGTGAGCCGTGCGCCACGATGATGCAAGATTGCGCCAGTTCTCCGATATGTACTGCACCGTTTTTGGCGTATCGCGAAACGCGTTGATCAAATCTTTGGCTTGCGGCGAAGCCTCACGTCTATCCACGAGGTACGTTTCGCACAACTCCGCTGCATCGTCGTTGAGCATTTGTAGACCAGTCGTCCAGTAGAACCGGTTGTCGTGGATCTTTGAGAGACGATTCATTGCGAAAGGAATGCCCCTCACGCGACCATACATGTAGGTGGCCAGTTTCAACGGTTCGGCAATTAGACCCGACACCACGGCGTCCGGCGCGAATTCGTCCTGAAGCGTCCTTGCGAAATGGAATATTCGAATAATGACGGACTCGAGGTTTTCTTCAGAACGGCCCGCATAACGTTCTAGCGCATTGCGGGGCCAGTGGTAGTTCTGCTGACTAAACCGTCGACCGATGTCCCGCTCACCCGTCAAGATGACCCTGCTGACAGGGAGGCCGGAAACCCGTTCGGCTTGCTTTATTGTTTCAATCGTTTTGCGGCGAACATCGGGGTCCCAGTCGACTTCATTGGGGGCTGCAAAGTTTGGCGTTGGGAAGAAAGACAGCTCTTTCGTAATTGCCTGGAAAGCTCGTCGACTCTCAAACGGCGCTACGACGCCTATCTGCCAGCCCGCGTCTCGAAACTCGGTCAACAAACGCACGAAATAGTCGTGTCGAGGCGGATGAGGAAAAAAGAGGACTCGACTCATTGTTGGTTGCTAGCTGCCGAAGGCATCATGGAGCCGTGCCGCGATGCTGTTGGAGTCCAGCATGTGGTGGGCAAGGACCTCGCCATCGGTTCCGCAGGCAGGCAGCGACTCGATCCCGAAGTGGAGGATTCTGCGAGGCGCAACGTGTGCCAAATTCGCAGCAATCATTTCACCCTGGCCACCGTCAACATAGTGGTCATCTATCGTCACGACGAGTTGGGCATCGTCAACGGTCGCTGCGAGCCAATCTCGGTCGATGCGGTTTAGCCAGGGCAAGTTGATCAACTTCACTCTTATTCCGCGCGTGTCTAACTCCGTCGCGGCTCGGTAGGCTTGTTCGAGGAGAGTTGAGCCATACGCAAATATGACGGCATCGCTACCGTCTTTGATGAGCGTTCCTTTGCCAAGCTCGAAGGGCTGGCTGGTTGGAAACTCGAAGGATCGCTCTCGGTTTCCTGATGTCAGGCGGAGGTAGACGCTTTTCGACTCGCCGCCGTCAATCCATTGGACTGCACGTTCCAACTCCTCGACACAACAAGGCTGCACCATGGTCAGATCGGGAACGCCTCTCAAGGAAGCAATGTCACGAACGGCTTGGTGGGAGTGTCCCGGTCCTGCCGGAAGGATGCCAGCAAGCGAACCAACATAGACGATCTTCGTTCGCTCAGACGCGTTGTTGTATATTTGTTCGTTGGGTCGAGCAGAAAGAAAGCACGCAAACGAATGGACAAAAGGCAGGTGACCTTCAAGAGCGAGCGCGCCGGCTTGGGACACCATGTCCTGTTCGGCAATTCCACATTCGATAAAGCGATCGCTAAACTCAGTCTTGAACGGTAGCAGTCCAGTATCGACATGGAGATCGGCGTCAAGTGCGACGATCTGTCGGTTAGCGGACGCGCGTTTGCAAAGCGCTTGCCCGTAAGCCTCTGGCAGGTTCTCCAAGTATTTGGCCGCCGGGGACCTTGTCGGCTGACCAAGCGCGGCGGACTCTGTCGAGGGCACTGGCAAGTTGTACTGTCGCGAGAGAGCCTGCAGGTTTTGCAACAACTCGCCAAGAGCGTTTTCCCGATCGTTGGGCGAAGGGGCGCCACTGTGATAGGCGTAAAGTGAGTCCTCCGAGAGGTTGGTGGGTTCCATAAATGTTACGCCCTTCCCCTTGACGGTATCAGCGATGATTGCTGTTGGGGTATCTGCGGCTCGAGCCTGAGCGAACGCGTTAAATAGGCTGGCGAAGTCGTGTCCATCGCACCGTAGGGAGGACCACCCGAACGCGTTGAACTTCGCCTCCAAGTCGCCGAGCGACAAGATACTGGTCACAAAGGTATCCGATTGAAGCTTATTGTGGTCCACGACGAGGGTAATCTCGGCGTAGCCATCCCGGGCAGCGCTGGCAAGTGATTCCCACAACTGACCCTCCTGAAGTTCGCCGTCCCCTGTCATAACGATGATTTCGCGGACGTTGCCTCGTAGGCGCGCAGATTTTGCAAACCCTTTCGCCTTTGATATCCCCATGCCGAGGGAGCCTGTGTTCGTCCAGATTCCGGGGGTCGCGGTGTCGGGGTGCCCGGGAAGGCCGCCGATCCGCCGGAGCTGATGGATCAGATCAAACTCCAAGTGACCGAGGCCCGCGAGCACGGCGTATAGCGCTGGAGCGTCGTGTCCTTTGGAGGAATAGTAGATTGTCGGTTCAGTCCCCTTCGTACGCGCGAGCTCGGTTAGATAGATCCAGCTAACGATATCCAGGCTCGAAAACGATGTTCCTATATGGCCCGAGCCGGCTGTCGCGATCATGTGAAGCGTGTTAATGCGACACATCTGCGCAAATAGGGATGCGCGACCGATAGGGTCGTTGATTTGCCCGAGGACGCGCGTGATCTCGCGAGCTGGGACGTAGGTACTCTTGGTGTTCATTTGACCTCAGAGAAGTGTTGCTTCGGTGGGTGCAAAACTAACTTGGCGAACCAAGTACTGCTAATGCTCTGGAAAGGACCTGCTTGGCCCAACGTTCTGCGAATCCTTTTTTTGGATAGGATCGCGCCTCAATCTCACCATCGTCCACGAGATCATCAAGGATGAGAACCGGGATCGTGGGTTCGTTTTGATAGTTCCGAATGAGTGCAACATAGTCCATTGACCAGGGGACGCTCTGCATGAACCAGTCCGCTATAGGCATTGAAACAAGCAATACTTTTGCGTCACCGGCTTGGATTGCCGCCACAACACTGTCCAGTGCCCGGACCTGTTCTGCGGGCAGCGTCGTGTCGCGCCCAACACGGTCCAGCATCTGTGCAACGTGCGATGCACGGTAAGCCTCAAGATCGGTATCGCCGGTTTGCCGTTCGTCCTCAAACTCATCATCTGCGGCTAGGCCGACAGTATTGCGCACGGCACCGAGCCGGATTCTGACCCGGTCCAGTCCGTGGGTGACTTGTGCCGACAATTCGAAGAGGGGCTTTGCGGCTCTTTTGACGGCCATAACAGTCGAACTCGGTAGGATGTCAAACAAACCATGCCCTGGTTCCAAGAGAAGTGACATGCGCCGCCCCTCGGTGCGTACCGGCGAGGGGCCCCCGTTCCACCTGATAGATATTGGCGTGAAGTTTGCCGGAGAGATACCTATGACAATGATGGTGTCGCGTCGCCGACCGTCAGGTCTAGCGGCGAGAATATGGGGGATCAAATCGTCGATTTGGCTGAAATTACTGCCAGACAACCCGATGTTGTGGATGGTGATGTCATCGTGCTTCCCGGCAATTGAGAAGAAGGTATCGCGAGCGTTCGATGAACCCAAGAAAACAATGGCGGGCTTGTCTCTACCAAGGCTGTCAAGGCCGAAGACCGCAAGTTTCGATTCGCTGTTGAGGGCGCACCCAGCGAGTTCCGCGCGCTCCTCGGGGAGGGCATGCGTGTCAACATGTGTGGTTGGCGCGCAATAGGAAATGGCGCCCGACCACATCGCGATTACGCCATATAGGACCCCTAAACTTGCGATCGCAAAGAATGCAACGCGAAAAAGCGCAACGGTCAAATCAAAATCCTTCGTACACGAAAGTCAGTTGATCGGTAGGTACTAAGAACACGAACAATACGACGACAGCGATTTGAATGCCGGCAAAGCACTGTCGCATAGCTCGAATTCCCGAAAGGCCCGCGGCCAAAGCTGCAATGCGATCCATGATCGTATCGCGTAAGAGCAGGGCGGCTATCGTGGGAAGGAACATTGCGACAAGGATCGCTATCGCGAGAAATGTGCCAGTGGTGCCCATGGTGTCGTGCGCTGCTTGGAGTTCGGCAAGATCGAGCCAGAAAGCTGAGATCGCAACAGCCAGTGCGCAAAACGCAAGCGACGCACCTGAAAGCCTGTACAAAAGCGAATGCTGGACAGATTTTGCGCGCTTCTTACCGATCACTCTCGGAAATGCATCGCCCCAAATCATCACGGTTACGGCGGAAATCCCCATGACGCTGGCCATGAAGACAAACTCGAGGCCAACGCCATGCCAGAGGCCCAGAAGAAAGAATGTAGCCAGGGACGCGATCGAGACCGGGGCCACTCGAATTGCCCATTTGGGTAGTCGCGCGGTTATTCTTGCTGACAATAGCGCTTTTGCCATGGTGTTAAACACGTAAACTCGAAACCAGGCACCCAAGGTCATGTGCCATCGCCGCCAAATGTCGAGAAAGTTTGTTGCTCTCCATGGCCGGTCGAAGTTTTCTGGATAGCGAAAACCAATGAGGCGGCCAAGGCCCAGGATGATGTCCATGTGGCCCGAAAACGTTACGTAAAGGTAGCCGAGATACAGATAAGTTGCCGCCGCAAAGAAGACCGTCGTGCGAAGGCCAGCTCCGTCGGTTCGCGCCACGGCCGCTTCAAAAAGTGAAAAGAGGATACCGCCGAGGATTACGACTTTAACGTAGCCTGTCGTCGTTCGGAGCAGTGCTTTGGAGGCGACCTCTTGATCAGGCCGAGCCGTGTGAGCTAGGTCGGCTTCCTGGTCTTTATAGTCTTGGTACCGCTGTATCGGACCGGAGTGTAGCAATAGAAGGCCGAATGAGTGGTTTAGATAGCTTACAATTGGGAGCCGACCGTCATAGTCACCCGTAATTGAGTCGATCGTGACCTGAAGTGCCCGGAACACCACATAGGATAGCCCTACAGCGACGGGCAGTTCGACAGCTAGCATTGCGCCCGGAACGAAATCGTATCCCTTTAGAGCGACAAACGCATAGATCGATGCGGCGACAACGATCCAGGCGGCGCGTGGACCAGCACTTGTCCATCTACGCATCGTAGCGGCGCTGTAGAGGGATCCGACCAGTGTTAGGAGGATTACCGTTTGAAATCCGGGATTGATCGTCCAGAGAAAGGCCAAATTGAGGATGAGCAGGCAGCTGGCCAGCCACGTCCCGCTAACAAAGCGAACCGCTGCCAAGGACAGGGCAATGAATGCAAAAAATTCATAGCTAAGAATGATCATGTGGCGGCCAAAGTCGGGATGCGAGCCGCCCTAAGCAACGGCAGCCGTGGATGATACGTCGCGGACTACAACGGACATTGGAGGCTGGCGCTCTTCGTGAGCTGCTAGGTCGAGCCTCCAGAAGGTGTCGTGATCCTGGCTGTTGCCATAGGCCTCGATCTTATTGAAACCCAGATTCTCGTAGTGATCTCTCACCAATTCGTTGCGGCCGCTCGGCTTATAAATACCAATCAGCGTTTTGCCACCGCGGTTCAAGAGTTGCAAAACGAGCTGATCCAAGACGGCCTCTTCCACCCTTCGGTTAAGCACACGGCAGCTCATGAGCCACGTGTCGATGGACCAGCAGCCCGCTTCTTCTTCGCGGCGGCAAATCACGACGGAGATCATCCCGTTGTCGCCGAACTTGTCGTTGAGCCTGATCTGCAGAGTTAGGAGGTTCGAATCCTGGGACATTCCGAGGACTTCGCGTTCGGTATAGCGCTGGGTCGTAAGGTTGAACTGGTTGGATTTGTTGATCAGTTGTGTGATCCGTGAAAGACCGATCTCATCGAACGGAGCAAATTCAATCACCATTTCCATGGACTGCAGAAATGAATACTGATCGGACGAGGATTCCAGCAGCACCCGCCGCTGCGTATTGGCTTGATACTGGCCTGCTCTTTTCTTGTCGTCCGAGGTGAACGAAACCGTCTCGAAGTACCCGGCTTCCAGGAGCGTTCGGCTGTATAGCGCCGGATCATCGGGCAGTTCAGGCACGGCAACGGTGGGTTCCTCGACACGAACCTGAGCCCGCTCCGCCGGGTTGTCGTCCATCAAAACGAGCGAGTCGATGCCGACACCGAGCATATCGGCAATGGCTCGCATGTTGGCTGCCTTATCAATCCAGTTCGCCTGGAACACGGCAATGTCATCTTCCCGTAAAAGCATGTCCGGGTGTGTCCGGAAGGGTTCACGGGCAACGTCCTCGTTGTTCTTTGAACAGACCGCTAGCACGACGCCACGACTGCGCAGCTGCAGCGCTGTTCGTTGAAGTTCGAGATGCGCCTCACCTATGGCGTCTCCTTCACCGACACGAATGCCCTCGACGCCGTCATCGCCGACGACACCGCCCCAGATCGTGTTGTCGAGGTCGAGTACCAAGCACTTTCTAGATTTGCCACGAAGCGCTCCGAGGATGCGTCCAAGATAGTGTCCATAGAGGGGGGCTAGGTTTTGTGCGAAGGGCAGCTTTGCCGCGTGCCACAGAGCTGGGTCAAACCACTGTTCGAGGCCAACCCGTTCCGCCAGCCCGGCTATGTCGAATAGAACGTGATTCGACCCCCGTACTCTGTCCGCAAGCTCTGCATTAAAAGCCACAACCACCTGCCGGAGAGACCCTTGCTGGGCGGAGTCAAGGCTTCCAAACACGCGATCCGGTGGACAGGGCATGCTCTGAAAAATGATGCTTCCCTCGAATTGTGTTTCGATCGATTGGATGATCTGATTGAGCATTGTCTTGCTCTGAACCTCGGCCTCTTCGTCGGTAGCGCGCGCTGCCGTCGCCGGAAAAGGCGGCAATCGATGGTCGAAAGCAACAAGAATTGCGTCGAGTTGGTCAAGCGGAAGATCCGGCCGCGCACCCGAAGCAACCGCAAGCAGGTTGTTGTATGAGGATGGGAATACCTCGATAGAGACACCGTAGCAAAGTCCCGTTGCCTCGAGAATCGGGCTTATTAGGTCGCTGGTCCCATTCCACAGCATGCCGAGACGGAAAGGCGACAAAGGACTAAGATCCACGCTTTGGCCTACCAGTCTTTGGCGTGCCTTTGCCAGTCTTCTCAACTGACTCTCGTTGAGGTCGTATTGGCAGAGACGCATCAAGTCATCGCCCGTCCGTGCTTCGCGAAATTGGTTTGCAAGGTCGGAAGGTGGCTCCGGTAGCCAGCGTATTCGCCCAGCACCTGTCACGTATGTGGCTCGGTGCGCTGTAGTGCAGTGGCGATGGACACCGCGAACTCCTCAGCGACTTGCTGAGGAGGCTGAACGAGACCCTGGGCCTTCAGGTGCTCAACAAGAGTGCTTCCGAGGCCTTCTAGCATGGCGGTATCCAAGAAGCCTGGGCTGGTGACCAATGTGTGCAGCCACGGGTGATCGGCCTTCGCCGCGGCGAGGAGCCCTTGCAGCCCATATTTTGCTACAATGTAAGCTGGCGCGTTCTTGAGAGCTGCCTTATGCCCGTCGCCCATACCAGCCGACAAAACAGCTCCTAGGACCCCCGTTTTTCTCCGCTTGAGCCACTTTCTAATGACTGCCGACATCAGTCGGTGATGGCCGATGACCTGCACTTCGAATTGAGCGCGCATGTCGTCCGATGTGGCCTGGCCAAACGCTTGTAGGGACAACGATGGTGAGGCTGCTGCAACCACTGCACAAGGTTCGCTGGGTACATTCTCGAGTTCGCTTATGCAGCGTTCAATGTCAGCGTGATCCGATAGGTCCAATTTGATCGCAATACCGTTGCTTTGCGCGGCGATCGTTCGAGCGCTCGCCTCATTGTTTTTGAAGCATATGATCGGAACATACCCGTGACGTGCGATCGATTTTGCTAGTTCGCCTCCGAGGCCGCCGGATCCGCCCGTGATCAGTATTCCGTTCATGGCGTTACCACCAACGCCGAACCGCGAAATATGATGTTCTCCACGCGACGCGCGACTAGACCTATTTCGAGTGAGTGGGTGGCGGCCGAAACACGGCCAACCGTTGCGGTCAATGTGGCCGACTGGTTGACGTAGAGGGGGCTATGAAAGCCCAGATTCATTGATGCAATGACCGCGCCGGGTCCGGGCAAATGCCCCCCAATAAGGCGAGACACCTGCGCCACAAGCAAACCTCCGTAAACAACGGGTCCTTCCATCCCGCGCTCCTTGGCAAATGTGCGGTCCCAGTGCATCGGGTTGGTGTCGCCGGAGAGATCGCGATAGCGCTCCATTTCGTCTTGTGTGACGGTGAATTCAAGCTCAACGCTATCACCCTCTTGGGGCCCGACCGGGCTCATTCGCCGCTAGCGTTCTTCTTTGCTTGAGTCAGATTCACCAGATCTCCAACATTTTTTAGCGTGTCAAGCTCCAGCGATGTGTATTTGACGCCAAAGGCCATCTCGGCAGCGACAACAAGCCGAATGTGGGAAAGACTGTCCCACTCTTCGATGTCATTTGCGCTTAGACCGGCGTGGACATTGATTGAGTCGTCGTCAAAAACTTCGCGAAAAATTTTCGTTAGCGCGCCGTAAATTTCATCGTCGGACATACTCTCTCCTCAAATCGCGGTCCAACCGCCGTCGATCGTCAGATTCGATCCCGTCATATAGCGGGAGCCATCCGACATCAGGAATAGGATGCCTGCACAGAAGTCATCAGGCAAAGCCATCCGACCAATCGGGATTCGGCGATTGTAAGCTTCTAGAAACTCGGCATCCTGATCAGCAAACACACCGGAGAACGTGGCAGTGTTGACGCGAACGTTTTTCTTTGCCCAGTACACCGCCAAGTAGCGAGTTAGGTTGTAGATGGCTGACTTGGAGGCCGAATATGCCGCCGGTTTATAGAATGTCTCACCCCTCGCCCGACGATATTCGTAAATCGATTGGTCAGGGGCCAGGAGCCCGTAGATCGATGCGATGTTTACGATGGTTCCCTGCTTGGCGTCCGCCATCGACTTGCCAAAAGCCTGACAGCAAAGGAAAGCGCCCTTGACGTTGACGTCCATGACGCGATCCCAGCTCGATTCGGAGTACGTCTCGAAGGGGCCGTTGTCTTCGACTGGTGCGTTGGGTGGCGCGTCAATCGCCGCGCAGTTCAACAGACCATAGGGCGTACCCAATGCGTCGGTGATCGTTGCCACGCTGTTCGCGACAGACGCCTTGTCAGTAACGTTTCCGGAGACCAATATTAATTGCCTCTCTCTTTCGGCTAGCAGAAGCGTGCGCGCGAGCCGCCCTCGTTCTGCATCGATGTCGAGAAGCGCAACCCGTGCCCCTCGTTCGACCAGCGCCTTGGCAAACGCTTGGCCTAGCTGCCCCAGGCCACCAGTGATTGTTATAACGCGGTCACGGACGCTAAAGAATGGATCGGCCTCGATTGGATTAGTCCCTTGGGATTCGGACCAGGCCGATGCCTGCACGCATTGGCCACTTTTCACAAACGAATGTTTCGACTTCGAGGGGGCCAAAACGGCCCTCCACGATCTCGGCCCATAGCATGTGAACCTCGGTGTGGTCAGCGATGTTGTGCAAAACGACAAGCCCGCCTGGTTCCACCATTTCCTTGTAGGTAACGAAGTCGGTCCGGGCGCCCATATAGCTGTGATCGCCGTCTATGAAAGCTAGGTCATAGGGTCCCAATGTGCGAACCACACTTGCAGTTTCTTCGTCTTGAGATGACCGGCAAATGAGGGCGAGGTTCTTAAATCGCAGGCCCGCCTTGAACGCTGCAGCGCTGACTTCTGCTTCGAGTGAGTCTACGGCCACGATACTTTTGAAGTCGAAAATCTTGTTGAGCACGGTGTTCGTCGCGCCAGTAGCGAATCCGATTTCCAGAAACCGGCTCGGTCGCAAAACTTGCCCTGTAGTTGCTAGTTCCTGCAGCCTCACGAGCCAAGAAGCAAATTCCTCAGGAATCTGTTGCATGTGGGAATAGGTGCCGTCGAACATTCGGTACCCCCCCCACTCTGCGGTCGTTTGATGGCGGGCAAATTCAACGTACTCCTCATGAGAAGCGCCGGGCCGTAGAGCGTAATCGAACATGGCCTGTCCTAAACGTGGAAAAAGGAGAGAAATGCGTCGGCTTGCCGAACGTACACGTCAGGGTAGCGCCGTGTAACTAGTTGGCTCCCGGCTTGTGCATTGTTCCAATGAAAGACCGTGGTGATCAGTCCAAACAAATATCTAAGGTCCAGGAGCACCTCTGATCGGGGAGATTTGTCGGGGGCGTGATCTGAGAAACTGCATTCCGGCTGTGCGTGGTTTGCATTCATTTCGAACCACAGGTCTTTGCCGAGCGATATGTAGAACCAGTAGTCCGAGGTGCAGAGCGAGCGTCGCACCGCATTCTTGTAGGCCTTGGGCAGCAGGCGCCGCAAGGCGGTCCGAGCCGCTATCTGTGGCAACCCTCCAAACTGGATCTCGTAGTCCATCAGGTGGTGAGTGGTCGTAGCGAGAAACGCATCCCTTTCTGCTCTGTCGTAGGGCGTCGTCCGCTCCGCAGTGGGCCGAAGATCCTTCGTATCAATCCTTCCTGCACCGAAGTCCGAAAGAACGACTGCCTTCGGGTCAAATGCGAGCACTTCGGTCGCATCAGCCACACCTCGATAATCGTTCAAATTTTGTAAATGACCGCCTAGCACGTATTTGCCCGCGAATGGGATATTCACCCTCGCACCAAAAAATTTGTCGTAGCGCCGATACTGTTGAAAGAACCGTTCTTTCTTTTCGAGAGCCCGAGCCTCAAGGTATTCGCGGTCGTTGGAGTAGGTGTGCGGGTACTCGCCGGCGCCTGTGTAGCCCAACAGGAGTATCTCGGGGCGCCCCGTGAACTCAATGATGCGGGTCGCTAGGTCGGAGCTAAAAAGGTTGTCGTTTAGGTTGACCACGTGGTGACCCGCGTAACGAACTGCGAGCGCCGAATCAATTTCGGAGGAGTTCCCAGGGTCATGTAGGAATACTTTGAGAGTCGTTTGGCCGACGACCTCCTCATCAAAGACCCTACACTCAAGTCCGTCAGATGCGATCTTTCGTTGCAAATAGTTCGGGTTAAACCCGCCAATTAGAATCTGCGCCTTAGGGAACTTGCTGAGGTACGCCTTGAGGAACACCGGGTCGTAGTGATCGGGGTGGATGTGAGACACGTAGATGAAATCGCATGGTCCGATCACTTCAATTGGGTTTTCGAAACGTGGAAAGACGAACCAGCTACCGTCATAAATTCCGTCGGTGAACCACGGATCGCACAATAGTCTTACATCGCTGGTCTCTATCGCGACGCATGCCGAATAATAGTATTGAACCGAGATCATCGCTGACTCACGATGAAGCCAGGTCATCAAATGAAATCGTCGTCCCGATTTCAATGTTTCGAATGAGTACCGACCCGACAATTTTGGACGCCTCGCCAGGAGGCAGTCCCGTTCCGATAATCTGGTACGCTAGGTCGGAGGGGGCGACTATGTGCCCAGCGGGCAATGACCGCGCCGCGGTTATGCTCTTTTTTTGCTTCTTCAGAGGTTCTTTCTCGCTTTCAAGTGGTCTCTTCTGGCCATCGCCCATCGCCATTCGCGTTCGCTTAAGGTCGCGAACCATTCGCCGAAGTCCGCTTGGCTCCAGCGAGAAAGCTTGATCCGTGCCTCGCCAGGACCGATTGAGCGTGAAGTGTTTCTCAATCGCTGCAGCCCCCAACATCAGTCCGGCGATGGGCATCGAAATGCCGTTGTCATGCATCGAAAGACCAATTTGAATATCCGGAAACTGCTGCCGGTAGGTTTCGACAACGCGTAGATTCAGTTCGTCGACCTCAGTTGGGTACCCCGAGGTACACTGCATGATACAGAGCTGTTGGTTTATTGGCATGATCGTGTCGTAAGCCGTTTGCACCTCGTCCATTGTGGCCCCGCCGGTCGAAACGAACGTTGGTTTTCCGATCTTTGCGACGTGTTTCAGCAGCGGCAGATTATCTATATCACCGGACGCGATTTTGTAGGCCGGCATGTCGAGTTCGGATAGGAAGTCGGCGCTCGCCGGATCGAATGCCGTCGCGAAGAGCGTTATTCCGATGTCTCGAGCATATTCGACAAGTTCTTGATATTCGCTTCTGTCGAATTCCAAGAACTCTCGGTGCTCACCGTAGGTAGCGCCAAAACTATTACGGTTGTCGTACCGACTATTGTAGATATCGGGTGCGTACATCGCTCGATTGTCACGTTTCTGCAGTTTTACCGCATGGGCGCCAGCCTGCTTGGCGGCATCAAAAAGATCTCTCGCCTTGGCGACGTCTCCCTGATGATTGTGCCCAATCTCTGCGATCACGTAGCAATCTGAGTCGTTGCTGATTGAGTAGCCGTCGACGACGAGAGGCAGACGCATGGACCGATCCTTAGGAAGAGATGAAAGGTAAGGAGTGAGCATCAACAGCGGCGAGTATATGGCGGCGAGGAATCACAAATCGCTGTTGGCTAGACTTGCTGCAACTTCACGAGTAGCGCATGCTTCCGCACTGCGGGTGAGGTAACCAGCAGTAAGATGGGAGCCTCCACAATCGACAATAGGAAGTCAAGACCGACTGGATATTGCATGACGGACGAGATCGAGCATATCGACGCCTCTCGCGTCTTGGTTTTTCTGCCGACATATAATGACCATGCAGCGCTACCGGACCTAATTCGGCGGATTAGGCGTTTGGGTGAGGGCTTCGTTGTTCTGGTTGTGGACGACGGCTCAATCCAACCTGTTGCCCCAAGCGACAACACCTATTTAGTACGCCTACCGGGCAATTTTGGACTCGGTGTCGCGACACACGTTGCGTTCGACTTTGCGCTGAGCCGGGGGTTCGCTGGTGTAGTGCGTGTGGACGCCGACGGTCAGCACCCGCCAGAGCAGATTATTGATCTGGTCCGACCGATTCTATCAGGCGAAGCGGATCTCGTCGTTGGTGAACGTATGAATGCTGGTTCGTCCGGTTTGCGTGGGATAGCCGCGCGGGTACCGAAAGCTTACTTTTCTATGGTCTGCCGCCTCGTGACGCGTGGGAAGTCGCCGCGCGATGTTAACTCGGGGTTCCTTGCGTTCGGACCGGAAGCGGTTGGTCGCCTGAATCAATTTGTCTTGGAGCGTTTTCCTGAACCGCAAATCATCCTTCTATCGGCGTCGCAGGGGCTGAGTATGAAGCCGATGTCGGTGAAGCAGGCGGATCGAGCTGACGGCATTTCGACCATCGGCATGGGCCAAGCCATGCGAATGGTTTATAGGTTTACCGTTCTCGTCGTGACGTATCTCATCGGGGGAAGGCCATGGCGAAGCTCCTAATCATCCTTGGACTAGCGGTTATCCTTCTGTTGCTAGTTCGGAGGGGCTGGTTGCAATCGGACCTGTCCCTTCCGTGGTCGGCTGCACTCGTCGTCCTAGGCTTCCTTAGCTTGAATGATAGCTTTGTTGATTGGCTGGCTGCACAGGTTGGGGTGGTCTACCAGCCGATCGCCGTTCTGCTAGTGGTCTTTTTCCTTTTTTTCGGCATCATCACGTCTTTGGCGATCGCACTGAGCCGTATTCGTCTGAGACAATTGCAGATAGTGAGATATTTGGCGGCAATGCAACTCGAACGAGTCGGATCGGAGGCTTCAGACGAGTTGGTTGGTTCGTCGTCACCACGAGTTAGTCCAAAAGTACCGGAGAATGGATAACTCGTGCTGAACACAGTCCGGAAGGAACGTTAGTGATTCGTTCGATAGTTATTGCCGTCCTCTGTGCCGTCGTACGGTTTTCGCCAGCTGGAAGGCGAAGGACATTTAAGCGATTACCCAGACGCGTGAAAGCTTGGCTGACCAGCACTACCACGAAGGGCCCAATCGTCGTGCCGTTCCCAGGCGGTCCGGTCACGATCCCCGATCCCTCTCTAACATCGATCTTTAGCACATACTACTGGGAGGGCCCACTGGGCTATGAGCCCCAAACCTCACGTTTTGTCCTGGAAAACGCGTACCGCTATTCATGGTTTGCCGATATCGGCGCCTACCTGGGTCATTACGCGTTGTTGTTCGCATCAGCAAACCCAGCCGGATCTGTCAGAGCTTTTGAGCCTACGCCTAAGACGGCTGACGCGCTCAGAGAGATTGTCGCCTTAAACCAGCTTCGCATTGAAGTCCTTGAAGCCGCGATCGGCGAGAAATCCGGAAAAGGAACGCTTTACGTTCCCACTGCCTCCGCCGACGCATTGCCATCCTCATCGTCACTATTAGGGTCATTCATTTCGCTAAAGAAGCCCGAGACGACAACAGTCAAGATACTATCGCTCGACGAAGCCCTTGAGGGGATGAGCGGTCTGGGCTTGATCAAGATCGACGCGGAAGGCTCTGAAGCGGAGATCATAGCCGCTGGCGCAACAGAGCTTTCGAAAAGGCGGCCCGACCTGATTCTCGAAGTGGTTGTCCCCGCGCAATGCGACTATCGAGAAATTGACGCCGTCTTTGGTCGCATTGGCTACCGCACGCGGCTTCTCAACAAACAGTCTTGGACTTCATTGTCTGCGATCCGTCTGGAAGACTTGCCTTATCGCAAGATGGAGAAACCGGAGGGTTGGGGGGAAGTGCTCGCGACGCCTTCTTAGTCAAAAAAAGACTGGCTCACTTTCGGGACGAAAGACGTTCGATCACGGTCGGGGCCAGTTCCAATTAAGTCCCTTCGTTTGACCAGCCATTCCGCCAAAGAATGAAAAAAGGACGGGCGAGAAACCACTTGCCGACGATCAGCTCGCGCTTGAGCGGCGTTATCATTCTTGGCTAAGTTCGGGTAGTTTCCAAGAGAACATCCCCCGAATGGAGGTTGGTCACTTGGGCATCGGAGATGGATGGAGGGAAGCAGATTTCGATTCCTAAGGCAGGGATTGCGTCCCATTGGCCCTGGCCAATGTTGGTAGGAGTGTCATGGGCTGTTGTCAGTTTCATGTTCCTTCGCCAGGCACATGAGCTTGTAGACGATCCGCTCAAGCTACTTATTGCGTACGAATTTGAGGCAATAAAGTGGTTTGTTGCCTCGCTGGTTGTTCTCGTTTGGGCGTCGTTCCTTGTGGTCGGCTGCCTCAAGCCGGCTCTGTCGCCGCGTGGGGTTCGTGGACTCGATGTGGTTGTAGCCTGCATTGTCGGCTACGGGTTGCTCAGCACGATTTGGTCTCCCGATATCAAAGCCGCTGTGTTGCAGGGGATCTTCGGCGTCATCGTCCTATCGTTCTATGTATTGGCGCGAATAACGGCCGAACGCGATATCGACAAGATTCTGATGAGCTTCGTGATCGTTTCCCTCGCGGGAAACCTGGGGCTTTTCGTTGCCGCGGGCGATCCTGTACTGGAGTTAGGCTTTGGTAACGAAAATTTCGCCGCGGAGTTTGTTACGCTTGCAACCGGCCTTTCATTTGCGTTGTGGTGCCGGGCACCGATCGGTCGGTGGGCACTTTTCTTGGCTGCTTCGATCGGATTGGGATTCCTGGTGGCATTCTCCACCGCGAATCTTCAGTTTCTAGGCCTGGCAGCAGGCATAGCTTTCGTTTTTCTCGCGATGCTGGTCCACTGGCGACGTTTCTCTTGGCAACTCAAAGGAATATTCGCAAGCGGCGTGTCGGTGGCGATCGTCGTTAGTGCGCTGTTTGCCGCGTCGACGATCAGCATTGACGCGATGCCTCAGAACGCACGTGATCGTCTTCAGATTTGGGCAACCACGGCATTGATGTTCGAGGACCGGCCAGCATTTGGAAGCGGAATTGGTGGCTTCTACTACGTTGGGTCTGATTATGTTGATCGGTACCAAGAGGTTTTTCCGGAACTTGGCGATCCGGCGTACGATAATTTGACGCGCCAGCCAAATGCTGCTGAGAACGAGCTATTTCAGGCAGCCGCTGAATATGGCGGCTTCGGCCTGCTCCTTGTTCTCGCGCTGTTCGTAATTGGCCTGGGTACCGCTTTGCGCGCGCCGCGCTGGCCGGACCGTTTGCTGGGGCTCCCGGTCGCGATCGTCGCCGGCTTGGCCCTCGTGTCGTTTCCCTTGCAGCACGCCGCGACGGTTGCGCCGGTCGCTGTCCTGCTCGGTCTCCTCGCCCAACGAACTTGGGTCGGAGCCGAGGGCGGGCAGGCCGCGCGTTTACGCGTGCTTTGTGCGGCGGTGTTGGTCTTCGTCGTTGGACTTCCGCTCGCCTACTTGACACTGCGGGAAGTGCGAGCGGAGCTTGTTTTTTCGGAGGGCGCGGCTTTTCACGGGGACCTACGTTACGGAGAGGCGGCTGCCCGCATGACAAGGGCCCAGGAGATATCGGATCTAAAACCGTCACGCAGGCTGCGAGCGTATACCCAAACGATGGTTGCTGGCCCAGACTACTGGCGGGAGCACCAGGTGACGCGCGATGTGCTCGATATGCTGTACCAGTCCGCGTCCTCCGCCGCTCCGGGCAACCCACTCTTGCTCGATCTGAGGTTGAAGCAACTACTGAGCGAGTCCGGCAGAAGTGTCGATGTCGACGAGATAGAACAAATGCTCGCTTTGCTGCTAAGGGCAACTGGCCGCCAACACGCTAACGGCCATATTCTTGAAGCCGCGCTCGCGATTCAGCTCGGCGACCCCAAACGAGCGCGCCGCGCGCTCAGGCGGGCCAAGAGACTAATCGGCGATCCGCCCAGCGAAACCGACGAGACGCACATAATGAATATAAACACGCTTGAGCGTAGTCTGCTTCAGTAGGCCAGCAAGCCAGCTTTCGAAGATAAGAGACAAGGAGATAACGGCTGATTGTCAGCGCGGAATGACAAGCGCCTAGATTAGGTTCGGACTCCTCAGCTCTTGGGTTACAAACCAAGCTGCTGTTCGAGGTGACTCTACTGGTCTCCTTCGCCTAGACCTTACCAGAAGGATTGTCACGCTCAGAAGTGGCGTCTTTGTCGCGTAAGTCAGAAAACTTGTCGACCCTCTGTCGATGAGGACTCTTGTGGATATTCCTCGTTCTATTAGGTGTGGCGGTGATTGGATTCATCACAAGTGCGCCAACCCCTGCGATCCCCATCGGGATGGCCACGGTCAAAACAAACAAGCTAAGCGACAGTGCGACGGCGCCATCGAGGGTCAATCCGAAAGAGGCAAGACCCGCGCTAAGCACCCATTCGCGCAGGCCAAGACCGCCGATCGAGATCGGCGCTAACGAAGACAAAGAGGCAAGGGCAAAGACCGGGAGAACCGCCAGAAATGGAGTAGGGGCGATATCCAGCAAGAGGAGCCAGACCGACGATGAGAGCAAAATATGGCCGAGTACGCCCAGAAAAAGTCCCGCGAGAGCAAGGCGCGGCTTGGCGGCCTGCCGCGCTGCCACGCGGATAATTCGGTGGACGTATCGCATTGCTGTGGCTGCCCAGGTGGCGCTGCGATCGCTGAAGCGGCGACGCCACACTAGAAAGACAGCGCCGGTAGCAAACGTCACAAGCACACCTACGGCGAGCGGTGCTATCCAAACGATCGTGGGCCACCGCCCCGCAATGGCTCCTGCAGTCACTGCAAGAATAGCAATCACCGACATTAGGCCGACAACCCGATCCGCGAGGATCGAGGATAGTATTGCTGCGGAACTCTGTCTTGGCCGGCGCGCAACGAGAAACATTTGAATGACATCGCCGGCTACCGCGCCCGGAAGGATGTTGTTGAATGTCTGACCGATTTGACGAATCCAGATGATCTGCATGATGCCGTGCGGTAGGCGGGCATCCTGCAAGAAGAGCCACCATCGGACTCCCGTTAGCACGAAAGCAACCAAGATTGCTGTAATGGCCCAGAGAAGAGTGGAGATGCGAACGCCTGATAGTGCGTCGATTACGGCCCGCGCCTCTGTATGCACAATGAGGATACCGATCAAAGCGAGGCTTCCTAAGACACTGGCAATACTTCGCTTTGAGGGCCGCTTCGCGTTATCCAAGAGCCTCCTCCCAAGAGATAGTGTCCGGCTCATCTACTCCGTTCCATCACCCTGTCGATGGTGAACCCTCTATGATGGGAAAAGTGCACTATTGGAAAAGGCAAAACAGGTGTCGTGATTACCAGACCAAAACGATAGGATCGACTCAATTGGTGCCGATCTGCTGAAACAACGCGGCGCCGGGTTCTCCTGGAGATCCGGGTCGTTGCAATCCTTTATTTTCAATGGCTCCTGCAACGGGGTCGGCCACCTTTGTACCCGCCCTAGAAAACACTGTATCGAACGGCGGAACGATGTGAAATGTTCCCAAGTGGTGGTACACCATATTGACCGGCTATTCTGATCGGTAGGTTTACATAACCTTCAAATCGGGTCTTGTTTTGAAAGGCCTCATTCTCAGATCACTTGGAACTGCGAACGCACGAACAACGGTGGCAAAATGTCTGATCAAGTAACTGGGTTTCTCTCGCCTTTCTTGAGGAGAAGGCGACTAGCAGCTGTATCTCAGCATCTCCACGGGCGTGTCTTAGATTATGGATGTGGCGTCGGCTATTTGGCCAATCTCGTTCCCCCCGACTTGTATGTAGGGGTAGACATTGATCTGGACTCAATAAAAATTGCTCGCGTCCATCACCCGCAGCACTGTTTCCATGTTGTTGAAGAAAACGCTGACCACGGTGTTTTCGACACTCTCGTTGCGGCTGCCGTGATTGAACACCTTCCTGCACCAGAAGACGTCCTCAAATCGTGGGCCGGGATGCTGGCGCCGGGGGGGCGCATCGTCTTGACGACACCAGATCCGCACCTAGAGTGGGTTCATGAACTTGGTGCTAAGCTTGGTTTGTTCAGCAAAGAGGCTGATGATGAGCACGTTACTAGGATCGAAAAGTCGGCGCTCAATGAATTTTGTAAAACGACTGGGTTGAAGCTCATTGATTATCGTCGGTTTTTGTTAGGTGCCAACCAACTTGCTGTGCTTCAAGCGCCATGAGACCAACAGAGACTCAAAACCCCAAAACGATGCCGTCCAAATAGTAATAGGTAACAACGATAACGCACGCGTTCACCTAACCTCGGCAGTTTCAGGTCAGAGTTACCGGAAGAATCTAGAAAGCGCGACTCAACTTGGCTTGTGCGCGCATCGCATCGCTGTCTTGGTGGCACTCTATTCAATTGAATGAAATACGACGGTTAGGTGTAGATCGCCAGCAGCGGACGCTTGTCTGATCCGCCGCCAATGAACTACCTTCAACCATTCTTGGTGAAAGGCGAGAAATGAAGTTAGTCATTCCAGGAATTGAACGGATTGTCTTACTTGGTGGGGGCAGACTTCTTGTAGCCCTCGCTCAATGGTGCAAGTCTGAAGGCGTTCCCGTAAGCGTCGTTACCTCACCACGGCACTCGATCGAAACGATTGAAGAAGACACGAGCCTCTTGGATTTATTGGTAAAAGAGAATGTAGATTTCATTGTTACAAAAGATATCGGCACCGAAGAAACAAGATCCTTTTTGACGGACCTATCAGACGCATTCTATTTGTCCATCGGAGCAGCTTGGATATTTGGGGCAGAAGTTATTGGTACGGTTTTTGAGGGTCGCCTTTTCAATCTGCACGGCACGAGACTTCCGCAGAATAGAGGGGGGGGTGGCTTCAGCTGGCAAATAATGATGGGAAATCGACTAGGTTTCTGCCAGATGCATCTGGTTGATTCAGGTGTTGACACGGGTGACATCGTAAGAACCAGAGAATTCCTATACCCGCCACAATGTCGAAAGCCAGCCGACTACCAACAACACTACCTCAAAGAGAATCTGGTTTTTGTCACTGATTTCTTTAGAGAGATCAGACGGGAGGGGGTTTCTCTCGATACAACACGGCAGTCCGAGTACTTCTCTACGTATTGGCCGCGTTTGAGCACAGAAATAAATGCTTGGATCGACTGGAACGAAAGCGTCGATTCAATTGAGCGTTTCATTTGTGCCTTTGATGACCCTTACGAAGGAGCAAAAACGCTTCTGAATGGCGAAAAAGTCTTCATCAAAGAGGTCTGCGCCGACTACTCGGATCCCCAATTTCATGCCTTTCAATCTGGTATAGTGTTTCGGAAAAGCAGTGATTGGATAAGTGTTTGTACGAATGGCGGAACCTTGATTGTTCAGAGTATTACAGATGAAGGCAAGAATAGCCTCTTGGAAGGAATCAAGGTTGGGGATCGCCTGTTTACTCCACATTCCATGTTGTCAGAACGGGCTAATAGAGTGGCTTATACCCCAAGCGGACTAAAGCGTCGTTAGACCGGGTCCGCCGCTCTTGAACATGGTAGTGATTGGTCCAGTTGGACTGAGAGAGTCCGGTCGGTTGGATCGTATGTCGGTTGTTGGCGGTTTGGGCAAATCGTCTGTGGTGCCGGCGGCTTGTACCCAAGCGAGGAGTGCGGCCTAACGGTGTTGTAGTGCCGCTGCCAGCATTCGATCCGGGTCCGGGCTTCGGCCAGCGTGTAGAAGATCTCACCGTTCAGCAGCTCGTCCCTGAGTTTGCCGTTGAAGCTCTCGTTGTAGCCGTTCTCCCAGGGTGAGCCGGGCTCGATGTAGAGCGTCCCGACGCCGGTTCGACCCAGCCAGTTGCGAACGGCGGTTGCTGTGAACTCAGAGCCGTTATCGGACCGGATGTGGTCCGGTGGACGGCGGTCAGTGAGCAGTCCTGCAATGCAATGGAGCACATCATCGGACCTGAGCCGGCGGTCCACCTCGATCGCCAAGCACTCCCGGGTGTACTCGTCGATCACCGTCAGCATCTTGAAGGCCCTTCCATCATGGGTGCGGTCCTGGCTCCTTCTCCAGGTCCTTCAGTCGCTTGGCCTGGTCCACCTTCAGACCACCGTACTCGCGGCGCCAGCGGTAGTAGCTCTGTTCGGAGATCCCAAGGCCCTTGCAGATCAGGCCGATTTTCTCGCCCTGAGACAACCGCACTTCGGCCTCCCGCAGCTTCGCGATGATCTCTTCTGGTGTGTTGACCTGCGCCCCGAAAACTGGTCCAGGCTGAATGAGAGAGTCCGGCTAATC
>JAYONB010000006.1:0-195331 GCA_038121105.1 Alphaproteobacteria bacterium | reverse complement strand
CGGTTGGGCGTATGATTTGCGCGGATGTCTCGTCGGCGCCCCGCTCATGGAAAAGACCGAAGGGTTCGACAAACGCGATGTTCGCCTGGGTGTTCTGGGCGTTGATGTCTGGGAGGGTTGGATCTTCATTACCTTCAACCCAAAGGCAGCGGCGCTTGAAGAATTTGTCGCGCCGCTTGATGGCGATGTTGGCTTTTTGCAGCAGGGGCGGTGCAGGATCGGTTCGAAGCTGGTCACCACATGGGATTGCAATTGCTCTAGCATGAGCCGAAACCCCTACGCCCAAGTACCGAATCAGCGTGCCCGCTGGCCCTAACGAGAGTGGATATCGTTCACCTGATGGAGCGCGGAGACTGGTTCGATCAAGACGGCGCGCGCCGCCACCTCCAAGTAACTTTTGCAGCGGTGTTTTTCGGGACTTGTCCGGATTTGATCTCTTTGCGAAGTTCCCGCGACTTTAGCGGCAGGGTGGTTGCTACGATTTCCTAAGGGAGCCGCCGGTCACCGGGGAAAGCGCGCCGTACTCGGCGCGCTCGCGATCGACCATGTAATCGCGCGTTATTGGCACAGTATCGAAACGCTTTGAGAGCTGTATTTGAAAGACGGCTAGTCCGTCGTAGCGAAAGCCCATCTCGCAAGAGGTTAGGTATAGATCCCACATTCGGCAGAATCGTTCGTCGTAGAGTTCAACGATGCGTTCCCTGTTTGCGACGAAGCGCTCTCGCCAGAGCTTTAGCGTCTCGGCATAGTGCAGGCGCAGAATTTCTACGTCCGTCGTGAAAAGGCCGGAGGTCTCTACGACAGACATGATTTCGGACAAGGTCGGCACGTCGGTACCGGGAAAGATGTACTTGCGGATGAACGGATTCACCGGTGCGGGTGCGTCCAAGCGCCCGATCGTGTGCAGCAGGCAGATGCCGTCATCGTTCAGCAGTTCTCCGACTTTCTTGAAGAATTCGGCGTAGTTGCGTTTGCCGACATGCTCGAACATGCCGACCGAGACGATGCGGTCGTAGAGACCACTTTCCTCGCGGTAGTCCCTAAGGTGAAAGGCAACACGCTGCGCAGTCTCCGCTTTTTTGGCTCGGTTCTGACTATGGGTGAACTGTTCCTTGCTAAGCGTCAGCCCGTCGACGGTGCACCCCGCGGTCTGGGCCAGGTAGAGCGCCATGCCCCCCCAGCCCGAGCCAATGTCGAGGACCCGCAGCCCGGGCCGATCGATTAACACCTTGGCCGCAATGTGCTGCTTCTTTTGAAGCTGCGCCTCTTCAAGGGAGTCCGTTGGGCTCTGAAAGTAGGCGCAGGAATATTGCCGGTCCGAGTCGAGAAACAACGCATATAGGTCATCCGATAAATCGTAGTGGTGGGCGACGTTCCGCTGCGCTCGATGCAATGGGTTGTGCTGCTGCAGGTGGCGGCCTTGCCGACCGAGCGTACGGGCAATGCGCGCGATAGGGTGTTGTTCGAATTGTCGATAGTTGACCAAAAGGACTTCGAGCAAGTCGCCGATTGTGCCGTCTTCAATGACGATTAGGCCGTTCATGTAGGCTTCGCCGAGGAACAGGGACGGATTGCCTAGAAGTCCGAGTTCCCGCAACTTGGGAGAAAGGCGGATTGTGCAGCTTGGTAAGCCGCCTCCGCCCAAGCTTTCACGACGGCCCCGAGCATCGACAACGACCAGCGTTCCTTGACGGACGATTCTCCTAAGAAACCAGGAAAGCAGCATGAGCAATTTAACTCCTAATGTTGCTTATCTTGTACCACGCGGCGGTGATGCGTGGGCGAAGCGCCCTTGGTGGCGTTAATGCCGATCGGATTGAAAGGCGATTTCGGTACCGAACAGGGTTCGAATCTCCATTCCTCCTCCGCCACCTTACCGCCGCGGGTCTTGCCTCATGGCTTCGGCCTTGGCCTGGGTTCCGGTTTTTCTTGGGTTCCCGCGACTTAGCCGCAATGCCTCGATGACGCTGACGGAGGCGCGCTCTGTTTGGGCCTCACACTGCTGGTTTCGGGCAGGAAATAGCGAAGTTCCCCATATTTTCCCTGTTAATCAGTCAATTGAAACTCAGACTGGTTCGAAGGACTGCCAGCACGCCACTACCTGCCTGAGTTGGGCTTGTCTCGATCCGTTGCGGAATAGGGTGCGCCGCCGCAGGCGGCGTTACGAGAGACTTGCGCGCACGCCCGCAGCCCTCTTTCATGGCAAACCTTGCTCAATGGCACCGAGGATACCGATGGATAGGCGCGGTAGGACAATGACTTTCCATGCCGCTCTGGCAAAAGCGTTGATCGACAGCGGCAACGGCACGATGTTCGGGCTGATCGGCGACGGTAATCTCTTCATGGTGCGCAGCTATGTCGAGGATTTCGACGGGACCTACGTTGCGGCGGCGAACGAGGCCGGCGCAACGGTGATGGCGCTCGGTTATGCGGTGGTTTCGGGCAATGTCGGCGTCGCGACCGTTACTCATGGGCCGGGCGTAAGCAACACGCTCACGGGTCTTATCGAGGGCGTGCGCGCTCAGGTGCCGTTGTTGCTGGTGTGCGGCGAAACCGCCGCGGACGACAAGCACAGTCTGCAAAATGTGGCGCAGCGGGAGCTCATCGTCGCCACCGGTGCGGGCTTCGAGCAGGTTCGCGGTCCGCAAACGATGTTCGAGGATCTGCGCACGGCGCTTCGCCGTGCCGTCGCCGAGCGCCGACCGATAGCCCTCAACGTACCGGCCGAGTACATGTGGCTCGACGTTGAGTACGAAGCCATCGACACTCGTGTCTACGACGATCGCGCGGTGGTGCCCGAAAGCCGCGACCTCGACGATGCGGTGGGGATTATCGCGGCCGCGAAAAAGCCAATCATCTTAGCGGGCCGCGGCGCGATTGATGCGAAAGATGCGCTAATCCGATTGGCAGACCGCACCGACGCGCTCCTGGCCACGACGCTGAAGGCCAAGGATATGTTTCGCGGCCACGACTACGACCTTGGCGTCTGCGGCACCCTCAGTACGCCGGCAACGAATGATCTGATCCTGCAGAGCGACTGCATCGTTTCCTTCGGCGCAAGCCTCAACCAATTCACTTCGGGCAAGGGCTCGCTGGTCAAGGGCAAGCGCATCGTCCAATGCAATCTCTACGCAGCCGACATCGGCCGTTTTGCGGCGCCGACCGTCGGCGTCGTCGGGGATGCGGCCTTGACTGCCGATCTCTTCGTGCGCTGGCTCGACGAGGCGGAGGTTCCCGGTTCCGGCTTCCGAACAGCGGAAATCAGGGCGCAGCTCAAAGACAACGCCCACGAAACTGGGCCCGACAAGTCGACCGCAACGACGGTCGACCTAACCCGATCGCTGCGTCGCCTAAACGAGGTAGTGCCGGCGGACCGGCTCTACACGACCGACGCCGGGCGCTTCATCATCGAGACGTGGCGAACCTTCGGCGTCGAAGACCCAAGGTCGTTCGTTTTCAGCATCCACTTCGGTTCGATCGGTCTCGGCGTGTCCTACGCGATCGGTGCTGCCTATGCCGCGCCGGACAAGCCCGGTCTGCTGGTGACCGGGGACGGTAGCTTCATGCTGGGCGGGCTGACGGAGTTCAACACCGCGGTGCGCCACAACGTCGACCTGATCGTCGTGGTGTGCAACGACGGCAGCTACGGCGCCGAGCACATCCAGTTTCGCAATCGCAACCTGAACCCGGCGATCTCGTGTTTCGATTGGCCCGATCTCGGGCCGGTCGCAACGTCGCTCGGTGGGGAAGGCTACACGGTACGCAATCAAGAAGAACTGGAGGCCGCCTGCGCGGCGATCCCGAAGCGAACGCGACCGCTGCTCATCGACCTAAAGCTCGACCCCGATCACGTACCATCGATCGCACGCTAGATCGCCGGTGCCTGTCCGCGTGACCTTCGTTTCGACGTTTGCGGCTTATGTCCCTACCTAATCCACGTCCAAATTGCTCTATCCCGTCGTGAGTCTCGTCTCTTGGCGCGCGAGGCGAGTTCCCCCGCCCGAGGATCGGGATATGATTGGGAAGGGTCTAAACGATCGGCCGGCCCTCGCAACCAAATGCGTCGGTGATTCCTCGGGCTATCGATGGGCCCATGCGCTGGAGGGAACGGATGAACAGTGACGCCAGAAGAAACAAGGACAAGAGCACCTGGGCGATCGGCGGTGGTGTGCTGATGGGCCTGGGCGTCGGTTTCTTTTTTCTTCCAGGGGCGCCGCTGGCGTTCGTTGGGAGCCTGCTTGCGGGCCTTGGCCTTGGGCTGGTCGTGACGTCGGTGGTCTCGGCGATACAGCGGAACTGACGAACCGAACCAGAACGGGAGATGCCGATGCGATTCAGAGATAAAGTCGTTTGGATTACCGGTGCGTCGTCAGGCATCGGCGAGGGGCTGGCGCATGTGTTTCACAAGGAGGGCGCCGAGCTCGTTTTGTCGGCGCGACGCGAGGCCGAGCTCGAACGGGTGAAGGCGGCATGCAACGAGGGTCCCGGGCCTATCCATGTGGTGCCGTTCGACGTTATCGACGCGCCTGCGCGCGAGGCGGCGGTCGGTCGCGTTCAAGATATCGCCGGTCGGGTCGATGTTCTCGTCAACAATGCGGGTATTTCGCAACGCTCCCTCGGCAAGGACACGGACATGAGCGTCGATCGGCGCATCATGGAGGTCGATTACTTCGCCCCCATTGCGTTGACCAAGTTGGTCCTGCCCGAAATGATCGAACGCAAGAGCGGGCAACTCGTCGTTACTTCGTCGGTCGCGGGGAAATATGGGGTGCCCCTGCGTACTGCTTACTGCGCCGCCAAACATGACTTGCACGGGTACTTCGACACCCTGCGTATCGAGCTGACGCCCTATAATATTCGCGTCTGTCTCTTGGTCATTGCCGGCATCAAGAGCGAGGTCTCTTTGCACGCGCTGACCGGCGACGGCGGCGTCTGGGGCAAAGAGGATTGGGGTCCCAACGAAGGCATCAGCCCGATCGCGGGCGGCAAGATCATTGTCGACGGCATCGCACAGGGCAAATACGAGATCGATATAGCGACCGGTCATGCCCTGGAGGCACTACGGCTCAAACGAGAAAATCCCGATCTGTTGGTTGAGCAAATGGCAAAAATAAAGGTGCCGGGTCAATAGACGAACGAAGGGGTTGCCAAACCGGTAGGGGTTTGCGACTCATTTCTGTGCTGCCACGCGCTTCATGGGAACCTGCTCTTTCGGGGCTTTTGGGGCGCCTGCGGCCTGGGGGCGTTGATCTGCGACAATCCGTTTGCCGTGTGATCGCGCAGAATGGATCGGGGGATCGCGACCGGTTTTGTAGCGTCTTGTTTTGGAGGGTCGTTCATGGACCTCGCCACCATTGTCGGTCTTGTGTCGGCCGTTGCGATCGTTTTCATGGCTATGGTGGTCGGGGCGACGCCAGATACCTACGTCAATATTTCCGGCCTTCTGATCGTGGTCGGCGGCACGCTCGCCGCCAACATGATCAAGTTCCCGATGCGGGCGTACCTTGGATCCTTTCCGCTCGCGGTGCGAACCGCCTTGTTCGATCGTAGCGAAAGTCCATGGGAACTGGTGACGACGGCGGGCCACCTTGCGCGTCACGCGCGTCGGAAAGATTTTGCCGCGCTCGAAAACGAACCGATGCGAAATTCTTATTTCCAGCGCGCGATCGAAATGTTCGTCGACGGGCGGGCCCAAGAATTTGCGGTCAGCTACCTCGATCATGAAATGGAACGTGCGGTCGAACGGTTGGAGTTGGCCGAAAAGGTTTTTCGCCGCATTGGCGATAGCGCGCCGGCCATGGGCCTAATCGGGACGCTCGTTGGCTTGGTGCAAATGCTCAGTCAGCTCGACGATATCTCGACTCTGGGCCCCGCGATGGCGGTTGCGCTACTGACGACTTTGTACGGCGCGATGATCGCCAACCTCATAGCGGTGCCGCTTGCCGACAAAATTCGCGAACGTGCGGCCCGCGATCAACGCAATCGCCAGATCATCAAAGACAGCGTCAATCTGCTTTACCAGCGCCAGGATCCGCAGCTGGTCAACGAAATCCTCAGCACCTATCTCACCCCGGTCGAACAGGAACGCCTGTTTGACGAGGAGGGCTAGCCATGGCCGCGCGAGATCGGCGCAGCGACGAACCTGAAGGCGGTGGCGGCGCCTGGCTGACGACCTTTGCCGACCTCATGGCTTTGATCTTGACCTTTTTCGTGTTGCTGCTCGCCTCGGCGAACATGGAAAAGCAAAAATACGCGGCTGTGGCGGAGTCGTTTCGCGAAGGTTTCGCGGGCGCGGGCCTGAAGTACTTCGGTCGCTTCGCCTTCGGCGGGGCGCCGGAGGCGTTCGTGCCGATCAAGGCCGAAGATGTCGGTCCCGTGCCCATCGATCGTCCGGCAACCGCGCGGCCTGCTACCAGCTCACAACAATCAACCCGCATTGTCCTGCTCGACGAGTTGAATGACCGGCTGTCCCTTGTGGTCGACGAAGGCCATGCGCAGATATTATCCGACGACGACCGCGTCATTGTTCGGTTCTCCGACGAGTTTGCTTCCCCGTCGGGAGCGGCGGGGATCAAGGGCGAGTTTGGCGAAGCACTGCTACGCCTAATGCCGATGATCGCCTCGGCGGAGGGAGCTGTGCTGATAACGGGTCATACCGACTCGATCCCGGTGAGCGGGTCGACCTTCCAAAGCAACTGGGGTCTATCCACGGCCCGCGCGGTTGCCGTTGTCGAGTTCATTCTCGCCAACGCAAATTTGCCGATCGACCAGGCGCGTCTGATTCCACAGGGCCGCGGCGAATCCAGCCCCATCGCCGACAACCGCACCGTAGAAGGTCGCGCGAAAAACCGCCGCGTCAGTTTTCTTGCCGATGACGCAGTGTCTCGACGGATCGTCACGCCGGTACGGTAGGAAACTCGGGCACGTTTAGGCCGTGCCGACGATCGAGGCGATCGACACCCCGTTTGACTCGATCTTGGGGAAATCAATACCGTTACGTGAAGCGCCTTATGTCGCTGACGTCCTGCACCAAGGAGAGCCAAATGGCGGTACAGCCGATCCATCACATGATGCCGGTATCGACTCACGACGAAGCGAGCCGTCAAGACTACGTGTTGGCACTCAAGACCCATATTTCCGGGAAGTTGACCCCGGGCAATAAAGTCGAAATGACTCACCGGGTCCTCCCGACATTCCGCAAGACCCACGGTCGTGCGCCGGCTTCCCGCCAAGAACTTCGCGCTGCCATGGAACGCGCGCCGCACCACCAGGTCTGGGGGTCGCTGATGCGGTTAGGCCAAGAGCTGATGTGGGAGTCGGTCGAAGACACGGTCGATCGCCAACTCGACGCTCTTGAGGCTAAGGCGAAGCAGCTCGACAAGGGACGCGGATCGATCACGCACGCCAAGGGTTTCAAGCCGCCGCGGTACGTCGAGGCCGTGGACGTCCATACCATGCCGGGCGGCTACTGCGACGACGCGAGTTCCACCGATCTACGGGCCGGCGCGATCTATGATCGCGGCGCTTTCATGTATCACCACGGCAAGCGGGGCATGGATGACAACGGGCGGCTGATCGTGTCGTTTGTGCGTACACGCTACCCCGACATCAAACCGCGCCGCATTCTCGACATGGGGTGCAGCGTCGGGCATGCCACGACCGCGCTGGTCGACTTCTTTCCCGACGCCGAAGTCCACGCGATCGATGTCGGGGCGCCGATGATTCGCTACGCCCATGCGCGTGCCGAAGCGATGGGGCGGCCGATCCATTTCAAAGTCGCCAATGCCGAAGACACCGGCTACCGAGATGGTTTTTTCGATCTCGTCGTGTCCAGCAACATGATGCACGAAACCTCGCTTGCGGCGGCGCCGCGCATTTTTGCCGAATGTCGCCGCATCCTGAAACCGGGCGGTGCGATCTGTCATATGGAAGTGCCCGTTCGCTACAAGGATCTCGATCTCTACGATCAAGTGATGCGGGGATGGCAGACCTACTACAACGGCGAACCGTTCTGGAATGCGGTGTGCGCGCTCGACCTGGTGGAAATGGTGACGGCTGCCGGATTTCGCGACGCCGCGGACGGCTATCTCGAACGGACCAATGATCCCGACCGCGACCGGCGCGATTTGCTCCAAACGGCCAACCAAGGCAACAACTATCGCTACATGCTCACTGGGCGAAAATAGTGGCGTTACCTTCTCGGTGCGCTAGCGCGGACCGTCTCGCGAGGAGCGGACCAGTCGACCCGGACGTGCGCCGGTTTCTTCGCCGTTTTGTTGAACCACCTCACCGCGCACCAAGGTCGCTTCGTAGCCTTGCGCCTTTTGCATCAAACGCATGGCGGAGGCGGGAAGATCGTGGACGAAAAACGGTACGTCCAGGCGGAGGCGTTCGTAGTCGATCACGTTGAGGTCGGCGCGCAGGCCGGGCTTGATAGCGCCCCGATCGTTGAATCCATACAGGACGGCGTTGTCGAGGGTCTGCTTCTTAACCAGCCATTCGAGCGGCAGACGCTCCCCGCGCCGTCGGTCGCGCGCCCAGTGGGCCAGCATGAACGTCGGCACACTGGCATCGCAAATGAAGCTGACATGCGCGCCGGCATCGCTGCCGCCCAAGACGGAGAGCGGGTGGACCAGCATTTCGCGGACGGTTTCGAGGTCGCCCGCCGCATAGTTGAACGCCGTGAAATACAGTACCGCGCGGCCTTCGTCGGCCAAGAGCAAATCGTAGCCGACCTCCGCCGGATCGCGTCCCGCGGCACGCGCTTGCGCTGCCACGCTCTCTTGCGGGTCGGGCTCGTAATCCAGGGGGTCTCGAAGCGGGTAGGTGCCGTCCCAAGCCGTCTTGAGAATGTTGTTGAACGCGTCGTCGTTGGGGTCGGTTTGCGCCAACAGCCGGGCCTTGAACGCCGGATCCTGCATGGTGCGAACTTTTTCCGCGCGCGGCAGGTCGGCAATCTCGGCGAACGCGGGATAGCGAAAGAACGGGTGCACGCCTTCCAAGGTGAAGAGATAGTTGGTCGGTCGGCCGAAGACCTGGGGGAAAATCCGCGCCCCATCCTCGGCGGCGGCTTCGCAGGCGTGCAGCACCGTGCGCCATACCTCCGGGTAATCGTGCGCCTGCCCGAGAAGAAACGTGATCGGGCATCCCGTCGCCTTGGCGATGCGGTGCATCCATTTGATTTCATTGGGCGGGCCGGCGGCATCGAAGCCACTGATCCCGCGAATGGTCATCTCGAAAACCCCGTGACCCGCATCGGCCAGCTCTGCCGCCATCGCCAATAGCTCGTCTTCGTCGGCGAAGGTGCCGGGGACCAACTCACCGGCGGTATCGAGATGAAGCAACGACCGTGAGGTCGAAACCCCCACGGCCCCGGCCGCCAACGCCTCGGCGACCAGCTTCGCCTCGGCCGCGATATCGTCGGCGTTCGCGTGCTCGTCATGCGCGCGATCCTTCATCACGTAGGCGCGAATCGCGCCGTGCCCGATTTGCGCCGCCACATCCAGCGCCCGTGGCATCGCATCGAGCGCGTCCAGGTACTGCGGAAAGGTTTCCCACTGCCACTGAATGCCTGCGGCAAGGGCGCTGCCTGGAATGTCCTCGACGCCTTCCATCAAACCGAGCAGCCAGTCGCGTCGGTCCGGGGCGGCCGGCGCAAATCCGACCCCGCAATTGCCCATCACGACCGTCGTCACGCCGTGCCAAATGGACGGAGTCAGAAGCGGATCCCACGTGACCTGGCCGTCGTAATGGGTATGGATGTCGACCCATCCCGGCGTGACCAACAGGCCGTCTGCGTCGATCGTGCGTTCGGCCGCGCCCGAGACCTTGCCGACCTCGGCGATGACCCCGTTCTTGATCGCAATATCGGCCGTGATGGCAGGTGCGCCGGTGCCGTTGACGACGCGACCGGCCTTGATCACCACATCGTGCATAGGGTTCCCCGACGACAGGACGTGTCCGTGTACTGTGTGGCCGATCGTTCGCCCGAGTCAAATCGGGTGCCACGAGAATGGTTTAGGCGTTCGGCACCCGGAGTTCTGTGGGTCAGACGGTCGCCGAACGCCGCGATCAGTCGTTTGTCTTCTCGGCCGACGTCTACAAACCTGCTTTAGTGCGCGCGGACGAGCTTGCCGGGCAGGGCGCCGGTGTGTTCGCCGTTTTCAAAGATCGGTTCGCCCGCCACCATCGTCATGGAGTAGCCGTCGACTTTTTGGATGAGTCGGCGCCCGCCCGCGGGCAGATCGTAGGCAAGTTCCGGCGGCTTCAGTCGTAGCGCGGCGTGATCGACGATGTTGATGTCGGCGCGCAGGCCTGGCGCCAACTTGCCGCGGTCGTCGAAGCCGAAAAACGCCGCGTTATCCGACGTCTGCCGTTTGACCAACCACTCGAGCGGGAGCTGTTCGCCGCGCGTTCTGTCCCGCGCCCAATGGGTCAGAAGATAAGTCGGCATGCTGGCATCGCAAATAATTCCGCAATGCGCACCCCCATCGCTCAATCCCACCAAGGTGCCCGGTGCGGTCAGCATGTCGCGGATGGGCTCGTGATCGCCGGTGACGTAATTGGTCACCGGGAAGAACAACGTGCGCTGCCCGTCCCCCGCGGTCAGGTAATCGTAGGCAAAGGCCGCCGGCGTAGTTCCCGCCGCCGCTGCCATATGGGCAATGCTGCGTTCCTTGTCGGGCTCGTAGTCGGGCGGATCGCCCAAAACATATAGTCGGTCCCACCGGGTCATGGCGTAGCGATGCGGTGGCGACAGTGGGTCCAACAAATTCTGAGCCGATTCTTCTTCGATAATCGCGGCGCGCACCGCCGGATCCTTTAGGCGCGCCAAACGTGTCGCAGGGTCAAGATCGGCCAGCGCGGCAAAACTCGGTTTGGCGCTAAACGGCGTCATCGAGGTCAGCAGGCCAAGGATCAACCCGACCGGCCGGCATGCGACCTGCGCGGCAACCGGCAACCCGTCGCTCTGTGCCGCTTTGACGCCGGCCATCAGACGCGTCCAGCGTTCCGGGTCGCTCAGCCGGTCGGTGAGCAGGAACCAAACCGGACGGCCTTGCTCGCGCGCTTGCTGCCGAATCCAATCGAATTCGACCTCTTCGTCGACAAAGTCCGACAACATACCGTAGGCGCCGCGCCCGACGGCGCCGAGCGCTTCGCCGATCCCCAGAAACTCGTCCACGTCGGCGAAGTAGGCCGGCACATTGTCGCCGCTATAGGTGCGATGAAGGTCGGTGCGCGACGTCGTGAAACCGAACGCGCCGGCACGCAATCCTTCTTCGGCGAGTTGCCGCATCGCCGCGATGTCTTCGGATGTCGCGGGTTCGTGTCGCAACGCGCGTTCGCCCATGACGAAGACCCGCACCGGGTGATGGGGGACTTGTGCGGCGACGTCGATGGTCCGCGGCTGGCGATCGAGCGCATCGAGAAATTCGGGAAAGCTTTCCCAATCCCATTTCAACCCTTCCGACAATACGATGCCGGGGATGTCCTCGACGCCCTCCATGAGATCGATCAGGCGGGTGCGATCCTCCGGGCGGCACGGGGCAAACCCGACGCCGCAATTGCCGAACATTATCGTCGTCGCACCATGCCAGGAGGAGGGCGCCAGCATCGGATCCCACGTGGCTTGGCCGTCGTAGTGAGTATGCACATCGACCCAACCCGGCAGCACCAGCTGACCGGTGGCGTCGATCTCGCGCCGTGCGGCGCCCGCCTTGCCGCCCACTTGTGCGATAAGCCCGCCATCGACAGCAACGTCGCCGACGCGCCGGTCCGCGCCGCTGCCGTCTACAATCGTGCCGCCGCGAATAACGATGTCATGCATGACGTACCCACCCGTCCCGCGTCGTTGCTCCTACGACACTAGTGCTATACAGGGCGCGGTCAAAGTAAGCAGGGCGCACCTATGTGCAAACCACGATGCCAGAGGAACCAAGGTGCCCAATCCAGTCCATCTGTTGCTGCGGTATCCCTGCCGATGGGAAAGGGATATGTCCTCGGCGGTCAGAGTCCCGGTTGTCGCCGCCGATGCGCAACCGCCAACGAACAAGAGGGGCTACAACCGAAACTTGGCGACGTGACGGCCCCTGTCTGACCAGGATGGGCCGCCCTCTTTGTAGCGTGAAAGGTCTCGCGGCTGGACCTGAATCAAGTCTTCGGGATCACCCATGACCGTCCCTTCAAATGTGGCCGCGAGGCCGGGTGTTACTCGGCTGCCTCGCGTGTACCTTCCCACTGCAGTAGTTTTTGGCCCAGCAATCGGCCGAACGTGATCGCCGGCAACAGCGACATGCCGCTTAGATAGGTTTTGCCGGATAACCGTGCCTTGCCCAGGACTTCTCCCGATGCAAAAAGATTGGGGATCGGTTTGCCGTCGTTGTCGACGACCCGCAGATCGTCGTCGAGATCGAGTCCCCCCGGGCTCAGCACCGTGAACCCGACCGCGTGAATGGCAAGATAAGGGCCGGTGTCGATCGGACGGGGCAGCGATTCGCGCCCAAAGGCTTCGTCCTTGCCGGCTTCTACGGCGGCATTGTAGGAGGCGACGGATTCCTCAAGATTGGCGGCATCGACGCCGATTTTCTCCGCCAACTCGGCGATCGTGTCGGCCTTGAAGTAGGACGGATGCGTGTCGAACAGTTTTGCGGCGTGTTCGCGTTCGATCTCGGCGTGGAAGTGCGGCGAGTTCTGTCGGATGCCCTCGTCGAACACGATGAACATCTCCATGCCGTCTTGTTCAAGCAGGGCATGCTCGCGGTGGTCGACGCTGGGGTGGTCTTCGCGCACAAAACGTTTGCCCGCGCGGTTCACGAAAATCTCCCACGGCGGCCGGAAGTTGGGGGCCAGTTTGACGCCGCCCCGCGCCGATAGCGGATCGTTCGGGTCCTGCATCACGGCGGCAAACGAACACAGGAACTTTTCGCCGCCGTTGACCCGGGCGCCGATTTCGCGCGCCGCAATCAGCCCTTCGCCCCGCGAGTAGGGATTGCAGTAGGACCGCAAGGGATACTGCGGTGTCAGTTCCTTCCACAGTTCTGGGTTGGCGGCATAGCCGCCGGTCGTCAGCACGACATTCTTACCGAGAACCTCGGCCTTGGTGCCGTCGCGCGCCTCAACCTCGATGCCGGTCACGGCGCCGTTCTCGGTCAAGATCTTGGTCATTTTGGTTTCCAGGCTCAGCGTCACCGTGCCGCGCCCGATTTCATGGTCGAGCAGCGGTTCCATCACCTCGAGCACGGAAATGCCGCCGTTCTCGCCCCAGGCGTAGCGCCTCGTGCGATGGGGTTCGTGGCCCCAGCCGGCCACCGGCATATCCAGGCCGGGCGCGGGTTCAAGGCCATTGTCGGTTAGCCAGTCAAAGCTGTCGGCTGCATTCTCGATCGCCAACCGACCCAGGGTCGGATGCAGTTCGCCACCCGATATCCGCTGGCAGTCGTCGATGTGCCATTCCGGATCGTCGACGATTCCGAGCTTCTTCTGCAGCTTGGTCCCTGCGGCCGTCATCTGGCCGGTCGACCAGTGCAGCGTACCGCCAATACGATTGTCGGCGTCAATCAGCAGAACATTGGCGCCCCGTTGTCCGGCAAAGATCGCGGTCGGAATACCGGCCGTACCGGCGCCCACAACAATAACGTCCCACTCATCGCTCATTTTGCTTCACCTTTTTGTTTTGTCCGATCCGCATCTGCGCTCACGCACGCGCTCTTTTGACGCTGATCGGTGCCTCCCGTGGGCGGGCCCACATTCCTGGGGCGTTATTCTATCGCCTCGCGCCGGTCCGGGAAACGGACTCCTAAGCGCCAAAACAACGAAACCCAGCGGTCGAGTGTTCCGAGGCGCCGGCCCGTTCCATTGCGCCTCAGAGTCGGTCGCAGGCCCGCGGACTCCATACGGTCACGCCTCGGAATCTGCTGGTCGGGTTCCGGCCAATGGCTATCATTGGGCCTCCCCAAGCTCTGTGGACAAAAAAATGGCGAAAAACGAAACCCCCGAATACCCAATGCCTCCCGGTCCGATCGAGGGCCCTTCGGCCTGGTACGGCAAGGACATGCTAAAGACCGACGAATGGCTCTTTCGGCTGACCGACGCCGATGTGGCCGAGATCGATGCCGCCGTCAAAGCGACGCAATCCCTCCCGATCAAGGACCTGACACCCGAGGCGTTCGAGTTGCCCAAGCTCGGTCCTCGGCTCGAGGGGCTATTGGACGAACTTCTAGACGGTCGCGGCTTTGCTCTGATGCGCGGCATTCCCGTCGATATCGACAATATCGAACACGCGGCGCGGGCTTATTACGGGCTTGGTAGCCACCTGGGGACGTTTCGTTCCCAAAATGCGCGCGGCGACTTGCTCGGCCACATCATCGATCTCAATCGATCGATGGACGATCCCACCGCACGGATTTACCAGACCAACGCGCGGCAAAACTACCACGCCGACTCGACGGATATCGTTTCGCTTCTTTGCCTTCAGAAGGCGATGAAGGGAGGCGCCAGCAGCATCCTCAGTTCGGTGACGATCTATAACGAGATGCTCAAACGCGCCCCCGACCTTTGCCGCGAGCTGTTCTTTCCGTTCTATATCGATCGTCGCGGTGAAATCCCCGAAGGCAAAGACCCTTGGTATCGGATGCCTGTCTTCTCTTGGTACAAGGGCCTTCTCACCGTGCACTACACGCGTCCCTATACCGACTCGGCGCAGAACCTGCCCGGCGTCCCTCAACTGACCAAGCAACAGGTCGCCGCCCTCGACCTCTTCCAAGAGCTCTGTGAAGACCCCGATATTCATCTCAACATGGATTTCGAACCGGGCGACATGCAGTTTATTCAGAACTACCAAGTGCTGCACGATCGCACCGAATTCGAAGATTGGCCGGACGAACCCAAAAAGAAGCGCCACCTCTTCCGATTGTGGTTGTGCACGCGGAGGGGCAGGGAGCTTCCCCCATCGTACCTCGACCGCCAGGAGAGCATCACGGTGGGCGACCGTGGCGGGATTCACGTGCCCGGGACGCGCCTCAACGTCAATCTGGTGCCGGGCTAACCGGCCAACGCCAAGTCGACAAAACGAGATCGCGCGGGATTCGCATTGTCGCGGCGCCACGCGGCAACCGTCTGCACCTGCGGTGCCGCGGCCAGTTCCTTGATGACGATCCCCTTGCGGCGCAGGTTGGCGGCACTGTCGCTATAGAGCGAAATGCCGACCCCGGCGGCGACCAACCCGAAGATGCCGTCGCTGTTGGTTGCTTCTTGCACCACGTTGGGGGCGAAGCCGTGTTTGGCGCAATGGTCGAACACGATGGTGCGAAACGCTTCCCATGGTTCGGCCGCCCCCAACACCCAGGGCTCGCGCGCCAGCTGATCGGTCGTTATTGAGCGCTGCCGCGCCAGTTTGTGCGTCCGTGGCAGCAGAACCACCAGGTCCGCGGTATCGACAGCGTGTGTTGTCACGCCTTCGGCGGCGAACGGTCCGATCATGAAGCCGATATCGAGGCCGCCATCGAACAACGCTTCATGCTGCGCATTGGTCGGCATGTAGGAGAGGTCGACCGCGATCCCCGGCGCCGCCGCGCGAAACCGTTGCAGCAGGTCGGGTAGGGGGCCGTTGATCGCGAAGTCCATGTACCCCACGGTCAGGCGACCGGTTTCTCCCGCCGCCGCCCGCTGTGCGTCCGAGACGCTGCGGTCCACTGCTTCCGTGATCGATGGCGCGCTGCCCAAAAAGGCGTGGCCCGCTTCGGTCAACGTAACCTGCCGGGTGGTCCGGACGAACAGCGCCGCGCCGATCTCGTCTTCCAAGGCCCCGATGGTGCGGCTTAACGAAGGCTGGCTCAAGTTCAGCGCCGCCGCCGCACGACTGAAGTGGAGCGTCCGCGCCAGAGTGAGGAAGGCATCGATATGGCGAAGCTCGACCCGGGTCGTCATTCCATATTAATACATACAACGCATTAATTTATCCATTATTGATATTTCTCCTGGTTAGACCGCTTGGCTATCGTGGCGCGTCGCGTCACTACGGAGAAAGCCCACAGATGTCCCTCGAAAATCTCGAAGCCACGCTGCAAGAAGCCTTCGATGCTAGCACCAAAATTTACGAAGAACGCGGCTTTCGCCGCCGCATCGGGTTCGGCAAAAAACCCGCACTAATCAGCGTCGATCTCGCCAACGCCTGGACCCGCCCCGGCAATCCCTTCACGTGCGACCAAGACAAGATGGATCAGGATATCATTCCGGGGATGCAACGTCTCCTCGAAGCCTGTCGTAAACAAAACCATGTCGTCGTTCATGTCACCACCGCGTATCAAATGCCGGATCGCAACAACCCACACACCGACATGGGGTTGTGGCACTGTAAGATTCCGATGGAGGCCGTGGACCTTGCCGACGAGTCGCTGTGGCAAATCGATAGCCGCATTGCGCCGCTCGACCACGAATACGTCATGATGAAAAAACGGGCTAGTTCGTTCCACGGGACGCCACTCGCCGGCTATTTGCGTAGCTGCGGCGTCGATACCATCATCGTAACCGGTGTCACCGCGACGGCTTGTGTGCGCACCACCATTTGCGATGGCATTGCCGACGGCTTCCGCACCATAGCGGTGCGCGAATGCATTGGCGACCGCGTCCCTGGCGCGGTGGCGTGGAACCTCTACGACATCGACTCCAAATTCGCCGATGTCGAATCCGTAGATACCTGCGTCGCCTACCTCGAAAAGACGCCCGGCGCAGCGGCGTAACCCCTCAAGTGCAACGCTTTTCCGCCCTTTCCCTCGTCGCCAAAGGCCTTCGCGGTCACGCCGGCTGGGCGCGCCAGTGGCGCGCGGCCAGCCCGAAAGAGTCCTATGACGTCGTCATTGTCGGCGGCGGCGGCCATGGTTTGGCGACGGCGTACTATCTCGCACGCAATCACGGCATCACCAATGTCGCGATTTTGGAAAAAGGCTGGCTCGGCGGCGGCAACGTGGCGCGCAACACCACGATCGTACGTTCCAACTATCTCTGGGATGAAAGTGCCGCGCTCTACGAACACGCACTGAAACTGTGGGAAGGTCTTTCCCAAGACCTCAACTACAACGTCATGCTCAGTCAACGCGGCGTACTCAATCTTGCGCATTCGTTGCAAGAAGTGCGCGACAGCCGTCGCCGCGTTTACGCCAACCAACTCAACGGCGTCGACGCCGAGTGGCTGGACCCAGCCAGTGTCAAAGACTTCTGTCCCATCCTCAACGTCGACGATTCGCTGCGCTACCCCGTTCTCGGTGCGACCTTGCAACGCCGTGCCGGCACGGCACGCCACGATGCGGTGGCGTGGGGCTTCGCCCGCGCGGCTGATGCGCGCGGCGTCGACATCATCGAAAACTGCGAAGTCACGGGTTTCGACATCGCCGGCGGACGCGTCACCGGCGTACAAACAAGTCAGGGCCGTATCAAAGCGCCCAAAGTCGCGATTGTGGTCGCCGGGCACGGTTCGGTCATGGCCGAAAAGGCCGGCTTCCGCTTGCCGCTCGAAAGCCACCCTCTCCAGGCCTTGGTCTCCGAGCCGATCAAGCCAGTGCTCGATTGCGTGGTGATGTCGAATGCGGTGCACGTCTATGTCAGCCAGTCCGACAAGGGCGAACTTGTCATCGGCGCCGGCATCGACGCATTCAATTCCTATGCGCAACGCGGCAGCTTGCCGGTGATTACCGGCCAAATGGGGGCGCTCGCGGCGCTCTTCCCGATGTTCTCGCGGCTTAAGATGATGCGGAACTGGGGTGGCATCGTCGATGTCAGTCCCGATGCATCGCCGATCATCGGCAAAACGCCCATCGACGGGCTCTTCTTTAATGGCGGGTGGGGCACTGGCGGGTTCAAGGCCACGCCGGGGTCCGGTCACGTTTTCGCCCACACCATTGCGCGCGACGAACCCCATCCGCTCGCAGCGCCCTTCAACCTCGATCGCTTCACCACAGGCGCGCTCGTCGACGAGCATGGCGCCGCCGCGGTCGCGCATTAGGCCCGCCATGTTGCTCATCAATTGTCCGCATTGCGGCCCGCGTGACGAAACGGAATTCCATGCCGGCGGCGAGGCCCACATCGTCCGTCCCGAAAAACCGGCCGACCTCGCCGATGCCGAATGGGCCGACTATCTCTTCATGCGCAAGAACACCAAGGGATGGTTCGCCGAGCGTTGGGTCCATGCCGCGGGTTGCCGCCGGTGGTTCTACGTCGAACGTCACACCGTCACCCATGAAATTCGTCGGACCTACGCGATTGGCGAATCCCCCAGCGACGACATCGCATGACGGCCGTCGAGACCAACCCTCTGCGCGTATCCGACGGTCGGAACGAGGGGGCCGGCCAACCCGTGGGCTTCACCTTTGACGGTCGTGCCTATACCGGCCGAGTCGGTGACACGCTCGCGTCGGCGTTGCTTGCCAACGGCGTGCGCATTGTCGGGCGCAGCCTGAAGTCCCACCGACCACGCGGTATTTTATCTGCGGGTTTTGAAGAGCCCAATGCTCTGGTCCAACTCGGGTCCGGTGCTTACGCCGAACCCAACGCGCTGGCCACCCGCGTGGAAATCTATGCTGGCCTCGAAGCCACAAGCGTCAACCGATGGCCGTCGCTGTCGTTCGATGCTTTTGCCGGTTTTGGTTTTTTGTCCCGCTTCATGCCGGCGGGCTTCTATTACAAAACCTTCCTGGGGTCGCAGATGCTGTGGCATCGCATCTACGAACCGATCCTTCGCCGCATGGCGGGATTTGGCCGCGCCCCGACAGTGGCCGATCCCGACAACTACGACCAGCGGCACCTGCATTGCGATGTCTTGGTTGTCGGTGGCGGTCTTGCCGGTTTGGCCGCCGCCCGCGCCGCATGTGAGGCCGGCGCAAAAGTCGCGTTGATCGAAGATCAGCCGATCCTCGCCGCACAGCCGACAGGCGTGCGAACCCAAGCCTGGGTGAACGATGCCATCAAGACCGTCAACGAACAGGCCACGGTGCTGACCCGGACCACCGTGTTCGGCATCTACGACGGCGGGTATGCCGCCGCCCTGGAACGCGTGTCCGATCATATTGCGCCATCATCGCGGACCGGCGTGAGACAACGCGTTTGGCTTGTCCGCGCCAAGCAAACGGTTTTGGCAACGGGCGCGATCGAACGGCCACTCGTTTTTCCCAACAACGACCGACCCGGCGTCTTTCTTGCCGGTGCCGCGCACACCTATCTTGATCGTCACGGTGTTCTCGTCGGGCGCAAGATCGTCGCGTTTACCAACAATGACGAAACCTACGCTGCCGCGATTGCTCTCAAGAAGGCCGGAGCCGAGATCGTTGCCCTGGTCGATGTTCGTACGAAACTCATCGGCGGGTTGGTCGCCTCGGCCAAGAAAGAAGGGATTCGCGTCCTTGCCGGTCATGCCGTCACGAATGTTGTGGGCGGTAGCTCGGTTCGGGGTGTCGCCGTTGCCCGCCTCGGCGGCGGGGCGCCCGAGCGTCTGGCCTGCGACGCCCTGATCATGTCTGGCGGATGCTCGCCGACGGTACATCTCTTTTCGCAGCGTGGCGGCAAACTTGCATTCGATTCACGCGCCGTCGGTTTCGTTCCGGTGCCGAAGCCGGGGGACCCCATCTGTGCGGGGGCGCTGAGCGGCGATACCGGCGATGCCGCAGTCATCACCGGAGGTCATGCCGCGGGCGCAAAGGCTGCCGCCGCAACGGGTAAAACCGCGCCGGCGACCCCCCGCGAACTGCCCGAGGATCCTCAACGCGGTGCAACGCATCCGTTTTGGCGAGTCCCCGTCGCGCCCGGCGCGGCGCGCAAATGCTTCATCGACTTCCAGAACGATTCCACGCTTGCCGATATTTCGCTGGCCGTGCGGGAGGGCTTCGCCCATCCCGAGCACGTCAAACGCTACACCCTCACAGGATTCGGGACCGATCAGGGTAAGACCGGCAACATCAATGCCCTCGGCAACATTGCAGAACGAGTCGGCATCGATATTGCCGATCTCGCGCCAACAACCTTCCGTCCGCCGTTCTTGCCCGTCACCTTCGGGGCGCTCGCCGGGCGCGACAAAGCTGCGTTGCTTGACCCCGTTCGCGTTACGGCCTTGCACGATTGGCATGTCGGCGCGGGCGCTGAATTCGAAGACGTCGGCCAATGGAAACGCCCTTGGTACTACCCGCAAGGCCAGGAAACGCTGGACCAGGCTGTGGCGCGCGAATGCCGTGCGGTGCGCAATGGCGTCGGCATCCTCGACGCCTCCACTTTGGGCAAGATCGAAGTCGTCGGGCCCGATGCCGCAACCTTCCTCAATCGCGTCTACACCAACGCCTGGTCGAAACTGGGCGTTGGGCGCTGCCGCTACGGCCTGATTTGTCGTGAGGACGGCATGTTGTTCGACGACGGCACGACCACGCGGCTAGCCGAAAACCGATTTCTGATGACCACCACCACCAGCAATGCCGCCGCCGTACTCGACTGGCTCGAAGAGTGGCTGCAGACAGAGTGGCCCGAGCTCAAGGTCTATTGCACGTCGGTCACCGATCATTGGGCGACGGTCGCCCTCGCCGGGCCGCGGGCGCGCGACGTGCTCGCGCAACTTGCGCCCGATGTCGCATTGGACAACGAGAACTTTCCTTTCATGTCCTACCAAGAAGCAGAGGTTGCTGGTGTCCCGGCGCGCATCTTCCGCATCAGCTTCACCGGCGAATTGTCCTACGAAATCAACGTGCCTTGGCACCACGCGCAACACCTTTGGGACGCCGCGATGACGGCCGGCATGGAACACGGTATCACGCCCTACGGCACCGAAACGATGCACGTTCTGCGTGCCGAAAAGGGCTATCCCATCATCGGGCAAGATACCGACGGCACCGTCACGCCGCTGGATCTCGGCATGGGTTGGGCGGTGTCCAAGAAAAAGGATTTCCTTGGCAAGCGTTCGTTGATACGGCTCGACACCGCACGCACAGATCGCAAGCAATTCGTCGGCTTGCGTACGAAAAATCCCGCCGAGGTGATTCCCGAAGGTGCCCAGATCGTCGGCGCCGCGTCCGTGGGCAAGATCAAATTGCCCCAAGTCGAACCGGTCCCGATGGAGGGACACGTCACCTCGAGCTACTTCAGCGCCGCGCTTGATCGTTCCATTGCGCTCGCGCTGGTGCGCAACGGTTTCGCACGTACCGGCGAAACGGTCTATGCCGTCGCCGACGGCAAGCCGATCGCCGCCGAAATCGGTTCGACGGTTTTTTACGACCCCGACGGGACGCGCCGCGATGGCTGACGTTTCGCGCATAACCCCGTTGGACGGCTATCGTTCCGCGTTCGCCGATCTCGATGTGCATGGTTTGCAAGTGACGGCCATACCGCACCTTGCCCAAATCAATCTACGCGGTACCGCACGCGACCTCGCCACGCCGGTCGCAGAGGTTTGCGCCATGCTGTCCTTGGCGCCCGCCGTCAATACGGTGACCACCAGCGGGACCTGGCATTGCCTTGGCCTTGGCCCCGACGAATGGCTTCTCGTCGGCCCCCCCCAGTCCGAATCGAAAGCTATTGCCGAGCTGGCCGAAAAACTCGCCGGGCAGCATGCCTCGGTCGTCGACGTAACGGCCAATCGCGTCGCCATCGATATCAGCGGTCCGGCGACACAGGCGCTAATTGCGTCTCTGACCGGTTTCGACCTTGCGACTCTGACGCCGGGGCGGTGCGCGCAAACCATGCTGGCCAAGGCGCAAGTCGTTCTGCAGGCCGGCCCCGAGCCCGACGCTATCCGGGTCTTCGTCCGCAATTCGTTTGCCCGCTACCTTGCCGATGTCGTCATCGATGCCGTGCCCCTTCTGGGCGTTTCGGCGGCTTGCGCCTAAGACGCCTCCGCCCTGCGTCAATTGCGTCGTGGACGCCTCCCAGCAGAACCGTTAGGACTCCGCCCACGCTCGACATCCGCGTCAATCAGGCATCAAGAGGGCAGGCCATGCGTTTCTTTGGGGTGGTTTTGGGTTTTGCAGTCCTGTTGGCCGCCGGGGCGTCGACTGCCCAGGCCCAGGAGTTTCGCCTCAAGCTGCATCACTTTCTGTCGCCGCTCTCGCACGGCCACGCGAACATGTTGGTGCCGTGGGCCAAGACCATCGAAGAGCAGTCTCAAGGCCGCATCAAGATCGACATCTTTCCCGCCATGCAGCTTGGCGGTCGCCCGCCCCAGCTCATCGATCAAGCGCGCGATGGCGTGGTCGACATCGTCTGGACGCTGCCGGGGTACACGCCGGGCCGTTTCACGCTGACCGAAGTGTTCGAACTCCCCTTCATGCACAGCAGCACCAAAGCGACCAACCGTGCGCTTACTGAATACGTGGCTCGTCATGGCGAAGAATTTGCCGACTACAAACTCATCGCCATGCATGTCCATGCGGGTCAGCTTTTCCATTCCAACGATCCGATCCGAAGCGTCGACGACCTCAAAGGCCTCAAGATTCGCACACCGACACGCACCGGCGGGTGGTTGATCGAGGCAATGGGGGCAGTCCCCATCGGGGCGCCGGTGCCGCAGATTCCTGAAATGCTGTCCAAGAAAATCGTCGATGCGGTGATGATCCCCTACGAGGTCACTTTGCCGCTCAGGGTCGACGAACTCGTCGATTATCACACCGAGCTCGACGATCCGGTCTATCCCCGCATCAATACGTCGACTTTCGTGATCGCGATGAACAAAGCGACTTACGAAAAATTGCCGCCCGATCTGCAAAAGATCATCGACGACAATTCAGGGCAGGCGATCGTCGGGTGGATTGCCGAAGGGTGGGATGCCGCCGAGATCCCCGGCCGCAACAACGCGGCCGAGTCGGGCGAAACCGTTTCGCTGCCGGCCGCCGAGGTCGCCAAGTTGCGCGCCATGGTCGAGCAACCCGTTATCGCGCGCTGGATCGCGCAGATGGACGAGAAGGGCTACGACGGAAAAGCCTTGGTTGCCGAGGCGCGCGCGCTCCTCAAGAAGTACGGCCAGTAAGCGACCGCACGATGGCCGAACGCAAAGCCGTGCCCCTGCCGACCCACCCTTTCGGTCGCACATTGCATCGGCTTGCCTTCGTCTTCGTTCTGATTGGCAGTGCCATCATGGCTGCCGTCATCGTGATGACGGTGATCAGTATTCTCGGTCGCTGGCTTTTCCTGACCCCGGTCTATGGCGATTTTGAATTGGCCGCCATCGGTACCGCCGTGTCGGTGTTTCTCTTTCTGCCCTATGCCCACCTGCAAAAAGGCAACGTGGTGATCGACCTATTCCTGTCGTGGGCGCCGCCGCGTGTACAAATCTTTTTCGATGGCCTAAGCGGCTTCGTCCTGGGCGCTTTCGGTGCGGTGCTGGCCTGGCGGATGTTCGTGGGCGGCATGGATCTCCTGCGGGTCGGCGAGGTGACCACCATTGTCGGCATGCCGATTTGGTACGCCTTTCCGTTCGCCGTCGCTTCCGGCGTTTTGCTCGCCCTTGCATGCCTCTACACGGCCACGAAAGACCTGCAAACGGTCCTACGTTGAGCAGTTTCGAAATCGCGCTCACGGGGATTGCCGCGCTGTTGGCACTCCTCGCACTACGCGTGCCGGTCGCCCTCGCGATGATCGTGGTGGGCGTCGCGGGGTACGTTTCGCTTGCCGGTTGGGCGCCGCTGCTGAACTACGCCAAGACGTCGGCCTATTGGCGTTTCGCCAATTACGACCTCAGCATCATCCCGATGTTCTTGTTGATGAGTCAGTTCGCCGCGCGGGCAGGGCTCAGCCGCGCGCTCTTTCACGCCGCCAACACTTACGTCGGGCATCGTCGGGGCGGTGTCGCCATGGCGGCCGTCGGCGGTTGTGCGGGATTCGGCGCGGTGTGCGGATCGTCGCTTGCCACAGCGGCGACCATGGCGCCGGTAGCGCTGCCCGAACTCCGCCGCTTCCGGTATTCGGACGCTTTGTCGACCGGCGCTTTGGCGGCGGGCGGCACCCTAGGCATTTTGATCCCGCCCTCGGTGGTCCTGGTGATCTACGCGATTGCGGTCGAGGCCAACATCGTGACGATGTTTCAGGCAGCGCTCATCCCCGGCCTGCTGGCCGCTTTGGGCTACATCCTCACCATCTCGATCTACGTCCGCTTTCGTCCCGATAGCGGGCCCGTCGGGCCGCGCGCTAATCGCGCGCAACGCCTCAGGGCCCTGGCCGAAACCTGGCCCGTCATCCTGATCTTCGCCATCGTGATCGGTGGGATCTATTTCGGCGTTTTCACCCCTACCGAAGGGGCTGCGGTCGGTGCGCTCGGCACGTTCCTCGTCGCTGTGTGGAAAGGTGGTCTCCGGCTCCACGGCTTTATCGAGTGCGCGGTGGCGGCTGCGATCTCGACCGGGATGATCTTCCTCATCCTGCTGGGTGCGGATTTCTTTAGCGTGTTTCTCGCCTTGTCGCGGATGCCCGCCGACCTTGTTGCGTTCATCAACGACAGCGGCCTGTCGCCAATGGCGGTGTTGTTGATGATCGTTCTGATTTATCTCTTGCTCGGCATGGTGATGGACAGCTTGGCGATGATCCTTCTGACCGTGCCGATCTTTTGGCCGATCGTCGCCGGACTCGATTTCGGCCTCTCGCCGGCTGATCTCAAGATGTGGTTCGGGATCATCGCGCTCATCGTGGTGGAGGTTGGCTTGATCACACCGCCGGTCGGGCTGAATGTGTTTGTCATCAACTCGGCGGCCCAGGGCGTCAAACTGAAAGAGACCTTTGTCGGGGTTTTGCCGTTTCTTGCTTCCGACCTCGTGCGGATCGCGCTGTTGATCGCGTTTCCTGCCGTCACCCTTGCGCTGCCGCGCCTGCTAAACTAGTCCTCACGCCTCGCTCGCTAGGAAAGAAACCTACTTTGAACGCGTCGTTGCCCAACCGGATGATCTTCATCACCGACCGCATCCACGACGGCGCGGACGACGACGATTGGCGACGCAGGGTCGACTACCCCTTCTTCAACGCTATTCCAGGGATCAAGCGCTCTGCGAGCCGCGCGCATTTCGCCCGGTTCGCTGTTCGATGCCCGATGGCGCCGCCTGACGCCGCAACCCTCGGCACGACCGCGCCGGATATCGAGAGCGCCTTCTCGGCGACGCTGATTGCCGCGCCTGGGTTTCCCCCGGACCCGTCATGACCGCACAAGAGCAACCCTCGGAGATCGCCTGGCGCCGTCTCGAGGCGCTGCGGGCCGCGGGCTATGCGGTGCAGCGTCGCCACACCAAAGTGGCCACCGCGATCTCCCTTCACCATCCGGCGCGTCGCCGCCGACGTGGCGCCCCGCCGTCTCTCCTGCTCTACGAAGACGGCCTTGTCGCGACATATCCGCAACCGAACCAAGGCCGCCGCCGCTTCGCGGCCGATAATGCAACTGACTTTCGGACATTCCTGGACCGTGTGCCGCTGCCCACGACATGGGAGAAGATCGCACCGACCGTGTCGAAAATTGCTGTTTTCGGCACGATCGCTTCGGTCGCCGGGGTGACCCTTTGGGCCGTCTTCAATGGCCAAGTGGCGGTCACGAGCTTTGTCGTGCATCTCATATTATTCGCAGCCCCCTTTGTCGCCATCCGTCTCTTCCTGCGATGAGTCCGGCGTCGGTTCGTTATTGCGACGCATGATCGTTTAAGTGCAAGTTGAACGGTGCGGCGTTACGGGTATGCTTGACGCTGTCTTCTAGGGAGGAAGAAATTATGAACAAGCGAAAGATTATTGGTTTTGTCGGCGCGACCGTCCTCGCGGTCTCGCTGGCTGGTGGTGCTCAAGCGCAGCAGTTGTTGCGGGTTAACGGCGGTCTTGCCGGGACCTATCCGCTATTCGCCGCCAAACTGACGGAACTGATCAACAAGAACATCGATGGCGTGAAAGCGGCGGCGGTGTCCGGTGATTCGGTCAAAGCGCAGATCGACATCCAGAACGGCGAAGTCCACTACAAGATCGGGTACACCTACGACGTCAAGCGGATCGCTGACGGCAACTCGACGGTGCCGATCAAGACGCCTGACGTGTGTCACATCATGACGCTCTACGGTTCGGGCCTCTATGCCGTGGCCAAGACCGACGGCATCAAAGATTTGCGCGAACTCGCCAACGGCAAATATCGGATGTGGACCGGCTCGAAGACCGGCTTCTTCTTCAACTTGATCTCGCCGGCACTAGAAGCGCATGGCGTCGACGTGCTGCAGATCGAAAAAGACGGCACGATCCTCGAGTCCTTCGGCTACGGCGACACGGTGCAAGCCTTCCAGGATCGCCGTCTCGATCTCACGTTCTTCTCGGGCGGTGTCCCCTACAGCTTGATGCTGCAGTTGGAGAACTCTCCGGGCTTCCATCTCATCAACTGGGACGACGAGGCCCTTTCCAAACTAAGCGCGCTGCGTCCGGGCATCTTCCGGGGCGTTGTGCCGGCCGGCTCCTACAAGGGTCAAACTCAAGACGTGAACGTGCCGTGGTACGTCAACCAATTGGTGACGAGCTCCAAGTTGCCGGATGATCTGACCTACCAGGTCACCAAGATCATGAACGAACAGTCCAAGGAATTTCATGGTCTGTTCGGTGGTTCCGAAGAGATCGGCGTGAACGACCCGCTGTCCAACAATGCGGTGCCGGTCTGCGAAGGTGCCAAAAAGTACTATCGCGAAAAGGGCATGATGTAGGTCCATAGGCCAACGCATACTCTAGCGACAGGGCATAACCCCGGAGCCGTCGTGCTCCGGGGTTTCCCTTGCTGAGACTGCACCGCCGATGATCCGCGATATTGCCTACGGGGAAACGTCCTTCATGCGCCATTGGCGCGGCTGGGTGATCGCCTTTCTTGGGACGTTCTACGTCCTCATCCACGTCTATGCCGGGTTCTACGGGCCGCCGGAATCGATCCTGTACCGCGCCTTTCACGTCGGAACCGCCCTCGCGCTCGTTTTTCTGTATTTCCCCTTACTGCGCAATGCGCATGGGCCGGTTCGGTTGCTCGCCCGGCTGATCGATTTCCTGCTGGTGCTCGGCGCGTTTTGGATCGTCGCCTACTTCGTGATCGAACTTGAAACCTGGGATTACCGGCGTTTCTCGTTGCGCTTTCAGGAGTACTTCACCGCGGCCTTATTGACGATTTTGGTGCTGGAAGCGGCCCGCCGCGCGGTGGGTCCGGTTCTGGTGATCATCTGCGTGGTCTTCCTGTTCCATGCCAAGCTCGCCGATCATTTCCCCGGCATGTTCCACGGGCCCCCGGCGTCTTGGAACCGGCTCACCGAAACGATGCTTTTGGGCAGCGACGGCATCTTCGGCATTCCCGTTGCGGTCATGGCGCAGTTCGTCGTCCTGTTCATCTTGTTCGGCACCTTGCTCAACATCACCGGCGGCGGCACGTTTTTCACCCGCCTTGCTTTTGCGCTGTTCGGCCATCGCACGGGCGGGCCGGCCAAAGCCGCAGTCGTATCGTCCGCTTTGATGGGCAGCCTGTCAGGCAGTTCCATCGGCAACGTGATGACCACCGGTGCCTTTACCATTCCGTTGATGCGGCACCTGGGCTACCGGCGGCCGTTCGCCGGCGGCGTCGAAGCCGCGGCCTCGAACGGCGGCATCATCATGCCGCCGGTGATGGGGGCGGTGGCCTTCATCATGGCCGAGTTCCTCGACCGTCCGTATCTCGAGATCATCATGGCCGCGGCCATTCCGGCCATCCTCTACTACACGGTGATCTTCGTCACCGTGCATCTCGAGGCCAAGAAGCTCCGCCTCGCGACCATGAACAAAGCCGATCTGCCGAGCCCGTGGCCGATCATTCGCAAGCAAGGCTACCTGGCGCTGCCGCTTCTCTTGATCATCATTACGTTGGTGCTCGGTTATTCGATCGTCTTCGTGGCAATCGTCATCATCCTCACCACCTTCGGCCTCGCGCTATTGCAGCGGACCAACCGGATGACGCCGGTCCGGCTGGCCGATGCGATCGAACAAACAGCGCGCGCCACGGTGGGCCTGTCGGCGACGGCCGCCGCGGCCGGCATCATCATCGGCGCGATCTTCGCCACCGGGCTGAGCTTTCAAATCAGCCAAGCCGCGGTCGAGTTTTCCGGCGGCCAGATTTGGATTCTGCTCGTGATCGCGGCGCTGATGGCGCTGATTATGGGCATGGGGATGACCGCGGCGGCGGTCTACATCACGCTCGTTGCCACCGTCATCCCGATCCTGACCCGTGCGGGTATTCCCGATATTGCGGCGCACTTCTTCGCCTTCTACTACGGAATCATTTCCAACATCACGCCGCCGATCGCGCTCACCGCTTTCGCCGCCGCACCGCTGGCCGGCGCAGGCCCGATGGCGACGGCCGTTCAAGCCACACGGCTGGGAGCAGCATCCTTCTTGTTGCCCATCCTCTTCATCTACGGCCCGGCATTGCTTCTCGAAGGAGAATGGTGGGAAGTGATAGCCGTCAGCGGTACGGCCTTTCTCGGGCTGACTGCCTTGGCCATCACCTTCACCGGCTACTTCTTCGGTTTCGTGCCGTTGTGGCAGCGCGCCGTCTTCCTAGCCTCCACGTTCCTTTTGATCGTGCCGGAACTCAGCTCGGACGCGGCTGGCATTGCGCTTTTTGCCCTCGGTGTTGCGCTGAACTTCTGGTGGAGCCGCCGTGCCGCGACCGAAGCAAGCGACGAACGGCGCCGCATAAGAAAAGAAGAACGCGCCACCGGCGACCGCGCGACCGGCATTGGTCGCTATGCTCAACGCATGGTCCAGCGTCGTCTCGAGAAAGAAGGCGAAGAGGCGATTGCCGACGCGCCCAAAGACATCAACGACCTGACCCGCGCATTGATGAGCGATCAAGAAGGCAGCGGTGGCACCAAAGAAGTATCGACCCGCGGCCTTGTCGTTGGCTGGGGCGTCGTGGCCGCGGTCGCGGTCGCCTTCGAGATCATGGGGCAGGTTGTCTTCCATGCCACGAACCCCTTGGCCTGGCTTGCGGTGATGGCTGCGCTTTCTGTTGGCGGTGTTGTGGGGATCGTCGTGACGTGGCGGTCGAGCGCCCGGTCCGAACACACCCCGACGGATCAACAATTGGCCTAGCGAGAACGGATATGGACTTCGGCCTCACCGACGAACAGCGCGCGCTTCTCGACTCAGTCGACAAAATGATCGCGCTGCATTTGCCGCCCGAAGAAGTACGCCGTCGCGATCAAGCGCATGAGCCGCCCGACTTCTTGCTTAAGCACTATGCCGACCTTGGGTTGCTCGCGATCCCGTTTCCCGAGACGTATGGCGGACTCGGCGGCGCGTGGCAGACCGTGGCCGTGGCGCACGAACGGCTCGGGTACCACGCGGCGATGGCCGCGTCGTTGTTGGGTACCACGCTCGGGTTCGGCGGTATGTCGATCTACACCTATGGCTCGGAACGACAGCGCGAAACGCTGCTGCCGAAGATCATCGCCGGCGAGTTGCGCTTTTCGCTCGGCCTCACCGAACCCGGTGCCGGCACCGATGCCGGCGCGCTGATCACCCGCGCGCGTCGTGGCGACGGGGGCTGGATCGTCAATGGGCGCAAGACCTGGATCAGCAGCGCCGACCAAGCCGACTACATCGTCACCGCGTGTCGCACTACCGAAGGATCGACGGGAAACAGGGGTATCTCGATGCTGCTGGTCCCGCGCGGCGCCGAGGGCATCCATATGACGCCGCTCGCAAAGGTCGGCAACAACTGTCTGTCCTCCTGGGATATCGCCTTCGAGGACGTCTTTGTGCCCGAAGAAGGCTTGCTCGGCGACGAAGGCGACGGCTTCAAGCATTTGATGTCGACGTTGCAATACAGCCGCTCCGGCCAAGCCGCCAATGCCATCGGCCAGTCGCAGCGCGCCGTCGATATCGCGGTCGCCCATGTCAAAGAACGCGAACAATTCGGCCGGCCGCTCGGTAAGTTCCAGGCGGTCGCCCACCGAATCGCCGACATGCAAACCCGCGTCGACCAAGCGCGCTTCATCCTCTATCACCTCGCCTGGTTGGTCGATCAAGGCGCGCGCTGCCGCAAAGAAGCCGCGCAGGCCAAAATGGTCGCCTCGGAATGTCTGCAATACGTCACCCATCACGGGATGCAGTTGCTCGCGAGCGCGGGCTACGCCATCGAAAGCGACATGCAGCGCCTTTGGCGCGACTCGCGCCTCTACACGTTCGGCGAAGGCGCCAACGAAATTCAACGCGACATCATTGCGCGCGAAGCCGGTCTCTAGGCGCCCAACAAAGGAAAAAAAGCATGAGCTACGACATCAAAGCCATCGACGCGGTCGTCAACATCTGGACCGACGAAGCTAATGCGCTCCGCCCGGACTCAAACAAGGAGTTCTTTACCGGCAAGATCGGGGTCGATCAGAGCACCTATACCGGCATCTCTCATGACGAAATGCTGCGCCGTATGGACGCCGCCGGCATCGAGGTCTCGTTCTTGATCGCCAACAAAAGCGGACAAATGGGCTTGCCGGGAAGTTCCTACATTCCCTACGAGATGGTCGCTGACGCCGTAAAGGCGCATCCCGATCGCTTCAAGGGGCTCGCCGGGATCGACCCGACCCAGGGCATGAAAGGGGTGAAGGAGCTTGAGCGCGCGGTCAACGATCTTGGGTTCATCGGCGCCCACTGGTATCCCCATTGGTTCGACATGCCGATCAACCATGCACGCGTATATCCGTTCTACGCCAAGTGCGTCGAGCTCGATATTCCGATCCAGATGCAGGTCGGCCAATCGCTGGTCTACAACCCAGAGCGGCGCTTGCGCAGCACCGGTCGACCGATCCTGTTGGACGATGTCGCCTGCGATTTCCCGGAATTGGTTCTGGTCGGAATCCACGTCGGCATTCCCTGGGCCAGCGAAATGATCGCGATGGCGTGGAAACACCCCAACATCTACATCGGCTCCGACGCGCATGGGCCGAAATACTGGCCGCAGGAATTCGTCCACTACATCAACACCTACGGCAAACACAAAGTCATCTTCGGTACCGACTTCCCGGTGCTCGACTTCGAACGCACACGCAAAGAAATCGAAGATCTCGGCCTGCGTCCCGAGTCGCTCAAACTCTTCCTGCGCGACAACACCGCGCGCATCTACAAGCTCTAGCCATGGCGCGCGATACCCTGCTGCATATCGCCGACGCGATCTCGCACAATGCCGGGCGGCGCCCAGCGCACCCTGCGCTTATCGAGCGCGATGGCAACGTCATCACCTATGCGGCCTTCGAAACCTTGATGCGGCGCACAGCCAATCACCTCATTGCGCAAGGCATCAAGGCGGGCGACATCGTGGGGCTATCGATGCCCGATACGGCTGCGCATCTCGGGTTGATGTTCGGCTTGTTCCGCATGGGCGCGATTTTGTTGCCCATGGATATCCGCTGGACCCCGGAAGAAAAAAGCCGCATCGCGGCATTTTTCGGCGCCACGGCCGTCATTGCCGAAAGCCCGGTCGAAGGCGTGCGCACGCTGTGCATTGACGATTCATGGCACGACGCCGTTGCAGGGCAGGGGACCGACGGCAATTTCCCCAACAACATCGATGATCCGCTGTGGCTCTCGCTGTCGTCGGGCACCACCGGCATTCCCAAGGGGCCGCTGGTTACCCACCGGCAAATGGTCTTGCGGTTCTTGTCGCAAACCGTCGATCTCGGGTTTAACGAACACGACCGCAACATTCTGGCCACGCCGCTTTATTTCGGCGGCGGTCGCGGCTTTACGATCTCCAATCTCTTTTTCGGTGCGACCGTGGTGATGCACCCCCCGCCCTACAAGGCGGAAGAACTCGCGAAAGCGGTCAATACCCTGGGCATCACCACGCTCTTTCTGGTGCCGACGCTATTTCGCCGCATGCTTGCGATCGCCGATGGCAAATCGTTGCTGTTCCCGAACTTGCGGATGCTGATTTCCAGCGGGTCGATCCTGCATGGCGACGAGCGCGAAGCGATCAAACGCGATCTGTGCCCCTATTTCGTCAATCTATTCAGTTCCACCGAGGGCGGCGGCGTTGCGCTCCTCGCCCCCAACGATCCGCAAGAGAAGGCGGCTTCGGTTGGGCGCGCCGCCTACCGTAACGAATTTCAGGTCGTCGACGAGAACGACGCGCCGCTTGATGCCGGCATGGTCGGCCGCATTCGCCAGCGCGCGCCGTGGCTGCCCGACGGCTTCTACAACAACGAAGAAGAAACCAAAAAATCGTTCCGCGACGGTTGGTACTACACCGGCGATCTCGGCAAAGTCGACGATGAGGGCTATCTCTACGTCGTCGGTCGGGTCAAAGACATGATCATTCGCGGCGGTATCAACATTTACCCCGCCGAGATCGAAGATCTGTTGTGCAAGCATGAGACCGTGCATGACGCCGCCGTGGTGGCGTGGCCTTCGCCCGAGTTGGGCGAGGAAGTCGCCGCCTTTGTCGTCGCCGAGGGCGAGGCCGATGCCGAAGCATTGATCGCCTATTGCCGTGGCGCGCTCGCGCCCTACAAAGTGCCCAAAGCGGTCTTCTTCATCGACGACCTGCCCAAAAGCGCGCAAGGAAAGGTCCTCAAGAACGATCTGGTCGAACGTTTGCCGGCGCAGACCTAACTGGCTAGGCGCACCACGGCGTGCGTTTTCGATCCTTCTTCCATCAGCCAGTCGCGAAACAACGCCACCTGCGGCAGCTCAAGGGCGGCCTGAAGCCCGACCGTGTAATAGTCGAACGACGGGCCGCCTTCGGTGCCGAACGGTGCGGTCAATGTCTCCGACGCAAGGTCGCGTTCGACTAAAGCGCCCCGACCCAACACGATGCCTTGGCCCTGGCGCCCCGATTCGAGCGCCATGCCGGCAACCGTGAAGCGGTGCCCCCCTGCGGTGTCGATGTCGTGCACGCCTTGCGCGGTCAGCCAGTCTTGCCAATCGGGGAACCAGGCGTTGCCGCCCATCGTATCGTCGTGGAGGAGGGGGATGCCGCGCAAATCGGTCGGGTGTTTCAGTCGATGTCGCGCCGCAAAGGCCGGACTGCACACCGGAAAGATGCCCTCTTCCATGATCCGTTCGACGATCAAGCCTTGATAGCGACGGGGCCCGTAGGCGATGGCGATATTCGTTTTGTACGCCATCGTTTCGGGGTCGATGGGGCGCCCGACCAACTCGACGACGATTTCGGGATAGACCTGATTGAATTGGGTCAGGCGTGGGATCAGCCAACGCTCGGCAAACGAGGTCTCGACGCTGACGGTTACGCGGCCCGGTTTTTGCGCCTGGGTTAATCGGCGCACTGCTTCTTCGATCCGATCCAAGCCCTCGGTCAACGCCGGCAGACAGGCCTGTCCCGCCGAGGTCAGAGAAATCTTGCGGGTTTCGCGCAGGAACAAGCGGGTTTCGAAATAGTCCTCGAGCTGGCGCACCTGCTGGCTGACGGCGCCAGCCGAAACACCCAATTCGCGCGCCGCCAGCGCCATGCTTAGGTTGCGTGCGGCAGCCTCGAATGCCCGTACTGCGTTAAGCGGGGGAAGTTCGCGTGGCATCGTGGGACTCTCATGCGTTAGTTTTGCTTAACTGTGGGGGGTAAATTCCTTGGTTGTCAATGGACCGCGCGCCTTGTCTTATCGGCCCAAGCGCACGTCCTTCGGGCGAAGCGCGACATAAAGGGAGGAACCTATGAAACAGACAGACAAGTTCCGTCCGCGCGCGCTCGCCACGGCGATTGCGCTCGGCGCAAGCACGGCGCTGCTGGGCACTGCTGCCCAAGCTGCGGATCGCACATTTATCTTTGCCTATACCGCCACCCCGGCCAGCTTCGATTCCGACAACTGGCAGGCTGGCATGCTCGAGTCCGCAGTCAACGTCTATGAGAACTTGACCAAACACTCCATCGTTACCGACTCGACGGGTCGGGAGGTCATCGATTCGGCCAACGTCGAGCCGCACATGGCGAGCAGCTGGGACATTCGTGACGGTGGTCGTGTGATCACCTTCAAGATCCGTCCGGGCGTCAAGAGCCCGTTCGGCAACGAACTGTCCGCGCACGATGTCGCCTATTCTTGGGAGATGGCGGCCGATCGCAAACGGACCGGCAACTTCATGCGCACCGTCGGTCGCGTCGGCTCGGTCGAGGCGACGGCAGACGACGAGGTCACGTTCACGCTGACGACCCCGAACGCGATCTTCCCGCGCATTCTCACAACCGTGTTCCCGGCTCTTGTCGACTCCAAGCACATCAAACAGTTCGCGACCGACGACGACAAATGGGCCACCAAATGGATGGCCAAGAACACCGCAGGCTTCGGGCCCTATCATGTCGAGTCGGTACGTCCCGGCGAGGGCGCGGTCTTCACGCTGAACAAGAACTATTTCTCGGACGAGCCTCACTTCAATCGCGTGGTCTTCCGTGAAATTCCGTCGGCGGCCAGCCGTGCGGCTTTGGTCAAGAGCGGCCAGGTCCACTGGGCCGATCAAATGCCGATCCAGCAGTTGGTCGACCTCAGCAAAGACCCCAACGTCAAAGTCGACAGCGTGCCCGGCACCGGCATGGCGACGCTGCGGATGAACCCGAACTTCCCGCCGTTCGACGACATCCGGGTGCGTCAGGCCATCATCCACGCAATGGACTACGACGCCATCGGCGAAGCCGTTTTCCGTGGCCTGGGCGAACGCGCCGACTCGATCTTGGCCCCGGCCTTCGGCGACTTCCACACCGCGTCGCACATGGCGAACCAGGACCTGGACAAAGCCCGCGCGCTGCTTAGCGAAGCGGGACACGGGAACGGTCTCGACATCGAGTTGGAATACACCGACAACTGGTGGTGGGAAGAACCCCTGGCGATCCAGGCCAAGGACGCGCTTGCCAAAGTGGGCGTGAACCTAGCCCTCAAGCGGATTCCGAAAGCGGAAATGAACTCGCGTCGTCGCCCCGGCAAGCGTGACCTGCCGTTCTTCCCGCATCTCGCCAACGCCTTCGTGCTGGCGCCGGGCTATGCGTTCTACCTGTCGGCCCACCAAAAGGGGTCGTCGAACGTCAACGACTACAAGAGCGACCAATTCGATGCGGCCGTGGATGCGTTGATTGCCGAGACCGACCACAACAAACGGGTTGAGCTCGCTCATAAGGCGCAGAAGATCCATGCCGACGACGCAACCTTCGTTGTTACGCACTTCCCGAAGACCTATGCGGTCACCGTGCCGTGCATCAACGGGTGGTTGTGGCATCAGCATGACCGCTTGGTCTGGAAACACCTGAGGTGTGACGGCAGCTAAGGGGTCTCGTACCTCCTAGTTTCAGTCCTCAGGGATGACACTCCGCCAATTCTTTAGGCGGCGACTCTTGATGGTGGTGCCCATTCTATTGGGCATCACCTTCTTGACGTTCATGTTGCTTCGGATCGGCGAGCAGGACCCTGTGGCCATGCTCGCCGGGCCGATGGCCGACGAAGCGGCGTTGGCCGAAATCGAGCGCGAGCTCGGTCTCGACCAGCCCTTCTTCGTTCAGTTCGGCATCTATGTCGGCAAGCTCGCCACCGGCGACCTCGGCGAATCCTGGCAGTCCAGCGAGCGGGTCGCGGACGAAATCCGCAACCGCCTGCCGGCCAGTCTTGAACTTCTCTTGTCGGCCGTCCTGCTCGGCGCCCTTGTCGGCGTCCCCGTCGGCCTGCGTGCGGCACAAAGACCGAACAAGCTCTTCGATCAGGTCAGTCGATTTGTCTCGCTCTTCGGCTTCTCCGTGCCGACCTACTGGATCGCCTTGATGTCGATCTTCGTCTTCTTTTTCCTTTTGCGCTGGGCGCCACCCCCTTTGGGTCGGCTTGACCTCGCAACCTTCCCACCGCGCGATATTACCGGCAGCTACCTCGTCGACAGCTTGCTGACGGGGCAATGGTCCACTGCCTGGACCGCGGCGAGCCAGCTTGCGTTGCCGGTTATTTTGTTCTCCATCATCGTTGCCGCGCCTATCATCAAACACACTCGTGCGATCTCGCTCGAAGTTCTGAATAGCGACTACGTGCGCTACGCCAGGTCGCAAGGCTTGCGGCCGCGAACGGTCCGACGCATCGCCCTGCGCAATTCCATTACTCCGGTTCTCACGTTTATCGGCACCGAACTCACCGGGCTGCTTGCCGCCGTCTCTTTGATCGAGCTTATCTTTGCGTGGGGCGGTCTCGGGCAGTGGGGGTTGAACGCCATCCTCACGGGCGACTTCGCTGCCGTGCAGGGCTACGTGCTGGTCCTTGCGCTGTTTTCGGTTGCCGTCTTTATCGTGATTGACGTGTTGGTCTTACTCCTCGAACCGCGCGCGACGTTGCGACCATGACCGATATTGCCGCCACCTCATCCGCGGAACCCGGCTTCACTTGGACCGGGCGCATTCTCGGTGTCACGCGCCGCAGCCCGACCTTTGCGATCGGTTTCTTGATCGTCGTGATCTTCGCCTTTGTTGCGGTCTTCGCCAACGTGATATCGCCCTTTGGCGCGATCGAAACGTTCTCGAGCAAGGTCTTATTTCCGCCGGGACCCGAATTCTGGTTCGGGTCGGACGGCAACGGTATGGATGTCTTCAGCCGCGTGATGCACGGGGCGCGCTTTGCCTTCGGGATCGCTGTGCCGTCGGCCATCATCATGTTGGTGATCGGCGTGCCGCTGGGCCTTATCGCCGGTTACAAGGGCGGGATGATCGACGAAGTCGTGCTCCGCACTATGGATGTCGTGCGCTCATTTCCGTCCATCGTCTTGGCCCTCGCGGTGGTCGCCGCCACCGGCCAATCGCTGGTCAACGTGGTGCTGGTCATCGGCTTCCTTGATGCGCCGATCTTCACCCGCTTGGTCCGTTCCGAGGTGTTGGCCCTGCGCTCCAGCGGCTTTGTCGACTCGGCCGTGGCCGCCGGCAACCCGACCTGGCGCATTCTTTTTGTTCACCTTTTGCCTAACGCGATCCGTGGCTCCACCGCCATGATCGCGGTGCGCATGGCCTGGGCGGTCCGCATTAGCGCCACGCTCGCGTTCATCGGCGTCGGCATTCAGGCGCCCACGCCTGAGTGGGGCGCAATGATCCGCCAGGGCGCCGAGTTCATCATCAGTGGCGAATGGTGGGTCGCACTATTTCCGGGTCTTGCGCTGGTCGGAATCGTGCTCGGCTTCAACCTCTTGGGCGACGGGCTGCAGGATCTGTTGGATCCGCGTCGGAAGGCGACCGGCAAATGAGCCTGCTTGAGGTCTCGAACCTTCACACCCACTTCATCTCGCACGACCTCAACAACAATCTGAGGATTGCGAAAGGGCTGAACGGCGTCACCTTCGAGGTCGACAAGGGCGAGGTCGTCGGCATCGTCGGGGAAACCGGTGCCGGCAAGTCGCTCACCGCGATGTCGATCATGGGGCTCCTGCAACCGCCGGCGCGCGTCGTCGAGGGCTCGGTCCGTTTCGACGGCAACGAAATTCTCGGCCTGGCGGCCGAAGAGCTCAATCGCATCCGCGGTACCGAACTCACGATGATCGTGCAGTCGCCGCTCACCTCGCTTGATCCACTCAGCCGCGTCGGCAAACAGTTGGTCCGCGCCCAACGCGAACATCGCGACATCTCTAAAGAAGACGCCTGGGCCGCCGGGGTCGAGACAATGACTACGGTCGGGATTCCTGACCCCGAGCGTCGCATGCGCGCTTGGCCGCACGAATTGTCGGGCGGCATGGCGCAGCGCGTGTTGATTGCGCTCGCATTGATCAACGGGCCGCGCATGATCATCGCCGACGAACCCACCACCGGGCTCGACGTGACTGTGCAGGCCCAAATCCTCGACCTTCTCCAAGGCCTCGTGCGCGATCGCGATATGGGGGCGATGATCATCACCCACGACCTCGGCGTCGTGGCCCACTATTGCACCCGGATATGCGTGATGTTTGCCGGCTCCATTATCGAGACCGGGCCCGTGCGGCAGATATTCAACGATCCGCGCCATCCCTACACCCAGGCACTCATCTCATCGACGCCGAAACGCATCGCGGAAAAAGGCTACGGTCAAATCGGCGGGCCGCCGCCAAATCTCTATGCCCTTCCGGCAGGGTGCCACTATCGAGACCGGTGCAACCGGGCGGCCGATCTTTGCCACACCGCGCCACCGCTCGAAGACGTCGGGGGCGGCCAGTTCGCCCGTTGCCATTTTGCGGCCACGCCCGACTCTGCCGCCGCCACGGTGCAAAATGGCTGACCCGATTCTCAAGGTTCGCGACCTGGTGAAGCATTTCCCGGGCAGTCAGTCCGGCGAAACGATCCATGCCGTCAATGGCGTGTCGTTCGACCTAATGCCCGGCGAAACTGTCGGTCTTGTCGGCGAAAGCGGCTCCGGCAAATCGACCATCGGGCGCTGCGTCTTGCGCCTCTACAAGCCGACCGCCGGGCGCATCGAATTCGGTGGCCGCGACATCACCACCATCAACGAGCGCGAAATGCGACCGTTGCGCAAAGAAATTCAAATTGTCTTCCAAGACCCCTATAGCGCGCTAAACCCGCGCATGAAGGTCGGCAATTTGATCGGCGAGTTGGTCAAACTGCATACCGACTTGGATGCGCCCGCACGCCGCGACACCGTTGCAGCCCTGGCGGAACGGGTTCACCTCAACGCCGATTTGCTCACCCGTTTTCCCAACGAACTATCCGGCGGTCAGCTGCAGCGTGTATGCATCGCCCGCGCGCTCGCGACCAACCCCAAGGTTATCGTGCTCGACGAGCCCACCAGCTCGCTCGATCTATCGGTTCGGGCCGGCATCTTGGAACTACTGGGTGAACTTCAGCGCGAGACCGGCGTTTCCATGCTGTTTATCTCGCACGACCTGGAGACTGTTGAACTCGTCAGCCACCGGATCTTGGTTCTCTATCTCGGCTCGGTGGTTGAAGACGGACCATCCAAGGAAGTGTTCGCAAAACCGTCGCACCCCTACAGCCAAGCGCTGCTGTCGGCTGATTTGCCGCCCGATCCCGACGTAAAATTGGATCGCAAGATCCTCGAAGGCGAAGTGCCGGGCCCGGTCCATTTGCCGCCGGGCTGTCCGTTCGCGCCGCGCTGTCCGTTGGTGCGGCCGGACTGCACTGCCGCCAAACCGGGCGCGACGGCGATCGGCGAAAACCATCATGCGGCCTGTGTCCGTGTCGCCGACGGGACCAACGACATTCGCAACGCCGACGCCGCAGCGGACGGCGATATGCATAAGAAATTTCAGGACCAATTCATTGGGAGAACGTCATGACCACCAAGGGTGCCATCGACATCGTCGTCAACGTCGCAACGCCGGACATTATTCGGGCGGGCGGCTCGCCGAGCGACAACAAGTTCAAGGATCAAACGCGCCAGCCAAAAAGCGCCCGCAAAGGCGTCACCATGGCCGACTATCTCAAGAAGATGGACCGGGCCGGGATCGAACGTTCTTTGCTCATCGCGGTACGCGCCGGCGACATGAACGTCCGTGGCTCCAAAGAAATCTCCTACAAATACGTCGCCGACATTTGCCGCAAATATCCGGATCGTTTTTCAGGCCTGGCCGGCGTCAACCCGATGCTGGGCATGCAGCAACTGCGCGACCTCGAAGAAGCGGTCGACAAATACGGCTTCGTCGGGGCCCACTTCTACCCCCATTGGTTCAACATGGCGCCGGACCATCCTTACGTGTTTCCGATCTACGCCAAGTGCATCGAGCTTGATATTCCGATCATGATGCAGGTCGGCCACAACCTCGTGTACCAGCGCGACCGCCGCCTTCCCAGTATGGCGGAACCGATCACGCTGGATCGCATCGCAATTCTCTATCCCGAACTCAAGCTCCTGGGCATTCATCTTGGGGTGCCGTGGACCGACGAAATGATCTCCATGGCGTGGAAGCACGAAAACATTTACATCGGCGGCGACGCCTATGCGCCGCGCTATTGGCCCAAGCAAATGGTGCACTACGCCAATAGCTACGGGTCGCACAAATTTCTGTTCGGAACCGACTGGATGGTCATCGACCCCGAGCGCGCGGTGCGCGAGGTCGAAGAGCTTAATTTCAGACCGGCCTCGAAGGCGCAGATCATGCGCGACAACGCGCTCCGTATCTTCAAACTGCCCAAAGGCGGCCTGAAGAAAAAACCGAAGAACTGGCTGGCCGCGCTGGACGAGCAGCCGGCCAAGAAGGGAAAGAAGTAATGGCGCGCCCTCATATCGAATTCATCCAATCCCAAGCGCTCGATTGGTCAAAAGGCCTGCCGTCAGGCGGGGCGCGTCCCGATGTCGACTCCAAAACGCTCAGCCTCGATGATGAAACCGGCGCGGCGACCTGCGTCGTTCGTTACCCTGCGGGGTGGTCGCGGCCCAAGGCGGGGTACCTCACCACCGACGAAGAATTCTACGTCCTCGATGGCAGTCTCACGATCAATGGAATCGAGTACGACCGAGACAGCTACGCTCATCTGCCGGCCGGCCACCTTCGTACCTCGTCCGAATCGAAAAATGGTGCGGTTTTGCTCACGTTTTTCGAAGGCCCGGTCGACGCTGAGTTGTCCGACGCTCCCGGCGATGCCTTCCGCGCCGATCGTCTGGTGGAAAAGATTTCCGCGCCGACCGCCGATTGGGGCAATGCCGACCTCGACGCGATGGGCTTGCGCGATATCTCGACCAGTTCACGTCTGTTGTCGTTGTTCACCGATCCCGACACCGGCGAGATCACCTACCTGACCGGCGTCGTGCCGTTCAAAGCCGAGTCCTCGCCCGAGCGCCACCCCGTTGGTCAAGAGTTCTACATTTTGGGCGGATCGCTTTCGGGCGTCGGGGGCGTCATGCAGGCGGGGGCCTATTGTTGGCGCCCGCCGTTGGTGACCCATGGCCCCTACGGCAGTCAGACCGGTGCGCTGATTATCTTGCGCAGTGTCGGCGGACCGCTGACCACCGAACTCGACGATCCGGTGCCGCACACCTATCAACCCGAGCATGCCCCGGTATTGCCGCCCGAACTCGCCAAGGCCGGTTCGAAACCCCTACCTCCGCCCGATCGGTACTAAGCACCTATGAATCAAACGCGCCCCATTACCGAACGCCCGGCGTCCTACCGGGCGGTGACGATCACCGAGGGGTTGCGCACCAGTGCGCGCAACAACCCCAACAAACTTGCCCTTACCGAGGCCGGCCGGGAGCTTACCCATGGCGCGCTCATTCGGCGGATCAACCGGGTCTCGAACGCGGGGATCGGGCTCGGTTTGGTGCCGGGCGACCACGTCGCGCTGATGTGCGCCAACTGCATCGAGTTCGTCGAGGTTACCTGTGGGATGTCCGAAATCGGTGTCGCGCCGGCGATGATCAACGCCCGCTCCACCGCGCACGAAGCCTCCTACATTTGCAACGACTCGGGCGCAAAGGTCCTGTTCGTCCACATTGACTATCAAGACGCGGCGTTCGCCGCCGATCTGGATACGGTCGAGCGCATCGTCGTGATCGACCCCGGCAACGACAACAGCGACTACGAAAAACTCCTGGCCGCGGCATCCAGCGATCAAACCGTCGTCCCGCTTGAAGAATGGGACGTCTTTTCGATGCCCTATACCTCGGGCACGACCGGACACCCCAAGGGCGTACTCCTGTCGCACCGCAGCCGCGTCAACCACATGCTGTTCACCATGGCGGCCAACTATGGATGCTACACGCCCACCGCGCGGCCGCTCGCCACCTCGCCGTTCCACAACGGCGCCGGATTTATCAACGCGCTCGCCGGCCCGTTCTTCGGCGGCACCACGCACATCTTGCCGAAATACGAACCCGAAGTGATGCTCCGCGCGCTCGAAGAGCGTCACATCACCAGCATGTTCATGGTGCCGACGCATTTCCACGCCTTGTTCAATTTGGGCGCAGACACCTTAAGCAAGTACGACAAAAGCTCGCTCCAGGTCATTCATTCGAATGCCGCCCCGTTGCCCCAAGCCACCAAGGTCAAGATCGTCGATTATTTTGGCGACAGTATCTTGTTCGAGTCCTATGGCTCGACCGAAGCCGGCGGCTGCACCTTTCTGCGCCCCGAAGACCAGTTGCGCAAAGACAGTTGCGTCGGTCAGCCCGGCCCCGGCGTCTGGCTGGAAATCCGCGACGACAAGGGCAAGGAACTCCCCGTCGGCGAGGTCGGCGAGGTCTGGGTGAAGAACGCCTGGCTGTTCAACGGTTATTGGAACAAACCCGAAGCGACTGCCGAAGCGCTGGTCGACGGCTGGTGCTCGGTCGGCGATCTCGGACGCATGGACGACGAAGGCCATCTCTACCTCGTCGACCGCAAAAAGAACGTCATCATTTCGGGCGGCCAAAACATCTTCCCGCGCGAGATCGAAGAGGTCTTGCACCATCACCCCGCGGTCGGCGATGTCGCGGTCGTCGGCAAGAAGGACGATTACTGGGGCGAGGCCGTCACCGCGTTCGTGGTTCTGCGCGAGGGTCATACGATCACCGCCGACGAACTCAAAGAGCGCTGCGCCCACGAACTCGCGCGTTACAAGCTGCCCAAGGAATTTCATTTCATCGACGTGCTTCCGAGGAACGCGACCGGAAAGATCCTGCACCGCGAGCTGCGCGACGCCGTGAACAGAGGGGATTACGACAAATGATCATCACCCGGCACTACGCCACGGTCGGCGACCGGCGCGTCCATTACCGGCGGGCCGGGCAGGGGCCGGCCATTGTGCTGCTTCATGCCTCGCCGGTTTCCAGCGAAGTCTTCGAAGAGGTCCATTTCCCGATTCTTGCCAAAGAGTTCACCGTCATCGCGATAGACACACCGGGCCAAGGTTTTTCCGATCGGCTGGACCTCGGGCGCCAGGAACGGATCGAGGATTTGGCCGATGCGCTGGCCGAAACCCTGGAAGTCATCGGCGTCGAGCATTGCGCGTTGTACGGCCGCCATACCGGCGCCTCGATCGCGGTTGAATATGCCCGTCGTTATCCCAGCCGGTCGGCCCTCGTGATCACCGACGGCTTTCCGCTCTTCACCGCCGCGGTACGCGATGAATACTTGAAGAACTACCTTGCCGAGATCGTGCCTGATTGGGCCGGCTCGCACCTATTGTGGTGGTGGTTCCGCTACCGCGAACAGCATGTCTTCTGGCCCTGGAACAAACACGAAGGTGCCAACCGCGCTGACCAAGACGTGCCCGACCTCGCGTTCCTCCAACGTGGCACCCGCGAGATCCTGGTTGCCGGTAACACCTACCAAAAACCTTACGCGGCGGCCTTCCTGCATGAAGGCATCCCGTGCGTGAACGACATCATGAAGGGCCCCGTGCCGGTCTGCTTCGGCGCGCGTCCTGGCGATTCGATCTTCTCGGCGCTCAAGCGCATGCCCAAGAAGGCCTGGCTCAAGGAATTCAAGCGCGACAAACGCGACGCCGCGATGGAAGAGCTCGAGATCTTCCGTCAATACCCGGCCAAAGGCGAACCCGCGCCGGCGCCCGATGTCACCGATCTCCCGGGTCGGGCGACCATTCGCTACATTGCCGTCGCCGGTCGCCAAACCGCGATCCGCAGTGCGGGCGATCACCACGGCGGTACGCCCGTTGTGCTGCTGCATCGCTTCCCCGGTTCGGGCACGTACTTCGAAGATTTGCTGCTTGAGCTCGGGAAGACGCGCCGCGCGATTGCCATCGATTTGCCCGGGCACGGCGATTCCGACGCGACCGACGATCACAGCGTCTCCGGCTACGCCTCTGCCGTGGCGGACGTTTTGTCGTCCCTGCGCCTACCACCCGCCCATGTCTACGGTCATAACGCGGGCGCGTCCGTCGCGATGGCTCTGGCGTTGGAGCACCCTGCTTCGGTCGCCAGTTTGATGCTCGAAGGCCCGATGGTAATAACGGCTCCCGACCGAGCCCGCATGGGTGCGCGGTGGGCCGAGCCCGCCGATCCGGTGTGGGACGGCCATCATCTCACCACCATCTGGCACCAGACGCGCGATAAGCGGCTTTATTACCCCTGGTACGAAAAGACACTTGCCGCCAGTCGTTTCATCGAGCCCGGCGTCACGCCCGAGGCGATCCACGACCAGGTCGTGCAAATGATCAAACACCCGTCCTCGTTCAAACCCGCCTGGGACGCCGCCTTTGCTTATCCCACACGCGAACGGTTGTCCGAGGTCCGCGTCCCGCTTTGGGTCGGCGTCACCGAGGCCGATGATTTCGCGCCTTGCCGCGAGGCGACGGAACGTTTGCTCGACCGCCCCGTGGACGACCTGGGGCCGGTGCCCAGCACGAACGGGACAGCCAAAGCGATCCAAAAGTTCCTCAAATCCCTGGGGTAACACCATGACAGCTGCCGCTGAAACTGCCGCCACCGACACGAGCGCCCTCGCGGGCCGGTTCGCCGAGGTGATCGGTGCCGATCATGTCGTGACCGACGAGGCCGAGCGCGCGGTCTATTCGCAAGACATCGTGCAATGGGAGGCGCCGCTTGCCGATGTGGTGGTGCGGCCGGGTTCTGCGGCCGAGGTCTCGGCACTACTCAAACTCGCGGCCGAACTTGGGCTCGCGGTTGCCCCGCGTGGCGGCGGGCTTTCCTATACGCGCGGCTATGTGCCCGAAAAATCCGGCACCATGGTTCTCGACCTTACGCGCCTCAACGAGATTCACGAGGTCAACGAAGAAGATCGCTACATCACTCTCGGCCCCGCCGTCACGTGGCAGCAAGTGATGGACGAGCTCCGGCCGCGCGGTCTACGCACTGTTCTCACCGGCCCGATCTCCGGCATCTACTCCACGGTCGGTGGGGCGGCGTCGCAAAACATCCCGGGCAGCATGGATACCATCCTTGGCATCGAGGTCGTGCTCGCCGATGGGCGGATCGTGCATACCGGCTCGTCCGCGATTCCGCGGGCCAAGTCGCCCTTCTACCGTTACTACGGCCCCGACCTTACCGGTTTGTTTCTCGGCGATACCGGCACCTACGGCGTCAAGACGCGCCTGACCTTGCGTATCGAACCGATCCCCGAGGGCGTCGCCTTCGGCTCGTTCGCATTCGAGACTCTATCCGAGATGGCGGCGGCGATGACCGACGTCTCCCGCCTCGGGGTTGCCGCCAAAAGCTTCGGGATGGATCCGCTCAAGAACCGCACCGCCACCAAGGTCAGTCTGCGCGACGGCGCGGAAACCCTCAAAGAAGTCGCCCGCAGTTCGGGCTCGTTGGTGCGCGGCATCAAAGACGCCGCCCGTATCGTTGCCGCCGGGCGCGACGCCTTCGACGACGTCAAATGGTCCTTGCATCTTACGGTCGAGGGTTTCGATCAACGCGCCGCCGAGACCGCGATGGAGGCTGCGCGCAAGGCCTGTGCCGGTCACGGGGGGCGTGACATCGAACCCAGCATCCCCATCGCGATGCGCGCCAAACCCTTCTCGATTCGTGGCTTCCTCGGCCTGCAGGGCGAACGCTGGGTGCCGGTGCACGGCGTGTTCCCGATGTCGCGTGCCCAAGAGGTCGTGAAGGCCGTCGATGCCTTCTTCGCCGAGCGCCAGGCGAAGCTCGATACCCACCAGATCCATCACTCCTATCTGTCCTCGATCAACGGCCAGTTCTGGCTGCTGGAGCCGATGTTCTACTGGACGGACGAGGTCAGCGAGTTCCACATGCGTTACCTCGACCGCAAGCGCTACGCCAAGTTCGAAGGCATTCCCGCCAACCTCGAAGCCCGCGCCACCGTGATGGAAATTCGCACCGAATTGCGCGACCTCTTTCATGGCCTCGGCGCCGTATCGGCCCAAATCGGCAAGTTCTACAGGCTACCTGACGCGCTGGAGCCCGAGACCTACACCGTCCTCACTCAGATCAAAGACCTCCTCGACCCCGACCGGCGCCTCAATCCCGGCAACTTGGGCTGGCGCTAAACGAGGGACGCCCGCCCCGCGAAAGGGACGGGCGTTTGAGTGTGGCCGTCTACGAGTAGACGTGGGCGGCGCTCCGCACCTGGGCGCCGGCATGCGGGCTAATGCGCTCCATCGAACCCATGAACTGCGGATGGACCATCCCAGAGCCGATAAACGTGTAACGCAAGGCTTGGTGTTGGGTGTTGACGTAGAGCGATCGCTCGTCGCCGCAGAAGGGTCGAGCTGTCGCCGCGACGAACGCGTCGGCATCGAATTCAGCCTGCTGACGCAAGCCTTGGTCGATCATGTCGACGATTTCGAAATACTCGTTGATCGCCATCTCGATTTCCTCCGGACTCGAGGAGTCCGCCAAGGCGTCGACCATGAGCGAGTCGATCTTCGCGTGCTGGGCCTCTTCCATCCAGTGGTGCTTGAGCAAGGACTTGAACTGCGGATCTAGGGTGTCGTCGCACTTCACGCTGTCGACATAGTGTGCTTGCGACATCCACTCGAGATGCAGGATCGTCAGCGCGACCGCCAACGGATGATGGGCGAGGACGGCGCGAGCGATTTCCGCGGGCGGTCCGATCACATCGCACGGTGTGCGAAACCCGTCGATGAACGCTTCACGGAACGTCTTGAACAGGTGAATGTGTTTGGCTTCTTCGGTCGCGAACTGAAGCAACGCGCGTACCCGATAGTCGTCGCCGTCCTTAAGCTGCGGGCGGGCGTGATCCAAGACGAAGGGCAAAATAAACTCTTCGACCATGCCGAACATGTACAAATAGTTGTGGCCGCGAATCTGATTGGCCACCATCCGCTCTTCCTCGGTTAAGAACGTCATCACGTCGGTGCGCGCCAGCGTGTCGGGCATGAAGTTCCGGCCGAAGTCGAGCGGCCGGTCCTCGCCGATGATGTCCTCAACCCGCCAGTTGACCCGCTCCGAGGTCGCCAGCACTTCTTTGTAGGTGAAGGCCTGTCTCGTCGTGGTTGTGGCCTGCATCGCGGTCAGGTTGGTCGGTTCCATGTTCATTGAAGTCTCTCCTTGAGAAAAAAGGTTTCAGGGGTCAGTCGTCGAGGGTGGGTACGGCGACGCCGTAGCGAACAGCGAGAGCTTGGGGCGACCGCAGACCCATGGCCTGCAGCCGCTGCATGGACATATCCCGGGTCCGTGCGGTCGCCAGCCGGCGTGATTCCCAGCGCCGAACAGCTTTGAGGGCCGACTGGCCAGTGGCGACGAAACGCTGCCAGGGCTCGAAACCGTGGGTGCTTGGTACGAATGCGGTCATCTTCTTATCTCCGTCAGTTAGGGCAGCCGCCTTGGCTGCATGGCGAAGATGGCCCCCCACCGTTTGAGACACCGTTGGAACGACCGTGGAAAAAGCCCAAAATGGGGAAATTATCGCCCCAGGACCGTGGAAACGGCCGTTTGGCGAAGCGGGGAACGGCGAATGACGGTCGAATTGCGGGTATTGGGGGAGCTGGAGGTCGTCCGCGACGGCACCCCGGTGAAATTGCCTCAATCCAAGAAAACCAAGGCGCTGTTGGCCTATTTGGCCATTTCGGGCCGGGCCCACCGCCGCGACCGGCTCTGCGAGGTGTTCTGGGATTTGGCCGACGATCCCCGAGGCGGCTTGCGGTGGTCGCTCAGCAAGTTGCGGCCCTTATTGGATGACCCCGGATCGCCCCGGATCGTCGCCGACCGGGAAACCGTCGCGTTGACCGGTGTCGCCCTTGATCTGGCCCCGCTTGTCGGCGGCTTGGATTTGGGGCTGGCCGACCAGACAGCGGCGTTGGACGCCTGCCGCGCCGAATTTCTCGAGGGCCTCGATCTACCCAATCTGCTCGATTACCAGGCGTGGTTGGTGGCCGAGCGCGAGGACGTGCGATCGAAGCGAATTCGTCTCCTCGATGCCGTTCTGGGGTCCGAGGATTTGGCCGAAGCCGACCGCATTCGCCACGCGCGCACCCGCGTATACATCGACCCCTATGACGCGGACGCGCGTGCGCGGTTCATTACGCTTTTGCATCAATCCGGGCATAGCGCCGAAGCGGAAGAGCAATATCGTGCTGGGACCCGTCTCTTGGCTGAGGTTGGGGCACCTTCAACGCCGATCGACCGGGCATGGCAAGCGACGCGGAAACCCGCACCGCCGCCGGCGCCCACGGCCACGGAAGATCTCGCGTCGCCGCAACCGGTGGCGACCGACTACGTCGGGCGCGCCGCCGAACTCAAGGTTCTGTCGGACCTCTTAGGTGATGTCCTCGCCCGGCGTCAGGCACGGGTTGCCGTGGTCACGGGAGAGCCGGGGATCGGTAAGACCTCCTTGGTCGCAGAGATCGTCGCCCAAGCCGAGAAGACGAACGCCACGGTCCTGTCGGGCGAAGCCTTCGAAGCGGAGTCCGGTCGCCCTTACGGGCCCTGGGTCGAAGCGCTACGTGACATTCGCGCCGCAGCGATCGGGCCCGGCCTGTCGGCCGACCTCGCGCCATTGTTGTATAATTTAGAGAAGCACTCGAACGAGAATCATTCGCGCGACCGACTCTATGGCGGCGTTGTCGAGTTGCTGGCCACCCTGGCGCACACCGCACCGCCGGTCGTTCTTGTCTTCGAAGACATGCAATGGAGCGATGGCGCAACCTGCGAGTTGTTGCATTACGTGCTTCGCATGTCGCGGCATCGTCCGATTCTCGTGATCTTGACCGCGCGCGAAGGTGAACTGCCGGACAACGACTTCACGACCCGCATGTTGGCAGCTCTGCGCCGAGACGGAGTCCTGGAGGAAATCCCTCTGGGCCCCCTCACCGAAGCCGAAACCAAAGCGCTGGTGACCGGCCTCCCGGGTGACGAGGCAAATCGCGTCTATCGGCAAAGCGCCGGCAATCCGCTGTTCGCTATCCAACTTGCGCATGCCGCGACGGCGGCGGTCGGCACCGAAACCAGCGTTGCCCAGGCGGTGCGCGATCGCCTGACCCGATTGCCCCCGCTTGCTGGCGATGTCCTGCGTTGGGCCTCGGCGATGGGTCAAACCTTCAGCAGCGATGTGCTTGCAGACGCCGTGAGTGGCGATTTGGAGGAGTTCGTGGCGATGCTCGAACTTCTCGAGCGGCACGGCCTGATCCAAGATACCGGTGACGATGGCGCGCGGTATCAATTTGCGCATGACGTGGTGCGCACGGCTGTTTATGGTCAGCTTTCCGGGCCGCGTCGGCGCCTCATCCACCTTAAGATCGCGCAACGTCTGGAACAAGACGCCAAAAAGGATTCCGATGTCGCCAGCGATATCGCCTACCACGCCGCGATGGGTGGCGAGAACGCGATGGCGGCGCGGGCGTGCGTCCACGCAGGCCGGCGCTACCTCCGACAATTCGCCAATGCCGAGGCCGACGCCGTCGCGCGCCGCGGCCAACGCTACGCCGAAAGTTTGGCCGATGAAGACCGGGTGCCGCTCACTTTGCGTCTCCTCGCCATTCGATACGAAGCGAAAGCACCCGACGATGCCGAAGAGGCCGGTGCGCTTATCGAGTCGTTATCGGAACGCGCGCTCGACCTTGGTCTCCTCGAGTCCGCGCGTGCCGGATTTCAGCTCCTTGCCGATGTACGCTGGGAGGGCGGCGACATATCGAACGCGGATGCCTATATGCGCCGCGCCGAGTTTCTCACCCGCGGCGGAAGCGACCGAGAGCGCATTCTCGGATTGGGCGAGGCGGCGCGCTGTCTCGTTATCCTCGACAAGGATCTGCGCCAAGCCGAAGCGATGCTTCTTGAGGCACGCTCGCTGCCGCAACGCACCGGTGTCGAGCATGAATCGCTGGAAGACGCGCAGGGCCTCCTGCATCAATTCCATGGCGACCATGATGAGGCCAGCAAGCTCTTCGGCAAGGCGCGCGATCTCTCGCGCCGACACGGCAACCGCCTCAACGAATTCTTTGCCCTCGAACATCTCGTCATTGCGGAAATGGAACGCGGTCGGCGTGAGTCCGCCCATACGTTTTGCGCCGAACTCGAACAATTGGGCGAGAAGCTCCGCGAGGGCAGCGAGTTGCCCATGGCGCGGGCGCTCGGCGCGCTATGTCGCTTCACCCATGATGAAAACAAATCGACGACAGCTGATCTAACGGCGGCGATCGAGGTACTTCGGCAGGCCGATGCGAAGCACAGATTGGCTGTGGTGTTGACGATCGGATCCGGTCTTCACCTCGAGCGAGGCCGGCCCGGGCAAGCCCGCACGATGGCCGAAGAGGCGTTAACCTGTGTGCGCAGTCTCGGTCGGCCCAACGATACCGCACGGGTTCTCGCCTCGCTTGTCCGGGCATGCGCTGTCCAGGGCGACGACGACGCCCATGACACCTACTTCGATGAACTGTTGCGGCTCGGCCAGGAGCCGCTGTCCAATCACACCAAACGGTTGGTGGATGCAACGCTCGTTGCGGGCCAAACTCAACTGGATGAAGCGGAGGTGAGCTGATCATGGCCAAAATAATAGTTGAGCGCCTCTTCGAGGAGCCTGTGGAGTACGAAGCACTTCAAAAGCTCGAGGCAGACTCGCAATGGTGTCTCGATCTTTACAACGTCAAATTCTTGAAAACGTACTTTGCCGGAGACTGCAAGCGCATGATCTGCGTCTACGAGGCCCCCGACGCCGAGGCTGTGCGTTCGGCGAACCGCAAAGCCGGCTTGCCATTCGAAGCGGTGTGGAGCGCTAAACTCTTTGGCCCCGAGGCGTGAAAAAAAGCGCGGCGTCTGACGCCGAATGGCGGCCACCGCCTGAGCCTTACGTCACGCCCCAAGTCCAGCGCGATCTCTTCCCGGAGGTGTCGGGCAACGCGATCAACGGGGTGGGTGAGGGTGCGGTCTGCCGTCCCGAACCGATCTACCACCACGATCCTGAACGTACCCGCTTCGGGGCTTTGCAAACCTGGTTTCGCGGCCTAGCTGGTCATCCGCTGATCGACCAGGCCCGCCGCGACCGCGTGCCGATTATGGAAGAGAACCTCGCGCCGCTCGCGCCCGCGCCCGAGCAGCGCGATCCCTCCGCTTGGTCGGCTGCCGTCAAAGACCAGGCCCGCGCCCTCGGGGCCGAGCTGGTCGGCATTACGCCCATGCGCCCGGAATGGGTGTTCGAAGGATTCGAGATTACCCATCAATGGGTCGTCGTGATGGGCATTGCCATGGACTACGCCGAACAAAGCACGGCACCCCACCCGCGCTCGATTGCCGAGGTTGTGCGCCAGTACGGGCGCGGCACCCAAGTCGCGAAGCGCCTCGCCAGCTGGTTGCGGACCAAGGGCTGGGATGGCTTACCCCACGGCGGCCCCGAGGCCGGGCCGATCCTGATGATTCCGCCGGCACTCGCCTGTGGCTTTGGCGAGCTTGGCAAGGACGGTTCGATTATCAATCGCGACCTGGGGTCGTGTTTTCGACTGGCCTACGTGCTGACCGATGTGCCGCTCGTGGCGGATGCGCCGGATTCCTTCGGCGCCGACGAATTCTGCATGAACTGCCGGGTGTGCGAAAAAGCCTGTCCCCCCGCCGCGATCACACCGACCAAGCATTTGGTGCGCGGCGAAACCAAGTGGTACGTCGACTTCGATAAATGCGTGCCCTACTTCAACGACACCACCGGCTGCGGCATCTGCATTGCGGTCTGTCCGTGGAGCCGCCCCGGCGTCGCGCCCAACTTGGTACAGAAACTCGCCCGTCGCCGCGCCCGGCAAGGCGCGGGTTAGCTAGGTCGAACTGCGGTTGTCTTCGCTTTGTTGGGCGAGCGCACCGGGCATGTCGTCGAACGATGCATAGTTCAACGCATAGAGGTTGGCGTAGAGGCCCTTTTGCGCGATCAACGCATCATGCGGGCCGCTTTCGACGATGCGCCCGTCCTTCAACACGATGATACGGTCTGCGCCGCGAATGGTGGCTAGCCGATGGGCAATGACGATACCGGTGCGCCCCTCCAACAGGCGCGCCAAGGCTTTTTGGATCTGGCGTTCGGTGTAACTGTCGATGTTCGCGGTCGCCTCGTCGAGAATCAAGATACGCGTATCGGCGACCAGTGCGCGGGCAAAGCTCAACAACTGGCGCTGCCCCAGCGATAGATTGCGTCCCAACTCGACCAGCATCGTGTCGTAACCTTGCGGTAGTCGCATGATGAAGTCGTGCGCACCGACGGTGCGGGCCGCGTTCTCCACGACGTCCCGCGTCGCGCCTTGTTTGTTGTACCGAATGTTCTCAAAGATCGTACCGGTAAACAGGAAGGGGTCCTGCAGCACCATGCTGACGTGATCCGACAAGGACTCTTTGGCGTAGTTCCGCACATCGACGCCGTCGATCGTGATCGCGCCGTCCCACACTTCGTAGAAGCGGTGGAGGAGGGCGGTAATACTGGTTTTGCCCGATCCCGTCGGTCCGACCAACGCGACCGTCTCGCCCGGTTGTACCTCAAAACTCACGTTATGCAGGACCGGGCGGTTCTTTTCGTACCCAAAGGTGACGTCGTGAAACGCCACCGCCCCCTCGATGGTTGCCGGCGCCACCGCATCGGGTTTGTCGGAAATCGCCAACGGCACGTCGAGGACCTCGAAGATGCGCTGCCCCGAGGCCATCGCGCGCTGCATGATGCTGTATTGCATCGTTAGCGAGCGGATCGGATCGAAGAACCGCTGGACGTAAAAGATAAAAGCGACGATCACGCCGATATCCAGCCCGTCGTTTAGCACCAGCGAGCCGCCCAACACGATCACGATCGCCAGGGCGAGGCCGGTCAAGGTGTCGACGATCGGCACCATGGTCTGGCCGAATTTGGCCGCCCGCAAATGGGCGCGCAGATTGTCCCGCGCCTTGATGTCGAATAGGTCGTAGTTCACCGCCTCACGGCGCATCGCCTGCACGGTGCGCACGGCGCGAATGCCTTCGGCCAGCGCGCCGCTGACGATCGAGTTGGTTTCGCGGGCATGACGAAAGGCCGCCCGGGCCCGCGGCAGCCACACGATACGGACCAGGAACAATGTGGGCACGATCGCCAGGGTCAGCAGTCCCAGTTCGAAATTCAGGCTCAACATGATGACGATGATGCCGAGCAACAGCACGAGATCGCCGATCGCGGTAATCGAATTGTCGAGAAACTCCTGCAGCGAATTCACGTCGCCCTGTAGGCGCGACATCATGCGCCCCACCTCGGTGCGATCCATGAACGTCAGCGCGACGTTTTGCAGGTGGGCGAACATGCTGCGGCGCAGTTCGAAGATCACGCGTTCGCCGGTCCATCCGACCAGCCAGTCCTGCAGCCAATTTGCAGCGTAATTGGTCAGCACCACGGCAAAGAACACGCAAACCGTCACGGTCAAAAGATCGGCGCCCCGTGCCTCGGACAGCAGTGCCTCGTCGATCGACCAGCGAATGATCAAGGGAATGGCCAGTTGGCTCGCGGTAAACGTCAGCACCGCGATGACGGCCAACACGATGGCGCCGCGGTAGGGGCGCACATAGCCCATGAAGCGCCGCACCACGTGGCGGTCGAACGCCGCGCCGAACATCTCCTCGTCGCGGCTGATTTGCGAGCCGACGACCGCGCGCAATTTGCGCCCAGCGTTTTGGGTCGGATCCAGGGCCGTCATTCCGTTACCTCAAGGGCTGGGTCTTCCTCGCCGGTGGTCTGCAGACGATACAGCGCCGCATACTTGCCGTTTTGCGCCAGCAGATCGTCGTGGGTGCCGCGTTCGACAATATGTCCGGCTTCGAGAAAAATGATCTCGTCGGCGTGCTTCAAGGTGCTCAGGCGGTGGGAAACGATAATCGTCGTTCGGTTCGCCGCATCGGCATTGAGTTCGCGTTGTATCGCGCGTTCGGTGCCGGCGTCGATCGCGGCGGTGGAGTCGTCCAGCACCAACACCGTGGGCTCTAGTAGCGCCGCCCGCGCGATAGCGACGCGTTGCTTTTGTCCGCCCGACAGCGACACCCCGCGTTCGCCGACAAGGCTTTCATAGCCCTCAGGTAAACTGTCGATAAATGGCCCGATTTGTGCGGCGCCCGCGGCCTCGCGGATGTCGCGCTCCTCGGCCCAAGGGTCCCCATACGCAATGTTGTTCTCGATCGAAGACGTAAACAGATAGGGGTCTTGCGCTACGACGCAGACCGCTTTGCGCAGCGAATCCGCGGTTACGCTGCGGATATCTTGGCCGTTGATCGTGATCCGGCCTTCTGTCGGTTCGTAGTGCCGCGGTAGCAACTGCGAGATCGTCGACTTGCCGCTGCCGGGGGGGCCGACAATGCCGAGCGTCTTGCCGCGCGCCACGGAAAACGAGACGTCGCGCAACACCGGCGCCTCCGGGGTCGTCTCATAAGCGAAAGTCACATGTTCGAAGGCGATGGCGCCGTCGCCCGGTCCCAGGGCTTGCGCACCCGGCGCATCCTTGATCACCACATCCGAGTCGAGCACGGCAAACAAGCGCCCGCCGCAGGTCGAGGCCCGTGCGAACGAGTTCACCACCATGCCGATCATCCGCACGGGTTGCTGCAAAATGGTCATGAAGGCGAGGAATTCCGTCAGCGTGCCCACCGTCATGGTGCCGTCGAGCACACGCAAACCACCGACCCACAGCACCAGGCCCATCGCGACGAAAAAAGCGAAGGTCATGGCGCTGGTTGCCGACGACCGGGCGGAGATCCGTTCGCGCGAAATGCCCAGAGCCGGCACGGCCGTGCCGTCGTACTTGGTCATTTCGTAATCTTCCGCCCCAAAGGCGCGGACCACGCGGATGCCGGTCAGGTTCTCGTCCATGATCCGACCCAATATGCCGAGGTGTTCCTGCAGCTTGAGCCACAATCCGCGCAGCCGCAGCCGAATGGTTGCCGAGCGCCACGCGACAAACGGCACGAAACTCAGGCTCAACAGGCCCAACACCACATCGGTGGACAGCATCAACCACGCACCGACCGCCACCATCACGACCAACAGCAACGAGCGCAGCACGGCCATGTTGAAAAACATTCGGACGCCTTCGATGTCCAACAGCCCCCGTGTGACCAGGTCGCCGGTATGCACGCTGTCATGGAATGCGAAATTCAGTTTTTGCAGCTTGGCGTAGAAATCGAGCCGCAACTGATAGCCCACCAAGTGGCCGATCGATTCGCCGCCGTAGTTGTGGATCAGCGTAAACGCCCCGCGCGCGACCGAAACCACGAACAAAAGTCCCGCGGTCGTCCATAGCGCGGCGCGGGCCGCTTCGGCATCGACCGCCTCCTCGCCGAGCGAGAGCAACGCGCCGTCCACCGCATCGCCCAATAGGCGGGGCACCAGCAACTGCAGGACGACGGCGATCAGCGTCGCGACCACGGCAATGGTCACGCGGGTGCGGTTTTTCAGGGCGAGCTTAATGATTCGCCACAAAATGGCGGCGTCGCCCGCCGTCCGGCGGCCGCCAGAATAATCGTCGATTGGCTTCAAGCGCTAATTTGGGGTTCGAGTATGGATCACGATTTGCGAGATACTCGCACCTCTGGGCCGGTTTGGCCAAACCTTCGGCCCGTGGTGCCCAAGGCGCGGGCTTCTTGCTTCCTGCAGCCCCGACTAAGGCCGCAGTTGGCCCTCGACCAATGCCGTTGCATCGATCTCGATCAGCCGTTCCGGGCGGCCCAGCGCGGCCACCTGGACAAACGTGTCGGCGGGGTAGGGTACCTTGAACCAACGTTGCCGTAAGGCAAACACGTTCTCGCGATACTGCATATCGGTGACGTAGATCGTCACCTTGACGATTTTGTCGACATCGCTGCCCGCGGCCTGAAGGGCGCGTTGGATATTGCGCATCGCCTGATCGGCCTGCGTATCGAAGCCGCCCTCGACGGTGGTGCCGTCGTCGCCGATTCCGACCTGGCCCGACAGCAGGATAAGATCGCCGATGCGAAACCCTTGCGAGATGTAGAACTGATCGAACGGATCGGGATCGAGGTGAATGCGCTGGGCGTCCATGACAAGCCTCCATGTGTGTTAAAACCCCAGCATGGCAGGAGAAAACCCAGTGGCAACAGACGACAACGCCGCGGCTCGCGCCGCCTTGCCGGCGGCGGCGCACCAACTGCGCCTAGACTTCACCCAGACCGCGGCCGAGATTGATCGCACCGGCGAGGACCCAGCCGATAATCTGCGGCGCATCCACGAGGCCGGGCTGACGCGGCTCCTCATTCCGTCCGCGTATGGCGGCATCGCCTCGGCCCAGGCCTTGGCGGCGGACTTACCGTTGATCACCGACCTGCTGACCGAACTCAGTGCCGGCGAAAGCGCCACCGCGCAGATCTGGAGCATCCACCTCGTTGCCGCACGGCTCATCTTCGGCGGGGCTCTCAAGGTCGACGAGGCGGTTCGCGAAGAAATCGCCGACGGCGTGCTGAACCACGGCATACGACTTGCCAACTCGGCCGCCGAAGCGGGGCCGCGCCGCGGCGAATATCACGTCACCGCCGATCCGGTCGACGGCGGCTATCGCCTCAGCGGCGTCAAAGTGTTCAACACCGGGACCGCCGGCGCGACTTACACCATTACCCCGGTGCGCATCCGCGGCGACGAAGACAAGGGCGTGGTCTACCTCTTGGTGCCCATGGACGCCGAGGGCGTCAAACCCCACAACGACTGGGATAACATGGGCCAGCGCGCCACCGGCAGCGGGACCATCACCTTCGACAACGTCTTCGTGCCGGCGCGTTTTTTCTTCCCGATGGCCGCCGGCGCCGACGGCCTCACCGGCCCGGCCAGCGTCATCGGCCCGTTCTTTCAGCTCCTGATCGGCGCCACCATTCTCGGCATGGGTTTCGGTGCGCTCGACGCCATGGCTGCGTTCGTCCGCGACCATGCTCGGCCCAATCTGCCGACCCTCGACCGTGCCGCGGACGATCCGGTCAATCGGCTGCACATCGGGCGCGCCTCCGCCGCTCTTGCCGCGGCCCACGCGTTGCAACGCGATGCCAGCCAAATGGTGGCGGACGCCGAAATTGGGGCTGCCGACCGTGGCGCCTGCGCGGTGCAGATGATGCGGGCCAAAACCGTGATCGTTGCGACCGCGCTCGATGTCACGGGCCAGGTCCACGGCCTCGCCGGTGGTCGCGCCACAAACAACAAGTATCGGCTCGACCGGTTCTGGCGCAACGCTCGTACCCTGTCGGTGCACGACCCCATCGACGCCATGGCTCAGCAAATCGGCGCTTTTGAGATCGACGGCGCGCCGCCGGTCCCCAGCGTCGGCACCTAGCTTCTCGTCCTCATTTGCCCCTGTACGGACCCCGTCCCAGCCGCCACAATTAGGGCTCACAGATTGGGAGCGTGCCCGTGGTCGATGTCGTCGCGACACAAGAAGCTTTTGCCCGCCGCCAAGTCCTTATGGTGCCCGGCTACACCGAAACCGGCAGTGACGAGAACTATTACGTCACCCAGTTCTTTGGTGCGCTTCCGGCCAACGTCGATCCCAACCCGCCGGACTCCGCGATGGGCCAACCGCAAGCCTATTACGTCGAGCAGCCGCCCCAGGCCACCGTGCCCCCGCACTATCACGACACCAACCAATTCCAGGTCTTCCTGCGCGGCGAAGCGGTCTTCGGCAAAAAACCGGTCGCGCCCCTGGCGGTTCATTACGCCAACGGTCACACCCCGTACGGTCCGATCGTCACCCACGACAAGGCGACCCATTACCTCACGCTGCGCAACCAATGGGACTCGGGCGGCAAAACGATGCCGCAGAGCCGGCCGACCCTACGCAAGGTGCGCCGCCGCTTCCGCATGATCGAGGAAATCGTCATGCCCGATCTAGCGCCGCTCGGCGCCGGGACGGTCGATCGTCACGACGCGCTGGCCTGCGAAGAAGACGGCCTTGGCGTGTCGACCTTCGGCCTAGGCGCCGGCGCCGATTCCGATCTGGCGCTTTCGCGTCCGGGCGAGGGACGCTTCGGCCTCGTGCTCGCCGGCGAAATATACGGCCAGGACAAGGCGCTCGAGACCGGTAGCTGCGTTCATATCGGCCCTAACGACACCGACACTTTCCGGGCAGGGGATGCCGGCGCCGCCGTTCTGGTGATGCAGTTCCCGCCCGAACCGATTTAGCGCGCCCGCCCGCCGAACGGCGACGCCAAACCGGCTAGGTGGCGTCGGCGTGCGCTGCCACAATGCCTGCGTGGGAGGATCACAATGACTCAACTTCGTTTCGGCACGTTCATTCCGCCGATCCATCCGGTCGACGAAAACCCGACCTTGTGTATCGAGCGCGATATGCAAACCGTCGAGCATCTCGATGCCCTGGGTTACGACGAAGCATGGATCGGCGAACATCACTCGGCGGGCACCGAGCTCATTGCCTCGCCCGAGCTTGTTTTGGCGGTGCTCGGCGATCGCACCAAACGCATTCGTCTTGGCACCGGCGTCTCGTCGTTGCCCTACCACCATCCCCTAATTCTTGCCGACCGCATGATGCAGCTTCACCACATGACGCGGGGCCGCGCGATGCTAGGCGCGGGGCCCGGGGCGCTGGTGTCGGACGCCAAGGCACTGGGCATTACGCCCGAGCGCCAACGCGACATGATGGACGAAGCCCTCGATGTCATGATCCGTTTGTTCAACGGCGAGACCGTCACGCGGAAAACCGATTGGTTCGAGCTCAACGAAGCGCGTCTTCAGATGCGGCCCTACGCCAACGAACCCATCCAAATCGCCACGGCCAGCGTCTTCACGCCGTCCGGCGCACGCTCGGCCGGTCGTTTCGGCACCGGCTTGATGGCGATGGGCGGCACCTCTCCCGAAGGCATTGCCGCGGCCACGCGAAATTGGGAAATCGCGACCGAAACCGCGGCGGCCAACGGACATCCCATGGAGCGCCGGGATTGGCGTCTAGTCGGCTTGGTGCATATCGCGGAGACGCGCGAACAGGCCTTCGCCAACGTGCGCTACGGGATCGACGAGTGGATCCAATACTTCGAAGACGTCGCCACCCACCCCATGGTGCCGCCCGAAGGCAAAGGCGACCCCGCCGAGCACCTCGTCAGCGTGGGTCGCGCGGTCATCGGCGATCCCAGCGATGCTATCCGCCAAATCGAGACGCTCCAGGAAGCGACGGGCGGCTTCGGCTGCTACCTGCTGGTCGACCACAACTGGGCCCGGTTCGAAGACAAGCTCAAGTCCTACGAGCTCTTCGCCCGGCACGTCATGCCGCACTTCCAAGGTCACAACATCCAGCGCCGTCAATCCTACGATTGGGTGCGCGACAGCCAAGAAGACTTCAAGGCTTCGGCACGTCGTGCCCAACAAGTCATCATCGACCGCCAAGCCGCGGAAGATGGCAAGAAAAGCGACGCCGCGGAATAACCTGCGCGTGGCTCCGCGTCAGAAAGCTTTTTGAAAGCAAAGGCTTAGAAGAAGCCTCACGCACCGCCGGTGATCGCGTCGATCTCGGCCATCTCGTCGGCGTTCAGCGTCCAACCCACCGCCGCGGCGTTCTGGCTCACCTGGTCGGGGTGCGTTGCGCCGGCAATGATGCTCGACACGTTGGGTCGCGCGGCGAGCCACGCAAACGCCAGCTCCAGCAGCGTGTGATTGTGCTTCTTGGCGAAGGCGTCGAGCCCTTCGACGATGTCCCAGTTTTTCTCGGTCATATAGCGGTCGGCCAGCTGCGGCATGTTGGCCATGCGGGTACCTTCCGGCGGCGGGTTGTCGCGCGTGTATTTGCCGGTCAGGAAACCGCTTGCCAAAGGGAAGTAGGGCAGGAGCCCTAGATCGCGCCGCGTGATGGCGGGCAGCAGCTCGTCGTCGATCTCGCGCGCCAGCAAACTGTAATGATCCTGGCACGAAACGAATGCGGCCCACCCGTTGCCGGCTGCGGCGTCCTGTGCTTCGTCCAGTTGCGCGGCCGAATAGTTGGAACTGCCGATGTGGCGCACCTTGCCTTGTTTGATCAAGTCGTCGAGGGCGCCCAAGGTTTCTTCGATCGGCGTTTCGCTGTCGGGCTGGTGCACCTGATAGAGATCGATCCAATCGGTCTTCAACCGCTTCAGGCTCGCGTCGCACGCTTTCATGATGTAGTCGCGCGAGGCGCCCTTCATTGCCGGATCGTCGCTCATCGGCATGGCGAACTTGGTCGCCAGAATGATGTCTTTGCGCCGGTCGCCCATCACCTGCCCAAGACAATCTTCCGATCCGCCTCGATTGCCGTAAACATCGGCGGTATCGAAAAAATTGATGCCGAGGTCGAGCGCCCGGTCGACCACTTGGCGGGTTTCATCCACGCCAATCCGGCCACCGAAGTTGTTGCAGCCCAGACCGACCAGCGAAACCGACAGGCCCGACGGCCCCAAAGTGCGATGTTCCACGTAATGTCCTCCCAAAAGTCTTGCCGCCATTGTCGGCGCGCCGCAACGCGATGTCACGTCGGCGATGGCCGCGCGTCTAATGCGTGGTGAGCAAGATCCGCCCGAAAAAGGCGCGGCTTTCCATTAAGCGTTGCGCTTCGGCAGCTTCGGCAAGAGGCAGCGTCGCATGGATCGGCGGTGCGCCAAGCCCTTCGGCGCGCGCCGCCAGCACCGATTCGAGGATTGGGCGGGTATAGCGCCCGCAGCCGTAGATCGTCAGGTGGCGGCGAAACAAATCGACCATGTCGACGGGCACCACCTCGCCCGCATGGGCGCCGACCAACGCCACTCGACCGCCCCAGGCCAATCCCTTGATCGCGGCGACCAATCCCTCGCCGCCGGCCACGTCGAAAACAAGATCGAGGCCTTTGCCGTCGGTCAGCGCCAACAACCCCTCGGTCAGATCGACGGCGCGATAGTTGATCGTGTGATCCGCACCGGAGTCTTCGATACGTGCGCAGCGCGCCTCGCTACTTGCGATGCCGATGACCCGTGCGCCGAGGTGTTTGGCCAGCACGACGGCGGCGGAGCCGACGCTACCGCCGGCGCCTGTAATGGCCACCGTTTCGCCGCAACTACGAAACGCATAGGTCGCGACCGAGTCGCCCACGGCAAATCCCTCCGTGGCGCCGATCGCCGACACCACCCCGGCGGCCTCGGTGCCCAACGTGTGGGGCAGGGCGACCGGCAATCCCGACACGCCCTCCCGCACATCGATATCCAGATGGTTGACGCCGATACACGCGATGTCGATCAGCACCTCGTGCGGTCCCGGCTCGGGCGCGGCAACCTCTCGGTAGTCCAGGACCTCCGGTCCGCCGAAACGGTCGAACTGAACCGCCTTCATCAGGCGTCCCGCAGCTTGAACCGCTGAACTTTGCCGGTTTGGGTTTTCGGCAGCGCGTCGGCAAAAGCAATCGCCCGCGGGTATTTGTAGGGCGCAATTTCCGCTTTGACGTGATCCTGCAAGGCTTTGGCCAATGTGGCATCGCCGGTGGTCCCGTCTTTCAGCACGACGTGGGCTTTGACGATCTGCCCGCGCTCGGGGTCGGCCACGCCGACCACGGCGCATTCCTGTACCGCAGGATGGGTCAGCAACGCGTTCTCCACTTCGGGGCCCGCGATGTTGTAGCCGGCCGAAATAATCATGTCGTCGGCGCGCGCGACGTAGTGCAGGTAGCCGTCTTCGTCCTGGCGATAGACGTCGCCGGTCAGGTTCCAACCATCCAGCACATACCCTTTCTGCCGTTCGGGATTGGCTAGATAACGGCATCCTGTCGGCCCGCGCACCGCCAATCGCCCTTCGCCGCCGGGCGGCAAAGGGGTGCCGTTGGCGTCGATCAGCCGCGCTTCGTAGCCGGGGATCGCTTTGCCCGTCGCGCCAGGTCGAATGTCCTCGCCCGATGCCGAGACGAAGATATGCAACAACTCGGTCGCGCCCAATCCGTCGACCAAGGCAATCCCGGTCGCCGCTTTCCAGGCCTCCCACGTGGCACGCGGCAAATGCTCGCCGGCCGAGACGCACACCTTCAAACTCGACAAGTCGTAGTCGCCGACCTTCGCCAACATCGCACGATAGGCCGTCGGTGCGGTGTAAATGCCGGTGCAGCGATGCCGCGCGATGGTCTCCAACATCGTGTCGGGTCCAAATCGTTCGACCATCACCGAGGACGCGCCGTAGCGCATCGGGAACACCACCAGCGCGCCTAGTCCAAACGTAAACGCCAGCGGCGGCGAGCCGGCAAAGACGTCGTCGCGGTTGATCGAAATGACATGCTTGGGAAATAGATCGGCAATCGCCAGTACGTCCCGATGAAAATGGACGGTGCCCTTGGATCCGCCGGTCGTCCCCGAGGTGAAGGCGATCAGCGCCACGTCGTCGGCCGCCGTGTCGACCGTCTCGAAGGTCTCGGGCTTGCCCGCCATCGCCTGTTCCAGCGCGGTGTCGCCGCGACCGTCGGCGCCGAAGTGCAGGACCGACGTGAGGCCCGGCGCGTCGTTGCGGGCCTTCTCAAGGTCGTCGGCCAACGCGATGTCGCACAATGCGTGACGGACTTGGGCGGTGTCGATCAACGGCACCAACTCGGCGGCGCGCAACATCGGCATGGTCGTCACGCAAATCCCGCCGGCTTTCAGCACGGCAAACCATGTCGCCACCAACATCGGGTTGTTGGGTGCCCGTAACAGCACCCGATTGCCGGGTTCCAAGCCCAAATCGTCGACCAACACATGGGCAATTTGGTTCGCGCGCACCTGCAAGTCCGCATAGCGCCACGTCAGGTCGCCGAAATGCAGGGCAGGGCGGTCGCCGAAGCCCGCCGCCACGTGAACATCCAGAAGATCGCGCGCCACGTTGATCTGGGCCGGGTAGGCCGCGAGGTCGGGTACCGCGCCGTAGTTCATATCCGGCCACAGGTCGCGCGGCGGCAGGTTGTCGCGCGCAAAGGTGTCGCGATGGGCGCTCTGGCCGGTTGGCTGAAACATAACCCCTTCCTCCGTCGCAATTGTGCCTCTCCATTGCGCGAGGTCAAACCGAGCCTTGACGACAATCAACGTCGGCCCCACCTCAGTGAACGTAAGATTGCGGTATTCCCACTAAGTCAGTCGATGGAGGACAAGATGGCGAAAGGTGAAGTTGCGCCCCGTCGCGCTGGTTTTGGTTCTCTTACTTCGTTGCAGGGCGAAATCGACCGCCTGTTCGAAGATTTTATGGGTGGCTGGGGGCCGCGGCGGGGGCCGTGGCTCGACGCCGACAGCGCGGAAGGGTTCGCGATGCCCAAGCTCGATGTCGCCGAGAGCGACAAGGCCGTTCACGTCTCGGCCGAACTTCCCGGCATCTCGGAAAAGGACATGTCGATCGAAATAGCCGAGGGCGTACTCACCATTACCGGGACGCACGAAGAAAAGTCGGATGAGAAAGACAAACAATATCACCGGGTCGAACGGTCGCGTCGGACCTATCGGCGGTCGCTGTCACTGCCGCCGGGGATCGACGAAGACAACGTCGATGCCAAACTCAAGAACGGCGTCCTTGAGGTCACGTTGCCCAAGACGGCCGAGGCCGAGGCCAAATCTCGGAAGATCGAAGTCAAAGCGGCCTAAGGACGGTCGCGCCGCCGCGATGACGGCGGCGCGACGTTCCTAGAACGCGTCGCGCCGGCAGGTCAGGTGCGCCAAGCTGGTGCCCGCACCGGCGATCACGCACTCCTCGGCGATCTTGCGGATGTGATCGTCCAGTCCCTCGATATCGGTGACTGCTAATTGCGGGCGCTCGGCGGCTTGGGAGCCGATCGAGGCGGTTGCCACGGCACCGATCCCAAGTCCGAGTGCGAACGCGGCGAACATTGCAAAACGTTGCGTCATGGCAACCCTCCGTCGGCTGGTGCCGGGTTGCCCTCAAGGTCTGCTCTGAACCGACAGACCACATTGATCGCTATCAAGCCCGGCGATTATCCGAAGGTATCGCCGAAACGGTCGCGCAAGGCGTTCTTGCGTACCTTGCCCATCGCATTGCGCGGCAGGGCATCGACGAAAAACACCCGCTTGGGCCTTTTGAACCGGGCCAATTTGCCGTCGAGCGCCCCCAGCACTTTTGCTTCGTCCAGCCCGTCGTCGGTACGGGTCGCCACTGCGACCACCGCCTCGCCGAAATCGGCGTGCGGCACCCCGATCACCGCGCTCTCGCCGACGCCCGCCACGGCATCGATCTCGGTTTCGATCTCTTTGGGGTAAACGTTCAACCCGCCGCTGATAATGAGGTCCTTGGCCCGACCGACCAGCGACACGCGTCCGTCGTCGCCGATCGACGCCAGATCGCCGGTCCGAAAAAAGCCGTCGTCGGTCATGTCCTCGGCGGTCTTCTCCGGTTTGCGCCAATACCCCTTGAACAGATTGGGCCCGCGCACTTCCAACCCGCCGACTTCATCGGCCGCGAGCGTGGCGCCGTCCTCGCCCGTCACGCGCACCGACACGTCGGGCAGCGGATAGCCCACCGTGCCCGGCAACCGCGCGCCCTCCAGCGGATTGGATGTAATCATGCCCGCTTCGGTCATGCCGTAGCGCTCGAGGATTCGATGCCCGGTCCGTGCTTCGAATTCGGCGAAGGTCTCGGGCAGCAACGGCGCCGACCCGCTCACGAACAGCCGGATCGTGTCGCAGGCTGCCGCATCGAACGCAGCCTCGCCGAGCAACCGCGTATAGAACGTCGGCACGCCCATCATCACTGTGGCGCGCGGCAGCAGGCCCAATACCGTCTTGGCGTCGAAGGATTCGAGAAACAGCATGGCCGACCCGTTGAGCACCGCGCAATGCGTCGCCACGAACAGGCCGTGCACGTGATAAATCGGCAACGCGTGGAGCAGCACGTCGTCCGGCACGAAACCCCATATGCGGTGCAACGCCAACGCGTTCGACGCAAGGTTGTCGTGGGTCAGCATCGCGCCTTTGGGCCGCCCCGTCGTGCCCGAGGTGTAGATGATCGACGCTATGTCATCCGCCTGGACGTCCTGGGTCTCGACGGTCCCGCCGTCATGCCCTGCGCTGGCGTCGATCAGCGATCCCGTCCCATCGGCGTTCAAAGTAAGCAACGTGGTATCGCCGATCGCCTCACCGATGCCCGCGACCGCGGCGTCGGCCGACACGAACAAGCGCGGCTCGGCGTCGCCCACGAAATACCTGATCTCCTCGGCTTCGTACCCGGTGTTTAGCGGCAGAAACACGAGCCCAGCCTTCAGGCAGGCAAAGTAAAGAAACAATGCTTCGGGCGACTTATCGACCTGTACGGCGATCCGGTCGCCCGGCGCAGCGCCGCTCGCGACCAAAAACCCGGCGAACCGGTTTATCCAACGCGCGGCATCGCCGTAGGAATAGATCCCACGTGTCGGGCTCTCGATGAACGTCGCCGTGCGGTCGCTCGGAAACCGGCTTTCAAATAGCGCAAAGACGTTGCCGGTCACGCGGCATTCTCCTGAACTGTCCCTCAGAAATCGGCCGGCATCGTGGCACCCCACACCGCCCGCGCCAAGACCTACGGTCTGAGGGCTCTAGCGTGGTCGGTGCATCCGCCCCCGACGACGTCCTCGACGCGATGAGCTGCCTACAAAACGCGCTCGATCAGCGGCACTGCGCCCAACAATCCGATCCGCTCGGCCTCGGCCTTGGCTGCCAAGGCCAGCGCTCGCCCGTCGGGGTCGCCGCGCCCGGCCGCCGCCAAGGCCATGCCGCGAGCCACGAAGAAATCCGCCCAGGGAAACGGATGGGGCGCGGTGAAGTCGCGCAAGGTCGCCGCATAGCGTTCGGCGTCGTCCCAACGTGCGGTACGCGCACAGGCATCGATCGCATCGCGATTGAACTCAAGATGATTGTGTGAAATCACGCCGCTACGCAGAATATCTTCGCCCCGTGCAAGGGCCGCACGTTGCGCGTCACCCGTCAAAAACAAGGCGCGCGCCGCTTCGATTCGGGGCCCCAGAAAGCGCGGGTCCACCGCCTGAGACAGCGCCTGCGCCTTGGCCAAGACCTCAAGTTCTTGCGCCGGATCGTCGGACAGGCCGATCGAACGTCCCTGCCGGTAAACAAGGTGCATTCGGATGCGGTCGTTGTTCAGCATATCGCCCAGCGCCAAGGCTTCGTCGAACAACGCCATTCCGTCGGCATAGCGTGCCGCATCGGTCAGGTACTCGCCGTACAACATCAAGCCGAAGGCGAGCGCGCGATGATCGCCGACCGTACGGGTCAGGGCGATCGATTCGGGCGCCAGAGCGAGCGCCTCGTCGAACCGGTTGTGATAGCGCAGCATGTTGCCGACCATGTAGCGGTTGGCGACGGCGATTCGCCCCAGCCCGTGCTCCTCGCACACTGCGATGCAGCGTTCGAAGGCCGCCAAGGCGCGCCCGATGTCGGCATTGGCATAGCGGGCGTCGCCCAATCCGCTGAGGCCACGGGCGATCCACTCCGGGTCGTCCGCTTCCTCGGCTTCCGCCACGGCGCGTTCCTGGGCCCTGGTGCAGCCCTCGATATCGCCTTGCTGAAACAAAAAGGCGCCCCGGTAGTAATTGATTTGGGCGAGATCGCGGGAGGCACCGAGCGCCTGCGCCCGCGGTTCCGCGTCATCGAGCGCGGCGATCCCGGCGGCGACGTCGCCGCTCAGGCGGGCTGCCGCGGCAATCCCAATCTGTCCTGCAATCGCCTCGGTTTCACCCTCGGCCTCGGCAAGGGCCGTGCGATAGGCGTCGACGGCCTCCCGGCCGCGCTCGAGGGACAACAAGATGTCGGCCCGTTGTTGTTGCGCTGCCCAGCGCCCTCTCCGGTCCTGAGCCAACTCGGCGGCGCGGGCCGCCAGGTCGAGCGCCTCGGCGGGTCGCCGCGCCGCCACCAGCATCGCTGCGGCATCGAAATACGCGCCCGCCGCCTCGGGTGCCTGGGCTTTGTCGAGATGCCGGGCGAACAGCACGGGGTCGTTGTCCCGGTACCAAGCGGCGGCGGACTGGTGCAAGGCGATCCGGCGGGACTTCAACAGTGTCCGATAGATGCCGTCCAAGACCAGCGCATGGGCGAACATCAGATCGTCGCCGTCGCGCCGGATCAACGCGCGTCGGACCAACTCGCCGGGGTCGAAGTCCGCCCGGCCGATCAGGTGCCGCATGGCATCGAGCGAAAACCGTTGCCCCAACACCGATGCAGCCTGCAACGCGTCGCGATCATGCGCCGCCAGAGCATCCAGGCGGGCCTGCACCACGCTTTGGATGGTGCCCGGCACCGCGCCGCCGTCCTCCTCCGGCGCGCCGGCGCGCAATAGCTGTTCGAGAAACAACGGATTGCCGCCCGACCGCGCCACGCTTCGGGCCACGACGTCGGCATTGTCAAATCCGATTTCCGCGGCCAAGGCGCGCGCTTCTTGGGCGGGCAGGGGGGCAAGATCCAATGTCACGATCGGCACGTCGGGCGACAGCCTAAGCCGTCCCTCGTTCACCGGGTCGCCGCCGAGACGGGTGGTCAAGACAAGAACCACCGGTTGCGCGCCGATCGCCTCGCTTAGGGCCCTGACGTCGTTGAGCAAGGTGTCCTCGGCCCAATGCAAATCTTCCAACAGTATCATCAGCGGCGTCTGCGCCGCGGCCTCCGCCACAAGGCCCGCCAGCGCCGCCTCTCGACCACGCACCCGTGTCGCATGGTCCATCGCGTCGTGGATCGAGCGTTGCGCTTCCGTCAACGGGAGGTCGAGCAACACGGACACGTGCACGGCAAGGGCCGTATCCCAATGTTCGCGCGCCACGTTCGCCGCAATCGCGTCGGTTTCATTGCCCGGCGACGCACCGAGCAGGCTGCGCGCCAACGTACCGGTCGGACCGCCGCCGGCACTGCTGCCGAAGTCCAACGCTTGGGCGGCGTGACAGGCAAAGCCGCGTTCTTCCGCCATCGCGCGAAATGCCTCGCCCAACCTGGTCTTGCCCAACCCCGGTTCGCCGCGAACTTAGATCACTTCGCCGCGCTTGGTTTCCAAGCAGGCCTCGACGGCAGCTTCGAACTGCCGGCGTTCGCGTCGCCGACCGATCAAACGTGGCGTGGCGTGATGATGATCCGACAGTCCACGTATCGACCACACCGGAACCGTGCCATCGAATCCAGCGATCTCGGTGCCGCCTTCAGCCTCGGCATCGACCGCCGCGCCGATCGCGTCGTGCACCGCACCGGACACGAACGTCTGGCCGCGACCGGCAAGATCGTGCAGCCGCGACGCCAAGTTCACCGACGCGCCGGTAACGGTGTATTCGCGGTGGTCGCCGCTCCCGGTGCCGCTCGCGACGACTTCGCCGCTGGCCACGCCGATATGAACGCCGAGCGGCGGGTCGAGCGCCGCACTGGCTTGATGGATGTCGATCGCGGCCCGCACGGCGCGCAACGGATCGTCGCTATGCGCGATCGGCGCACCGAACACCGCCATCACCGCATCGCCGATATGTTTATCGACCGTGCCGCCGTAGCGTTTGATCACGGCATCGGCGGCGACAAAAAAACCGTTGAGCAACGCCAGAGTTTCCTCGGGGTCGAGATCCTGGCTCAGCTTGGTGTAGCCCGAGATGTCAGCAAACAAGACCGTGACCTGACGCCGCTCGCTCTGCGGGGCAGGGGCCGCCGGCGCCGAGACGCCCGGCTTGCCGAGGTCGGCGATCGCTCGGGCCAAGCGTTTGCGATCGCCCAGCGCGGTCACGCCGAGGTCGCGGAGGTCCTCGTCCGTGAGGTCGGGCAACACGTCGAAATCGATGCGGTTTTCGGCAAAGGCCGCGGCGTGGTTGGCCAGGCCTAGGGCGCGAAGCCAATCTGTGATGGTGCGTGCGGAACCGCTCATGCCGTCCAGGTATTTGACGCTAAGATGGCGTCATCCTATCAGAGCGGTCCGCCACCGGTATCCGCGCCGCCCAAATGAGACCGCCATGTACACGCCAAGCCCTTTCGCGTTCCCCGCCGACCGTCCCGATGCCGCACAGGCCGTGATGAGGGAAAACCCTTTTGCCGCGATGGTCGTGACCGGCCCGGAAGGGCTCGACGCCGTGCACATCCCGTTTCTGTTCGATCCCACGCAGGGCGATTACGGCACGCTGCGCGCCCACGTCGCGCGCGCCAATCCGATTTGGCGGCTTTTCGACGGCGCCCCCGCCCTGGTGATTTTCTGGGGCCCGCACGCCTACGTCTCGCCCGATTGGTACCAGACCGAAGGTTTGGTGCCGACCTGGAACTATGTCGCCGTGCATGCCTACGGCGTTCCCCGAATCGTCGAGGACCCCGAGCGCGTTGCCGCAATGATGGCCGATCTCACCGCCGCCAGCGAACAGTCGCTCGCACCCAAGCCGCCATGGACGTTGAAAAAGGTGCCCGAGAAACAACGCACCGCGCTCATGCGCGGCATCGTCGCGTTCGAGATTCCGATCACGCGGATCGACGCCAAACAAAAGCTCAGCCAAAACCGTTCGGCAGCCGATGTCGCCGGCGTCGCCGCAGGTTTGCGCACGACAGGCGGCGTCTACGACGCCACCTTCGCCGAGCTGATGGAAAAGACCGAGCGCTAGAGCCTACTGCCCGCGTTTGTCCATGCCGTACACGAACCGGTAAAGCCCGATCTCGGGCGCGTCCGTGACCCCGTGCGCTTTCAGCGCGTCCGGTCCGAACGCGGCCTGCGCGGCGCCGCGCACGATCTGATCGGTGCTCGCTTCGATCACGGCCAGCCATTCGACCTTCTCCAGCACCGGCATCGCACCGCCCAAAGCGCGCGCTTTGGCGCCGGTCGCGTTGGCGGCTTCCAGCATGTTCTCGGCCAAGCACGCGCCCAGAACGCCTTGTTGTTTAATCATCGGCGCAAACACCGAATCGCGCAGATGGCGGCGCAGTTTTTCTTGCCCCGCGTCGTCCTGTGGGGGGAAGAAGCGTACCGCCGCAACCGATCCGCCAACCCCGTGCATCATGTCGATCGTCAAGCGTGCGGTCATGCGGTTCAGCACCGTCAGTTCGGGGATGACCTTGCGGCTCCACTCGGTCTGATTGCCGACCCGTTCGAGGTAGCCCTCGCCGGTCAGCACGGTGTGGCTCTCTGTTTCGTAGGTCGCGAAGTACTCCACCTTGGCGTCGACCGCGTCGTAAAAGCGTGAGCGATAAAAGCCCGTCGTGTCCAGGGCGCGTTCGTCGATGTGTTCGCGCACGAACCATTCACGCAGTTCGGCGTCAAATCCGGGGTTCGTTTCGGTCCACGAAACCAACATGCCTTTGTCGTCGGCCATCTCTCTACCTCTCCAGTTCGATCAATTCGTAATGCGTCATCATGTAGCCCGTCACTGCGCCCTTCAGGAAAATGTAGTCGCCGTCGGCGGTGCACCACATATCATAGGGCGGATGGGTTTCGGGGAGCTGCCCTTCGGTGCCGACGATGCGAAAGTGCAACGCATCGAACGTGCCTGCACCCACCGTGCATTTCTCTTCGCCGACATACTCGATGCCGAACCCCAGCCGGAAGATCGAAGGGCCGGTCGCGCCGCGATGGTCGGGCGAGGAGATCATCATGTCTTCAAGGTATTGCGTACCCGGCCCTTTGCTCAGGTCGTAGCAATTCAACAGCCAGCCGTCGGAGGCGATCGCATGATTGCCGAAGCCCTTGGGCTTCTCGGTCACCGCGATACGCTGCTCAAGTCGCCCCTCGTTGGCGGTAAACGACTGGCACTCCGCTTCGGTGTCGGAAAAGCGAAACCAACCCGAACCCATGAAGTCGCCGCCCACCGTTAGGCGCACCGATGAATCGTTGGGTCGCCAATCGGCGCCGACGGTCAACGACACATCGCGGATCACCGGGGGGGGATCGTCGATTTCGCTGTGCGCCGTCAGGGTCCGCGAGCCGTCACCGTGTTTGGTCATGACGAACCATTCGCGACCCCGGTCGGCGTCCATACGCTCGGGCTTTTTGCTGGTATAGGCAATCCGGCCAAAGGCCGTTTGGTGGCTCATGTCGGTCCTCCCCCTATTCCCAGGGCTGGCATTGGCTTGCCGGCTTTGGTAGCACCATTGGTAACAGGCCCGCCGTCCGGGCGAAAGGTTGCTCGATGCACGCCGAAACCACCCACGTGATGGTCGATCTATTTGTCTTCCTGATTGCCGCCGTGGTGATCGTGCCGATTTTCCATCGGCTGCGCGCCAGTCCCATCCTGGGATATTTGGCGATCGGGGTGGCCATCGGGCCGCACGGCTTCGCCCTGATTGCGGACGTCGAGAGCATCGCGCCGCTGGCCGAGCTCGGGGTCGTCTTTCTCCTCTTCACGATCGGTCTGGAACTGCCCTTGCGCAGACTTTGGGCGATGCGCCGCCTGGTATTCGGCATGGGCTCGGCCCAGGTTCTCAGCGCCGCCATCGTGATCGGTGGCGTCGCCTATGCCTGGGGCAACTCGGTCAACGCCTCGGTGGTGTTGGGGCTGTGTCTCGCGCTGTCCTCGACCGCGATCGTGGTTCAGCTCTTGGCCGAGCGAGGTGAACTCGGCACCCCGGCCGGTCATACCGGCTTTTCCGTGCTGTTGTTCCAAGACCTCGCGGTGGTCCCGATCCTCTTTCTCGTCCCCGTCCTGGCCGGCGATGCCGGCAACGTTTTCGTCGATCTGCTGATCGCGCTCGGCACCGCGGCCGGCGCGGTCCTGGTGATCTACCTGGTCGGCCGTCGCGCGTTGCGTCCCTTGTTCCGCGTCATCGCCGGCACCCGCAGCGCCGAGCTGTTCGTCGCCACCACGCTTCTCGTCACCTTGGGCATTGCAACCCTCACCGGGCTCGCGGGGTTGTCGATGGCGCTGGGTGCGTTCCTCGCCGGGCTGCTGCTCGCGGAAACCGAGTTTCGTCACCAAGTCGAAACCGACATCCAGCCCTTCAAAGGGCTGTTGCTCGGGCTGTTCTTCATCACCGTCGGCATGAGCGTGGATTTCGCCGCCGTTGCCGACCGCGCCGCTTGGGTCGTCCTCTCGGTGATCGGGCTGATGGTCATCAAGGGCGTCATGGCCGGTGTCTTGGCCCGCCTCTTCGGCCAACCGAATCTCGTCTCGGTCCAGGTCGGCTTCTTGCTGTCGCAGTCGGGCGAGTTCGCCTTCATCGTCGTCGGCGTCGCGATGACGCTCGGCCTATTACCGGGCGATGTCGGGCAATTCATGATCATCGTCGCCGGCATCACCATGATGCTGACGCCGATCGTCGTCGCCGCCGGGCGCCGCACCGTCGCGGCGATGGAACGCAAGAGCGGTCTCGGCGCACCGCTGCTCGGCGACGACGCGCACGCCGGTCCCGATATGGCGTCGGCCCACCTGCAAGATCACATCATTCTGGCCGGGTTCGGTCGCGTCGGGCAGACCATCGGGCGGCTCCTCGAGGCGCAGACCGTGCCCTATATCGCGCTCGACCTCGACGCCGGACGGCTTAGTTCCTGCCGGGCCCACGGCCTGCCGGTTTTCTACGGCGACGCCAGTCGGCGCGACGTGTTGCAGCATGCGCGCGCCGATCATGCCGCTTGCGTCGTCGTCACGATGGACGATCCGGCGCGCGCCGCGCGCACCGTAGCCACCGTGAAACAAGCCTGGCCGCGGGTGCCGATCTTGGTGCGCGCGCGCGATCGCAAACATGCCGCCGACTTGGCGGCTGCCGGCGCGGCGGGCGCGGTGCCCGAAACCGTCGAGGCCAGCCTGCAACTGGCCGCCCAGACCATGCGCCTTCTGGGCCTGCCGCCCGAGGCGGTGACGCCGATTATCGAAAACGCGCGCGACGACGAATACGCCGCCCCCACGCCCATCCTCGGCGAACCGCCCGAATGGGCCGCCAAGACCTAGCGATAACGCCCCTATAGCCGACCGGCCAAGTCGCCAAAGCCGTCGCGGCCAAAACGGCCGCTGACCTATAGATAACCCACGCCGATGATCGTTGATCCGGTTCGTCCTATGATGGGGCTTAAGCGGGCTTTCTTTGGCCTTACACGCGCGGGTCAATACGGTGATGGCGCGGTGCGGGTCGAAGGGTGGTACCGCCGCGCGCCCGTTCCCTACATCGAAACCAAGACGCTTTATGTCGATGGCCGCCGAGTTTTTCGCAGCCAGATACCGCTAGCCAAATACGTCGTCTCCGGCGCCCTCGTCATCGCCGGTTTGGCATGGATGGCGGCGGTCTTTGTCGGCGCGCAGAGCTACCCCGTCGACCGCCCCGTCGCCATCAGGAACGGGAAGAAGTCGAGCGGCGGCACCTCTTGGCCCAGGCCGGTCAGCATGGCGTGCACTTGGCCGCGGTGGTGGGTTTCGTGATTACACAGGTTGGCCACCATCAGGTTGGTCGCTATCGCCACGTCGTCGCCGTTGCGCGCTTTGAAGCGAATGGGTTCTTGCAACGCGGCATCGTCCATCGCCGCCACGGCGGCGATCATGCGTGCGTCCAACGCCTCGCGCGCGTCGCGCGTCGCTGCCAACGTATCGAACAGAACCTCGTCCAATCCGCCCGGCACCTCGCCGGTGCCGTCGATACGGTGCAGCCAGATCATGTCGGTGGTCACGATGTGGTTTAGCGTATTGTGCACCGAGCCGAAAAACGCGCCGCGATCGGCAAAGTAATCCGCCTCGCTCAACTTCGCCGCGACGTCATAAAGCCGTGTATTGACCCATTGGTTGTGTTCGGCGCGCAGCGACAAATAGTGCTTCATCATCGTCTCGTCTCCCCGTTCATTGTTGAGGCGCGATCGCCCGGGCAAACACCGCCGGGTCGACGTTCCCGCCCGAGGCGATCGAGACCACCGTTTTGCCGGCAAGATCCCATTTGCCCGCCAACACGGCGGCCAACGCGGCGGCGCCACCCGGTTCGGTCACGACCTTGAGGTGTTCGAATGCGACCGCCATCGCGTGACACACCTCGTCGTCGGTCACCGTCGCCACATCGCTCAACAGGCGTGCGTTGATCGGGAAGGTCAGTGCGCCCGGTTCCGGAACCATCAAGGCATCGCACAACGTGCGCGCGCCGGGCGTGTTGGCCACGGGGCGCCCGGCCGCCAGCGAGCGTTTGGTGTCGTCGAACCCGGCCGGCTCGACGCCGTACAACGCGGCTTGGGGAAAGCGCTCGTGGATCGCCAAGCAAACGCCCGCCGACAGCCCGCCGCCGCCGCAAGGAACGACCACCGCATCCGGCTCAAGATCGCGCGCCGTCATGTCTTCGGCGATCTCCAGGCCGACGGTGCCTTGCCCGGCAATGATGTCCGGATGATCGAACGGCGGGATCAGCACGCGGCCCTCGCGGTCGGCGATGTCCGTCGCGCGCGTCACCATGCTGTAACGGTCGCCGTCGTGGAGCACGACCGTTGCCCCGAACGCCTTGCACCGTTCGACCTTCAGTGCGGGCGCCGTGGCCGGCATGACCACGGTCGCGGTAGTGCCGGCAAGGCTGGCCGAGGCAGCGATCGCTTGCGCATGATTGCCCGACGAATAGCACAAGACCCCGCGGGCTCTTTCGTCGTCGCTCAGTTGCGCGATGCGGTTCCATGCCCCGCGCAGCTTGAACGCGCCGGTCTTTTGCAACATCTCGGCTTTGACCAACACCCGCGCGCCCGCCACCTCGTTCAGCAGCGCCGCTTCCAGCAACGGCGTCCGCATCGCGACGTCCCTCAGCCGCGCCGCTGCCGCCACGACATCGTCGTAGGTCACCGCATCAACCATGTCGCACGAACGCCGCCGCCCCCTGTTCACAGGAGGAGGGTAGGGCGGGGGTCGGCACCCTCATGGCAGGTCTTTCAAAAACGCATCGATCGCCGCCATCGCCGCGGGCTCGTCCAGCAGGGGCGTGTGGCCGCGATTGGGCACCGTCACCGATTGCAAATCCGGTTTGCGCGCGCGCATCTCTTCCACCGTCTCGGCGGTCAAGATGCCGGACCATTCGCCGCGGATCGACAGCACCGGCTTGACCATCAGGGCCTCGAACTTGGCCCAGCTATGCGGCGGATCGGTGCGATGTCGATAGGCGTCGGCCATCTTGGGGTCGTAGTCGAACCGCACGCGCCCGTCCCGGGTTTCGACAAACGTCGCCCGCGCCCGTTCCATCCATTGCGTCTCGCTCAAATCGGGCGTGGTCTTTTCCGACCACGCGCGATACGCCGCGCACGCCGCGTCCCAATCGGGATAGGCATAGGGCAGTTCGAAATACTTGCCGACCTTGCCGCGTCCGCCGCGGCGCAGCGCCGGCCCGACATCGTTCATGATCGCCGCCGCAATCAAATCGAGCCGCGACAGCGCTAGGTTCATTGTGGTCAGCCCGCCGCGCGAGGTGCCCATGAAGATCGCTTCCCGAACGCCGATCCCGTCCAATAGGTCGACGACATCCGCGGCATCGGTATCGACCTGATAGTTCATATAGTCGAGATCGCGATCCGACCGTCCGCACCCACGGTAGTCGAGACACATCACCGTCCGATCGCGCCCCAGATGCACCGCCAGCGCATGGAAATCGCGCGAGTTCCGCGTCAGTCCCGACAGGCACAGCACCGGGGTGCGGTCGTTCTCCTCCGGGCCATAGACCCGGTAATAGAGTTCCAACCCGTCGCGGGTTCGGTGCGTGTATTCGCGGTACTCGGCCACAGCGACATCCTCTTGGCGATGCCGCGGACTCTATCGGGCCGCTTTGGCGTGCGCTAGCCGTGCGCCCCTTGACCATCGATGCGGGCGATAAAGGCATCTAGCGCCGCCGTCACCTCGGGTTCTTCCAGGGTCGGATTGTGGCCGCAGTCGGGCACCGTCAGGCGCTCAAGGTCCGGTTTGGTGTGCGCCATCTTGTCGAAGGTCTCTTCCGTCAAGACATCGGACAGCGCGCCGCGGATCGCCAGCACCGGGATATGCGCGAGCGCTCCGAACATGGCCCACAGATCGGGCGGGTCGCTCACCTTCGCTTTGGTAATCGCGATGTCATAGTCGGGCACGATACGGCCGTTCTTTTCGACGAAGCTGTCATGCGCGAGGTCCGCCCAGTCGGCGTCGGTCTTTTTGGGATGCGCCAGACCATAGCGGTTCTTGCACTCGGCGATCGCTTCGTCCCACGACGCGAACGTGTCGGTCTTGCCGGCGTATTCGCCGATGCGCTTCAGCGCGGCCAGGGGAATTTCCGGGCCGATGTCGTTCAGCACCACGCCGGCCAGCAATGTCGGTCGCGCGATCGCCAGCCCCATCGAAACCAGCCCGCCCAACGAGGTGCCGATGAAGATCGCCTTGTGAATGCCGGTTACGGCCGCGAGATCCAGGACATCGCGCACATAGGTAGCGGGTACATAGTTCTGCACCTTGGGGTCGTAGTCGGATTGGCCGCGTCCGCGATAATCCATCGCCACGACGCGCCGTTCGGGCGAGAGTCGCAGCGCCAAGCGGTGAAAGTCCTTGGAATTGCGCGTCAAGCCAGACAGGCAGACCACCGGTGTCTTGATCGCCAGCCGGTCGCCATAGTCGCGATAGTACAATTGCGTGCCGTCACCCACCGTAAAGCGGTGGGCGCGGAAGCCGGTCTCGGGCGCCGCCACGTTCATGTCAGATGCCTCTTTAGTTCGTTAGATCTTCGGTTAGGCGCAGCCGGACATCGCCGTTTTGCGCAAGCCGCGTGCGGTAGACTTGCAAATTGCCCATCACGCGCTGCACGTAGTCGCGCGTCTCGGTAAACGGAATCAGCTCGATCCAGTCGACCGCATCGACCTCGCCGGTTCGCGGGTCGCCGTTTTGCCGCAACCAGCGCCGCACCCGACCGCCGCCTGCGTTATAGGCCGCCACCGCCAGCACGTAGTTGCCGTCGAAATTCTCCAGCAGTTCGGCAAGATGCGCCGAGCCCAGTGTTGCATTGTATTGCGGATCGCTGGTCAGCTTGTCGGGACTGTAAGGCACATTGATCTTCTTCGCGGTCCGCCGCGCGGTCGCGGGCATCAATTGCATCAAACCGCGTGCCCCGGCATGGCTGATCGCTTGCGGATCGAACGCGCTTTCCTGTCGCGACATCGCCAACAGCAACGCGGCATCCTCGACGTACTTGCTGGGCATGTCGATCACCGGGTAGGCCCGGTTGGGCAGGTAGACCCCGTCGCGTTCGGCGTTCTTGGCCACCCGCACGGTCAGATCGCGCCGCCCGATATTTTCGGCCAGTACCGCCACCAAAACGCGTTCGCCCGCCGTCCGTACTTGGCGGTCGAGATGAAGCAGAAACGGATCGACTAAGCGGTTTTCGCCCAGTTCGTTCAAGAGCCGGGTCATGCGCGCCATTTCGCGGCCTGGAAATTCCTCCGCCTCGGCGATCGTTGGCGTCGGCTCTTCGGGCAACGACAACGTGGGCGTCGTGCCCAACCGTTCGATCGCCAATTGCCCGTGATAGGTCAGGGGATAAAGCGCGGCGTCTTCGTACCACTGCGTCGCCAATTCGGGGTCGTCCAGGTCTTCGGCCGCCCGGCCGGCCCAGTACGCCGCCCGCGATACGCTGACGGGGAAAAGCACCGCGCTATGCAATCGTGCAAAATGATCCAGCGCGAGACTGGGTTGATCGAGGAACCGCAGCGCCACCCAACCGGCCAACCACTCGGCCTCGGCATAGTCGGCGCCGCCGGGCTCCAAATCGCTCAAGGTTGCGACGACATAGGCGTCGGTCAACTCGCCCTCCGCCAGCGCCTTGCGCACGTGGATACGCCGTTCGCGCCACCATTTGTCGGCGCGGTGTTCGTGCAGGCGGGGCTCCAACAAAATCTCGCGCGCCCGTTCGTCGAAACCTTTGGTGCGTCGCCACCGCGCGCGCTCGAACGCAAGGCCGGGATTGTCGCGCAGCGTTTCCGGCACGTTCGCGATCAACGTATCGACGTTGCCGGCGCTTTCGATCAGGCCGATCCGCGCCAGGCCCAGCGTGCGTAGGTCCGGTTCGACCCGCGGCAACAACCGTCGCGCGTCGCCGCGCCGTCGATCCCACAACAGCCGGTCCAGCCGCGCGGCGTGATCGTCGCGGGTCAGCAGTTGGCGGTGGCGGCGCAGCAGGGTGCGCTCGTCGTGCCGCGCGAAGTTGCCTTCGATCCAGGCTTCGCGCAGCAGCTCATAGCCCTGGTCGTGTAGCCCATTGCGCAGTTGCGCCTCGGCCAATCGCCATTTGCCCGTGGTGCTGACCGGGGGATAGCGCCCGAACCAGTCGAGCACGAACAAATCGTCGCTCGCGGGCCGTTTTTGCAACAGCGCTTCGGCGTTGCGCAGCATGCGGGCTTGGCGCGGCCATTCGCGATGGCTGTCGATGAACGAAGCAATCTCTTCGAACGACGGTTCGGCGCCGGGTTGGGTATAGAACCGCCAGCGGAAATAGTTGGTGGCCAGCGCGTTCCCGCCCTTGGCGGCCGCGTCCATCGCTTTGGACCACTGTTTCTTTTCGGCCGCCGTGAAGGCCTTGCCGTAGGTCAACCGGTCGTCGGGCGACAGCGGCGTCCCGGTCTGGGCGTCGGCCGCACCGGCCCAGACGCCGAAAACAATGGCGCCCGCGATCATCGACCCGGCTAGTCGGTGCATTGTTCCCTCGTCTTGCCCGCCGCGAGACTACACTACCCTCGCTTGCGAGGGTGACCCCTTAGCGCTATGGTCGCGCGAATTTCTTCATTGTGTATATGGGGTTAGCCATGTTCAAGGGCTCCATCGTCGCGCTGGTGACACCTTTCAAGAACGGTGCCGTCGACGAAAAAGCCTTTCAGGACCTCGTGGAATGGCACATTTCCGAGGGTACCCACGGTCTCGTCCCCGTAGGAACTACGGGGGAATCGCCGACGCTCACGCACGCCGAACACATGCGCGTGACCGAGCTCTGCATCGAGGCCGCGGGCGGACGTGTGCCCGTCATCGCGGGCACCGGCTCCAATGCCACCGCCGAGGCGATCGAGTTCACCCAACATGCCAAAACCGCCGGCGCCGATTCCGCCCTGGTGGTCACGCCCTATTACAACAAGCCCACCCAAGAAGGGCTCTACGCCCACTTCAAGGCGATCCACGATGCGGCCGAAATCCCGATCTTGATCTACAACATCCCCGGTCGCAGCGTCATCGACATGTCGCAAGACACCTTGGTGCGGCTCGCCGAATTGCCGCGCATCGTCGGTATCAAGGACGCCACCGCCAGCCTGCCGCGCGTGACCTCGACGCGATTGCTGCTGGGGGCGGAGTTCTGTCAGCTCTCCGGCGAAGACCCGACCGCGCTCGCGTTCATGGCGCATGGCGGTCACGGCTGCATCTCGGTGACCGCCAACGTCGCGCCGAAGCTCTGCGCCGAGTTTCAGAACGCCTGGGCGGACGGTCGCCCGCTCGATGCCCTGGCCTTGCACGACAAACTGATGGCCCTGCACATCGCGCTGTTCCTGGAGACCAGCCCGACGCCGGCCAAGTACGCACTCAGCCTACTCGGCAAGTGCAGCGACGAAGTACGCCTACCGTTGGTCGGTCTGGGCGATAAGACCAAAAAGCGTGTTGAGACGGCCCTGAAATCAGTCGGGCTGATCGCGTGACGCCATGGCAAAGAAAGCGTCGCAGGTCGACCGCGCCGTCGCGGTCAACCGCAAGGCCCGCCGCGACTACCACATCGAGGACTCGCTCGAAGTCGGTATCGTCCTAACCGGCAGCGAAGTCAAAAGCCTCCGCGCGGGCGGCGGCAGCATCGCCGAAGCCTACGCCGCCGAACGCGGCGGCGAGTTGTGGTTGGTCAACGCGCACATTCCCGAGTTCAAAGCGGCCAACCGCAACAACCACGAACCCACACGTCCGCGCAAACTCCTAATGCACAAGAAGCAGCTCGCGAAATATTTGGGCGAGGTGCGGCGTGGCGGCATGACCATCATCCCGCTCAAGATCTATTTCAACGCCCGCGGCATCGCCAAACTCGAACTCGCCTTGGGCAAAGGCAAAAAGCTCTACGACAAACGCGCCGACGTGAAGACCCGCGACTGGCAGCGTAGCCAAGCCCGGTTGCTCCGCAATCGCGGCTAACTACGCCGCCTTGCGTTTGCGGGCGTGATAGGTCAGCGCGCGTTCGATGCAATGCCGCACCGCGCGCTTCGGCAGCGCCGCCCCAGGCTTGAACAAGACCGCGCGGTTGCTCTGAAAGGTCAGCTCGTCGCCGAATAACCCGCGATAGGTATCGATTAGGTTGGTCTGGCAATGGACCAACAGCGCACACGCCTCGGGCGCCTCGCGCACGCTGCCCAACCGAATGGTCGTCCCGGTCCGCGCCCTGATGGGTAGATACGCCGGCTGCCCCCACTTCAGGGTCTCGTTCACGCCGCCGATGTCCTCGGCCACCGCGAAGATCAGCGCGCGCAATTGCAGCATCGTGCGTTTTGTTTTCGCCGGGTAGGCGTCGAACGCCGCGCGTACCTTCTTGTCTTTGAACGCGCGCATCAGTACAGCCACCCCGCCCACACCGGGTCTTCGTCTTTATGGGCCGCATAGATCCGAGTCATTTCGTGCAAGAAATACAGCTTCCCGCCGATGGTCACGAGGGTGCCCAGCACGGCGGCCCATATCACAAGCTCGATCAACCCATAGGCCAACACCACAAGCCCGACCAATGCCACCGCATTGCCGACCTGCGGCATCCATCGTTCGCGCGCGCTCAGGACCAGCCTCTTGCGCGCCAACCACACCCGCTCGCCCAATACGCTGCGCGAGGACCAAGCCTGCGTCGTGCGCGGGCGAGCGAACAGGCGCGGGTTCAACCACGTCCAAAACGCGATGATCGCGAGCGGCACCAGGCACCACCAGCCCAGCCACACCCGCGCCCAAATCGCCGCCGCGATCAGCGCGATCACCGGCATGCGGGTCCACACGCTCCACGGGTTCACATGGCGCGCCCATACCTCGTCGCGCATGCCGAACAGCCGCAGCAGCAGTTTTTCCATGATGCGGCAGTGTAGGAGGGGTCTCGCACCTTGACGAATCCGCACCCCCGCCACAGCGTGTCGCGGTGACCACGCCCGCCCCCAACGCACCCGCCGTCTCGGTGCCTTATCTGATGATCGCCACGATGGTCTCGGTCGTGGCCGCGACGATCTATGTCCCGTCCTTACCCTCGATCGCCACCAGCCTCGGTACCTCGTCCTCGATGGCGCAATTCTCGCTGACGGCTTTCGTGCTGACCTTCGGCATCGTGCAGTTGTGGCATGGACCGGCGTCGGACCGTTTGGGGCGATACCGCGTCCTTGCGGGCAGCCTCGTGGTGTTTGTCGTCGGCACCGCCGTGTGCGCGCTCGCACCCAATATCGAAATGCTCATCGCCGGCCGGGTTCTGCAAGGGCTCGGTGCCGCCGGCGTCGGCGTGTTGCCGCGCGCCATCGCGCGCGATCAATTCGGGCACGAGGCCAGCGCACGGGTCTTTACCTACCTGTCGATGGCCGCATCGGCGGCGGCGACCGCGTCGCCGGTGATCGGCGGCGGGTTGGAAAGCCTCACCGGCAGCTGGCGCGTGAGCTTCCTCCTTCTCGGTCTGCTTGCGGTTTGGGTGCTGTTCTTGTCGGCGCAGCGCGCGCCGCACTTGGCGACCGGCAGTATCGAACGCCCCGCCGGCGTACGCGGCTATCTCGCCGATTATTGGTCGCTGATGCGCCGTGCCCCGTTCGCCTTCAACGTCGTTGGCGGCGGGTTTCTGCGGACCGGTTTCTACGCGTTCATCGTGTCGGTGCCCTTCATTCTCACCAATCTGTACCAAACCTCCGCCGCGGGCGTTGGCATTATTATGATGACGCTGACGCTGGCGTTTCTCGGTGCGAATTTCATCGTCGTGCGCGTCGCGCACCGCTTTCGCCCCGACACCCTCGTCGTGACCGGGACGGCGATTTCGATATTGTCACCCGTCGCGCTCGCACTCCTGACGTTAACCGACGCCGGTCCGGTCGTTGCGGTGTCCTTGCCGGTCGCGCTTTATGGCTTCGGCAATGGCTTCGCCATCCCGATGGCGAACGCACTGGCCGTTGGCACCGATCCCAGCATGGCTGGCGCAGGCTCGTCGTTGCTCGGGTTTTGGGCCTACACGATGGGGGCGGGCGGCACCGTCGCCGCAGGTCTACTTACCCACAACACGGCCTTGCCGCTCGCGGCCCTATTGGCAATTGCCACGTCAGGCGCGCTGACGTGTTTCGTTGCCGCGCGCATCGCCGCGCTGCGCAGCGTCTAGCCGTTAACCCGCGCCGCCGCCGCGCGGACAACCTCCTCAAACATCTCGGTCGTCAGCCGGCCCGTGTTGGTGTTGTAGCGCGAGCAGTGATAGCTGTCGGCCAACCACAACCCGGTGCCCAAGACATGCACCGCACCATGCGCAAACTTGAACGCGGCGCGCCGCTCGCCCAGCGTCGTCAGCACCGCCTCGTGCGCCACGCGCCCCAGCGCCAAGATGCCTTTCAGGTTCGTCATGCCGGCAATCTCGCTCACCAAAAACGGCCGACACGCTTTGGCTTCGGCGCCCGTCGGTTTGTTCTGCGGCGGCACGCAGCGCACCGCATTGGTGATCCGCGCGTTGACCAACGTCATCCCGTCGTCGGGCCGTTCGTCGTAAGGCCCCGTCGCCAAACCGAACTTCAAGAGCGTGGGGTACAACAGCTGCCCGGCCCAATCGCCGGTGAACGGTCGCCCGGTGCGGTTCGCCCCGCGCAAGCCCGGCGCGAGCCCGACGATCAGCAGCGCGGCATCGTCCGCGCCAAACGAGGCGACCGGCGCGTTGTGCCAGTCGGGAAACTTGGCGGCGTTTTCTTCGCGAAACTGGACGAGGCGCGGACATAGCGCGCAGGTCGGGGCAGGGGTCTCCATTACCCCGCGACTCTAGGGATCAGGCGCTTTCGCGCAACGTCGCAGGCGATCCGGATTCGTTGGCCGCGGCTTGTCCGTCGCGATGGACCCGGGCGATACGCGGCGCGAGATCGGCCAGTTCGATGAACTCGTCGGCCTGTCGGCGCAACTCGTCGGCGATCATCAACGGATTGGTGGCGATCGAACTCACCGCCGTCACGCGCACGCCCTTGCGCTGCACCGCTTCGACCAAGCGGCGGAAATCGCCGTCGCCCGAGAACAGATAGATATGGTCCAGGTGCGGCGCCATCTCCATCACGTCGATCGCCAGCTCGATATCCATGTTGCCTTTGATCTTTCGCCGTCCCATGTGGTCGGTGAATTCCTTGGTCGGCTTGGTCACCAGCGTATAGCCGTTGTAGTCCAGCCAATCGACGAGGGGGCGGATGGGCGAATATTCCTGATCTTCGATCAGCGCGGTGTAGTAGAACGCGCGGATCATGCGACCGCGTTCGGTGAACGCTTCCAGCAAATTCTTGTAGTCGATGTCGAATCCCAGTGCGCGGGCGGTGGCGTAAAGGTTCGAGCCGTCGATAAACAGCGCAATACGCTCAAGCGGAGAAACCATCATGGCTAACATCCATTTCATGCGGCGGCGGGGCGTTCGGGCGGCCCGCAGATCGCGGCAATACGCGATAACCCGTCTATGATGGTTATGTAGAGTGCCGCAAAAGCCGCACAAGGACTTCTCAAGGGAACGCACATCACTGTGATTTTGGTCGGTCTCGGCGCCAATTTGCCGCATCCCGAACATGGCCCGCCGGCGGCCACGCTGCGCGCGGCTTTGGCGCAATTTCCCGCGGAAAACCTGACCGTCGCGGCGGTTTCTCGGTTCTACGAGAGCGCCCCGGTGCCGGTGTCCGACCAGCCTTGGTTCGTGAATGCCGTGGCGCAGGTCGACACCACGCTCGATCCGGCCCAGGTTTTGGCCGCTTTGCACCGCATCGAAGCGGCTTTCGGTCGGGTGCGGCGCGAACGCTGGGCCGCGCGGATCCTCGATCTCGACCTCCTGGACTATGACGGAAAGGTGCAAAAAGGGTCGCCGGGCCCGGAAATTCCCCATCCCCGCCTGTCCGAACGGGCCTTCGTGCTGCTGCCCTTGGCGGAGATTGCGCCCGATTGGGTCCATCCGGTAAGCCGGCAATCCCTCGCCGCGTTGACCGCGGCGCTTGATCCCGCGCAGGTCACCCGGCCCCTGGGATCGCCGCCAATGCCTTGAAATGGCTGACAAACTCTTGCGTTGTGCAGCGCAACCGCATATCTAAGAGAGGCGTATCGGTGCCGGACCGATGCGTCGGATTGCGTCCGGACATCCAAATTGGAGTGCTAAATGGCCCGCGTCACCGTCGAGGACTGCGTCGAAATCGTCCCCAACCGCTTCGAACTCGTGGTTTTGGCTGCGCAACGCAGCCGTGAAATCTCCGCCGGGGCGGAGCTCACGGTGGACCGCGACAACGACAAGAACCCGGTCATCGCTTTGCGCGAAATCGCCGACAAAACCGTGCCGGTGGACGAACTCGACGATTCGCTCATCCTCAGCCTGCAAAAGCAGGTCGAGTCGGACGAACCCGAGGAAGACGACATGGCGATGTTGATGTCGAGCGATTGGACGCCGGAACCGCAGCCCCCGGCCAAACCCGACCCCGAATATGTCGAGGAAGAGCGCAAGCCCCAGGGGCCGGCCAATGCCGCGCCGGAGGGTCTTTAACCCGCGCCTGCGCGCCTCACTGCCGACGAAGTCTCGGCGTGTCACCCCTTGCGGGGGGGCATCATGAATCACGCCGACCTCGTCGCTCGCGTCCAGCGCCACGATCCCGACGCCGACGTCGGTCTTGTCGCCAGGGCTTTCGATTTTTCGCTCGAAGCGCATAGCGCCCAGACACGCGCCAGCGGCGAACCTTATTTCTCCCATCCGCTCGAAGTCGCCGGCATCCTGACCGACATGGGACTGGATGCCGCCTCGGTCGCCACCGGCTTGCTGCACGACACGGTCGAAGACACCGTCGCCACGATCGACCAAATCGATACGCAGTTCGGCTCGGAAATCGCCCAACTTGTCGATGGCGTCACCAAGCTCACCATGCTCGAGCACGTCCGCCCGACCAAGCAATCGCGCGAGGCCGAGAACTTCCGCAAACTTCTCTTGGCGATGTCGAACGACCTTCGCGTGTTGATCGTCAAGCTCGCCGATCGTTTGCACAACATGCGCACGCTCAATTTCATCAGCTCGCCCGATAAGCGCCACCGGATTGCCGCCGAAACGATGGATATCTATGCGCCGCTGGCCGAACGTATCGGCATGCACGCCATCAAGGACGAGCTGGAAGACCTCGCCTTCGCGGAACTCAACAACGAAGCGCGCGAGTCCATTCAAGGGCGGTTGGAATATCTGCGCGCCGAAAGCGGCGACGTCATCGCCAGCATCACCAAGGAGCTCGAACGCACGTTGTCGGCGGCGGGTCTCCAGGCGACGGTGTTCGGGCGCGAGAAACGACCGTACTCGATCTGGCGCAAGATGGAGCGCAAGAACATCTCGTTCGAACAGCTCGCCGACGTCATGGCGTTCCGTATCCTGGTCGACGAGGACGACGATTGCTATCGCGCGCTCGGCGTCGTCCACCGCGCCTATCCGATGATCCCCGAACGCTTCAAGGATTTCATCTCGACCCCCAAACCCAACGGCTATCGCTCGGTCCACACCACGGTGATCGGCCCCGAAAAGCGCCGCATCGAAATTCAAATCCGTACCCGAGACATGAACGAGGTTGCCGAGCACGGCGTGGCGGCGCACTGGCAATACAAAGACGGCGGCGGGATCAAGGAAAGCGCTCAGCAGTTCAGTTGGATCCGCCAGTTGCTCGAAATGCTCGAACATGGCGGTCATCCCGAAGAGTTTCTCGAGCACACCAAGCTCGAGATGTATCAAGATCAGGTCTTCTGCTTTACCCCAAAGGGCGGATTGATCGCCTTGCCGCGGGGTGCGACTCCGGTCGATTTCGCCTATGCCGTTCATACCAACGTCGGCGATACCTGCGTCGGCGCCAAGGTCAACGGCCGCATTGCGCCGTTGCGCACCGCGCTCGAAAACGGCGACCAGATCGAGATCATGCGTTCCTCGGCACAAACCCCGTCGCCGACCTGGCTCAATTTCGTGGTCACGGGCAAGGCGCGCTCCGCCATCCGCCGCTTCGTCCGCGTCCAGCAAGATCAGCAATACGTCGATCTCGGCAGCGCCATCGTACGGCGCGCCTTCGAACAGGCCGGCCATACCCTCAACAGCAAAGCGCTCGAGCGCGCCCTCACGGTGCTCAATCTCAAGTCCGAAGAAGAGCTCTATGCCCATGTGGGCCAGGGCTTCGCCTCGGGCAAAGAAGTCGTCGGTATCGTCTTTTCCGCCGAATCCGAGCGCCGCATTCCCAACTTCGTTCGCTCGGCGATCCGTCGCGTTCGGGCCGACAAGAATGTCGAAAAGGCGATCCCCATCAAAGGGCTCATCGAGGGTGTCGCGGTGCACTTCGCCGATTGCTGCCATCCGTTGCCGGGCGATCGCATCGTCGGCATCCTGACCGAGGGCAAGGGCGTGCGCATTCACACCATCGACTGCGAGACCCTGCGCAACCTAAGCAGTACGCCCGAGCGCTGGCTTGATGTATCCTGGGATGTCGGCCCGGACAGCGATGCGGTGCATCTGGGGCGCATCAAAGTCACCTTGTCCAACGAACCCGGTTCGCTCAACGCCTTGACCGGCGTGATTGCCAAGAACAATGCCAACATCACCAATCTCAAGATCAGCAACCGGTCCGACGATTTCTTCGAATTTTTGGTCGATGTCGAGGTGCGCGACGTGAAGCATCTGACCGGCATGATTGCGGCGCTCCGCGCCGATGACGGTATTCACAAAGTGGCCCGGGTGCGCGCATGAACCGAGACGAAATTCTGCAACATTTCCGCGATGCCGGAGCCTTGCTCGAGGGGCACTTCCTGCTCAGTTCCGGCCTGCATAGCCCGGTCTACCTGCAATGCGCGCGGGTGATGATGGATCCGGCGCGCGCCGCCCTCTTGTGCCGCGCGCTGGCCGACAAGGTGGTCGCCGAGCTCGGCGCTGACGAGGTCGACATGGTGGTTTCGCCCGCAATGGGCGGCGTCGTCGTCGGTTACGAAATGGCTCGCCAACTCGGCGTTCCAGGCATTTTCACCGAACGGGTCGAGGGCAGCTTTGCCCTGCGCCGCGGGTTCGATATTCCGGCCGGCGCCAAGGTATTGATGGCCGAAGACATCGTCACGACCGGCAAAAGCTCGCGCGAATGCATCGCCTGCATCACCGATTACGGCGGCACCGTGGTCGGCGCCTCGTGCCTGATCGACCGCAGCGACGGCGAGGTCGACCTCGGCGTCCCGTTGTTGTCGCTCACCGGCTATAAGGTGCCGGCCTACGCTGCAGACGACCTACCGCCCGAGTTGGCCGCCATCCCTGCCGTCAAACCGGGCAGCCGCGATCTAAAGTAACGCCATGCTGTTCAAGCCCCGCAAACGTCGAACCGTTCTCTATCACGCGCGCAATGTCGTCTGGCCGCGCGCCGGGTGGGGCCGTTCGTTCTCCTATCTGCGCCACCGCGTCGCGCGCTTGCCGGGCTCGCCCGAGAGCATCGCCATGGGGCTCACCTGCGGCATCGCGGTTTCGTTCACGCCGCTGATGGGCTTTCATCTGATCGTCGCAGCACTCATCGCGTGGGCCTTGGGCGGCAACCTGTTTTCCTCGGCGTTGGGCACGGCGATCGGCAATCCCTGGACCTTCCCGCCGATCTTCTTGTGGGACATCCAGGTCGGCCATTGGATCTTGGGTAGAGACGAAAAGATCCCCGAAGCGATCTCGCAAACATCGGTATTCGACGATCTGATCGATGTCTTCGTGCCGACCCTCGTCGGCAGCATCCCGACCGCGATCGTCGTCGGCTTCGTATCCTACTACCCCTTGCGCTATGTCATCCGTTCCTATCGGACCTCCCGTCGTCACCGGATGGAGCGCCTCGCCCGCCAACGGATGATCCAACGCAAAGGCATGATGGAAGCCGCCGCCAAAGAGAACTCGCCATGACCCGATTGCGCCTCGGCGTGAATATCGATCACGTCGCCACCATCCGAAATGCCCGGGGCGGTCCGCACCCCGATCCGGTGCGCGCCGCGCGCATGGCGGCCGATGCCGGCGCCGACGGCATCACCGCCCACTTGCGCGAAGATCGCCGCCATATCTCCGACGCCGACATCGAACGCCTGGGTCAGGAAATCACGCTCCCGCTCAACCTCGAAATGGCCGCGACCGAAGAAATGCTCGAGATCGCGTTGCGCCACACGCCGCACGCGGCCTGCCTCGTGCCCGAACGCCGCGAGGAGCGCACCACCGAAGGCGGTCTCGAGGTTCACCGCGCCCAAAACGAACTCCGCCCCTATATCTCGCGGCTCAAAGACGCGGGCATTCGCGTCTCGTTGTTCATCGCGCCCGACCAGCTGCAGCTCGAAGCCGCCGAACGCGTGGGCGCGCCGGTCGTCGAGCTCCACACCGGCGCCTATTGTCATGCCGAAGGGGCGGCGCGCGACGAAGAACTCGAACGCATCGTGCACGCCGCGGCTGTCGCCCAAGACCTCGGTTTGGAATGCCACGCCGGCCATGGTCTGTCCTTCGAGACCGCCAGCCCGATTGCCGAAATTCCCAACGTCGTCGAACTCAACATCGGGCATTTTTTGATCGGCGAAGCGATCTTCGGCGGACTCGACTCGGCGATCAAACGCATGCGCGCCATCATGGACCGCGCCCGCGCCGATACCGGCGGCGCGCGCAGCGCCTAGGCGCGGCGGACCAACACATGATCATCGGTCTGGGCAGCGATCTCATCGACATCCGGCGCGTCGAAAAGACGCTGGAACGTTTCGGCGATCGTTTCGTTCAGCGCTGTTTCACGCCGGTCGAGCAACGCAAATCCGACCGTCGCGCCAACCGCGCGGCCTCCTATGCCAAGCGCTTCGCCGCCAAAGAGGCCTGCTCCAAGGCGCTCGGCACCGGATTTCGCCGCGGCGTCTTCTGGCGCGATCTCGGTGTCGTGAACCTGCCGTCGGGCAAGCCCACCATGGAATTGACAGGCGGCGCGCAGAAACGCTTGCAGGAAATGCTCCCGCCGGGCATGAAGGCACAGATAGATCTCACCATCACCGACGACCACCCGCTCGCCCAGGCGATCGTCGTGATCACGGTCGTGCCGGCCGACGCAGCAACCGCTTAAGCCACAAAGGAATCGTTTTAGTGTCGAGTACGCGTGCGGCCCGCAAGGGCAAAGGAGGAGTTGGCGAGCTTATTCGGACTCTGATCTACGCCGTCCTGATCGCGGTCGTGATCCGGACTTTTGCGTACGAGCCGTTCAACATCCCCTCGGGCTCCATGATCCCGACCCTCTTGGTGGGCGACTATCTCTTCGTCTCCAAATTTTCCTACGGCTACAGTCGCTATTCGCTCCCGTTTGGCCCCGACCTGTTTTCCGGTCGCGTGCTGGGCGATCGGCCCGAGCGCGGCGACGTCGTGGTCTTCAAACTGCCTAGCGATCCGTCGACCGATTTCATCAAGCGCGTCATCGGGCTGCCCGGCGATCGCATTCAAATGATCGAAAGCGTCCTGCATATCAACGGCGAGCCGGTCAAACGCGAACGCACCGACGACTTCCGCTTTACTCGGCGCGACGGCGTCGACGTTTCCATCCCGCAGTTCATCGAAACCCTGCCCAACGGCCGCTCCTACCGCACGCTCGATCAAACGCCGAACGGTCCGCTCGACAACACATCGGTCTATCAGGTGCGCGAGGGATTCTATTTCATGATGGGCGACAACCGCGACGATTCCCAAGACAGCCGCGTCACCTTCGCGGTCGGGCAGGTGCCCGCGGAGAACCTCGTCGGCCGCGCCGAAATCATGTTCCTCTCGACCAACGGCACCGGGCACTACATCCGGTTCTGGAAAAGCATTCGCTGGAACCGGCTGTTCAAAACCGTCCAAGAGTTCTAATCGCGTATGCCGTCGACGCCCAAGGACGATTTCGCAACGCGTCTGGGCTACCGGTTTCGCGATCCCGCGCTCCTCACCGAAGCGCTGACGCACGCCAGTCTCGATGGGGGCCGCAAAAAAACGCACGGCCCCGACAACGAACGGCTCGAGTTTCTCGGCGACCGGGTGCTCGGCCTGGTGATCGCCGACCACCTGCTGGAGACCTTCCCCGATTCGGATGCCGGTGGCCTGGCGCGGCGCTACAACAGCCTGGTACGGCGCGAGACCTTGGCCAAGGTCGCCCGCAAGCTCGACCTCGGCGCCTATTTGCGCATGGCCAAGGCCGAAGAAAACTCCGGCGGGCGCAACAAATCCGCCTTGCTCGCCGACGGGTGCGAGGCCGTGATCGCCGCGATCTATCTCGACGGCGGGCTCGAGGCTGCCGCCACCTTCATTCATGCCCATTGGGATTCGCTCGTCGGGACCGACGGTCAGGCCCGCCGCGACGCCAAGACCGCGCTGCAGGAATGGGCGCACGCCGCGGGTTTGCACCCGCCGATGTACGAGGAGGTCGATCGGTCCGGCCCGGCGCACGATCCGCACTTCGTCGTGGCCGCCTCGCTCGAGGGCCATCCCGCCGTCAACGGCGAGGGCTCCTCCAAACGCCGCGCCCAACAAGCCGCCGCCGCCGCCCTCCTCGAATCCCTCACCAAAGACGAAGAAGAATGACCGCGCACCAAAAAACTCGGGCGATCGCACCGACAACCCAAGCATTGGCACGGAAGTCACAACTTTCCTCCTCCCCCTGTCGACAGGGGGAGGGCAGGGAGGGGGTCGGCTCATACCATCCCGCCCCGTTCCCGCCCGCAACAACCCTCTCCTACATCCTCCCCTTCGCGAAGGGAGAGGAGGCGAAGCGATCCCAAACATGACCGACGACACCCGTTGCGGCTTTTTCGCGATCATCGGTGCGCCCAATGCCGGCAAATCGACGCTGCTCAACCGCGTCGTCGGCGCCAAGATCGCGATCGTCACCCCCAAGGTGCAGACCACCCGAAACCGTATCGTCGGCATCGCGCTGCACGGCACGGCGCAGTTGGTGTTCGTCGACACCCCGGGGATCTTCGCGCCCAAGCGCCGCCTGGAACGCGCGATGGTCGAGGCGGCCTGGAGTGGGGCCGCCGAAAACGACGGCCTCGTCCTGCTGATCGACGCCCAGGCCGCGCGCAACGGTCTGCCCGATCGCGATGCCCAAGCCATCGTCGCCACCCTCAAGGACCAAGGCCGCCGCGCCGTCGTCGTGTTCAACAAGATCGACGCCGTACCCCGCGACCGCCTGCTCGAACTCACGGCCTGGATCGATGCCCAAGGCATCGCCGAATCGGTCTTCATGGTTTCGGCCATGAACGGCGACGGCGTCACCGATCTCCTCGACGACCTCGCCGCCCACGCGCCCCAGGGCCCGTGGCACTACCCCGAAGACCAAGTCTCGGAAATCCCCTTGCGCCAACTCGCCGCCGAGATCACCCGCGAAAAGCTGTTCATGGGCCTACGCCAGGAACTGCCCTACGCGTTGACCGTCGAAACCGAAACCTGGGAAGAACGCCCCGACGGCTCGGTCAAGATCGACCAAGTCGTCTACGTGCGCCGCGATTCGCAAAAAAAGATCGTCCTCGGCAAGGGCGGCCAACAAATCAAAAAGGTCGGCGAAGACGCCCGCCGCGAACTCGAATCCCTGTTCGAACGCCGCGTCCACCTCTTCCTCTTCGTCAAAGTCCGCGACAACTGGGTCGACGACCCCGAACGCTACCAAGCCATGGGTCTGGACTTCCCCAAGGGTTAGGGCAGAACAAGCGCCCCCTCTAGGGCGGCTAGTGCCCGCACGCCCCGCCGGGCTGTTCCTACACGGCGCTTGCCATGAGCGTGTCGAACGATCCCAAAAGCGATGGGGACCGAGAAGTTGATTCGTCGCCGCACCGAATCCGGCATAGAATCGGCCTGCAATTTCATCCAACGGAAAGCTCGAGCACCTCGGCCAAGGACCAAACGCACTTAACCCCATGACCCCACACATCTATTTGGCTTCGTTCGTCGTTCCAAAATGCCAAGTATTTGTTTTTCCACGTTTCTTTGGCTTCGTTTGGTAATTTCGCGTTTTTTTATCGCACGGCGCCGCGCGGCGCAGCCCGCCGTGCTGCGTCCCGTACCCCGTCATCCCGGCGTGCAGCGGCGTGGTGCGCGCGCCATAACCCGTCATTCTGAGGCGCGGCCCCTCGGGCCGCGTCACGAAGCGCACGAAAGGCGCGAAGGGCGTTAAATGCAATGGACCGACGATGCCATCGTGTTGTCCGCCCGCAAGTACGGCGAGGGCGGGGCGATCGTGCACGTGCTCACGCCCGAACACGGCCGGCATGCCGGCTTGGTGCGCGGCGGGTCGGGGCGGCGCCAACGCGGCAACTTGCAAGCGGGCAACCAAGTCCGCGTGTCGTGGCGCGGCCGGCTCGACGAACACTTGGGCAGTTTCACCGTCGAACTCTTAGCGGCGCGCGCCGCCGCATGGCTCGACGATGCGGGCCGGCTCGGTGCGCTCACCGCCGCCGCCGCGGTGGTCGAAGCGGCCTTGCCGGAACGCGAAAGCCACCCCGAGGTCTATGCCGATTTTTGCGCCTTGATGGACTCGCTCGACCATGACCCGGCCTGGGCGCAAGCCTATGTGCGGTGGGAATTGGCGCTGTTGACCGATCTCGGCTATGGGCTGGATCTCGGCCATTGCGCCAGTACCGGCACGACCGAGGATTTGATCTACGTCTCGCCCCGTTCGGGCCGGGCGGTGTCCGCCGAGGCGGGCCTGCCCTACAAAGATAAGCTCCTGATATTGCCGGAATTTTTGCGCGCCGACGGCGCCGAGACCGCGCCCGATGCCGCGGCCCTGACGGCCGGGCTCCGCCTCACCGGGCATTTTCTGACCCACCACGTCCTGGAACCGCACGGCGGCCACCTGCCCCCGGCACGCCTACGACTTGTAGATCGTCTTTCGCATTTTGGCACAATATCTGGTATATAAGGTGCTGTTGCAAAGGTACTTCTCAGAGACGTCGTCTCTCCCTCCCCCGGTCCGCCGGGGGAGGGGCCTCTTTCAACTCCAGGACTTGGACGTAAGACATGGCGCGGGCAGCGCGTAAATCCGGGCGGCGTAAGGCCGCGGCCTCCGCGCCGCCGCCCACGGGCGCTATTCGCGACACCGGGCTGACCGAGGCCTTGGGCGAGCGCTATCTCGCCTATGCGCTATCGACGATCACCGCCCGCTCGTTGCCCGACGTGCGCGACGGCCTCAAGCCCGTCCATCGCCGGCTGTTGTACGCGATGCGCCAGCTCAAGCTCGACCCCAAGTCGGGCTTCAAGAAGTGCGCCCGTGTCGTCGGCGACGTCATCGGCAAATACCACCCGCACGGCGATCAGTCGGTCTACGACGCGCTGGTGCGCCTCGCCCAGGAATTCGCCGCGCGCTATCCCCAGGTCGACGGCCAAGGCAACTTCGGCAATATCGACGGCGATAACGCCGCCGCCATGCGCTACACCGAGGCCCGCCTCACCGCGGTGGCCGAAGCGATGCTCGAAGGCATCGAAGAAGACGCGGTCGATTTTCGCGAAACCTACGACGGCAGCGAAGAAGAACCGCTCGTCCTGCCGGCGCGCTTTCCCAATTTGCTGGCCAACGGCTCGTCGGGCATCGCGGTCGGCATGGCGACCAACATCCCGCCGCATAACGCGGGCGAGATTTGCGCGGCCTTGTTGCACCTCATCAAGTTCCCGCGCGCCACCATCAGCAAGCTTTTGGAATTCATGCCCGGGCCGGATTTCCCGACCGGCGGCGTGTTGGCCGAATCCGCCGAAGCCATCAAAGAGGCCTATACCACCGGCCGGGGCTCGATGCGTATTCGCGCCCGCTGGGCCGTCGAAGACCTGGGCCGCGGCACCTGGCAAGTCGTCGTCACCGAAATGCCCTATCAGGTGCAAAAGGCGCGGCTGATCGAAAAGATCGCCGAGCTGATGCAGGACAAGAAACTCCCGCTGCTCGACGATATCCGCGACGAATCGACCGAAGACGTCCGCCTGATCCTGATCCCTCGCAGCCGGGCGGTCGATCCCGAACAGTTCATGGAACTGATGTTCCGCAACACCGATCTCGAATCGCGGTTCGGCCTCAACATGAACGTCCTCGATATGGGCCGCGCGCCCAAGGTGATGAACCTACGCGAGGTGCTGCAGGCCTTTCTCGACCATCGCCACGACGTGCTGGTGCGGCGCTCCAAGCATCGGCTTGCCAATATCGAACACCGGCTTGAGGTGCTCGAAGGCTATCTCATTGCCTATTTGAACCTCGACAAGGTCATCCAAATCATCCGCGATACCGATGAGCCCAAACCCAAGCTCATCAAGGCCTTCAAGCTGACCGACGTGCAGGCCGAAGCCATCCTCAACATGCGCCTGCGCGCCTTGCGCAAGCTCGAGGAAATGCAGATCAAAGGCGAGCACGACAAGCTCAGCGCCGAAATGAAATCCCTCAAAGCGCTCCTGCGCGACGAGAAAAAGCGCTGGAAGGCGATCACCGACGAAATCAAGGCCACCCGCGAAGAGTTCGGGGCCAAGTCCGAGATCGGCGCGCGCCGCACCGAAATCGGCGACGCGCCCACCGCCGAGGTGGTCTCGCTCGACACCTTTATCGAAAAAGAACCCATCACGGTCGTCTGCTCGGCCAAGGGGTGGATTCGCACGGTCAAGGGTCACGTCGAGCCCAAGGGCGACGAAAAATACAAAGACGGCGACAAGGCGCGGTTCTGGATCCACGCCGAAACCACCGACAAGCTGTTGGTGTTCGGCTCCAACGGCCGTTTCTACACCCTGGCCTGCGACAAGCTGCCCGGCGGGCGCGGTTTCGGCGACCCCGTCCGACTCATGGTGGGCCTCGGCAACGACGAAGATATCGTCGCGCTATTCGTGCACGCCGCCGACCGGCGCATTCTCGTGGCCTCATCCGACGGGCGCGGCTTCATCGTCCCCGAAGGAGCGGTCGTCGCCCAGACCAAAGGCGGCAAACAGGTGCTCAATGTTTCCGGCAAGAACAAGGCGGTGGTCTGCACCCCGGCCGAAGGCGACTCGGTCGCTGTCGTCGGCGAGAACCGCAAGATGGTGATCTTCCCGATCGCGGATATCCCCGAGATGACCCGCGGCCGCGGCATCACCTTGCAACGCTACAAGGACGGCGGGCTGTCGGACGCCATCTGTTTCGTGAAAGACGAAGGCCTGACGTGGCGCACCGGCGGCAAGTTCCGCACCGAAACCGATCTCGTCACATGGGTGAACAAGCGCGGCAACGCGGGCCGTCTTGCCCCGCGCGGGTTTTCGCGCACCAACAAGTTCACCTGATCGGGCCTGGCGATGATCCGCCGGATCGGCTTTCTCGCCTCGGGCGCCGGCTCCACCTTCGAAGCCGTGGTAGCCGCCTGCCAAGCCGGTGACCTCGACCTCGATCCCGCCATCGTGATCGGCAACAACGGGAAAGCCGGGGTTTTCGACCGCGCGCAACGCCTTGGCATCCCCGCCCGACACATCAGCGCCAAGACCGAAGGCGATGCCGTCGCGGCCGATGCGGCGATCGCGATCGCCCTCAAGACCGCCAACGTCGATCTCGTCGTCCTCGCGGGCTATCTCAAGATGCTCGGCCCTGCTGTTTTGGCGGCGTTCGACGGGCGCATCGTCAACACCCATCCCGCCCTACTGCCCAAGTTCGGTGGCAAGGGCATGTATGGCATGAACGTTCATCGAGCGGTGCTGGCGGCCGGTGAGACGACCACCGGGGTCACCGTTCACGGCGTCGATGAGGAATACGATCACGGCCCCGTTCTGGCGCAGACGACGGTCCCGGTCGAACCGGGCGACACCGTCGAGACGCTCGCCGCCCGGGTGCAGGCCCGCGAGAAGCTGTTTTTGATCGAAACGTTGGGCCGCATCGCGCGCGGCGAATTGGACCTTCCGAAAAACACTTAGTCGTCTTCCTCGAACAGGTCGTCGATTTCCTTTTGCGCCTCGTCGTCGCTTTGGCGCTCGTCCTCGAACAGCTTGTCGACGGCATCCTGCCGGTCGGCTTCGGATTGTTCTTCGTCGTCGAACAGCTTGTCGATCGCGTCTTGGCGATCGCGCTCCGAGGACTCGTCGTCATTGAACAGCTTGTTGAATTCGTCGTCTTCGCGCTCTTCGTCCGTGGCCGGGTTCTGCCGCCGATCCAAACCATCCAAGGTCTCGTCGGTGTCGCTTTCTACTGGCCGGCTGATCGAGGTGCCGTCGCCGTACACCACGTCGGGCAGCCAAGTCGCGATCCGTGGGAACGCCGCCAGAAGGCTCAGGGCGATAACCTGGATAATGACGAACGGGATGATGCCCTTGTAGATGTGCATCGTGCGCACCGACGGGGGCGCCACGCCTCGTAAATAAAACAGCGCAAATCCGAACGGCGGCGTCAGGAACGATGTCTGCAAGTTCATTGCCATCATCACGCCCAGCCACACCGGGTCGAGGCCCATCGTCAGCAAGACCGGCGCGACGATCGGCACGACAACGAACGTGATCTCGATGAAGTCGAGGAAGAAACCCAGGATGAACATCACGATCATCACGATGATCATCGCGCCCGCGGCACCGCCGGGCATGTCGGTCAACAGGTTCTGGACCGTCTCGTCGCCGCCCAGTCCGCGGAACACCAACGAGAACAGCGCCGCGCCCGCCAGAATGACGAATACCATCGAGGTGATTTGGGTCGTCGAGCGCATCACCGGGCGCAACACCTCGGCGCCGAAGGTGCGCCATAGACTGACCGCCAAGCCCCACACCACGCCGGCGGAGAGAACGAAGGCGAGGATCACGCCGATATCGTCGATCAACGGGCGCTCGCGGTTCAGGCGCAAATCGAAGGTCTCGTTGAAGATGAACAAGCCCGCGACGGAGAGCGCGCCGACATAAATCGGCAGTCCGCCGCCTTCCTTCAGGCGTTGTCCGGCCAACAACGTCGCGCCGATGGCGCCCACCGCCGCTGCCTCGGTTGGGGTTGCCACCCCGGTTAGGATCGACCCCAGCACCGCCACGATCAGCGCGATCGGCGGCACCAAAGAATTGAGCGTGGCGACGAGGATCGAGCGGGCGTCGGTCTCCAGTTCTTCGCGCGGGATCGCGGGCGAGGACTCGGGCCGCAACCACGCCACCCCGATCTGGTACAGCACTTACATTCCCACCAGGCCCAGTCCTGGTAGCAGGGCGCCGGCAAATAGATCGCCCACCGACACCGTCTCGGGCGAAAAAATGCCTTGGGCCAATTGGCTGTTCTGGAATGCGGACGAAATCACGTCGCCCAACAGCACCAGGACGATCGACGGCGGAATGATTTGCCCCAAGGTGCCGGCGGCGGCGATCGTGCCGGTCGCCAACGCAGGGTCGTAGCCCCGACGCAGCATGGTCGGCAGCGACAGCAGCCCCATCGTGACGACGGTCGCGCCGACGATGCCGGTCGACGCTGCCAGCAAGGCACCGACGACGGCGACCGAGATGCCCAGTCCACCGCGCAGGGTGCCGAACAATTTGGCCATGTTGTCCAGCAACTCTTCGGCCACTCTCGACTTTTCCAGCATCACGCCCATAAAGACGAACAACGGCACCGCGATCAGCACTTCGTTGGTCATCGTCCCAAACAAGCGCTGCGGGAAAAGTCCGAGGAAAGACAGGTCGAACACGCCGATCGCGAAGCCGATCAGGCCGAACACCAACGCGGTCCCAGCCAGCGTGAAGGCGACCGGAAAGCCCGCCATCAAAAACGCGATGGCCACCAGGAACATGGTGATGTCGAGGATCTCCTGCACGCGCTAAACGCCGTCCTGCGCGGGTTCGTCCGGAAGGGGCGGGGCGGTCGCGCCTGTCAGGGTCAGCACCGAGCGTGCCGCCAGTGCAAGTCCCTGCAAAGGCAGCAACGTGGCGAACACCAGGATCATGGTCTTAAGGAGATAGATCCCCTGGATGCCGCTGGTTTCCTTCGAGCCTTCGCGGATCGCCCAGGATTGCGCGACATAGGGCTCGGCCACAATCCACACCAGGATCGAGACGGGCAGCAAAAAGAAGAAGACGCCGAACAGATCGACCCACGCTTTGCGGCGTGGCGAGGCCTCGCGGTACAGAATGTCGACGCGGACATGGCCGTTGTGCAGCAAGGTATAGGCCGCGCCCACCATGAACAGCGTACCGTGCATGTAGACCACGGTTTCCTGCAGAAAGACCGAGCCGATCCCGAAGATGTAGCGCATCCCGACGACGAGGAATTGAATCAGCACCATGGCGAGCGCGACCCACGAGATGGTGCGCCCGATGCGCTCGTTCAGGGTATCGACAAAACGAATGAAGGTGACAAGGGAAGGCACAGATCACACCCACAAAATCGAGAAAGCCCGACCAGCGTTGACTGGTACGGGCTTTCTCTTGGGTTCGTGTGTCGGCTTAGCCGTATTTGAACGGAAGCAGACGCGCGTTCCAGTAGGCCTGGTCCGAGATGCGCGACCACCGGATCGCACCCTTACGGAAGTTCAGGAAGCTGTCGTAGACCCGCTTTGTGATGCCGCCTTCGGCTCCGGTTTCCGCCATCACTTCGCCGGAAAGACGCCCGATCTCGTTAAGAATGCGATCGTTCATCTTGCGCAGCTTCACGTCGTGCTCGCGGACCAACGTCGTCAGCGCGTCGTTGTTCCGGGCGTTGAACTCGGCGCGCAGGGTTGTCCAGCCGCTCCGCCCAAGGGTTTCGAGCGGGCGAAAACGGGTCTTGTAGGCCATCTTAGGCGCATCGGCGATCCAATAGCCGAGGTAGACGTAGTCCAGCCCGAGATCGCCCGTGCGCCTGATATGGTCGAGGATCATGAACGTGCCGAGACCGCCGATATCGGGTTCGTAAAAGCTGAAGACCATCGACAAACCGTCGCTCAGCTCGTCCGATAATGCACATGCCACAAGCGCGCCCTCGGGAGAGCGGTACTCGAACATGACCGTCTTAATGGGCGAATCTCCGACCATCGATTGATAGTCGTCGATGTCCATTTTCGCCATGCTGCCGTCGCTGTGGCGCGATATTTGGTAGCGCATGAACAGCTCAAACTGCTCCTCTGTGGCGACCGGATCGAGGGCGACGCCTGTAAGGTCTTTGTTCGCCGCGAGAATCCGCTTTTGCGACCGCGACGGGACGAATGCGGCCACGGAGACGCGGACCGGAACGCAGGCGTTGCAGGTCGGGCAATCCGGTCGATAGAGAATGTTGTGACTACGCCGGAATCCGGCTTGGGCCAAAACGCCGTGTAGGTGGTCCGTTCCCGCAGGTTTCAAGTGGGTGAAAACCAGTTGCTCGCTTTGGTCCGCCAGGTACGGACACGGCATCGACGGCGTCTTATAGAACCGGACTAGGGGCGCATGGGGAACTTGGTTCACGTCGCGCTCGGGTCCACACTTTCAAGCCAAACCATGCCGTTATCTTGGCGACGCGTCCGCCGCCTGCCAAGCGCTATTCGAAAAGGCCGGGCGGCAACACGGCCGAGGTGCGCCGGAGCACGATGCTGACACGCCGGTTTTGCGGCAAGAAGGGGTCTTCCTCGATCAGCGGTTCTTGGTCGGCTTTGCCAACCACTTGAACGATCCGCGTGGGGTCGATCCCTGCGGAGACCAGTTCGCGTCGGCTTGCGTTTGCGCGATCGGACGAAAGTTCCCAGTTCGAGTAATTGCCGCGATTGAACGGGCTCGCGTCGGTATGGCCCGAGATCGAGATCGTGTTGGGAAGTTCCGCGACGACCTTCGCAATTTGATCCAACAGTTCTCGGGTCCGCGACGTCATATCCGCAGAACCCGCTTGGAACAACGCCCCGCCTTCGCGATCCACGATCTGAATGCGCATGCCTTCCGAGGTCATGTCGACCTGGATGTTGTCCTTCAAGTCGGACAATTCCGGCAAGTCGGTAATCGCCTTGTTGAGCGCCTCGACGGCCTCGTCAAACGATTCTTGCTCGCGCTTGGCAGCCAGTTCTTCGATGTCTTTTTCCGAGGCTTGCTTGGTCGGCGGCGATAGTTCGACCACTACCGATGGGGTGCCGCCTTCGCCGATCTTGGCGCCCGAGTCGCTGACCGTTTGGCCGGCCAATATTCCGCCCGCGCCGCTGGCGCCCGGCGCCAGCGAGGTGGTCGGCGTGAAATAGTCGCCGATCCCGGCGCGTTGCTCGACCGTCGTCGTCGAGAGCAACCACAACAACAGGAAGAACGCCATCATCGCGGTCACGAAGTCGGCGTAGGCGACCTTCCAGGCGCCGCCATGATGGCCGTGGTCGCCGCCCTTCTTGACCTTCTTGTTGATGACGATCGGTTGATTGTGACCGGCTTCCATGTGGACTTCTTGCCCCGCGTGCACCGTTTTGCACGGCTGTGCCCAAAAAAACCTCTCGCATTCAGCGAGCCCCTCGCAGGATCACGTCACCGGGCAGACCTGACACGACCCATTGTCCCTGGAATCTGCGATCTATTGTACGATTTTTCTACCCACGTGCCACGTTAGAGCATGCGGGCCGGGCGACCGGTATCGCGTTAACCATGGTCCGGCAGGCGAACTGCGTATCCCGCATAACGCAGCGCCGTGGCCACCCGCTCGCCGTGCGCACGATCGCGGATCTCGGCGACCACTTCGATTTCCGTTCCTTTGGCCGAGAGCTGCGAAAAAACACGTTGGTGGGCGACCTCGATAATGTTGGCCTCGGCCTCGCCCATGATCCGTGCGACTTCCGCTAGGGCGCCGGGAACGTCGCTAAGGTCGATTTCCAGCCGGAGCAAGCGGCCATCCCGGTACAAAACCCGCATGATAATCGACGCCAACAGGCGCGAATCGATGTTGCCGCCGCTCAATACGACGCCCACCTTGCTGTCCGCGAACATCTTTGGGTGCGCGAAGACGGCGGCGAGCGCGGCGGCGCCAGCCCCCTCGGCCACCGTCTTTTCGATCTCAAGTTAGTGAATGACCGATCGCTCGAGCGCCGGCTCACCAACCGTCACAATATCGTCAACCAGGTTGCGCACGATCTCGGTGGTAAGGCGCCCCATCTTTTTGACGGCGATACCTTCGGCCACCGTCAGGCCGCCCCGTACCGGGGGCAGGTCGGCCAAGGCATTGACCATCGACGGGTAAAGGTCGGCTTCGACCCCGATGATTTTGATGTCCGGCTTGATCGCTTTTGCCGCGATGGCCATGCCGCTTATCAATCCACCGCCGCCGATCGGAATGGCAAGGCAATCCAGTTCCGGCACGTCGGCCAGCATTTCCAAAGCGACGGTTCCTTGACCGGCGATGACTTGCGCGTCGTCATAGGGATGGATCGGCGTAAGGCCGTCGTCCTCCGCCAAGCGGTCGGCGACGAGTTTAGCAGCTTCGAGATCGTCGCCTTCGAGCACGACGTTGGCGCCAAGCGCGCGCGTCATCTGCACTTTGTTCAACGGCGTGTTGCGCGGCATCACGATGGTCGCCGCGATGCCCAATCGCGATGCGTGATAGGCAACGCCCTGTGCGTGATTGCCCGCCGAAACCGTGACCACGCCTGTTAGCGGGCCCTGGTCGCGAAGCCACACCAATTTGTTCAGCGCCCCGCGTTCCTTGAACGAAGCCGTGAACTGTTGGTTCTCGAACTTCACCCAAATATCGGTGCCGGTCATGTCGCTCAGCGTCTGACCCTTGTCGCGCGGCGTATGCAGCACCGCACCGTCGATAACGGCTGCGGCCTTGCGGACATCTTCAAGCGTCGGATGCATGGGACGGGTCCTGGCTTATTGCCGGGACCAATTACCGGGGCCTTGCCCCGGCTGTCGATGGACCCGGTGGATTACGCTTGGCGGGCGGTGCGCATCAACGTTCGTTGCGTCACGGTCTTGGGATTGAAAAACTTAACGCAGACCTCAAGAGCAACGTCGTTCGAAAACGGTTTGCACGAAAAGATATCAAGGTAGATATCCCCGGTCAGGTCCGAGAAGTGGGCGCAGATGTTCGAGGTTTCGATCAACTGTACCAGCGAGTACCCCGCCGCTTCGGGCGAGTGGGTCGCAAAATGTTCGATGATCGGTTCGCCAAAGGCAGTCATCTCGATGGCCTCTACCAAGGCCGCCGAGAACGCTCGAATAGTGTCCGGATTGGTGACCGCGTCACGGTCGCAACCGCCGAGGTCGAGGACGAGATGCTGCCCCCAGGCCTTCTGCGTCAAAGATGTTTCGACCTGTCCACAATCGGGTGTTCCGACCGCATTCTGCACGGCCGACGACATGTTGTTCATCGATCTCAAGTCCTCAGGAAATGGGCGCCATTTCGCCCACGAAGGCGCCAATTAAACCAAATCCCTGAAACCGGCAAATGAAATTGAGGGGTGCCCCTCAATTAGTCTCGGTCGGCGCCGCCCCGGGCCTGGAGCAAGAGGCCGATCAATACCCCGAGGGCCCCGGCAACGGGGACCCAAAGCCCAAAATTGTCCTGCCATCCGCCGACGGCGAGGCCGGCCAGGATGCCGGCGATGAGGCCGGCCCCGACCATGTTCGGGTGGCGGCGTGGGGTCGATGTCGTTTCTGCCATAGCCTTACCCTTCGCGGATCATGCGCGCGGCGTCAACCGCGAAATAGCTCAAAATGCCGGCCGCGCCGGCCCGTTTGAAACTCAGCAGGCTTTCCAACACCACCCGTTCTTCCTCGAGCCACCCGTTCTGCGCGGCCGCCTTGAGCATCGCGTACTCGCCAGAAACTTGGTAGGCGAAGGTCGGCACGCCGAATCGATCGTGCACCCGGCGCACGATATCGAGATAAGGCATGCCGGGTTTGACCATCACCATGTCGGCGCCTTCTTCGAGGTCGAGAGCCACCTCGTTGAGCGCTTCGTCGCTGTTGGCGGGGTCCATTTGGTAGGTCCGCTTGTCGCCCTTCAAGCGACTGGCGCTGCCCAGCGCGTCGCGGAAGGGCCCGTAGAAGCCCGAGGCGTATTTCGCGGCGTAGGCCATGATCGACACATCCTGATGATCCGCCGCGTCCAGGGCATCGCGAATGGCGCCCACCCGACCGTCCATCATGTCGGACGGGGCGATGACATCGCAGCCCGCCGCAGCTTGGACCAAGGCCTGCCGACAAAGAACCTCGATCGTTTCGTCATTGAGAATAACGTCGCCGCGCACCAGCCCGTCATGGCCGTGGCTGGTGAACGGGTCCAGCGCGACATCGCACATCACGCCGAGATCGGGACAGGCCGCCTTGACGGCCCGCACGGCGCGGCAGACCAGATTGTCGGGGTTGGTGGCTTCGGCGCCGTCTTCGCGGCGTTGTTCGGCGTCGATCACCGGAAACACCGCGACGGCCGGAATGCCGAGGTCGCGTGCCGTCGCGGCCGCTTCCGCCAAACGATCGATGGTCAACCGTTCGACCCCGGGCATGGACGACACCGGATCGCTTCGGTCCTGCCCTTCGATGACGAATACCGGCCAGATCAAGTCGTCTGGGGAAAGCGTGTTCTCCGCAACCAATCGACGGGCCCAATCCGCTTTGCGATTGCGGCGCATCCGGGTGCGTGGGTATCTGGCGTGTGGGGTCATGGACATTCTCTTCGGGCCGCAGGGTTAGGTGCGGACGAACAATTACCTCAGAACTCGTTGCTCTTCGAGGCCTTGCGCAACAAGTAGGCGGCGATGTCTTTGTCCTTGGCCTTCAAGGTCTTCAGTTGTTCGTTCTCGTTGGACAGCGCGGCGCGGACCATCATGTCGTTCTCGACGTTGGCGACCTTCACTTTGAAGATGCCGGGTTCGCCGCGAATCGCCGGATAAAAGTCCGGATCAAGCAGCTGTTCGCGCGACCCGAGTTGTTCCAGCGCCGCGGCCTCGTCCTGATCGGCGTCTTGTTTGGCGAGCAATTTCCAGTCGTCGCGACCCGCCGCTTTGCGCGCCGTCAATGCGGCGACCGCCTCGTCGCCAGATCCGTCGGCGACGCCAACCTTAAAGAGGTGTTTGGTGACACCGACGCCGTGACCCCAATCCTGGAGGTCCTTGCTCTTGGCAATGAAAAGCGTGGGCACGGCTAGCCCTTTCCCTGCGACTTCATCATGTCCCACATCTCATCGGTCAGTTCTTCCATCATATTGAACTGGCCGGCCCCCTTGAGCCACTCGCCGCCGTCGATGGTGACGTTCTCGCCGTTGATGAACCCGGACTGATCGGCCAGCAGGAATGCCGCGAGGTCGGCCAGCTCTTGGTGTTCGCCGACGCGTCCCATCGGAATACGCGAGAGCATGCGTTTCTCGGCCATACCTTCGGGGAACAAACGCTTCCACGCTCCTTCCGTCGGAAAGGGGCCGGGCGAGATCGCGTTGACCCGAATGCCGCGACCGCCCCATTCGACGGCGAGAGAGCGGGTCAGCGCTAAGATGCCCGCTTTGCCGATCGCCGAAGGCACGACATAACCCGACCCTGTCGACGCGTAGGTCGTCAAGATCGACAGGATATTGCCGGCGCGCTTTTCCGCCAGCCAACGACGACCGCAGGCCAACGTGACGTAGGTTGTGCCATGAAGGACGATGCTCAGGATTGCATCGACCGCACGGTGCGAAAGCGTTTCAGAGCGCGCAATGAAGTTGCCCGCGGCGTTGTTGAGGAGGGCGTCGAGCGGCGCCTCGGCCCATGCCGCGGCGACCATCGCCTCGACCGCCTCGGGATCGCGAATGTCGCAGGCATGCCAGCTCGCCGCATTCGCGCGTACTTTGTTGAACTCCTCGGTGGTCGCCGCCAAAACCTCTTCGCGACGACCGCAGATCACGACATGCGCCCCCAGTTCCACTAGGCGAGCGCCCATCGATTTGCCGAGACCGGTGCCGCCGCCGGTGATCAGGACGCGTTTGTCGTGCAAAAGATCATGCTGAAACATCAAATAGCCGCTGAATGATTGTTTGGGAGTGGGGCCGCCTAAGGCTTGGCGCTACGATAACGTCGTTATGCCTTGATATTATAGAAAATACTGGCCGACGGGCCGAGCGCGCGGTACTTTCCCTGGCGTGTGATGAAAATGGGGGACTCCAGCGACTCGCTTGCTGGGACCGAGACAAATGACGGACACGTCAGACGACCAGAACATAGACGAGTTCAAACGTGTCTATTTGGACTCGCTTCAACTGATCGAACGATTGCACCGACGCTTTCTCGATGTCGTCAAGGTCGAACTCGATCGATTGCGCATTCAGGACATCAACAATATCCAGTCGCTCATCCTCTACAACGTCGGGCGCGACGAAATGACGGTGGGCGAACTGACCAGTCGCGGCTACTACCTTGGCTCCAACGTTTCTTACAACGTCAAGAAAATGGTCGAGAACGGCTACCTGGAGCAGGAGCGCTCGCCGCACGATCGCCGCTCCATCCGGTTGCGTCTGTCTGAAAAAGGCCTCGATCTCTACGAAAAGATCAACGCGCTCTACGAAACCCACGTCGTGACGTTGACCCGCGGGCCACTCGGTTCCGGTACCCTCACCGAAATGAACGATACGTTGCAGGCGCTCGAGCGCTTTTGGAGCGACGAGATTCGCTACGGCGGCTCGCGCTAGGGCGCTAACCGATTATCAAAAAAAGGGCGGCTTGCAAGCCGCCCTTTTTGATTCCCTAAGTGCTCTTCTACTTGAAGGCCTGCAAGCCGGTCTGGGCGCGGCCCAAAATCAGGGCGTGCACGTCGTGCGTTCCCTCGTAGGTGTTGACGGCTTCAAGGTTCATCAAGTGCCGAATGACGTGGAATTCGTCGGCCACGCCGTTCCCGCCGTGCATGTCGCGCGCCATGCGGGCGATATCAAGCGCCTTACCGCACGAATTGCGCTTGATCAGCGAGATCATTTCCGGGGCGGCGCGGCCTTCGTCCTTGAGGCGGCCGACCTGCAGGCAGGCCTGAAAGCCGATGCTGATTTCGGTCTGCATGTCGGCAAGTTTCTTCTGGATCAGCTGGTTGGCCGCCAGCGGTTTGTCGAACTGCTTGCGGTCCAGCGTATATTGCCGTGCTGCATGCCAGCAGAACTCGGCCGCGCCGAGCGCGCCCCAGGCGATGCCGAACCGAGCGTTGTTGAGGCACCCGAACGGCCCGCTCAATCCACGGATTTCCGGGAAGGCGTTAGCTTCAGGCACGAACACGTTGTCCATGACGATCTCGCCCGTGATCGAGGCGCGCAGACTGAATTTGCCCTCGATCTTCGGTGCGGTCAGGCCTTCCATGCCCTTTTCCAGGACGAAGCCCCGGATCTTCCCGTCATCGTCCTTGGCCCAAATCACGAAGACATCGGCGATCGGCGAGTTGGTGATCCACATCTTGTTACCGGTCAGCGCATAGCCGCCGTCGACTTTTTTGGCGCGGGTCTTCATCCCGCCCGGGTCTGACCCGTGATCGGGTTCGGTCAGGCCGAAACACCCGACGATTTCGCCTTTGGCCAACTTAGGCAGGAAGCGCTGGCGCAACTCCTCGGTGCCGTAGGCATGGATCGGGTGCATGACCAGGCTCGATTGCACGCTCATGGCCGAGCGATAGCCAGAATCGACGCGTTCGATCTCGCGGGCGATCAGGCCGTAGCTGACATAACCGACGCCGGCGCAGTCGTACCCATCGATGGTCGGCCCCAATAGGCCAAGCTCGCCCATTTCGTTGAAGATCTCGCGGTGGAAGATTTCGTGCCGATTGGCCTCCAGGACCCGCGGCATCAGCTTGTGCTGGGCGTAATCCCGCGCGGTATCGTGGATCATCCGCTCCTCTTCGGTGAGTTGCTCATCCAAGAGAAGGGCGTCGTCCCACTGGAATACGGGCTTCGAAGAGGTCCGTTTTGCTGCCGAATCAGCGTGCGCGGTGACGGTCATGAAATCCTCCGAAAGTGACGGAATAGGCGCAAACCTGAGGGGTTTACTCAGGTGACTCCGTATTCGCCCCTATATACGCGCTAAATTGAGATGCCGCAAAGTCGAGGCTGCGACAACAAGTATGTTTGCTCCCTGGCCCCAGGGCACATAAAGTCCCCGAAAAGGTCCGGTACGTATGGATTATGAAGAGTTCTTTGCCCGCAAGATCGGGGCGTTAAAGGAGGAAGGCCGCTACCGCGTCTTCGCCGACTTGGCGCGTCACGCCGGCGATTTTCCGCGCGCGACCTATCACCACGGCAACCACCAAGACGAAGTGGTGGTGTGGTGTTCCAACGATTACCTCGGCATGGGCCAGAACCCGGTCGTCATCAAGGCGATGGAAGAGGCGCTTCATACGGTCGGCGCCGGCGCCGGCGGGACGCGCAATATTTCCGGCACCAATCACTACCATGTCCTGCTCGAGCGCGCGCTCGCCGACTGGCACGGCAAGGAATCGGCCCTGCTGTTCACCTCCGGTTACATCTCGAACGAAGCGACGATCGGCACGTTGGCAGGGCTTCTACCGGGCTGCGTGATTTTCTCGGACTCGTTGAACCACGCTTCGATGATTGCCGGCATACGCGCCAGCCGCGCGGAAAAGAAAATCTTCCGCCACAACGATGTCGAACACCTTGAGCAGCTGCTCAAGGAAACCGATCCCGATGTGCCGAAACTCATCGCATTCGAATCGGTCTACTCGATGGACGGCGACATCGCGCCGATCGCCGAGATTTGCGATCTCGCCGACAAATACGGCGCCATGACCTACCTCGACGAGGTTCATGCGGTCGGTCTCTACGGGCCGCGCGGCGGTGGCGTGGCCGAGCGCGAAGGCTTGGCGCACCGGCTGACAGTCATCGAAGGCACGCTCGGCAAAGCCGTCGGCGTGATGGGCGGCTACATTGCGGCGTCCTCGACGATCGTCGATGTGGTGCGCAGCTATGCGGCCTCGTTCATCTTCACGACGTCCCTGTCGCCGGCGATTGCGGCCGGGGCCTTGGCCAGCGTGCAGCACCTGAAATCCCATAACGAATTACGGGTGCGGCATCAGGAACGCGCCACGTCGCTCAAGACGCGATTCCGAGATGCCGGTTTGCCGCTCATGGAATCGGTCACCCACATCGTGCCGCTGATGGTCGGCAATGCGCCGTGTTGCAAGCGCGCATCGGACATGCTGCTGAACGACTTCGGCGTCTACGTCCAACCGATCAACTATCCGACGGTGCCGCGCGGCACCGAGCGATTGCGCTTCACGCCGTCGCCACTTCATACCGACGGGATGATGGATGAACTGGTCGATGCCCTGACCCATGTCTGGTCGGCGCACGACATCCAGCGCTACCTCGCGGCCTAACGCGCCTCGCGGATCCAAACCCACACCACCGCCATGGCGATCAGGCCCTCGAGGCCGATGATGGTTGTCGCCAACGACGGCCCAACCAGCGTGACCATCAAGCCAAGGTGCAGGATGCCCAAAGGCCCGGTGCCGATGCACACCGAAAGCAGGCCCAGTACGCGCGAGCGCATGGCCGGCGGGGCGATCACGAAGGGCAGCGTCCCTTGCATGGTCGAAAAACCGGCGACCCCCAGCCCGCCGATCAAAACGATCAGCAGCGAGGCTTCGAACCACAGCGACAGCGAAAACCCGACGATCGCGGCCATAAAGATGCACGAGCCGTAGAAGTACATCTTTCGGTAGGCCCAAGACCACGCGCTGCCCCGGGCGGCGATGAGCAACGCCCCCATCAATCCGCCAAAGCCCTCGGTCGCGACCAACATCCCGATCGGCAGTTCCGATAAGCCCAGGCGTTCGTGGCCGATGACGGGCACCATCGCCATGTAGGGAAAGGCCCAGATATTCATCACGATCGTGATCGACAGCATGCCGAGGACGGCTTTGTCGCTCCGGGCGAAGCGGACGCCCTCGACGATCGTCGAGATTAACGTGGGGCCACCCGCCTCGGCGGGGCGGCGCACGTTGTCGACGCGGAACAGCATGTAGACTAGGCAGACATAAATGCCGGTCGCCAAGAAGTACGCACCTTCGATGCCGACGAACTGCATCAAGGCCCCGCCCGCTAGCGGGCCGATGATGCGCATGCCGTTGCGGGCCACCGAGTCCAACCCCATCGCGGTTGAAATTCGGTCCATGCCGGCAAACTCCCCCAAAAGGTTGCGGCGAATCGGAAATTCCATCGAGAAGACGGTACCCGTCAGGAACATGCCGATTCCGACGTGCCATGGCGTAATGAGGTCGCTGACGGCGAGAATGCCGAGTATTGCCGAGGTGACGGTGAGCATCGTGTAGCCGGCGATCAGCAGGTTGCGGCGGCTCACGCGCTCGGCCAAAGCGCCGGCGATCATGCCGAAGAGCACCATCGGCGCCGCGCGCGCCAGCGTGACGAGCGTGACCGCAAAGCCCGATTGAGTGTAGGCGAAGACGAAAATGCTGCCCGCCAGCATTTCAAGCCATTGCAAGGCCATGCTGGCGCCGCCCACGATCCACATACGCCGAAAGTTCGGCTCGCGGATCAAGGCGAAGCGTTGCGCGACGGTGTCTTGTGGCCCTGTCGAGGGGCTGGGCGCCGGTTCGGTGGTCAAGGGGTTGCTCGCTGGGTGTCGGTCCCCTAATGGAAGCGCCGCGTCACCCGTCGTCAAGTTCGATTTGCGAGGTGGCCAAGGAGGGGGCATGCTTTAGCCCTGAGAGGCTATGGCACGTCCGCACTATCTCATCGAATTTCATCGCGTCGGGGCCTACGTAAAGGTGTCGGTGATCGATCCCGTGACGAATACCGAAACCTCCATCGTGGGCGACCCACGGGCCAGCGAGGCCGAGTTGACGCGCCTTGCCGTCCGAAAGATGGAATACGTGCTGAAAAAGAAACAAGAGCCCGGCAAGCGATAGGCGCGGGTTTGTTTGTGCCTCCTTGGGTGGCCCGCTAAGCTAAAAGAAAAACGCAGGGGTGTTTGGGATGGCCGTGGAAGGCGTCGCGCAGGTGGAAAGCGCGCCGATGATGTCGATTCGCGGCGTCACGAAAAGCTTTGGTGGCATCCGTGCCGTCAACGAAGCCAGCTTCGATATCGGCAAGGGCACCATTACCGCCCTCATCGGCCCCAACGGTGCCGGCAAAACCACGTTGTTCAATATTGTTGCCGGGTTCATCAAGCCCGACGCCGGGCGGGTGATCCTCAACGGCCAGGACGTCACCGGTCTGCCCGCGCACCAGTTGTTCAAGCGCGGCTTGATGCGCACGTTCCAAATTCCCGCCGCCTTCGAGCGTATGTCGCTCATTCAAAATTTGATGGTCGTCCCGGCCGGACAATCCGGCGAGAACGTCTTGCGCACTTGGTTCTTGTGGGGCCGGGTTACCGCCGAGGAAAAGCGCGTGCGCGACAAGGCGAAAGAGGTCCTCGACTTCCTGGGTCTCAGTCATGTCGCCGGTGAATATGCCGGGAACCTTTCCGGCGGTCAGAAGAAACTGCTCGAACTCGGCCGCACGATGATGAGCGATCCCGACATCGTCTTGCTCGACGAGCCGGGTGCGGGCGTGAACCCCACGCTCATGGTCAAGCTGGCCGACGACATTCGCCGCCTCAACGAAGAGCGCGGCTACACCTTCTGCATCATCGACCACGACATGGACCTTGTGGCCAAGCTGTGCCATCCGATCATCGTGATGGCCGAGGGCGCGGTACTTGCACAGGGGTCGATGGACGAAATTCGCCAAAACCAAGAGGTGCTCGACGCCTATCTCGGGGGCGGGCGGAGCGCGCGGTTGCCCTCGGAGGAGCAAGCGTGAGCTTACTCGAAGCCCAGGGCCTGTACGGCGGCTACGGCGGCGTCGATATTCTCAACGGGATCGATATGCGCGTCGAAGACGGCGAGATCGTGGTTATCGTCGGGCCGAACGGCGCGGGCAAGTCGACGGCGATGAAAGCGGTTGTCGGGCTCGTGAAGATTCGCGAAGGACATATCCGCTTCGACGGCCAGGAGATTACCGGGCGGCGCCCCGATGAAGTGGCGCGCCTTCGAGTGTGCTACGTGCCGCAGGAAAAGAACGTCTTCCCGACGCTGACGGTTCACGAAAACCTCGAAATGGGCGCTTTCTTGCGTGACGACGATTTCTCAAGCCAGCTGGATGCGGTCTACGAGATTTTCCCCGCCCTGGTGGAAAAGCGCCGCCAGCCAGCCGGTAGCCTGTCCGGCGGCCAGCGCCAAATGGTGGCGATGGGTCGGGCGCTAATGTTGGAGCCCAAGCTGCTGCTGCTCGACGAGCCGACGGCGGGGTTGTCGCCGTTGTTCACCGATATGGTTTTCGACAAGGTGAAAGAGATCAACGCGACAGGCGTAGCCATTCTGATGGTCGAACAAAACGCCAAGGATGCGCTCGCGCTGGCCGACCGCGGCTATGTTCTAGCGCTTGGGCGCAACCGGCACGAGGACACCGGCGCCAACCTGCTGGCCAACCGCGAAGTTGCGGAGATGTTCCTGGGCGGCTGAGGTTGACGCAGGGTCATCGGCGGACGCTGATACACCACTGAAAAGTCACAAAGAATCGGCAATCCACCCGTTCTTTCTTGGGGTGGAGCGGGCGCGTGTGCCAAGATCAGCGCTTGCGTCCGAGGTCACCCGAGGGTGCAATTGGATTGTTCAAAAAAACCACGGCCTAACAAAAGGGAGGCTATCCCATGAAATCTTCAATTCTTCGGCGTTCTTTGCCGATCGTGCTGGGGGCTGCATTGGCAGCCGGCATGGGTCACGCATCGATGGCGCAAACCGTCAAGATCGGTTCGCTGTCGGCCGTGACCGGCCCCATCGCCAACCTCGTTCCGCCGATCATCGAGGCGGAGCAGCTTGCGGTTAAGGAGATCAACGATGCCGGCGGCATTCTCGGCGGCCGCAATCTCGAGCTCGTCGTCGGCGACACCCAGTGCAACGCACAAGCCGCGGTCGACGCGGCGGGCAAACTGGTCAACGTCGAGCAGGTTGTCGCCATCGTCGGTGCGTTGTGTTCGGGCGCCACGATCGGCGCGGCGAGCAACGTCGCCATTCCGGCGAGTGTCGTGATGGTTTCGCCGGCTTCGACCTCGCCTGAGATCACGGGGCTGGACGACAAGGACCTTCTGTTCCGCACGGCGCCGTCGGATGCCTATCAGGGCATCGTTTTGGCCAAGTACGTGAAGTCCAAGGGGATCAACAGCGTTGCGTTGACCTTTGTGAATAACGATTACGGTGTTGGTCTGGCGTCGGCCTTCCGTGAAGCTTTCGTCAAAGAGGGCGGCAAGATCACCGGCGATCAAGTTCACGAGGACAAGAAGTCTTCTTATCGCTCCGAGTTGGCGACACTCGCGGCCGGCAAGCCGGATGCGCTCGTGGTTCTTGCTTATGCCGGGACTTCCGGTGTCACCATTCTGCGCCAGAGCCTGGAAAACGGGTTCTTCAAGCGGTTCGTTGGAGCGGACGGGATGCGCGACGACATTCTTATCGAGCAACTCGGTGCGGCTGAGTTGAAAGACAATTTGCTGATCACGCAGCCGACTTCCAAGGCCAACCCGGCCAAGGACGCATTCGACGCCGCTTTCGCGGCGGCCGGCGGCGATCCGAACTCGATCTTCGTTCAGCAGAGCTACGACTCGACCATGCTGATTGCGTTGGCCATCCAAAAGGCCGGCAGCACCGATCGTGCGGCGATCAAGGACGCGCTTCGCGCCGTTGCGGGCCCGCCGGGTGTGAAGGTCGGTCCGGGCGACTGGAAAAAGGCCGTTGATCTGCTCGCCCGCGGGCAGGACATCGACTACGAAGGCGCAGCCGGTTCCCACAACTTCGATGCGGCCGGCGACGTTGCCGGTGTCATCGGCGAGTACGGAATCGAAGGCAATACCTTCAAAGAAATGGGCATCATCGACATCAACTAGTCGACGCCTCTGAAATCGCCCCGTCCGCTATTCGGCGGGCGGGGCTTTTTCTTGCGCGCGGGCCGGCGGCGTTTCGAACTCGGAGGCATCTACCTTGGGCAGCGTCTCTGGTAGCAGTCCTTTCGAGTAGCGCTGCAGCACGATCTGCAAACCAAGCCCGATCAAGAAGATTCGCAGGAACGTGGCGCGCACCGCCCATTCCGGCGGCAATTGCGAGGTCAAGAGCTCGGTTGCCGACCACAGGGTCCAAACCGCGAGCGCGCCCAAAAGGGCGCCACGGTTGTTGCCGCTTCCACCGATAATCAACATCACCCAAACGAGGAAGGTGGTCATCAGGGGCTCTGTGGCTTCGGGGCCGATGAACTTGAAGAAGTGGCTGGCCAGCGCACCGCCGAGGCCCATCAGGGCCGCGCCGATGACGAACCCTTGCAGCCTGAATCCGGTCACGTTCTTGCCGATCGCCGCCGCAGCCGCCTCGTTGTCGCGGATCGAGCGCATCACCCGGCCCCACGGCGACTTCCCGGCACGCTCCGCGAGCAAATACGCGATCAACACGACGAGGCCGACCACCAAAAGGAAGGCCAGTTGCGACCAGGGTTGGCTCAAGCTTTCAAACGGGCGCGGAATATTGGAAATGCCACGTGGCCCGTTGGTCGCCCAAATTTCGTTCTTGAGGATCAGACGGAAGATCTCCGCCACCCCGATGGTGGCAATGGCGAGATAGTCCGATCTAAGTCGAATACATAATCGCCCTACGAGATACCCGATGACGCCCGCCACAGCCATTGCGGCGACTAAACCCACGGGGAACGGCAAGCCGAACCCACCAATGAAATTGTCGGAGCTGGCTGCTGTCAGGATGGCGCTGACATAGGCGCCAATCGCAAAGAAACCGGCGATGCCGGCGTTGAACAGTCCGGTATAGCCCCACTGAATGTTGAGGCCGATGGCGAGCACGCCGTAGATGCCCGCCATGGTCAGCAGCGAGACCGCGTAAAGCAGGAGGCCGAGCGCGAGTTCGCTGCTCATGTGAACACCCGCCCCCGAAAAAGCCCGCTCGGTCGCCAGATCAACAACGCCACCATGAGCGCGAACGCCACCCCGGTCTTATAGCCTGGCGAGAGTAGGGGCTCGACGCCGATCCACGGGTAGCTCGAAAGTTCTTCCGCCAACCCGATCACCAGCCCGCCGGCGATCGCACCGTAGGGGCTGCCGATGCCGCCGAGAATGGCGGCGGCGAAGATCGGCAACAGCAAGTCCCACCCCATGTTGGTGTGCAACTGTGTGTCCATGCCGAGAAAGACGCCGGCGGTCGCCGCCAGCCCGCCGCCGATGATCCAGGTCGCCCGCACCACCTTTTCGGTCGGGATGCCGCTGACTTGGGCAAGGTCGGGCTCGTCGGCCATCGCGCGCATCGCTTTGCCGAGCTTCGAACGCGACAGAAAGTAGTGCAGTCCCACGACGATGAGGATCGTCAGGCCGACGATCCACATGTGTTTGTCGGCCAGGCGCAACGTATCGAAAAAGATGATCGGCTTGCTGAAGGTGCCCGCGGAGTAAGACTCGACCTTTACGCCCCAAATCAGCTGCACCAAAGATCGGATCATCAGCGCGACGCCGAACGAGGCGATCACCAAATAAATGGTCGGGCTGTTGCGAAACGGTTTGTAAAAACCGCGATCGAGCAAAACCGAGATGGCGGCGGTCAAGACGATCGCCGCCGGAAGCGCCAGCAAGACGGGAAAGCCGAGTGCGGTGACGAAGAAGAGCGCGAAATAGGCCCCCATCGTGATGATGTCGCCATGGGCGAAATGGGCGAAGCGCAAGATGCCGAAAAGCATCGAAACGCCGATCGCGCCCAACGCGTACATGCAGCCCAAGACGAGCCCGGGGATGAGATAAAAGTTGATGAACTCGATCATGCTGCCGGAAACCTTAGCCGATAAGGCGGCGGGGTACGAGGATCACACCGGTATATGGATTTTGGTCGCGCCGGGAATCACCCTGGTAGGACATTCGCGTTAAGATCGCGAGATGGATAACCGCAACTCACCGTCGCGCTACGTGCCGGACCCCGATCAGATGGCTCTTTGGCCCGACGTATCCGGCAACGCCATAAATGGGCTCGGCGAAACCCAGCCGCGACCCCCCAGCCCGGTCTATTGGCACGAACCCGACTCGATCCCGCATGGGCCGCTGCAGAACTGGTTCTACGGGCGCTACACCCAATCGCCCGAAGTGGCGGCCGCGCGGGCGCGACGGCAAGAGATCATCGACCGTCCACTGCCGGAGGTCGCGCCGACGCAACGAAGCGAAGCACCCGCGCGTTGGGTCGAACTGGTCAAGGAGGCGGGTCTCGCCTTTGGCGCCGACGATGTCGGCGTCGCGCGGATGGACCCGAGCTGGGTTTTCGAGGGGCACGAACAACGCACTTGGCCCTGGGCCATCGCGATCGCGGTTCAGCACGACTACGAGGCCCTCAAGACCGCACCCGAAGACCCCGCCGCGACCGAGGTCGTCAACCAATACGGTCGCGCGTTGAAGGTGGTGAAAGACCTCACGGGCTGGATTCGGAACCAAGGTTGGGCCGCCGAAGAGAAAGGCGGACCGATGGCGGGGTCGATGGTGATGATTCCCGCCGCGATCAAAGCCGGCTTTGGTGAGCTTGGTCGGCACGGCTCGATGATCCATCGCAGGTTGGGCGCCAACTTTCGTCTGGCGCTGGTGCTGACCGACTTACCGCTCGAAGAAACCGGCGAGGATGTTTTCGGCGCGGATGATTTCTGCACCAACTGTCGGGTGTGCTCGGATGCTTGTCCGCCGCAGGCTTTGTCGGCTGCCAAGCAATGGGTGCGCGGCGTCGAAAAATGGTACGTCGATTTCGACAAGTGCTTGCCCTTCTTCAACGAGAACAAGGGTTGTGGCATCTGCATCGCGGTCTGCCCCTGGAGCCGGCCCGGTGTCGCCGACACCCTGGCCCAAAAGATGGCCCGCCGCCGGGGCCGCACTGCCTAAATAGATCGAAACGGACTGCCCGTCGGCACCGCAATATCTGGCGGCGGCGCAACAACATGTTGAAAATCAGGTACTTACTAGATGTGCCTCAGTTTGTAGCGGCAAACTCAAGCGCCTCCGAGAAGTGGTAGAACGCTGGTACGGCGTTGCCACATATGGTACGTAGGCGACCCCGAAACGGGCCCCGAAAAACCGTACACCATGTCCCAAACTGTCATCGCGCTTGCCGCCGATCATGCCGGATTTCCGCTCAAGGAGATCATCGCCGAAGAGGTGCGTGCGCTGGGCTACACGGCGCTCGATCTCGGCACCCATGACACGACATCGGTGGACTATCCCGACTTCGGTCATGCAGCGGCGGAGGCGGTCTTGGACGGCCGCGCGACCATGGCAGTGATCTGTTGCGGCACCGGCCTGGGAATCAGTATGGCCGCCAACAAATATCCCGGAATACGTGCGGCACTGTGCCATGACGCAACGACGGCCCGACTGTCGCGCGAGCACAACGACGCCAATATTTTGGCGTTGGGCGCGCGCGTGATCGGCACCGAAGTCGCGCGCGATGCGCTGCGCGCCTTCCTGGACACTCCCTTCGGCGGCGACCGGCATGCCCGTCGCGTCGCTAAAATCGATCAGGTGCGAACGAAAGAGGCTGTTTGATGACAACTGCGAGTGCGACACGAAGCGACCAAGACAATGGATTCTTCACCACGGGTTTGGCCGACGAAGACGCCGAACTGTTCGGTGCCATTCAAAACGAGTTGGGCCGCCAGCAGAACCAGATCGAACTCATCGCCTCGGAGAATATCGTCAGCCGAGCCGTCCTCGAAGCGCAAGGCTCGGTGCTCACCAACAAATACGCCGAAGGCTATCCCGGTCGGCGCTACTACGGCGGCTGCGAATTCGTCGACGTGGCCGAAAATCTCGCCATCGACCGCGCCAAAAAGTTGTTTGGCTGCGCGTTCGCCAACGTGCAGCCGAGTTCCGGGTCGCAGGCCAACCAAGGCGTCTTTCAGGCGCTGATCAAGCCGGGCGATACCATCCTTGGCATGTCGCTGGCCGCCGGCGGGCATCTCACCCACGGCGCCAAGCCCAACCAATCGGGCAAGTGGTTCAACGCGGTGCAGTACGGCGTCCGTCGTCAAGACGCGTTGGTCGATTACGACGAAGTCGCGGCGTTAGCGGCCGAACACAAACCGCAACTCATCATCGCAGGGGGCTCCGCGATCCCACGCATCATCGACTTTGCGCGCTTTCGCAAGATCGCCGACTCGGTCGGCGCATTGTTGATGGTCGACATGGCGCACTTCGCAGGCCTCGTAGCCGGCGGCGCGCATCCCAGCCCGTTCCCGCATGCCCATGTCGTGACCACAACGACGCATAAAACACTGCGCGGTCCGCGGGGCGGCATGATCCTGACCAACGACGCCGACATCGCCAAAAAAGTGAACTCGGCGATCTTTCCCGGCATTCAGGGTGGGCCGCTGATGCATGTGGTTGCCGCCAAGGCGGTGGCGTTCAAAGAAGCATTGCAGCCGGATTTCAAGGCCTATGCGCGGTCCATCGTCGACAACGCACAAGCCCTCGCGGCACGCCTCGTCGAAGGCGGCCTCGATATCGTCACCGGCGGCACCGACACGCACTTGATGCTGGTCGACCTGCGACCCAAGGGTCTTACCGGCCGTGATGCCGAGCAGGCGCTCGAGCGCGCGTTCATCACCTGCAACAAGAATGCGATCCCGTTCGATCCGGAAAAACCGATGGTGACGTCGGGGTTGCGGCTTGGTACGCCGGCTGGCACGACGCGGGGCTTTGGCGTCGCCGAGTTCAGAGAGGTCGGCACCATGATCGTAGAGGTTTTGGATGCGCTTGCCGCGAGTCCGGGCGGCGACCCGGTGGTCGAGGCGGCTGTCAAAGAACGCGTCCTCGCGCTTTGTGCCCGTTTTCCGATTTATCCGAGATAAAGTTGTTTTAGACGGCCGTCCGTTAGGCTGGGGGAATTAGAATGCGCTGCCCGTTTTGTGGAAACGACGATACCCAGGTCAAAGATTCACGGCCTGCCGAAGACAATTCAGCAATTCGTCGCCGGCGTTTCTGTCCGGCCTGCGGATCGCGGTTTACCACCTTTGAACGGGTACAACTGCGCGAACTGACCGTCTTGAAAAAGAACGACCAACGCGTGCCGTTCGATCGAGACAAGCTCGCGCGATCAATCATCACCGCAACCCGCAAACGTCCCGTGGAACCGGAGCGTGTCGATCGCATGATCAACGGGATCGTGCGGCGGCTTGAAAGCTTGGGCGAATCGGAAATCTCCAGTACGACGATCGGCGAATTGGTGATGGAGGCATTGGCGAATCTCGATCAGGTCGCCTACGTGCGATTTGCTTCCGTCTACAAGAACTTCCGCGAGGCCCGCGACTTCGAAGCCTTCATCGGCGAGATGGGCGGGAGTGCCGAAGACGACTATTGAGGTCGATCGCGCGCACATGCGCGCGGCCTTGGCGCTGGCCCGAAGGGGGCTTGGCCAAGTATGGCCCAACCCCGCCGTCGGCTGCATCCTGGTAAAAGACGATCGCGTGGTCGCCCGCGGCTGGACCCAACAAGGCGGTCGACCCCATGCCGAGACCGAAGCCATCAACCGGGCCGGGGATGCCGTACGGGGCGCTACCGCCTACGTCACGCTCGAACCCTGTAGCCACCACGGCAAGACCCCGCCTTGTGCGGCCGCCCTCGTCGCGGCGGGCGTGGCGCGCGTGGTGGTGGCGATGGAGGATCCCGACGACCGCGTTGCTGGAGAAGGCCTCAGCCAACTTCGTGCGGCCGGAATTGGTGTCGATGTCGGGATTTGCGCAGACGAGGCCCGCGCCCTCAACAAGGGTTACCTCAAGCGGCTGTCGGATGGGTTGCCTCTGGTGACGCTGAAAACCGCAATCACGACCGACGGGCGCATCGCCACTGCCGACGGCGAAAGCCAATGGATCACAGGGGCCGAGGCGCGCGCCGACGCCCATCGATTGCGCGCCCAGCACGATGCCATCGCGGTCGCCTCGGCGACAGCGCTCGCGGACGATCCGGTGCTGACCTGTCGTTTGCCGGGGATGTCGGACCGCTCGCCGGTCCGGATTCTCCTTGATGCGCATCTCCGCGTCCCGCTCACGGCCAAGCTTTACGCGACGGCGCACGAGGTTCCTTTGTGGGTCTTCAGCGCGGTATCCGCCGACGACCCGCAGGTTCAGGAGCGACAACGCGCCGGTGCGGAACACGTGACCGTGGCCACGGATCGCTCGGGGCACGGCGTCAATTTACGGCAAACCTTCGGGCACCTTGCCGCCCGCGGAATTACCCGGTTGTTAGCCGAAGCCGGCGGCATGCTGGCCAGTGCGCTCTTGCGCGACGGTTTGGTCGATGACCTCGTCCTCTACCGCGCGCCGATGCTGCTGGGTGGCGACGGTATTGCGATGACGGGCCCGCTTGGCGTCGAAAAACTGGACCAGCACCTGCCGTTGCATAGGACCGCTCTCCGGGCGGTGGGCCATGATGTGGTGGAAACTTTCCACCTGTCCGACTAAGTAACTCCCATGTTTACTGGCATCATTACCGACTTAGGTCGGGTTCGGTCGATCGAAACCAATGGCGATACGCGTTTGGTGATCGAAACCGCGTATGACACCCGCGAGATAGATATCGGTGCGTCGATCGCTTGCGCGGGTCCATGCCTGACCGTAACCGACAAGGATGAGGGCTGGTTTGCGGTGGATGCCTCTGCGGAAACCTTGTCCAAGACTACGCTGGGTGATTGGGCTGAAGGCACGCGCGTCAATCTCGAACGGGCGTTGAAGGTCGGTGACGAGATGGGCGGCCACATCGTTACCGGTCATGTCGACGGCATTGCGGTTGTGATCAGTGTGACCCCGGAAGGCGACTCGCAGCGTTTCGTGCTAGAAGCGCCCAAGGAATACGCCCGTTACGTGGCGCCTAAGGGGTCGGTGACCTTGGACGGGGTTTCGTTGACGGTAAACGAAGTCGATGGGAACCAGTTCGGCGTGAACATCATTCCACATACCCAGGCCGCCACGACCTTTGGCGATCTCAAACCGGGTGACCGCGTCAATTTCGAAATCGATGTGTTGGCGCGTTACGTCGACCGGTTGCGGGAAACGCTTTGATGGCCGATGCGCTGACCACAAGTTCGCTGCACGACTATCTCTCGTCGATCGACGAGATCATCGACGATGTCCAAAAAGGCAAGATGATCATCCTCATCGACGATGAGGACCGGGAGAACGAAGGGGATCTCATCATCCCAGCCGAAAAAGCCACGCCCGAGGCGGTCAATTTCATGGCCAAACACGGGCGCGGGTTGATCTGCCTCGCGTTGACCGAAGATCGATGCGACGAACTGGGTCTCGAACTCATGACCCGCAAGAATCAGTCGCGTCATGAAACGGCGTTCACGATTTCGATCGAGGCACGCGAAGGCGTGACGACCGGTATCTCCGCCGCCGATCGTGCGCAAACCATCAAGGTTGCGATCGACCCGACGAAGGGCAGGGCGGACATCGGCTCGCCCGGTCACGTCTTTCCGCTCGTCGCGCGCAAAGGCGGGGTGTTGGTGCGCACGGGCCACACCGAAGCGGCGGTCGACATCGCCCGCCTTGCCGGCATGAACCCGTCCGGCGTGATCTGCGAGATCATGAACGATGACGGAACGATGGCACGGTTGCCCGATCTCGTTCAGTTCGCCCAATTGCATGGCCTGAAGGTCGCGCGCATCGCCGATCTCATCGCTCACCGCCGTCACCACGAGCAGATGGTCCAATGTGCGGTGACGCGACCCTTGCGGTCGGTCCACGGTGGGGACTGGGTCCTTTCCGTCTACACCAGTAGCGTCGACGGCGCCGAGCACATCGCGCTGGTCAAAGGCGACATCAGTGGCGACGACCCGGTCTTGGTGCGCGTTCATCCGTTCAATGTGGTTAACGATCTTCTTGGCGAGGTGAGTGCGCGCGGCGGTTTGCTGTATCGGGCTATGCGCCAGATCGGCGAGGCGGGTCGCGGCGTCGTCGTGATCATTCGCGAGGCGCAAGCAACCAGCTTGGTAGACCGAATTCGCTACGAGCTGGGGGAGGATGCGCCCGGTCCGCTACGCGACTACGGGGTTGGGGCGCAAATCCTGCGCGACATCGGCGTACGCGACATGATCTTGCTCACCAATAAGCCGCGTCCGGTCGTCGGCCTTGAGGGTTACGGTCTTTCCATCGTCGATCGTCGCGCGATCGACGACATGAGCGCCGCGTCATGACCGAGGCGCCACGTATTCTGCTGGTCGAGGCGCGGTTCTACGACGACATCGCAGACCAACTCGTTGCCGGTGCGACCACGGCGGTCGAAGCGCGCGGTGGCGTGTGCGAGCGCATTGCCGTCCCGGGCGCCATGGAAATACCGTTGGTCGTGCGGTTTGCGGTCGATGCCGCCGCGGCCGGTACGGCCAAGGCGTTCGATGGATTTGTCGCCTTAGGTTGCGTCATCCGGGGTGAAACCACGCACTACGATCATGTCTGCCAGGAAAGTATCGGCGGATTGCACAAGCTCGCCCTGCGCCATTCGCTGGCGATCGGTACCGGCGTCCTGACCTGCGAGAACCGCGACCAAGCTTGGGCGCGTGCGGCAGTCGATCAAGGCAACAAGGGCGCAGCAGCGGCCAATGCGGCGCTCGACTTGATTGCGGTTCGCGACGCCTTTCGCGCAGGGCGCTAAGGCCATCATGGCCGGCGGACAATCAGGATCAGGCGAACGCTCGGCGGCGCGATTGGCGGCGGTCCAAGCGCTCTATCAGATGTCGATCTCGGGCGTCTCGGCAAACACCGTGATCGGCGAGTTCGTGGAGCACCGCTTCGGTCGGGAAATCGACGGCCTGGTGTACGAGGGCGCAGATCGAGGTTTCTTCGAAGATCTGGTTCGCGGCGTCACGGTGCGGGAGGCGGAAATCACCTCGCAGATTCAGGCCGTGCTCGAAAACCGTGACCTTGACCGTTTGGAAAAGATTCTCGCCGCCGTGTTGCGCGCTGGCGCTTATGAACTTCTCACGCGGATTGACGTACCGGGCCGTGTCGTGATCAGCGAATACGTCGATGTCGCCCACGCCTTCTTCGACGGACCGCAACCTGGTTTCGTGAACGGCGTGCTCGATAAATTGGCTCGGCACGTGCGATCCGGTGAAATGTCGGACCAAACCCACAAGGGCGCCGCCTAGGCACCGAGCATGATCAGGCGCGGCGAGTTCGATGTCATCGCACAAAGCCTGGCGCCGCTGAGCGATACCCCACGTGGCCTCGGACTTACCGATGATGCCGCACTCTACGTGCCGACGGCGGGGCGGACCGCCGTCCTTAGCACCGATACGCTGGTTGCCGGCGTTCATTTCTTGCCCGACGACCCGTCGGGCGACATTGCGCGCAAAGCGCTTCGGGTCAACCTTTCCGACATCGCCGCCATGGGCGCGGCACCGCTGGGCTACTTGCTGAACCTCGCGCTCCCGGATACCGCGACCGACGCATGGCTTGACGGCTTTGTGGCCGGCCTCGCTGCAGATCAGGAAACTTACAAGATCACGCTTTTCGGCGGGGACACCGTCCGCACCCCGGGGCCTCTGACGGTGTCGGTCACCGCGATCGGGGAAGTGCGGATCGGACGGGCCTTAAAACGCGGCGGCGCGCAGGTCGGCGATCGGATTTACGTCACGGGAACGATCGGCGATGCCGCAGCAGGCTTGCGATTGCTGACCGACCCGTCTGACGTGTCCGATGTGAACGCCGAGTTCCTGTGCACCCGATACCGCCGACCCCAACCGCGCGTCGCGGTCGGACCGCGTTTGGTCGGTTTGGCCACGGCGGCGATCGACATCTCGGATGGCCTTGTCGCCGATCTGGACCACATCTGCGAGACATCTGCGGTCGCTGCCACGGTCCGTGCCGCCGACGTGCCGTTGTCCGGGGCCCTTCGTGCGGCGATGGCGGGGCATGTTCTTTCACTCCCCGACGTTCTGACCGGTGGCGACGACTACGAGCTTCTGTTTTGCGCCCCACCGACGGCGCACGACGCTCTGATTGCCCTCGGAGCAGAACTCGATGTCCCGGTGACACCGATCGGCGAGATCACCTCTGGGCGCGACGTGACGGTGATCGATGAAAACGGCACGCCTGTCGCCCTTTCCCGCGCGGGCCACACGCACTTTTGAGCCTTTGAACCGCAGCTAACGGTATGGCCGCGGAGACCTGACGGAATTGCGGCCTTGAGAAGCTGAGCTTGTCCGCGACGCACCGACGGCGTAGCGTTGCCGCTTCGAACAAGACAGAAAGAAAACCGTGAAGAAGCTCCTGTTCCTCGGTGTCGGCATCATTCTGCTGGTCGTTGTCGCGGCCGTCGGCATGTCGCTCGTCGGCGGTGGTGGCGAGAAAGAAGAGGTCGCCGAGGTAAAGGTCGAGGAACCGGTCGAGCCGGCAGAGACGGTTGTGTACGAAATGCGACCGCTCGGCGTGCCGGTGATTCGCGACGACAAGATCCGCCGCTACGTGATCATGTCGGCCAAGTACGAGCTCTTGGCCCGACCCGATCAGGCAGCGCACGCCGAAGAAGATCGTCCGATCCTGCGCGACGCGATCGTGCGCTCAGTGCATGCCAACCCGCTTCGCCTGAAAGAAGACGGGTGGATTGATCCGCGCGATCTCAATGCGCGTTTTCTCCAGTCGGCGAACAAGGTATTTCACGATATCGTCCAGAGCGTGGAGGTCGGTGAGGCGAAAGCCGGTCGCCCCGCGCCGCCCGCCGCGGCACCCAAACCGAAACAAGAGAGTAGCGGCGGCGGCCACCACTAGGAGTACGTTTTGCCGACCAATGCGAAAACAACCGTAGGGCTGCTGACCCTATGTCAGGCGTTTTTTACGTCGTCGAGTTCGATCATGGCGCTGACCACCGGTTTGGTCGGTTTTCAGTTCCTCGGCGAGGACACCACCTTGGCGACCGTGCCGGTCTCAGCGATGGTCATCGGAACGGCGATCGCCACTGCCCCGGCATCGATGATCATGAAGCGTGTCGGGCGACGCTGGGGATTCACGATCGGGGCGCTGATCGGTGTGTTGGGCGCGGCAATCGCCGCGCTCTCGGTCTGGCAACTTAGTTTTTGGGGCTTCAGCTTCGGCATCCTCTTGATGGGGATTTACAACGGGTTCTCCCATTACTACCGCTTTGCTGCGGCCGATGTGTCGTCGGAAAAGTTTCGCAGCCGGGCGATCTCGCTCGTCTTGTTCGGTGGCGTTGTTGCCGCTTTCGTCGGTCCCGAGATCGCGTTGAGAACGGCGGACCTCGTGCCAGGCGCACAGTTCCTTGGAACCTACCTTGCCGTCATTGCATTGGTGACGGTTTCGATCGTCTTGATCCAATTCATTCGCATTCCGGTGCCGACGGTCGAGGAACGCAACGAAACGGGCCGTCCGATGTCCGAGATCATGCGGCAGCCCAAGTTCATCGTGGCCGTGCTGTCCAGCATGATCGGCTTTGCGGTCATGGTTCTGTTGATGACGGCGACACCGATCGCCATGGTCGAACAATTCAACCATGCCCTGCGTGATGCCAAGACCGTCATCCAATGGCATGCGCTGGCGATGTTCGCGCCCTCGTTCGTGACCGGGATGCTGATTGCACGGTTTGGGGTGCTCAACATTATCGCGGTGGGCGTGGTGTTCATGATCGGATCCGTGGCGTTCGCCGTCACCGGGGTGGCGTTTCTGAACTTCTGGGCGGCCTTGTTCCTGTTGGGCCTGGGCTGGAACTTCATGTTCGTCGGCGGCTCCAGTCTGTTGACCGAGACCTACGAACCTGCCGAACGCGCTAAGGCCCAAGGGTTTCACGACTTCATGGTGTTTGGCTTGGTGGCGCTGGCCTCGCTCTCGTCGGGCGCGTTGCTGCAGCTCTTGAGTTGGCGGGCGGTGAGCTATGGCGCGGTGCCGTTCTTGATTGTTGTCTCGCTCGCGCTCCTTTGGCTTGTCCTACGCCGGCCGGCGCCCGCACAGGCCTAACTCGCCCAAATCCGCCAAAACGCCGCAAAAAAAGGCGTTCGGCCCGAAAATCTCGGTTTGTTGCGTTGCAACCCTAGTTCTGGCATGTTCCGCGCGATTTTCCGCCGGGGCCTGCGGTTGCAGTCCTCCCGGCCATCTCACATTCAGCGGGTTCGAAGAGGGTTACACCGATGTCAGACTGGTTATGGTTCGCGATCATTTCGGGCGTTGTCGCCATTGTTTACGGCATTTACGCCAGCCGATCGGTTCTCTCGCGGAGCGCCGGGAATGAGCGGATGCAGGAAATCGCTCGGGCCATTCAAGAAGGCGCGAGCGCCTACCTGAACCGGCAATACAGGACGATCGCCATCGTCGGTATCGTCATCGCGGTTCTGCTTCTGATCGTTTTGGGCTGGAAAGAGGCGGTCGGCTTCTTGATCGGCGCTATCCTCTCCGGCGCGACCGGCTATATCGGGATGCACATTTCGGTGCGCGCCAACGTGCGCACCACCGAAGCAGCCCGCACCGGGCTGGCCGAAGGCTTGGCGGTGTCGTTTCGGGCCGGTGCGGTCACCGGCATGCTGGTGGCGGGTCTCGCACTGATTTCGGTGGCCGGTTACTACGCCTTCCTACTGGGTATCGGCGCGCATGGTCGCGAGATCATCGATCCGTTGGTCGCGCTCGGCTTTGGCGGCTCGCTCATCTCGATCTTTGCCCGTCTTGGTGGCGGCATCTTCACCAAGGGCGCCGATGTTGGCGCCGACTTGGTGGGTAAGGTCGAAGCCGGCATTCCCGAGGATGATCCGCGCAACCCAGCGGTGATCGCCGATAACGTCGGCGATAACGTGGGCGACTGTGCCGGTATGGCGGCGGACCTGTTCGAAACTTATGCGGTGACCATGGTCGCCACGATGGTCCTGGGCGCGATCCTGTTCTCGGCCAGCCCGGCGTTCTTGGTCTACCCGCTGGCGATCGGCGGCGTGTGCATCTTCGCCTCGATCATCGGCACGTTCTTCGTCCGTCTGGGCAAGAACAACAACATCATGGGCGCGCTCTACCGCGGCTTCATCGTTTCCGCCGTCCTGGCGGCGGTCGGCCTATGGGTCGTCACCGATATGGTGCTGGGTTCGGCAACCGAATTCACGACCTCCACCGGCGTCATGTTCGATGGTCGTGCGCTTTTCTACTGTGGTCTGATCGGTTTGGTCGTAACCGGCCTTCTGGTTTGGGTCACCGAGTACTACACCGGGACCAACTACCGCCCGGTTCGCAGCGTTGCGGCGGCCTCAACCACCGGTCACGGAACCAACGTGATTCAAGGGCTGGCCATTTCCATGGAGGCTACGGCGGTGCCGGCGCTGATCATCGTGGCGGGCATCATCTCGACGTTCATGCTGGCCGGTATCTTCGGCATCGCCATTGCGGTGACCACGATGCTGGCCTTGGCCGGAGTGGTCGTGGCGCTCGATGCCTATGGGCCGGTTACCGATAACGCCGGCGGCATTGCCGAGATGGCGGAATTGGATGACGAGGTGCGCCAAACCACGGATGCGCTCGATGCGGTCGGCAACACCACCAAAGCCGTGACAAAGGGCTACGCGATCGGCTCGGCCGGTCTTGCGGCACTGGTGCTGTTCGGTGCCTACACCGAGGATTTGCGTCAGTTCTTCCCGGATGTCGACGTCGACTTCTCGCTGAGCAATCCCTACGTCGTGGTCGGCCTCTTCATGGGTGGCCTGCTCCCGTACTTGTTCGGCGCCATGAGCATGACGGCCGTCGGGCGCGCGGCGGGTTCGGTGGTCACCGAAGTTCGCCGCCAGTTCAAAGAAATCCCGGGCATCATGGAAGGTACCGGCAAGCCCGATTACGGGCGTGCCGTCGACCTCCTCACCAAGGCGGCGATCCGCGAGATGATTATCCCGTCGATGCTGCCCGTGCTTGCCCCGATCGTGCTTTATCTCGTGATCTGGGCGATCGCCGGTCAGGGTGCCGCATTTGCCGCGCTGGGTGCGATGCTTCTGGGCGTGATCGTGACCGGCATCTTCGTCGCGATCTCCATGACCGCGGGCGGCGGTGCGTGGGACAACGCCAAGAAATACATCGAGGACGGCAACCACGGCGGCAAAGGGTCCGAGGCTCACAAGGCCGCGGTGACCGGCGATACCGTTGGCGATCCCTACAAGGATACCGCAGGTCCGGCGGTGAACCCGATGATCAAGATCACCAACATTGTTGCGTTGTTGCTCTTGGCCGTCTTGGCCTAGCGCGCCTGACTACTAGCCGTCGGTGCCGGCCGTAAACCGGCCGACGTTGCCGAAGAGTTGTTCGAGAATGCCAAGCTCTCGGCCGTGGGTTGGGGTCTTGCGCGTGACGGGATCAATCAGACGACCGTCTTCGAGGGTGTAGCGTCGAACTTCTTCGACGCGCCCCTCGGGGTCGAAGTTGATCGCGACGACGTCCTGTCCGATGACCGTCGGTTCGAAGAAGGCGAAGTTCTCGGTCTGCTTGCTGATGTAGATCCAGGTGTCGTCGTTGAATGCAGCAACGCTGGACGGCGAGCCGAGCTTGGATACGACGGCGTCTTTGTTATCGACACCTTGTTGGACGGTCGCCAAGGTTTCTTCGTCCGGCACGTAACCCTGGACGACGAGGGTCGGCGTGCATGCCGCCATGGTCAGGCAGAACAAGAGCACGGCAGGGCTGGTAATAGAAAAGCGTTTCATGAGAAGACGACTACGTATTATCCGCGAACGATGGATTACTGGCGAACGTCGCGGACCATGCAGCCGACGTTCTTGGCTGTCAACTTAGGGCTGGATAGGCGCGACGATGACGATTCTTAATCGATTGTGGCGTCGCTTCGCGACCGAGTCGCCCTATGCCGCGCCGGCGCGCGAGGCCTACCTCGCCGTGGTCGCACAGGCCCGGCAGCCGGGCCTGTATTCATCTTTCGGTGTCCCCGATTCGGTAGAGGGCCGGTTCGAGATGATCGCGCTTCACGCTATTTTGTTGGTCCATCGGATCAAGGGGAGGGGCGAGGCCAGCGACAAATTCGGCCGCGAGTTCATGTCCTACATGTTCGCCGATATGGACCGGAACCTGCGGGAGATGGGCACTGGCGACATGCGGGTGGGCAAGAAGATCAAGGAAATGGCCGAAGCCTTCTACGGGCGCGCGCGGGTGTACCAAACCGCACTCGATACCGGCACGCCGGAGCTTGAGGAAGTCTTGGCGCGCAACGTTTTTGCCGAGGTTGAGGATCATCACAGCGGTGTACGAGGCCTTGCCGACAGCGTCCGTCGCCAGGTTGCCGCCCTGGAAAACCAAGATTTAGCCGATCTCCTGGCCGGAAAAGTTCGGTTTGAACCCGGCGACAGGGCTGGAACGGGCGCGTTATCGGATTGACCCGTGCCGGGCCAATCATTAGTTTCCGCGGCTTATTCGCGCCCTGATCGGGCGCTGAAACGCCCGTTTGTGGCCAGTTAAATGCGCGAAATGTCCCATATCATCGAAACGGCGGAGATCGACGCCGACGGTCGACACGTCGATTTCACCGCTGATGAATCCGAGCGGCAAGCGCTGATAGCCCGGCTGGACTTGCTCGACCTAAAGGAATTCACCGTGGCGGCGGATATCCGACGGGACGGCGATAGCCCCGCAATTCTGGTCCAGGGGCGTTTCCGCGCCACGGTCACCCAAAAATGCGTGGTGACCCTAGACCCGGTGGAAAGCGCCATCGATGAGGGCTTTGACGTCCGATATCTGCCGGTGGCCGACTGGGAGGCGCACCTTGAGCGTGACGTCGAGGTTTCGCCTGACGACGAAGATGTCGAGCCGATGACCGGCACCGCGATCGACCTTGGCGCTACGGTCGCCGAGTATTTGGCCCTGGCGATCGACCCCTATCCGCGCCGTCCGGACGTTGAATTTCGCTTCGATAATGATGCGAAGGCCGATCCAGGACCGTTTTCGGCCCTGGCAAAGTTGAGAAACAAGGTTTAAGTACTTGGCAAACGAGAGTTAAATGGAGCCCGTAGGTTAGTCATGGCTGTTCCCAAGAGTAAAATTTCCTCCTCCCGCCGTAATATGCGCCGCGCGCATGACTCGCTGGCGGCCCAAAATTCGGCGGAATGCCCCAATTGCGGTGAGCTCAAGCGACCGCACCATGTGTGTGGGGCGTGCGGCTACTACAACGGCAAGGAAGTCACCGAAGGAAGTGACGCGGTCTAGGCCGCGCAGGGGTTTGGTTTGACGCAGCCGATCACGATCGCGCTGGACGCCATGGGCGGGGATAAGGCCCCCGGCATGGTCTTCAAGGGCGTCGATATCGCACGAAAGCGCCACCCCGATGTTCGTTTCCTAATGTTCGGAGACGAACGGCTTCTCGCACCGATCCTCAAGCGGTTTCCGAAATTGGCCGACCGGGTGGAGATCTGTCACGCCCCGCAGGTCATCGCGGCGGAAGACAAGCCGTCTCAAGCGCTCCGTCGCGGCAAGGAAAGCAGCATGCGCCTTGCCATCAACGCGGTACGCGACGGCAATGCGGCGGGCGTGGTGTCGGCGGGCAACACCGGGGCCCTTTTGGCGATGTCCAAATTCGTGCTCAAGACGGTGGACGGGATCGACCGACCGGCCATGGCCGGCGTCGTCCCGACGCGTCGCGGCGAAAGCGTCATCCTCGACCTCGGGGCCAATATCGAATGCACCGCGGATAACTTAGTTCAGTTCGCCATCATGGGGGCAGAATTCGCCCGATCCGTGCTGGGTGTGCGCCGGCCCATGGTGGGGCTGGTCAATGTTGGTACCGAAGAACTCAAGGGCCATGGCGAACTCAAAGTCGCCGCGCAGGTGCTTCGCGATTCGACCGAGCTTCCGCTCGCCTTCGAGGGGTTCGTCGAGGGCGACGACATTGGCCAAGGCACCGTCGATGTTTTCGTTACCGATGGGTTTGCCGGCAATATCGCGTTGAAGACCGCTGAGGGGACGGCGAAGTTTTACAGCGAGATGCTCCGCGCTGCTTTTCGTCGTTCGGTACTTTCCAGGATTGGCTATCTGCTGGCGCGTCCGGCGCTGCAGGCCATTCGCAAAAAAGTCGATCCGCGGACCTACAACGGGGCGCTGTTTGTCGGTCTCAACGGGGTCGTCGTCAAAAGCCACGGCGGTACCGATGCGATCGGCTTTGCCAACGCGCTTGGCGTCGCCGCCGATCTCATTCGGGGGCGTTTCAACGAGCAGATTGTCGCCGATCTCCAGTCTATTTCGGACCAAAGCGAGCAGAGCTCCGAGGCCGCCGTCTCGTGACCGTTATTCGATCGGTGATTCACGGGTGCGGTTCGTACCTGCCGCCCGGACTTGTCACGAACGACGACCTTTCAAAAAAAGTCGATACCACCGACGAATGGATTCAAGCGCGCACCGGTATCCGCGAACGGCACATTGCGGCCGACGGCGAACTCGCCTCCGGGCTCGCGCTAGAGGCCGCCCGTAAGGCTTTGGGTCAAGCGGGAGTGGACCCTGAAACCGAACTCGATCTCATCGTCCTGGCGACGACCACCCCGGACGATACGTTCCCCGCGACTGCAACGACCCTGCAGGCGGCGCTGGGCATGACCCAGGGCTGCGCCTTCGACGTTCAGGCGGTGTGTTCGGGCTTTGTCTACGCCATGACCGTTGCGGATAGCCTGCTCCGGACCGGACAGGCGAAGACGGCCCTGGTCGTCGGTGCCGAAGTGTTCTCGCGTATCCTAGATTGGGACGATCGGGGGACTTGTGTCCTCTTCGGTGACGGCGCCGGCGCGGTCGTTTTGAGGGCCGAGGAATCGGCCGGCACGACGGCGGATCGCGGTCTTCTCGCAGCGCGGCTCCATTCGGACGGGCGCATGCGCGAGGCCCTCTACGTCGATGGCGGGCCCGGCCGGACAGGGACCGTTGGTCATGTCCGGATGCAGGGCAAAGAGGTCTTCCGTCATGCGGTGGTCAATATGGCCAAGGTGGTGGAAGAGGTCGTGGCAGAGGCAGGCGTCAACCTATCCGACATCGATTGGCTGGTGCCGCACCAGGCCAACAAACGAATTCTCGACTCCACCGCGAAAAAGCTGGGCATCGACCCCGCCAAGGTGGTGATTACGGTGGATCGGCACGCCAATACCTCGGCGGCATCGGTGCCGTTGGCGCTGGATGTCGCAGTTCAGGATGGCCGCATCAAAAAGGGCGATTTGGTCTTGATGGAAGCCATGGGCGGTGGATTCACCTGGGGAGCATGCCTCGTTCGCTGGTGATTCCGCCAATTACTGCGGATTCCATGCAACATCAGCGTCGTGTCATATCCCATTGATATCCCTTTGTTATTGACGGGGTTTAGCCCCACGAGTACCGTTTGCGCGGCAGTGAGGGAGGGGACCCACCATGGCAGGGAATACGGTCACCCGTGCGCAGCTGAGTGAGGCTGTGTACCAAGAGGTTGGCCTATCCAGAAACGAATCCGCGGATCTCGTGGAATCGGTCCTGCACGAAATCGGTGACAGCCTGGTAAAGGGCGAAACCGTGAAAATCTCCTCGTTCGGGAGCTTTTACGTGCGGGAGAAGGGTCGTCGGATCGGGCGTAATCCCAAAACCGGCGAAGAGGTGCCGATTCTACCGCGTCGCGTTCTCGTGTTCCGCCCCTCGCATGTCTTGAAGGACCGCATCAACGCGGAAACCTCGCAAGAACGGGAGTAGGGCATGGCGACCACGACAGCCGGGGGAGAATCAGGCAGTTCGCGCAGCCGGAAATCGCCCGAGGCGTTCCGGACGATCAGCGAGGTCGCTACGGAACTCGACGTGCCGCAGCATGTTTTGCGTTTTTGGGAGAGCAAATTCGCCCAAGTCCGCCCCCTCAAGCGGGGGGGTGGGCGCCGCTACTATCGGCCCGAGGATGTAGAGCTTTTGCGCCGGATTCGCTCGCTGCTCTACGAAGAAGGCTACACCATCAAAGGTGTCCAAAAGCTGCTCAAGGAAAACGGCAAGCGTGGCGAAATTGCACGTCCCTCCAAGGCCGTTCGCCGCCTCAGCGACCGCCCAGGGCTCCCGCGCGCCAAGGCCGCTGCTATCGAGAGCGCGATCGAGGAACTCGATGGGCTGCGCAAGCTGATTGCCGACGCCAAACGCCGCTAGCTCTATCCGGCGCGTTGCTGCGCCACCCATCAATCGTTATATATCGCCCCACGGTCGGAGCGTGGCGCAGTCTGGTTAGCGCATCACACTGGGGGTGTGGGGGTCGGTGGTTCGAATCCACTCGCTCCGACCATTTCCTCGTTCGTCATAGTTGGGACTATTGCCGTGCGATGGTGGCCGCTGTTGATTGGAACGGCATGGGTTCTTGGCGCTTGCGCCGAGGAGGGCTACGAGGTCGCTTGCCAAGAGGCGGTTCTTCAAAATCGGCCTGCTTACGCCGAAGCATCACCTGACTTCGACTACGAGCTCAGCCGGAAGCACGTCTTTTCCGACGGGACCGGGCAGTCCGTCACCGTGTACTTCATGGAACTGGCCGACGAACGTCGCGTGCGAATTTCATGCTTTGCCGGGAAAGACGGGGTGTTCGTCTATGCATCCGTCAAGGATGAGATGCTGGGTCCCCGTCTTGTCGGCGCCGCCGCGGAGACTTTGACCAGCCGACCGCGCCTCTTCTAGGGCTTCGCTGCATCTCTCATTTCCGCGACGTCGCCGATACCGGCCAAAATCTCACGCCGAATAAGCCCGCTGATCGGACGAATGATCATCCAGTAGGGACGCAGACGCCGCCGGCTGTCGGCACTTAGGCATCGAATGCGCGTTTCGGTCCGCAGGCGGGTGCCGGGTCCACTCGGTTCGAGATCGAAGCCCCACGCCAGTTTGGCAAAGTCGGCTTCGGCGAAGTCGGCAAATGCCTCCGGCTCGATCGGTCGCAGTCCGCCTCTGGGGCGCCAAAACTGGCCGACCATGCCGAGTACCAACTCGCGGTTCGACGTTTCGCCTAGGCGCAAAAAATTCTTCATGCCGCTGAGATCGTAGAGCGGGGCCGGTTCTGGTGCCGCCCTGCCCGCCAACCGCGCGGGCAACATACGCAACGCAACGGCGCTGCGGGTCAGCAATGATCCGGCGACGCGGGCAGTCTGAACCGCTTGCCACACATCGGGTGGCGGGGCCTTGATGAGGCGTTGGTGGCGTTCGACGAAGTCGTATTGCGGTAGATTGCGTTCAAGGATTTCCCAGGCCATAACGGTAACGTCCTTCGATTGGCGGTGGCTCAAGCGCTGCGCCGGATCAGTTCAACAATAGTAGGCGGGAAAATTACATGCCGGCATATGTCATATCGCTCTCCAGTCAGCACAGCGACGATCCAAGTTGGCGCGATCAGTACTACGAGTTGGTGGTGCCGTTGCTGGAGAAACACGGCGGCAAGATTCTCGCCGCCGGCGAGCCTGCGCCGCTTGAGCGCGCCAAGTCGTGGCAGCGCGGTGCGATTATCGAGTTTCCCGACGAAGCGGCGGCTCGGGCTTTTTATGATGACCCCGACTACCACCATGCCAAGGGGTTGCGGATCTTTCACACCGACGGCGAAATCCATCTCGTGACCGCCAGCTAACTGGGATTGGGGGCGTCCATGCCGCACGATGTCGACGACTATCCTCGCGATTTGGTCGGCTACGGGCGCAACCCGCCCAATGCGGCATGGCCCGGCGGCAAGCGCCTCGCGGTCAATTTCGTTCTGAACTACGAAGAAGGGTCGGAGTACTCGATTCTCGACGGCGATGCCGCGGCAGAAACCTACATCGGTGAAGTGCCGGTTGCCTCGGTCGGCGCCGGCAAGCGGGATCACGTGACCGAGTCGCTTTACGAGTACGGCAGTCGCGTCGGCTTTTGGCGCCTGATGGATGTGTTCGCCGAGCGCGAGTTGCCGATGACCGTATTCGGGTGCGGCTTGGCGCTGTTGCGTCACCCTGATGCAGCCCAGGCGATCGCAGAGGCCGAGCACGATGTCTGCAGCCATGGTTGGCGTTGGATCAGTCATCATCTTCTCAGCGAGGAAGAAGAGCGCGAGCACATCAAGCTTGCCGTCGACGCGATCACCAGGACCACGGGGGGCAGGCCCGTTGGGTGGTATTGCCGCTATTCGCCGTCGGATCACACGCGTCGTTTGGTCGTGGAAGAGGGTGGGTTCTTGTACGATTCGGATTCCTATGCCGACGACCTGCCGTATTGGGTCGAAGTGTCGGGCCGCCAGCATCTCGTCATTCCCTATACATTTACCAACAACGACGCCAAGTTCACCGCGCCCCCGGGATTCGGAACGGCGACGGACTTCGAGACCTACCTGAAAGACGCCTTCGACATTTACTACCGCGAGAGCGCGCGTATTCCGCGCATGATGTCGATCGGTCTTCATTCTCGTTTTGTCGGTCATCCTGGGCGACTTGCCGGCCTGCTTCGCTTCATGGATCACCTGCAGAAGCACGACGACGTTTGGGTCTGTCGGCGCGAAGAAATCGCGCGCCACTGGATCGCAAAGCACTCCCGGACGACCTGATTATGGCGGGATCGAACGAGGCTATGCCCGACGCGTTGCGCCAAGCGCACGAGGCAATGCAGGGTGGCCGACCGGCCGACGCGCTGAACCTCATCCAGGTCTATCTGGCGACGACGCCGGATGATGTCGGTGCGCTCAATCTTGCGGGCCTGGCTCAGCTAACGCTCGGTCAGCCGGCTGCCGCAGCGGATCTGCTGGGGAAGGCCGTTGCGCTCGATCCGGCGCATGTCGAGTCGTTGACCCATCTCGGGATCGCCAAGCTCAGTACGGGTCAGCCCGATGAAGGCGTGCGGCTGTTGGAGCAGGCCGTGGGTCAACGCGCGGGGTATTTGCCCGCCCAGTTCAATTTGGGTCTGGCTTATCTACGTACGGGCCGCGCCCGCGACGCGGTTGCGTCGTTCCGCCGGGTGACCAAAGCTGATGCGCGCAACGCCGGGGCATGGCTGAACCTCGGTGTGGCCCAGGTGAGCGCCGAAATGAATGATCAGGCGCAGGAGTCGTTTCGTACTGCGTCGCGACTTGCGCCGTCCGACCCCGTACCGGCGCGCAACCTGGCGAATTTGTTGGTCGAGAAGGACGCGCCGGCCGATGCGCTGCCGATCTACGAACGCCTCTTGGAGAGGGATCGAACCGATTTGGTGGCGTTGCTCGGGTTGGCCGCGGCAAAAGAGAAGCTCGGCGCGCGTGAAGAGGCGATCGAGCTTTACGAGGAGGTTTTGGCGGCCGACATCGACAACTTGGCGGCGCATATCAACGTTGCGCCGCAGCTCGAACGTTTCGGTCGTTTCGATGAAGCCGAACCGTATTTCCGTCGCGCCGTCGAACTCGACGAGGGGCGACCCGAGTCCTTGCACAATCTCATCGGATTCTTGATCCGAACGCGGCAGAACGATGCCGTTGGGCCGCTTTGCGAAACCGGCGCCGAACGGTTTCCCGACGATTCCTATTTTCTTGAACGCTTGGCCGGCCACATGTTCCGTCGCCTCGGCGACTCGGCCGCCGGCCGTGCGGTGCTTGACCGTTTGCTCGAACGGTTTCCCGACAACGTCACGGGCTTCGAGTTGCGGGTCGCCGACCCCGAGGGGGCGCTCTCGGCGGCCGATGTGGCGCGTCTTTCGGCGCGGATCGATCACGGCGCGGACGACGCCGAAACGATCGGACGGCTTGGTTTCGTTTTGTTCGAGCATTGGCACCGGCAGGGCGATCACCCAAAGGCCTTTGCGTTTCTGCAAAAGGCCAATGCGTCCATCTACGGCACCTATCGCCACAAGCCGAATGACGACACGCTGCTGACCGCGCGAACGATCAAGACGTTCGACAAGAGGTTTTTCGACGAGCGTCGGGATTGGGGAGATCCGACGGCGCGACCGATCTTCATTGTCGGCATGCCTCGGTCGGCGACGACGGTGGTGGAGCAAATATTTTCGCAGCACTCGGCAGTTGCAGCGCTTGGTGAATTGCGCGATGTCGGCGAAATCAGCGAAGACTTGGCTCTTGCCTCGGCTTCCACTCGAGGCTACCCGCGAGCATTGACCGGCATCACCGAAGCCAACCTGAGGGCAGCCGCGAAACGCTACCTCGGTGTGACCGATGGGTTGTCGCAAGGCGCACAGCACTTCACCGACAAAATGCCTGCGAACTTTCGCTATCTTGGCTTGATAGGAACGTTGTTTCCCAACGCGAAGGTCGTTCATTGCCGGCGCGACGCGATGGATGTTTGTTTTTCGATCTATCGGCACAACTTTCATGGTACGCACGGCTACGCGTTCGATATGGCTGCGTTGGCGAACTACCACCGCCAGTACCAGCGGCTGATGGAACACTGGGCCGAGGTTTGCCCGATCCAGATTCACGATGTCGACTACGACGGGTTGGTCGACGACCTTGAGGGCACTGTGCGCGGAATGCTCGAGTATTGCGGTTTGCCGTTTGAGACCGCGTGCCTTGATTTTCACCAAAGCACCCGTGGCGCCGACACCGCGAGTTGGGCGCAAGTGCGTCGCCCAATCTTTCGCGATTCGATCGGTGCCTGGCGCGCCTACGAAGAGGAACTGGCGCCGTTGGCTAAAGCACTGGCCAAGCGGACCTAGGCGTAGCCCGCGCGGACCTGAGCGACGGCGCGCTGCCAACCGTCCAAAAGCGCTCGCCGCCGATCTTCGTCGATCGACGGCTGGAAGCGAGCCGCCGCCCGCCAGGTGTCGGCGACATCCTCGAGCGACGTGTAAAGCCCGACGTGTAGGCCCGCCAAGATCGCGGCACCGCGGGCGGTGGTTTCCGTGACCGCCGGTCGTTCGACCGTGACATCGAGGAGGTCGGCGAGGAATTGGGCAAACCAATCGTTGTTGGCCATGCCGCCGTCGATCCTCAATACCGTGGGCCGGGTGCTGCCCGCCGCCACCAAATCGTGGGTTTGATAGGCGGCCGCTTCGAGGGCGGCGCGGGCAAGATGTGCGGGGCCTGTGTCGCGCGTCAGCCCGGTCAACGCACCCCGTGCGGCGGGTTCCCAATAGGGCGCGCCAAGGCCGGTGAACGCGGGCACGAAATAAACGCCGCCGTTGTCGGCGAGGTTGCGGGCGAGGGTTTCGGTTTTGGCGCTGGTTTGAACGATCCCTAAGCGATCGCGGAGCCAGGCGACGGCGGTGCCGGCGTTGAAGGCGCTGCCCTCTGTGGCGTAGGTCGGCGTGCCGTCGATCCGGTAGGCGAGGGTGGTCAGCAGCGCACCGTGGTCGGCGGGTGGGGCGGCGCCATCGTTGGCGAGGACGAAACAGCCGGTGCCGTACGTTGCCTTGGCCATTCCGGCCTGAACGCAGCCCTGGCCGATCAGGGCGGCATGCTGATCGCCCGCGATTCCGCCGATCGGCAGCGGAAAGCCCAATATCTCGGCATCCATGATGCCGAAGTCGGCGGCGCAATCGCGCACCTCGGGCAACACGGAAAACGGCACGCCGAACAAATCGCACAACGCGGCGCTCCAGGTCTGTTGGTGAATGTCGAACAGCATGGTGCGTGCGGCATTGGTCGCGTCTGTCGCGTGACGGCGGCCGTTGGTCAGGCGCCATAGCAAGAACGTATCGATGGTTCCGAACGCGAGGTCGCCCGCTTCGGCTTGCGCGCGGGCGCCCGGCACATGATCGAGGAGCCAGGCGAGCTTGGTGGCGGAGAAATAGGAATCGAGCACCAATCCGGTGGCCGCGCGGATGGGGCCGGCGTGACCGGCGGCCGTTAGCGCATCGCACATGTCGGCGCCGCGGCGGTCTTGCCAGACGATGGCGCGGTGAAGCGGTTTGCCGGTGTCCCGGTGCCACAGCAGGCAGGTCTCGCGTTGGTTGGTGATGCCGGCGGCAGCAAGCCGGGTCGGCGAAATGTCGGCGACCGCGTCCCGGCACACCGCGACGGTCGCGGTCCAGATGTCATCGGGGTCATGCTCGACCCAGCCGTCCTGGGGATAGTGTTGGGGGAGGTCGCGTTGGGCGGTGGCGGCGACGTTGCCGTCGCGATCGAAGACGATCGCGCGCGTGCTGCTGGTGCCTTGATCGATGGCGAGGAGAAGGTCGGCCGCAGCCATCACAAAACCCTCTGCCGAAACAAAGCCAACTCCCGCAGTTTTCCTAGGAAAATGCTCTTTGGGGACCGCGTCGGCGATCCCGGGACCGGGACAGCATCGTTAGGACGAAACAAAGCCAACTCCCGCAGCTTTCCTTGGGTTGGTGGGTGATCTGCGCGAACCGGGGACCGGCCGCGGCGCGTGTCTTTGATATGTGCGGTCGGGCCTCATTGCGCAACGCGGGGACCGGCAATCGTGATCGACTTAGTCCTCTTTCGGCGGCCAGGTGGGGAAGGGTTTGGTGTGCACCTCGGTCACCCGGGTGTAGTTGAGATAGCCGAGCCGTGCCATGGGCTCGAGCGCCGCTTCGCTGACGATCCCGTCGGTGATGACGCTGTCGTCGATATGCACCCCCACCACCTTGCCGATCACGACATGATTGGCGTTGTCGGGATCGACGTGCGGCAGGCGAATGGTCTGGACATGAACGCATTCGAGATTGACCGGGCTTTCTTTGACGCGGGCCGGCGCGACGATCGTGCTGGCGACGGGGGTGAGGCCCGCGAGGTCGAACTCGTCGATATCCGGCGGTGCCGGAATCGAGGTATGCCAAACGGCATCGCGCAGGGCCCAGGTGGCCATGTTGGCGACGAACTCGCCCGTGGCCTCGACGTTGTTGAGGCTGTCTTTGAAGCGCCTGCCGGCCTGTCCGGTGGGGGCGAACATGACGTGCGGCGGCTGATAGGCGACCAGATTAAAAAGGGCAAACGGGGCCAAATTGCGACGACCGTCGGCGTCTTGGGAGGAAATCCAGCCGACCGGGCGCGGCATGACCAGGGCGCTCATCGGGTCGTGCGGTAGGCCGTGGCCGTCTTCGGGTCGGTAGAACATCGGGGGCTCCGAGCAACCTTTGTTCGGACAATTCTAACATTATCCGGGGCTGCCTTAAGAAAGCTGTAATTGGGCGGTTCGCTGCGATATAAGAATCGTTCTTAACCAATAAGGTTTTGCCCTGGGAGGCAGGAATGAAACTTACGTCCAAAATTCTGGGCGGTATTGCGGCGGTCACGATGTTGGGCTCCGCAAGCATCGCGCAGGCCGATACCGATACGCTTCGGGTCGCGCACTACAACATGCCGGCGCAGTTGGGCATGCCTTACGGCACGTTCGGCGCGAACGGCGCCTATCAGCTTTATGCGTTCTTCGATGGCCTGACGTTCGTCGACGACGACAAATCGACCAATCCGCAGTTGGCCACCGAGTGGAAATTGACCAGCCCGACGACATGGGAAGTGACCCTGCGCGAAGGGGTGACGTTCCACAACGGCGAGGCTTGGGACGCCGATGCATTGATCGCCAACGTCGATGCGTTGCTGAACGATCCGATCGTGTCCAAACAGCAGGTCCGGCGTCAGTTCCCGACCCTGGCCAGCGTCAAGAAACTGAGCTCGCATAAAGTCGAGATCACGACCAAATCGCCCGATCCGATCTTCCCGAAGCGCTTGCATGTCATGCGGGTGCATTCGCCGAAGGCCTGGGCCGATTTGGGTGCCGAGGGTTTTGCACGCAACCCCGTGGGCACGGGCTCGTACAAGATCGCGAATTGGGGCACCGATAGGATCGAAGCGACCGCCTACGAGAACGCTTGGCGCGCGCCCAAGACCAAGAACATCGAAATCGTCGTGATCCCCGAGATTCCGACACGCGTGCAGGCGCTGAACTCCGGGCAGGTGGATATTGCCTGGGCGCTCGACACCGGCGCGATGCAATTGGTCGAAGCGGCCGGCAACAAAGTTGTGCTGTCGCGGCGTCATGACACGCTGAACCTGATCTTGCATCACCGTAAACCGGGTAGCCCGGTGACGGACGTTCGCGTGCGTCGCGCGTTGAACTACGCCTACGACAAAGAGACCTTCGTCAACGAGTTCATGGGCGGCATCACCAAGACCAACGGCCAGCCCGCTGATTCCAGCGCGACCGGTTATTTCGAAGACATCAAGCCGTACCCCTACGATCCCGAAAAAGCCAAGCAGCTTTTGGCCGAAGCGGGCTATCCGGACGGGTTCGACATGACGATCGAATTGGTCACCTCGAGCGGCGAATTCGGCGATACGTTCCAAGCCATGGCGCAGGACTTCCGGCGCGTTGGCATCAACACCGAGCTGGTCAACTTGTCCATCGGCGTCTTCGTCAAGAAGGTCTTGGCGCAGCAGGAATGGGACGGCGATGGGTTCTCGATGATGTACGAGTCGCACCCGATGGCCGACTTGTCGCGTATCATGGCGACGCATTCGTGCAACTTCTTCGCCAAGCACACGTGCTTCGAAGAAATTGCGCCGACCATCCAAGCGATGGACGCCGAAATGGACCCGGTCAAGCGTGAAGGTCTGATGCGCAAGGTCGCGCAGTTCTATCACGACGAAGCACCGGTGGTGTTCAGCCACGAGCGCCCGGCCATCGACGGCATTTCGCCGAACTTGAAGGGCTACAAGCTCGTCAATCGCGTGCCGCTGTGGTGGCAATTCGAACTGACCAACTAGTCGGTCCGACATTCAAGGAAAGGGGCTGCTTCGGCAGCCCCTTTTTTTTGCGCTGCCCGCGGGGAAAAAAAGAGGCGGGCCGAAGGCCCGCCACATTTTAAGTGCCGCGAGCGCCTACTCCTTCTTAAGGGCTACAATCGCCACCATGAATCGTAGAACCAGTAGAACGGCGATTTCGCCATGAAGCTAAAGGCGGCTGTGACTCTTCTATTAGCGACTTGGACCGGCGTATTTGGTTTGTCCCTTGCCGTAAATGCTGGCGATATGGGGGCAGTGCTCGTTGTGGGTGAAGACTTTGGGGAAGCCAGGGTTTCTCGATTTAGCCGGGCCTTCGAGAGGGTTCAGGAAGTCGTTATTGAGGAATTCCGCAAAGAGGGTTTCGACGCATTCGACGAAAAAAAGGCCGCTAATGGAAACTTTAGGGATGAGGGTCTTGAACGTAGGTTTCAGGAACTGAAGCAAGTTTCTGCGAGCGTTCCCGGTGCAAATATTCAGATGGCCCCAATCCTGGCACTTTCTCTAGACACCGACCTTCGTAGGTACTCCAAATCCCTGAGTTTTAGGGTCGTTGGCCGCGCTGTTGACCTAGAAAATGGCAGTTCGCTAGGGGAGTTTGGATCAAAGACCCTCCTGGTATTAACGGTCCCACTAGATTGCTCGGGCCCATGTCTTCTTGAGAATTCATCGAAATGAGGGCCTTTTGGCACGTCGCGTTGAGGGGATCGTGGCCAGCGAGCTGGTTGGTCTGGTTGCTAGGGCCTTTTAGTCACTAAATCAGACCCCGGGTCCCCGGAACCCTGAGCAAAATCAAGGCTTTTCTTTGCGTTTGTGGCCTTGTCTTTAGGGCCCTGCAAAAATACGGTTGGGCCTAAGTAATCAACGGGGGCGGTCGATTTTCGGCCGATCAAGGGCTACCCTTCTGATGGCCGAACACTTTCAGGTAGCAATCGTCGGATCCGGTCCCTGCGGCATGAGTGCCGGGGGGCGCGCCGCCGAGCGAAACATGTCGCACGTGGTGCTCGAGCGCACCGATCATCTGTCCGACACCATCTTTAAGTACCAAAAAGGCAAGCATGTCATGGCGACGCCGGACATCTTGCCGTTGCGCAGTTCGATGGCGTTCGACGCCGGCACGCGCGAAGCGATCCTCGGCAAATGGGACGAACAGACCAGCAGCCTGGGCGTCAACGTCCGCTATAACGCCGAGGTCACCGAGATCTCCGGCGAAAAAGGCAACTTCTCCGTTACCCTCAAGAACGGCGAGACGTTCACGGCCGAGCACGTCGTGCTAGGGATCGGCCTGCAGGGCAACCTGCGCAAGCTGACGTGTCCCGGCGGCGATTGGGAAGGGGTCCAGTACCAGCTCGACGATCCGGACGAATACGAGGGCGAGAACATCGTGGTGATCGGCGCCGGCGACGCGGCGATCGAGAACGCGGTGGCGCTGGCGAAAAACAACAATGTCTACATCATCAACCGTCGCGACGAGTTCGCGCGCGCCAAAGACGGCAACCGGAACCTGATCGAATCCACGATCGAGAACGGCGACATCACCTGTTACTACAGTGCCGACCCGGCAAGCGTCTCGCCCGGCAAACTGACGCTGACCGTGCCGGACGGCGAGGTCGAGGTCGAATGCGACCGCATTATCGCGCGTCTGGGCGCGGTGGCGCCGCGCAAGTTCGTCGAATCCTGCGGGATCGAATTTCCCAGTAAAGACCCGGCGTCGTTGCCGGAATTGAGTCCGCAGTACGAATCGAACGTGCCCGGCCTCTATATCGTTGGGGCGCTGGCTGGGTTCCCGCTGATCAAGCAGGCGATGAACCAGGGCTATGAGGTGATCGAGTTCATTCTCGGCAACCACATCAAGCCGGCTGACGAACCGCTGCTGGAAGACAAGTTCCGCGCGTTGCCCGGCGATCGTTCGGTCGACGAGGTCATCACCCATATTCGCGAAAACGTGCCGTTGTTGCGCAGCTTGACGCCGCTGCAGCTGCGCGAATTTTTGCTCGACGCCACGATTCACGTGCCCAAATCCGGCGACGCTATCTTCGAACGCAACGACTACACGAACTCGTTCTACATGATCGTCGAGGGCAGTGCCGACATTCACATCGACGCGAACGACCCCAACATCAAGGTCACGGTGGGGGTCGGCGATTTCTTCGGCGAGATCGGTTTGATCGCCGGTCGTCGGCGAAGCGCCACGGTGAAGGCCGCCGAACCGTCGTTCATGTTGGAATCCCCGCGCCGGTCGATGATCAAGCTGATCAACTCGGTCGAAGCGGTCGAGCGCGCCATGAACGAAGTGGCGTTGGTGCGGCAGCTGCGCACCTACCTATTGCCGAGCTTGACCGACGAGGCGATCCAACCGGTGCTCGAGACCGCCGAGGTGCGGGCCTTCAAGTCGGGCCAGGTGCTTTTCAAAGAGGGCGACGCGGACGAGGGCGTGTATCTGATTCGCAAAGGATCGGTCACGGTATCGCGCCGGATCGGCGGCAAGGACATTGTCATCGCTTATGTCCCGGCCGGTCACTACGTCGGGGAAATGGCGTTTCTGACGCGCGCGCGCCGCAATGCCACGGTTCGGGCCGCCATCAACACCGAAACGATTTGGTTGGAGAGCGAAAGTTTCCGCCAGATGGTCGACGCTTCGCCGGAGTTGCGCGAAGAGGTCGAACGCCGATTGCTGACCCGCTTTGTCGAAAGCGAGAGCATGCATACTCGGCCCGAGGCGGGGAACATCATCCAGTTCCTGGTCGAACAAGGCGTGGGCGAAGCGACCGATATTCTGTTGATCGACGAGACGCTGTGCGTGGCCTGCGACAATTGCGAGAAGGCGTGCGCCGAAACCCATGGCGGGGTATCGCGGTTGAATCGCGAAGCCGGTCCGACCTATGCCGGGATTCACGTGCCGACGTCGTGTCGTCACTGCGAGCATCCGCACTGCATGGCCGATTGCCCGCCCGACGCGATTCACCGCGCGGTGGACGGCGAGGTCTACATCGACGAAACCTGCATCGGCTGCGGCAATTGCGAACGCAATTGCCCTTATGGCGTGATCCATCTGTCGTCGGGTGCGCCGAAAAAGCCGGGGTTGTTCTCTTGGATGATGTTCGGTTCGGGGCCGGGGCCGGGCGAGAACAAGACCTGGAACAAGGCCAACAAAAAAGACGACGGGTCGCCGAAACTCGCGGTGAAGTGCGACATGTGCCTCAACATTCCCGGCGGGTCGGCGTGTGTGCGGGCCTGCCCGACGGGTGCGGCGATTCGCGTCAGCCCGGAAGACTTCTTCTCGCTGTCCGAACTGTCGGCGCGCGGGTAGGCGGCAGGCATGCATACATCACTCCTGGTCTTTCGCAATTTCCGCTACCTGAAAATCACGTTGGTGATTCTCGCCGCGGCCATTCTCGCCTATGCGATCCACGATCCGCTCGGCAAGCCCAATGGCGGCACGTGGCTGGGGTACACCCTCGGCGGTCTCGCCGCCGCGTTGATCGTCTGGCTTGCCTGGTTCGGGGTTCGCAAGCGGCAGTACGGCGTCGGCAAGCTCCTGCTCGAAGACTGGGCTTCGGGGCACGTCTATCTCGGGCTGTCGCTGTTGGTCATCGCGACGCTGCATAGTGGGTTTCAATTCGGGATCAACGTGCACACCTTGGCCTATGCGCTGATGGTGCTGGTGATCGCCAGTGGCGCGTTCGGGCTCTACGCCTACATGCGCTACCCGCGGCTGCGGTCGGTCAACCGCGGTGAAGGCGCGCTGGGCGATGTGTGGGCGTTGGTCGCGGGGATGAGCCGAGATTGTTACGAGATCGCCCGCGACCTGCCGGACGAAGTCTATGCGCTTGTCGAAACGGCCGACAAAAAAACCGCCATTGGCGGCAGCGTGTGGCGACAGTTGTCCGGGAACGATCCGAACTGCGCCAGCACACGCGCGCTGGAACAGGTGCGCGCCCTCGCGGAAAGCTATAGCGGTCGCGATGCCGATGCGGCGCGTCGGCTTGTGCGCGTTTTGGCGCGCAAGGTCGAACTGCTGACCCGTATTCGCAAAGACATCCAATACAAAGCGCTATTGGATATTTGGCTGTATTTCCACATCCCGTTGACGGTGGCGCTGCTTGGTGCGCTCGCGATTCATATCGTCACCGTGTTTTTGTACTGGTAGGCCGTCGTGGACGTCTTAGTTCGCCACCTGACGAAAAAACGCGACGGCGCCATTGCGGCGCGCGACGAGTTGGTTGTTTGCGAAACGGTGCGCTTTGGGCGCAGCACCGATAACGAAGTCGAACTTCCGGCGCCGGGTGTCCTGCTGCACGAAGGCGTTCTGCACAAACGCGAAGGCGGCTTGTATTTCGAGGGTGAGGGCGAGGGGCGAAACAACATTTCGATCGACGGCCAGCCGGTCTCGGCCGGCCCGGTCCGGCTCGGATCGGTCATCGGGGTTGGCCCCTACGACATCACGGTCCTGCCGCCCGAGGGCGATGCCGAGGTAGCGCTGTCCGTCGAACTGACCCGGCCCGTGGGCGACACGTTGGAAACGTTGCGGGCCAACAGCACGACCCGGATCGAACAAGTCGGGATCAGCAAACGCCCGTTGGCCTGGGGCGCGCTCGTCGTTGTGTTGTTGGCTTTTCTGGTGTGGCCGCTCGTCGAAGCCTACGTCCTGGACGGTCAAGACCCGGCGCTTTCCAAAAACCCGATCGATATGGCGATCGAGACCGAAAGCTGGCCCATCGCGGGCGATCTTGCTTGGGTCACGGGCCCGGTATCGGGGCCCCACAAATTCCTGGCGCAAAACTGCAGCTTCTGCCACGAACGTCCGTTCGTGCGGGTGCAGGACAACGTCTGCACCGATTGTCATGCCGACATTACGAACCATGTCGACCCCAAGGTGCACGATCTGCCCGAGATCACGACGGCGCTGTGCCAGAGCTGCCATAAGGAACATCAAGGCGCCGAGCCCATTACTCGAAACGATCAGGCCTTCTGCTCGTCCTGCCACCTCGATCTCGAGGATGTCGCGAGCGACACCAAGCTGTTGAATGTCTCGAATTTCGGCCGCGACCATCCCGAGTTCCGGCCCACCGTCGTGACCGACGCGGTCGCCAAGACGTTCGAGCGTGTTGTGCTAGACCCTGCAAAGTGGCCGGTCGAGAAATCCAATCTTGTTTTCACGCATAAAAAGCATCTCAACCCGAACGGTATTCTGGTGCCCGGCAAGCGCGAGCGGCGGGTAATGGAGTGTGCCGATTGCCACACCACCGACGAGGGCGGGGCCGGTTTCGCGCCCGTCGCCATGGAAGATCATTGCAGTGAGTGCCATCAGTTGAACTTCGAACCGACGGTGCCGGCCCGGCGCTTGCCGCATGGCGACGTCGAGGCGGTGATCAACTCGTTGCGTGAGTTCTATGGCGACCTTGCACTGCGCGGTGGCGCCGTGGTTGAAGATGCTCCCGCGATCGTACGACGCCGCCCGGGTGGCCGCGCGCTGAGCGAGGCGGAGCGCCTCGAAGCGCTTGATTGGGCCAACAAAGCGGCGCGCGATGCCGGCGACCGTGTGTTTGCGAAATCCGTGTGCGGCACGTGTCACGAGGTCAGTCGTACCGGCGATGGGCCGCTCGATTATACGGTCGCACCGGTATTGGTGGTCGACCGCTGGATGCCCAAGGGGCGTTTCGATCACAGCCGCCATAGCGCGCCGGGCTGCGTCGATTGCCATGCGGCGCCGGATTCCGAAAAGGCGACCGACGTGCTGCTGCCGCAGATCGAAACGTGTACCGCCTGTCATGGCGGCGAGCGCGCGGCGCAACGCGTGCCCTCGACTTGCGTGAGTTGTCACGACTTCCATCTCGATTTCCACGACCCCATGCGCAAGCCGTTGCAAAACGCCCGCGCCGAGGGGGGCTGACGTGGTGCGCGGGGTTTTGAGGTTCTTCGCAGTGCGCCGATTGATCGGCATTGTCGGCGCGGCTTTGATCGTGCTGCCGCCGACCACCGGCGCAATGGCGCAGGACGGGCCTCACGTTCTTTCCGTCGATGGGGCAACGCTGGGGACGATCGAATCCGACGGTCAGCTTGACGACCTTCGGGTTACGGTCGACGTCGCCGGCGACACCGTCACGGCGACCCACGTCTGGGCCATCATCGGCAGCGCCGAATTACGCCAGCGCACGACCAACGGCTATTGGGTGCCATGGAGCGGCGATGTCGCCGACCTGATCGATAACGGTTTTGAAACCCAAAACGGCAAGATCGAGTGCAAGGTGATCGATGGATCGATCGCCGCGGATAACCAGGGTATTACCGTCATCGTGGGCTACCGCACGGGCGAAACCTTGAAGTCCGGCGCTCTCGGTATCGTGCCGAAGGCCGGGGGCGGGTCGTGATCCGGCGGAGATTATTTGCCGCGGGCCTCGCCGCCGCCTTGATGGCGCCGGTTGTGGCGCAGGCGCAAGTTTCGCAACAGGCGCTGACCACGAACGAGGTCGGGCGGATCATCGCCCAGGCGGTCGCGGAGTCCCAGGCGCGCAACGTCAACGCGACCATTTCCGTGGTCGATCGCGTCGGCAACGTGCTGGGCGTTTTCCAGATGACCGGCGCGGCGGGCACTTTGCGGGTCAGCAGTGGCAAAGGCATCGCGCGAACCAACGGATTGGAGAAGGTCGAAGACACCTTTACCAACTTGGGTGCGGCCGGTTCCCCCAGAAGGCGCCTGTCGGCGATCGCCAAGGCGATTACTGGCGCCTATCTTTCTTCCAGCGGCAATGCCTTTACCACGCGCACCGCGAGCCAGATCGTGCAGGAGCACTTCAACCCCGGCGAAAGCTTCGCGCCGAGCGGTCCGTTGTTCGGCGTGCAGTTCAGCCAGTTGCCGTGCTCGGATCTCACCGTGCGTCAGGCCACCAACGGGGTGCCGACCGGGTTGGTCGATGCCACGGCAGGGCCCAAGCGGTCGCCGCTTGGTCTTTCGGCCGATCCGGGCGGGTTGCCGCTTTACAAATCCGGAGTGGTCGTCGGTGGTGTCGGGATCGAGATCGACGGGCTCTACACGATTGACGCTTCGGTCATGGACCAAGATTCCGACGTCGAAGAAATCGTCGCCTTGGCGGGGCAATCGGGTTTCGCACCGCCGGACGATATCCGGGCCAACAGAATTTTCGTCGAAGGCAAGAGCCTGCGTTATGTCGATCAAGACGTAAATGTCTTGCTCCGTAACCCCAGCGCCGCGGCGGCCTTCGGTACGATCAACGGGTCGGCCGGAAATTTGGTGGCGGTCAACGGGTATTACGCTGGCGGCGCCCTGGTGGCCGGAACAGCGTACGGCAACGCGGAATCGGGTTTCGCCCAAGACCCCAACGGCGACTACAACAATGTGGGCGGCGTCGTGTTCGTGCTGTTCGACGGCGCCAACCCGCCCGCGGCACGCTTTCGCCCCCGCGACAGCATCAGCCCGACCGTCGCCAATGGCGGCCTCACGACGGCCGAAGTGCGGCAGATCATTCGCAGTGCGTTGAACATCGCCTACGCGAGCCGCGCCCAAATTAGGCGCCCGCTGTCCAGCCCCGTGCACGTCACGGTGTCGGTGGTCGACGGCAACGGGAACATTCTCGGGATCGCGCGAACTTTCGACGGGCCGATCTTCGGCACCGATGTGTCTTTGCAAAAAGCGCGCACGGCGACCTTGTTCTCCAGTTCCAACGCCGGGACCTATTTAGGTACGTTCAATTCGACCGTCGGTGGGACGCCGGCCGGGCAAAACGCCAACGGCGTGACGATTTCCGATTACGTGACCGCAGTGCGACGCGTGTTGGGCAACAACGCCCTGGCCGACGGCACCGCTTTTGCCGACCGTTCGGGCGGCAACCTGTCGCGGCCGTACTTGCCGGACGGGATCATCGGCGCGCAGAACGGTCCGTTCAGCTACCCCATTGCGACGTGGAGCCCGTTCAATACAGGGCTTCAGCTCGATGTCGTGTTCGACAACATCGCAGCGCATATTCTGTACACCGACGTTGGCGGTGCGAATAACGATACGGGCGCGACCTGCTCGGCCTTCACCAGAGACGGGGGGACGCAGCTCACCCGCATTTCCAATGGATTCCAAATCTTCCCGGGCAGTGTCCCGATCTATCGCAACGGCACCGTGATCGGTGGGATCGGGGTATCGGGCGATGGCATCGACCAAGACGATATGGTGTCGTTCCTCGGCTTGCATAACGCCGGCCTCATTCTCGATACCGGGGTCGGGAATGCACCGCCGTCAAAACGGGCCGATCAGTTGCAAGCGCCGGGTGGTTTCCTGCGCTATGTCAATTGCCCATTCAAACCGTTCTTGGGGTCACGGCAGAACAATGTTTGCGATGGCAAATAGAACCATAATTGGCGTGACCGGCGCGGCGTTGGCCGCGTTGATGCTGACGGCTGGTCCTGCCCACGCAGGGAAAGAACGTCTGCGCGCCGTCACCGTGGGCGAAAAGCCGGTGCTGGTGCAAAACGACGTACGCCGCATTCCGCAGCGTCCAAGGCAAGATGCATTGGACCCGATCCCGCCGGCCGATTTATCGCGCGTCGGTCCCCCGCAACCGAACTTGCCGTCCGAGTTCATTCCGGTGCCCGATCGCTGGCGCTTGATCGACAATCTTGGGGTCAAGGTCAATTTCTGGGACCCCTACAACCAAAACACTTTGAAGGCCGACAGGCCGTTGCCGGGGACCGAGGATTACTTCTTCAACCTGGCGGTTATTTCGGACACGGTGATCGAACCGCGGCGCCTGCCGACTCCAATCAGTCCGAATTCATCGCAAAAGCCGGGCTCGCTGGATACGTTCGGCGAGGGCGAGCAGCTTTTCTACCTGCAGAACTTGGTCGTCAGTCTGTCGTTTCTCCAGGGTGATACCGCGTATCGGCCGCCCGATATCGAGTTCCGTTTTACCCCGGTGTTCAACTTCAGCCGCGCCGAGGTCGAAGAGCGCGCGGTCCTGCGGCGCGATCCGTCCGAGGGCACCGTACGCAACGACGTGCACATCGGTATCCAAGAGGCCTTTTTCGACTATCACATTCGCAATGTGTCGCGCCGGTTCGACTTCGACTCGTTTCGCATCGGCATTCAACCCTTCTCGACGGACTTTCGCGGGTTCTTGTTCCAGGACAACCAAATCGGTTTTCGCCTGTTCGGCAACCGCGACAACAATTTGTTTCAGTACAATCTGGGTTACTTTCGCCGGCTTGAAAAAGACACGAACTCAGGCTTGAACGATTTCGGCGAAGAGATTCGCAAAGACGAATTCTTTGTCGCCAACCTGTATTTGCAGGACTTGCCCCGGCTGGGTTTCGTCTCGCAGTTCACGCTGCTGCATAATCGCAATAACGAAGACAGCGAGACCTTCTTCAACAAGAACAATTTCATCGAGCGGCCAGCCTCGTTCGGCGACGAACGGTTGCACAAATACAATGTGACGTACCTCGGCTATAACGGCGACGGGCGAGTGGGACGTGCGCAGCTGACGACGTCGTTCTATTACGCCTTCGGTACCGACTATCACAGTCAGATCAACGGCAACTTGATCGACGACGACGCCGACATTCGTGCCTACTTCTTTGCCGCCGAACCATCGTTCGATTTCGACTGGATCCGGGTACGAGGCTCGTTCCTCATTGCCAGCGGCGATAGCGATCCGTTCGACAACAAAGAAGAGGGCTTCTCCGCAGTCTTCGAGAACCCGCAGTTCGCGGGCGGCGATACCAGCTTCTGGATTCGGCAAGGCATCCCGCTGATCGGCGGCGGTGGCGTGCAGCTGACCCAGCGCAACGGCGTACTTGCGGAACTGCGCAGCTCGAAGGAGCATGGCCAGTCGAACTTCAACAACCCGGGGATCGTGCTGTTGGGCCTAGGGACCGACTTCGACGTCACGCCCGAGCTTCGTATCTCCACCAACTTCAACAATCTGCGGTTCGACGATACGTCGAACCTCGAGGTGCTGCGCAATCAAGGCGAGATCGATGACGAGATCGGCTGGGATCTGTCCGCGGCCGTGATTTGGCGTCCCCTGTTCATTCAGAACATTGTCTTGCGTTTGTCCGGTGCTGCACTGGTGCCGGGTCCGGGGTTCAAGGACCTGTTCGCCACCTCGCAAGGCGGGGATGACGAAATCCTCTACTCTATCTTGGCCAACGGCACGCTGACCTTTTAGGAACCGAACCTATGGCGCGAACCCTTTTTGCTCTGGCCTGCGGCGTTATCGCGGCGATCGTAGTCGGCATCGGCGACCCGGCCCATGCGGCTGAGGGCGAAAAGGCACGAAAAATCGACCATGTCGCCGCGCCACCGGCACCGCGATCGCAGCTTCCCGAGCAGGCGATGGCAAAAAGTGCGGGCTGCATCACCTGTCATACGCGCACCGATTCCTTTTCGATGCACAAAACCCCCGGGGTGATTTTGGGGTGCGTGGATTGCCATGGCGGCGACGCCAGCGTGAAGGCGACGTCGATGCAAGATCGCGACGCCATTAACCGCGCCCATGTATTGCCGCGTTTTCCCAAGACGTGGCATGCGCCGAGCTCAGCCAATCCGGAACGCAGCTATACCTTGCTGAACCGCGAATCGCCGGAGTTCATCCGTTTCGTGAATCCAGGCGACCTGCGGATTGCGCGTGAATCGTGCGGTGCTTGCCACCTCGATCAAATCGCCAAGGTCGAGCGCAGTTTGATGGCGACGGGTGCGATGCTGTGGGGCGGTGCGGCCTACAACAATGGGATCGTGCCCTTCAAACGTTATCTTTTGGGTGAGGCGTATACCCGTGAAGGCGTGCCGGCGATCGTCGAGAACCCGGTCCCGCCCGACGAACGCATGCTGGCGAAGGGGATCTTGCCGCAGATCGTACCGTTGCCGGCTTGGGAAGTGATTCCGCCCGGCGATATCTTCCGAATTTTCGAGCGCGGCGGTCGCAACATCGTCAATTTGTTTCCGGAAATAGGCAACCCGAACTCCGTTGGGCGCCTGCAACAACTCGAAGAGCCCGGCCGCCCCGACATTCGCCAATCCAACCGCGGTCCGGGCACCGGGCTGCGGATCGCGGTGCCGGTCATCAATATCACCAAGACTCGGTTGAACGATCCGTTCTTATGGTTCCTTGGCACCAACGATCAGCCCGGCGACTACCGGTCGTCGGGGTGTACCGCGTGCCATGTGGTCTACGCCAACGATCGCGATCCGATCCACTCGGGCCCCTATGCCAAATACGGGCATTCGGGGAAGACGCAGACCGTCGATCCGACGATCCCACGCGACGAAGAAGGCCATCCGCTGGAGCATGCGTTCACCAACGCAATACCCACGAGCCAATGCATGGTCTGCCACATGCATCAGCCGAACGTGTTCGTGAACACCTACCTTGGCTACACGATGTGGGACTACGAATCGGATGCGCCGCTGATGTTCCCGGAGGAACAGCGCTATTTATCGTCCGACGAACAAATGGAAATCCTCGACCGCAACCCGGAAGAAGCGGTGTTGCGCGGTCTGTGGGCGGACATCGAATTTCTCAAAGATGTTTGGACCGACATCAATCCCAAGGCCAAAAACACGCAGTTCGCCGACTATCACGGGCATGGTTGGAACTTCCGCGCGATTTTCAAGAAGGACCGCAAGGGCAACCTTCTCGACGCCGAGGGCGCCAAGGTCAGCCACGACGACCCCGACAAGTTCCAGAAGGCCGTCCACATGCGTTCGATCCATGCCGAGATCGGCATGCAATGCGTGGATTGCCATTTCTCGCAAGATTCGCACGGCACCGGGCATTTGTACGGCGAGGTGCAGGCCGCGATCGAAATTCGTTGCAAGGATTGCCACGGGACTCCGGATGCGTATCCGACTTTGCGCACCAGTGGCCCGGCGGCGCCGCCGCGCGGCAACGATCTGTCTCTGTTGCGTGTCCAGGACGGGCGCAAGCGCTTCGAGTGGGTCGGCGGCGGCAATTGTGGCACCGAGGATCATGAACCGGGTTGCCGTTTGATGCAGCGCTCGGCGGTCGATCCCGACAAAGAATGGGAAATGAGCCTGGTCCGCGACACGATGGATCCGGACAATCCGCACTACAACGCCAAAGCGGCGCGCGCCAAGCTGATCTCCAAGAACACCGCGACCCAGGAGTGGGGACCGGGCGTTGCCAAGGAAGATCGGGCCCACGACGTGGAAGATCGGATGGAGTGCTTTACCTGCCATCTGTCTTGGACGACGTCGTGCGGCGGGTGTCATTTGCCGATCCAGGCCAACCGCCTATCCGAGCGGCATCACTTCGAGGGCGGCATTTCGCGTAATTTTGCGACGTACAACCCGCAGGTCGTACGCGATCAAATCTTCCAACTCGGCATCCACGGTTCGGTCAAAGGCAACACCATCGCCCCGATCCGGTCGACCTCGGCGTTGGTTCTGTCGTCGCAGAACATCAACCGCGAACGGATTTACGTCACTCAAGCCCCGATCGCGGCCAGTGGTTATTCAAGCCAGGCGTTTGCGCCGCACTTCGCCCATACCGCGCGGAAAACCGAAACCAAGGGCTGCTCTGATTGTCATGTCAGTGCTGCCAACGACAACAACGCGATCGTGGCGCAGACCTTGTTGCACGGCACCAACTACATCAACTTCATGTCGCCCTTTGCCTGGGTCGGCAGCGACGGTGGCGTGACCGGTGTGCGGATTACCGAATTCGACGAACCGCAGGCGGTGATCGGTTCCTTCCTGCAGCGTTACGCCTACCCCGATTGGTACAACGATCACCTGGAACGCGACCGCCAGCTGACCGAGGGATATCGGCAGCGCGGCAATCGGACCGGTTGTTTGCAGGTTCGCGGCGAGTACCTCTTTACCGCTGAGGGACCGGACGGCACGATCGCTTACGACGTGGCCTCGATCGGCAACAAAGGCGTCGCCGATCGCATTCTTTCCGGACCGTTCGGCCCGTGGGGGCATGACGTTCGTGTGGAATCGCAAAACGCCACGTGCGTCGCGTTGCCGACCAACCAGCCGATCCACCCGGATCGGAACAAGGGCGCGCTGATGCGCGAGACCAATCAGGAGCTGCCGTTCCATCCGATCTATGACTACGCGTTGATCACCGATGCGGAAGAAGGGCTGATTCTCACCGACGTCAATACGCTGGCGAATGGCGAGCCGCGCGACAATTTCCTGACGCGCGCGTTGACCTGGAACGAAGGTGGCATTCTCGACGGCGCGCGGCACCTGACGATTGCCGGCTATTGGGTCTATGTTTCGACGCCGCGCGGCGTGGTGGTTCTAAACCTCGACGATCCGTTGCAGCCCAAGGTGGCGGCGACCATCGATCTGCCCGACCCCCGGGCCACCGCACTGCAGTTCCGCTACCTATTCGTCACCGATGCAAACGGATTGTCGGTGGTCGACGTCACCGCGCCCGATCAACCGCGGATCACCGATGCCCGGATTCCGATGGCCGATGCGCAACGGGTCTATGTCGCGCGCTTTTTTGCCTATGTCGCGGCGCGCGACGAGGGGTTGGTCATCGTCGATGTCGAAAAGCCCGAAGCGCCGTTTGTCTACCAGAGCTTCACGGCGAACGGGCAGATCGACGATGCACATGACGTGGTGGTCGCTCACACCAACGCCTCGGCATTCGCTTATGTTGCAGACGGACGTAACGGGCTGCGGGTGATCCAGTTGACCTCGCCGGATAGCCAACCTGGGTTCTATGGATTCAGCCCCGATCCCAAGCCGGAATTGATCGCCACCTACAAGACCCGGTGGCCTGCACTTTCGATGTCCAAGGGCCTGGACCGCGACCGCGGGGTCGATGAGACCGGCGGGCAGATCGCGGTCTTCGGCCGGCTGGGATCGCGACCATTCAATCTCAAGGAGCAACAGAAGCTCTACCTCAACGAGGACGGATCGGTGTGGACGGTTAAGGACGAGGTCCAACCTGACGACTTCGTACCCGCCAAGCCGCGTCGACAAGCCCAAGGTAACGGACGCGCCACCCAGTAAGCGTGGCGTCGACCAATAAAAAAGCCCGCCGTAGTGGCGGGCTTTTTTTGGTTGTTGGACCGGCCCTCTAGGGCACGCTCTGCTGGAACCCGCGGAGCGAGGCCACGAAGGTCTGCGGCCGATACTTTTCGTCGTCGTCTACCGCTTCGAAAACCTTGTCGAGCGCCGTATTGATGGCGTCCATTTGGTCTTTCTTGAGCGCGCCGACGTTTTGCATGGCGGTGACGATGGTGCCGATGGCCATACTAGCCTGCTCGGCGCCGGCATAATCGACGTACTCGCCGTTCAAGCCGTTGGCGATGACGCCGTCGAGCAGCACCTTCATGTCGTCTGCTTTGAAATCTTGCTTGGAGAAGCGGTTGATGAGTTGCCCGGTGACGCTTTTGAGCGCTCGGGCGGCGCCCAACATCGCGCTGTGGTTGGACCGCGTTGCGGTATGCAGAGCATTAGTGCGGTCGCGCAGCTGGCGACCGAGGCCGGGGTCGATGTGATCGGTGATCACCTGCAGCATCAGCAGGTTGGCGTCGTTGAAGCGCGGAATGCCCGGCCCAAGTACGGCTGTGCCGGTGCGCGGCGCCCATTCCAGAGCGCTCATCGGGCTGTGGCAGGCATGACAGTCGAACGCGACAAGTTCGGGGAATAGCCCGTCCATTCCACGATCCGGATCGAGCATGGTGTCGAGGATCACGTTGATCGACATCGCTTGGCCGATCGCCCAAGTTTGGATGCCGTTGGCGGCCTGTTTGCGCTGGCGATAGTCCCGGTCGATGGTGAAATGCGCCGGTTGCAGCGCGGTGAAGGTATCGAGCTCGAAGCTCATGCGCGGATGGCCGGCACCCATGATGCGGTGCGAGACGAAGCGTGTGTCGTCACCGAAATGGCACGAAAGGCAAAGGCGGGCGCGATCCACCGGGTCGTCGGTCGGGTAAAGGCCGTTCTCGATGTTATTGGCGTGGGTTGCCGTCGGCACGATGTGGCTGCCGATCCAACGGCCGGCGCCGCCGTGGCAGGCTTCGCAGCTGACCCCGTCGGTGACCTGGAACGTTACGTGCTGTTTGTCTTTCGGTGGGTTGTCGGCATGACAATCAAGGCAGAGATCTGCGGTATGCGCGGCCTCGAGACCCAAGTTGCGGGCGATCCGCTTGGAGCGGTCGTTGAGCAACACCTCATAGGCCTTGTGGTGTTGGTCTTTTTGCTGCCAGGTGATGAATTCGTTTTGCAGCACGTTGGAGCCGGGCAGGGGGGCTGCCGCCCCGTGGCATGTGCTGCCGGCGCATGACGCCACGCCAAGGTGAAGCTCGCCGTCGGCAATCGGCATTTTTGGTTGCTGTTGCGCCGCACTCGGCGGCGCCATCAACGCGACGCTCGCGGCAGCCGCGAAAACAAAAGTCAGAACTCGAGCCCTGGCCAACATCGTGCCCTCCCTCTTTGTCCGGCGGTCCTGAACGGCCGCCGGTTCTTCGTCGTTCACAAGCGCCTGCTTCGGGCCCTCGACCGAACGTAATTGGCGCCAAGCTTAGGCCACCGCCAAAACATATTCGAGGGCAATTCCGGGCTTTATTGGCCTTGACGCCGCTTATCTTCCTTGATCTCGGTGGCGTCCGCGGCTGCGCGCGATGTCGTCCAGACGGGCGAAAGCGGCGGCCGCCTCCCGGTCGCCGGGCCGCAACTCGGCCACCACGCTCCAGGCCTCGACGGCCTCGAGGAAGCGGCCTAATGCCATATAGCCGCGGCCCAATTCGCGCCAGCTTTCCGGGTCGGCGGGTGTCGCGGCGACCTTCGCCTGTAGGGTCCGCAGTCGCGCCTCCAGGGCTTCGATCTCGGCGGCTTCGGACCCGCCCGCTGCCGGCAGACGGTGCTGTATCCCGTCGTACCAGGCCGCCCCGCCCGCAACCAAGCAGACAACGACGATGGCGGCAGCAATAAGAAGCAGGCTTTCTCGGTTCATCGTGCTTTTTCGGATACCATTGGGCCGGAATGTCATCACACCAGACGATCAATGCCGGGGTCAAATGCATGCCTTTTTCGGATGACGCGGTCTATGGCTGACGCGGGCGCCCTGTTTTTGATCGTGGCCGGCCCTTTTGTCGGCAGCTTCGTTGCGGCCTTTGCGGTGCGCTGGCCGCAGGGCCGTTCTGTTGTGTCGGGGCGTTCGGCGTGCCCCACCTGCGCGGCTCGCTTGGCGTGGTTCGATCTTGTGCCCTTATTGAGCTGGCTGGCGCGTCGCGGGCGGTGCGGTGCCTGCGGGACGGCGATCGGGGCGCTCTACCCGCTGACCGAATTGGCCGCGTTAGGAATCGGCTTGTGGGCGGCCACGCAGTTCGGCGGTTGGGAACTTTTGCTGGCATGTTTGCTGGGGTGGACCCTGCTGGCGCTTGCCGTGATCGACATGAGGACGATGCTGTTGCCGGATGTCCTCACGGGCCCGGTCCTGGTGCTTGGTCTCGTCGTGGCGGGGGCGGGGGGGCGGCTCGGCGACGGCGTGGCCGGGGCGCTGGTCGGGTTCGCTGTGTTTGCGTTGATCGCGTTGGCCTATCGCCGTTGGCGTGGCCGTGACGGCCTCGGGCTCGGCGACGCTAAGTTGTTGGGGGCGGCGGGTGCCTGGGTCGGCTGGGCGGGGTTGCCGAGCATCGTGTTACTGGCGAGCGTTGCGGCGTTGATCGTCGCGGTGCCGATGACCCTGCGCGTCGCGGGTCGGGTGGATCGACGGGAAATCGCCTTCGGGCCGTACCTCGCGGGCGCAACGTGGGTCACCGTGATGTACGGACCGGTGGTGTTGGCATGAACCAGCAACTGACGCGTGTTCTGATGGAACGCGGCACGCTCAGCGAGCGCGATCTCGCGCGGGCCGAGCTTGTCGTGCAGGGGAGCGGAGAACCGCTGCATCGGATTCTCTGCCGACTTGGTCTGGTTGCCGAGGAAGAGGTGGCGCGCGGGCTTGCCGAGTGTTTGTCGCTGCCGGTCGCCGCACCGACCGACTATCCCCAAAAAGCCCTGCATGCCGACCGACTGCGGGCGGATTTCTTGCGCACGTATCGCGTTCTGCCGCTGCGCGAGTCCGGCGCGGCGGTGGTGGTCGCTATGGCCGACCCCTTGGATGACGAGAGCCGTCGGGCGCTGGAACTACAATTGGGCAAACCGGTCGAGGTTGTGGTGGCGGTGCCTGGCGAATTGGACCGTCAACTCGAGGCGATCTACGGCACCGTGCTGCCCGAGCCCGCGCCGCGTGCGGTTCGTCCCGACGACCTCGAGCGGTTGCGCGAAATGGCGAGCGATGCGCCCGTCATCAAACGGGTCAACCAGATGCTCGAACGGGCGGTGGCGGCGCGCGCCTCCGATATTCACCTAGAGCCGCAGGAGGACGGCTTGCGTTTGCGGCACCGCATTGATGGCGGCTTGCGCGACGTCGAGGTGCTGCCGGCAGAGGATCATGCGGCGATCGTCAGCCGCGTCAAAATCCTCGGCAACCTCAACATCGTAGAGCGGCGGCTGCCGCAGGACGGTCGCGCCCGCGTCAACGTCGAGGGCCGGGCGATCGATATCAGAATCTCTTGTTTGCCGACGATGCATGGCGAGAGCATCGTCTTGCGCCTGCTCGACAAAGCCAACGCGCCGCTCACATTGCCAGAACTTGGATTCGACCCACGTGTTGCCGACCGGTTGACCGATGTACTTGCCGCCAACCAAGGGATTTTTCTGGTCACAGGGCCGACGGGAAGCGGCAAAACCACCTCGCTCTACGCATTGCTCCAGCGCCTCAACGATCCGGCGCGCAAACTTCTTACGATCGAAGATCCGGTCGAGTACGCGCTACCCGGCGTTCATCAGATGCAAGTCCGGCCTCAAATCGGTCTGGAGTTCGCTAACATCTTGCGCTCAGTCCTCCGGCACGACCCCGACGTCATCATGGTCGGCGAGATTCGCGACCTCGATACCGCGGCGATGGCTATCCAAGCGGCGCTAACCGGACATCTCGTGCTTTCGACGTTGCACACCAACGACGCGGCTAGCGCCGTGACGCGCTTGGCCGATATGGGCGTCGAGCCCTACCTCATGGCCTCGGCGGTACGCGGCGTGATGGCGCAGCGGTTGGTCCGCACCTTGTGCCGGCACTGCCGGGTGCCGCAAAAAGACGGCGAAGCGGCGTTGCGGGCGCTCGACGTCGATGTTGTGGATGCCGTGCAAGATGTCACGGTGTTTCGAGCGCAGGGTTGCGATGTTTGCGGCGGTACTGGATTTTCCGGACGCGAAGCGATCGCCGAACTGATTGCGGTCGACGAGCCAATTCGTGCGGCGCTCTTGAACGGCGTCGACGCGCACGGAATTGCGGGCTTGGCGCGGGCCGCGGGCAGCGATGCGATCCGACGCGACGGCCTGCGAAAGGCCGCGGCCGGTCGGACCACGATCGACGAAGTGCTGCGCGCCGTGGGGGACAACTAGTGGCGCGTTTCCGCTATCGCGCGGTTGCCAACGATGGGGCCGTCAGCGAAGACGTCATCGAGGCGCCCGATCGGGCGGCGGCGATCGCCCAATTGCGCCAGTCCGAGCGCTTACCGGTCGAGATCGCGCCTGATGCCGACGATCCAGCGCCGAGCGGCCAAGTAGTATCCCGACGGCGCCGCATCGGGCGCGGGTCTGCGCGCCAGGCTCAAGTCCGATTTACCTGGGAGTTTGCGACGATGATCGGCGCGAACGTGTCGGTCGATCGCGCTTTGGAGGTGTTGGCGCAGACCACGACCCATCCTGCGCTGGCCGAGGTGGCCAAGACCATGCGACGTCGGGTGCGCGAGGGCCTGGGGTTGGCGCAAGCGGCGGCGGAACATCCAACGGTATTCTCGCCGTTCTACTGCGCGACCTTGCGCGCTGGCGAGGCAGGCGGGCGGTTGGCCGAGGCCTTGACTTCTCTCGCCCGGTATCAGGAGCGGATGAACCAGCTGGTCGGTGCCGTCCAATCGGCCCTGATTTATCCGACCCTGCTGGCGCTTGCTGCGGTGGTATCCTTGGTCGTGTTGTTGGTCTACGTCGTACCGCAATTCGATCAATTGTTTCGCGAGGCGGCGGTACCGCTGCCGTGGGGAACACGCGCCGTTGTCAGCGTGTCGAGGTTTGTCGTCGACTATGGCTGGCTTGTCCTGCTGGCGGGGTTGGCGCTTTGGTTTTACCTGCGCGTCACGTGGCGGCGATCGGGCGTCGGTCGACGTTTCGACCGGATGGTCTTGGGCTGGCCGTTTCTGGGCGACGTGATCCGGCGACTGGAAACTGAACGGTTCGCCTATGCGTTGGCGGCGCTTTTGCGCAACGGGGTCTCGCTCCCCGAAGCGCTCACGCTGACTGCCGACGCGGCCGGCAATGCCGTATTCGCCGATACGATTCGGCGCAGCACCGAAATGGTTAAGGGCGGCGCAACGCTGGCCGCAGCATTGGCGCAAGGCAACGCCTTTCCGCCTGTAGCCCTTGAATTGGTGCGTGTTGGCGAAGAGGGCAGCGGGCTGGTCGAAATGCTGGATCGCCTTGCGTCAAGTAACGCGACCGAGGTCGAAACCGCGATCAAGCGGTTTGTTGCAATCCTCGAGCCGGGTCTTATCGTTGTCATCGGAGTAATTGTCGGGGCGATCATCCTGTCGCTCGTTTCGGCCATCTCGGGGATCAATGCGCTTGCGTTCTAAACGGCGAAACCGCCAGGCCGGGTTTACCCTGATCGAATTGCTCGTGGTCCTGGTGATTCTCGGCCTCATCATCGGGATCGTGGCACCGCGCGCCGTCAATTTTCTGTCGCGTGCCAAATCCGATGTGGCCAAAATTCAAATCGAAAGCTTTGCCACGGCACTGGACCTTTTCCAGCTCGATGTCGGGCGATATCCCGTGACGCAGGAGGGCCTCGACGCGCTGATCGAGCGGCCAGGGAATGCTACTCGATGGAACGGGCCCTATTTGCGTGCCGATGCCGTGCCCTTGGATCCTTGGGATCGCGCGTATCGATACGAAGCACCCGGCGGGGGCGGCAAGCCGTATCGTTTGATGTCGTTGGGCGCCGACGGTCAGCCCGGCGGCGAGGGTGAGGATGCGGATATCGTCAACTGACGAGCAGGCGCGACGGCGACAGGCCGGCTTTACCCTGATCGAACTTCTTGTGGTCTTGACCATCGTGGCGTTGGCCGCTGCGGTCGTGGCGCCGGCTTTGGGTACGGCGGTGGGTTTCGGTCAGTTGCGCGGCGAAAGCCGGGCGATGGTGTCGGGATTGCGCGAGGCGCGCGCCGAAGCCATGACCAGCGGCCGCGCCGTCGATGTCGTATTGGACCGCGATCATTGGCGCGTCGGCGAGGATCGTCGCCGGTCCCTTTCGGGCGTTCGCATGAGGGTCGAGGTGCCGCCTGTGGGCGAGGGGACGCAGGGCACTTTCATTCGCTTCTTTCCCGATGGGCGGGCGACCGGCGGCACGATCCACCTGAGCCGCGCCGATCGAACCCACACGATCCACGTCGATTGGATCACCGGCCATGCGCGCCAAACGCCCTGACGCCGGTTTCACGTTGATCGAAGTCGTGGTCGCCTTCGTTGTGGCCGCCTTGGTCCTGGTCGCGGCGTTGCGTCTGTTTGGCGGTGCGTTCGACGGTAGCGCGCGCGCCGAGCGACTGACCCGCGCATTGATTGCGGCAGAATCGACGATGGACTCCGTCGGCGCCGCGATCCCGCTCACGATCGGTACGCAGCGCGGCACCATACAGCCCGGTCTATCGTGGCAGGCCATCATCACGCCTTATGGCGGCCTATCGGAGACCACCATGAGCCGGTTGCCGGTCGTTGCGTTTACCGTCGAGGTACAGGTCCGTTGGGCGGACCGGGATCGCGACGGCGTGACGTTGGAGACCATCAAAGTGTCGAGGCGCGCCGGCAATGACTAGGGCGCAACGCGGGTTCACGCTGATCGAATTGCTGGTCGGGCTCATGTTGTTGGGTTTCATCATGATTGCGGTGACGGGCGGCCTGCGGATAGGGCTTATCGGCGCGGACCGGGTGACTGCCCGTGCTGCCGACATCGACGTTATGCGTGGGGTGCACGCTTTCTTGCGGGAGCGGTTGCAAGCCGCGCGCCCGGTCCGGTGGATGACGACGGCCGGCGGTAATGTCGTCGCCTTTGAAGGGCAACAAGATCGGTTGAGCTTCGTTGCCGATATGCCGAGCTACCCGGAGACGGGCGGCCTTACCAAACTAACCTTGAGCCATCGGGACGGTGCCCTAGTGTTGGCGCGCACGCTGACCGAAGGGCGCACACCTGGCTTCGATGCGGAAACCGGTGAGGTGATTGCTGCGGATATCGCGGCGCTGCGGCTTGACTACTACGGGCGCCTCGGTGGCCGGGCCAGCGCGACATGGCACGAGGCTTGGCCGGATACGCGGCGGTTTCCTCAATTGATCCGCATCCGGATCGAGCCGGCCAAGGGGCGTCCATGGCCACCGATTGTCGTCGCGCCGCGACTAGGGGAGCAACCGCGATGACGGGTGTGAGGCGGATGTCTGGGCGATCCGAACGCGGCGCGGCTTTGCTGATCGTGCTATGGGCGTCGGTGCTGATCGCCGGGCTGGCGGTTATCGTCGCCGGGACCGTACGCACGGACCTGACGGTGGTTCGGCATCAGATCGCGGAGGCACAAGCGCGCCATCACGCCCAGGCGGGTGTGGCGCATGGCGCGCTTCGGCTTCTGGCCGGAGACGACGCGGTGTTGGCCGATCCGGCACCGGTTCGATTCGGTGATTCCGATATCGCGCTCGGTTTCGCCGATGAATGCGGCAAGATCGATCTCAATACCGGATGGGGGGATCTAATCCGCCGGTTGGTCGACAATCTCGACGCGGACCGCACGGTCGCCGCGGCCATTTTGGATTGGCGCGACCCTGATTCGACACCCATCCCCGGCGGTGCAGAGACCGCGCAGTATCGTGCGGCGGGGCGCGGCCATGGCGCGCGCAACGGGCCGTTCGATTCGGTTGCCGAGTTGCAGCAAATCTTGGGTGTCGATGCCGACACCGCGCAGGCCTTGCGGCCGCATTTCACCGTCGATTGCCTGAATGCCGGGATCGATCCGGTGGCTGCGTCATCGACTGTCCTGGCGGCCATTCCGGGCATGACGAGCGCGGCGCGGGAGGCCTATCTCGCGGATCGCCAGGCGTATCTGGATGCCGGTGCCCGAGGGGCGCCACCCGTGCCTGCCGTTTCAATGCGCTATCTCGACCCTTCGCCGGGCCTTGCGGTCGAGATCACCGCCACAGCGCCGATGGCAAATGGCGGTGGGGTTTCTTGGCGCGCGGTCACCTGGTTGACGGGGGACGCGGAAATACCGCTCCTGTTTCGCACCTGGGAGCGCGGAACCCCATAACTGTCTGAAAACAAGGCGTTTCCGGGGGGTGAGATTGTTCAATTCCCTGTTATTCTGGGTGCCAGTTTCTATAATCGAGGCCGCGACGGGGCGGGGGAACAGGATTGAGTTGATGACGAAACCGCTTCTTGCCGTTGGCACCCTCGCGATCGCTTTGACCGGCTGCTCTTTTATGAGCGATTTGCCTGGCGTCGATCGCCTTTCTTCTCTCATGACCGGCGGCAACGCGCCGGAGCTCAGGCCGGTTGCGAGCGTGACCCAGACCGCCCCGGCCCCGCTGCTTGGCGCCGACCGGGGCGAAGGCGCGCTTTCCGTCGTGGCGGGCGAGCCGGGCTGGATCGTCGATCGGGCTACGAATTGTGCGACCAGCAATCCGTTCGCCCGGGCCGACGAAGAAATTCGATGGTTCGGTGCGTGCGAGGACGGTCGGCTGTCCGGTCGAGGGACGCTGGCTTGGTACGTCGAAGGAATCGAGACCGAACGCAACGAGGGTACATTTCGCGCCGGCGAGTTCCACGGCGAGGTCATTACGACCTATCCCGACGGCGAGGTGATCGTCGGATCCTATGACGATGGCGTGCGGGACGGCGACTTTACCGTGATTGGCACGACCGGCGCTCACATACGCGCGACGTTTCGACGTGGCGAACTCGTGAGCGAAGAAGAGATGACGGTGGCGCAGATTGACGCATGGCGCAACGAACGGGCGTCGTCTTATCCCGGCGTCTTGCTCGCGCAAGCCGCCAGCCAGCCGCCCCAGGTTTCCGCGACCTCACCATCGGCGAACCGCCAAGTGGTGGCCGATGCCCCGGCGGCGTCCCCGCAAGAGATGACCCGTCTTTTGGCGAGTGCGCCCGCACCCCGACCTGCCCCAAGCGTCCAATTGGCCGCCGTCGACGCCAGCGAACGCCTCGACCAACCGGCCCAACCGACGATCGCGGCACGCCCCATCGAAACCGCCGCGGTGACAGTCGTGCCGCAGAGCGCGTACAGCGGCGGTGCCTACGCCGGGCGCACCGCGCATGTGACCCACGTTCTGGGCGGGCCGGTTCAAGTTGCTGCGCTCGAAACCAGACCCGCGCCGGTGGTACGTAACGACGCGGCGCCGGTTGCCGGCGCAGCGACGGCGCCGCAACTGACACCGCAAACATCGTTTGCTGCGACCGGGACCGTCTTGATTGCGGGCGATGGCCGTGCGCAACAGCTGGCCCCGACCCTAGTCGCCCAGCGCACGCCGGTGCGTCTTGATGCACCGCGTGCCGCCGACGCCTTGCGTATCGACCGCGACGGCGCAGGATCTTTGGCGCAGCAATATGCTGGTCGGGACGGCCCCTGGGTGATCGGCGGACGAAACGATGCGCTGGCTTTGAACGCGCCATCCGTGGCGCGCATTCCGGTTGCACCGGTGGCGGTCCGGGCCCTGCCGCCGACGGTTTCGACAACGAGCGCCCCGGGTACGTCAGCGCCTGCGTCGACCGCGACTGCCGATGCGGTGTTCGCATCGGCCTACCAGCTCGAACTGCAGGGTCGTTTTGCCGACGCCGAGCGGATGTACCACGACATTTTGGTCGCGCACCCGTCGTCGCCCACGGCCCTCTTGGCCAACGCACGACTTGAATCGCTGCGCCAATCGCGGGGGACGGTGCAGGTCGCCCAAGCAAACCCGCCGCGGCAGAACGAATACGTCGTGTCGGCGAACTCGCCGGCACCGCGATACTCGGGCTTGCCGCCGACCGGCACCGCAGGAAATCCCGCGCTTGCGCTCGAATCGCAATTGATCAACAAGACCGTCTGTTCGCAAAACGGCCTTTATGCCAACGACGCGCGGTGGTGCGGTATCGTGACCTTCGACGAAGGTCAGTTCATGCGCGTCGAGGTGACCGACATCACGATCAACGGGTTCGGCCAGATCGGCATCACGCGATCCACATGCACGGGCAATACCTTCCTGACATGGTTCTCGCGCGGAACTTCGGTACGTGTGCCTAAGCGCTGCATGCTGGTGGTGGGCTAAGAAATGCGAAAAACGCTGATCGCCGCGACGGCGTTGACGATGTTGGTCGCCGTGGGTTCTCGGACGGATGCCGCCGGGATCGCGCAATACGATTCGCCGGTTTACAGCAACTACGTCCAGCAGCTAGCCGGCGAGGTCGAGGCGCTGACGCAAAGCGCGACCGGCGAGGGGTCCCTCGCGCCGCAGTTTCTTGATTTCGGTGATGGCGGGGCAACTGCGGGGTTGGCGTCGGCCGACCAAGCCTTGGTGCGCGCCATGGCGCGGACATACGATTTGTTCCAGGCGCTGGGTGGCTCGACCGACCGTCGCGGCGTGGTCGAGCGTGATGGCGGGCGCGTCTATGTCGGCCTTGACGGCGAGGGCGGTCGCTGGTTTAGCGACAGCGCGGCGGCCGCGGCGTTCCTGTTCGGCGAATTGGTTGATAACAGCTCGGATATCCCGGATTCGGTGCGCGACGCGGTGGCGGAAGCTGGCGCGGATCCAGGATGCGGCCTTTCGTGCGTTACAGAGGTCGCCTATCGCGAACTCGTCAAATTGGTGGCGTTCGTGCCGCGCGGTACGACCGTGACTCTCACGCTAACGGCCGACGGCTATAGCGCCCAGGCGGGCGGGCCGGTCGTCGAGGCGCCAAGCGGCCTGACCGTGCGGGCCGTGACCTTTGTCGACGAGAAGACGATCCGTGCGGAAATCGCTATTCCCGGGACGGTGCCGACGGGACGTATCGTGCTCAGCGCCTTCAATGCCGGCGACGCGTTTCGGCCGGTGGAGAACTTCGCGATCGACATCGTCGATGTCGTCGAGCAACGCGACGGCCCGCAAACCGTTGCCGTGCTAACGGGGACCGGTACGATCGAACCGCTGTCGGACGATCATGCTGGCGAATTGGCCGATGCGACGACCCTTAGTGGATCCGTGACCGGCCGCATCGAATCGGCCGGCGATGTTGACACTTTCCGCGTTCAGGTCGATCAACCCGCGACGTTGGCGGTCAGCACGTCGGGATCGACCGATGTGCGCCTGACCCTGCGGGACGGCGAGGGCAAGTCGCTGGCCGCGGATGATGATTCAGGTGCCTGGTACAACGCCTCAATTAGCCGGGTCGTACCGGCCGGTGCCTACTTCGTCGATGTTCGTCACTGTTGTGGCGGTACCGGCACTTACACGGTCAGCGCCACGCAGCAGTAGCGCCGCGGGCAACTCAATGGTTCGGAAGGTGGCTTAGCGGCCGGCGCCGGGAATGGCACGCGGTTGGCGGATGCCTTCGCGCTCTTGGCGTACCAGCGAAAGAAACTTGTTGCGCATCGACTGGGTGACGCTGGTCGCCTCTTCGGGGGTCGAAATGATGACCGGCCGGATGAGGATGACGAGTTCGGTGCGCTGCGTGGTTTCCGTTGTGCGGCCAAACAAGTTTCCGACGATCGGCAGTTCGTTGAGCAGGGGAATGCCGGTGCGCCCGTCGCCCGCCGATTCGCGGATCAGACCACCCAGAAGAACGGTGTCGCCGCTGCGCACCGAGACGGTGCTCAACAAACTGCGGTTTTGGATCGTGGGCGAGTTGATCGTGGACGAGGTGGTGACACGCACGTCGCTGACCGCCTGTGACAACCGCAGCGTGACCATGCCGCTGGCGTTGACCTGCGGCGTGACTTCGAGGCTGACCCCGGTCGGCCGATATTGAACGGTGTTGACGATCAACGGGTTCGTCGTGACGGTGCTGGTCGTGGTCTGCGTGATAATCGGTACTTCGTCGCCGACGTTGAGCGACGCTGTGTTGTTGTTGAGAACGATCACGTTGGGCGAGGAGATCATGTTGACCTCGGTCAGGTCGGACAGCGCATCGATGATGAAGCGCGTCGCCGAAGCCCCTTCGATGGTGAAGTTGAAACCACCTACCGTGGTCGAGGTGCCGGTCGCCGCCAGTACGGGGGAGATGACTGGATTGACGATCGTCCCCGGCCCGGTCGTCGTATTTGTGGTGTTGCCGAACGAGATCGTGCCGCCTTCGCCGATCCCGACCCCGCCGTTGTTGATCGCGTATTGAACGCCGAACCGTAGGTCGTCGCGTAACGACACTTCGAAAATACTGGTCTCGATCATTACTTGGAGCGGCTGGATATCGAGCCGTTGCAGCACGTCGAGGATCAGGGTGAAGTTTGGCGTGGTTGTCGAAACCAAGAGGGCGTTGTTTTCGCTGTCGACCGATATCCGAAGATCGTCGTCCAACAAGCCCGCCGGTGTCGCGGAGGTGTCGGGCGCCTCCCCGTCGTTTGTGGCGCCACCGCCATTGCCGCTTAGGATTTCGTTCAAGGCGGTGGCGATTCTCTCGGCGCCGCCATGCTGCACGTAATAGACAAACACACGCCGTTCGGCCGGGTCGCGCTTGCGATCAAGGCGGAAAATCCATTCGCGCGCATCCTCGACCAGTTCTCTGTTCTGGCCGACGATCAAGATGCCGTTCAAGCGCTCGATCGGGATCAGCTGCAAAGCGCCCGGTTCGCCATCGCCACCCGAGAGCGATCCGGTGGCGGCGAAGATGTTGGCCAGTTCCGCCCCCACAACGACGGCATCGGCCTCTTCCAACGTGACGATCGCCGAAGTTTGGGTCGCCATGCGGTTCACATCGAAGATGTCGATCGTACCGGCCGCCAATCGCATGGCCGCAGAATCGCCCGTCACGACGACGAGGTTGCGCACGGGGTCGACGACGGCCAGGGCGCCCGCCGGGAGAAGCGGCGTCAGGACGGTTTCGAGTTGGGCCGCCGCGATGAACTGCAATGGAAAGACCCGGTAGGCGGTGCCAGCACCGAACCCGATACCGCCGCCAGCCCGCGCCTGCGCATCGTTGGCGCGGGTCAAACGCAACACATTGCCGTAGTTCACCAGTTGGATGCCTTGACCGGCCAAGATGGCCTCAAGCGTCGGCAGCAAATCGTCTCGGCGTAGTGGCCGTTCCGAGGCGAGACTGATGGTGCCGGCGACGCCCGGGTCGACGATGTAGTTGAGGCCCAGAAGATTCCCCAGAATGACGCGCGCCACCTCGCGCACGTCGGCATTGTCGAAATTTAGCGTGATGTCGCCTTCGGCTGTGCGCAGCGGTCGTGTGCCGCCTCCGGGTTCCGTTGAGGTGCGCGCCGGGTAAACCTCGTCGATCCGCGGTTGGCGGTTGACCACCTGGGGGCTTGAGGCGGGCAGTGCGCTCTGCCGTGTCGGGGCGACGGCAACCTGATTCTGTACGACTCGGGGGCCAGTTTCCGGAATGGCCGGTGACAATTCGGAGACATCGCGCACGGGTTGCGCAGTGCAGGCGGCGGCCAGCACGAGTGCCGACCCGGCAATTGCCAGTCTCCAATTCACGTTACGTCCCTCCCTGCCAACGCGGTACCCTACGAAGCAAGCCTAGTCGAATCAATGGAGCCGAAGGCGTTAGTCACCGGCGCGCTCGACATCGAAAACCTCGCGCCGACCATTGGACGTAAAGACCACCTTTTCCGCGGTGATTTCGTCGACCGTCCAGCCATCCAGCGTCTCGCCCTCGGCCACGACCAATGAGCGGTTGTCCGCCCCGCTGAGGATGACCGATCGGCTGGTGGGCGCCACAACCACGCCAGAAAGCCGGTAGCGCCCCAGGACCAGCGCGGCCGTGTCGCCGCCAGCCGAGGGGGCTGCCCGCCGGCTGGCCGCGAACGGCGGGCGCTCGGCCAGCGCGGCGAAATCGTCCAACCGCTGTGGCGCGGCAAGGTCGAGGGAATCGGACACCCGAGGGACCGGCATTGCGGGCCTTGGTCCGAGTGCGGCTGGTGGGACTAACCAGGCGCCGATCGCAATCCCTGCGAACGCGATGGTCAGGCACGTGTAGAGCAATCGGTTCATCGCGCGGCCCCTAATCACTCAAGGCGCGGAAAGCGGTGAGGTCGACTTGGATGTCGAGCGGCCGATCGACGCCCAGCGCGCGGACGGAGCGTGCGTTGATCGTGACGTTGTCAAGAAAGACCACTGGTTGGCCGCTCTCTAGCGCGAAAAGAATTTGTCGAAGTCCGTCATGCCCGGTGGTGAATTGCGCACGGACATTGATCGCGCGATAGGTCCCGAGTGGCTCGGATTGAAGCGCTTCGACGCTGGTGAGTTGTGCGTCATGGGCCTCAAGGAGCGTCTGCAAATGGGCTTGCAGGACGGCCGCCGCGCTCCCGTCGGTTTCCGCTGCGACGAGGGGGGAGGTGCGCCCGTTCGTGTCGCTTTGCAACTGGCGGGCAAGCGCGTCGTTGCGGACCTGCGCCGCCTCCAACCGGGAGAGCCCGCGCCGGTGGTCGTCGATGCTGGCCAGCGCCTCTTGGTAGGCGGATTGGATCGGCCACCCGATAAGTCCATACGCCGCAACCAGGGTCACGACGAGCAGCGCCAGTGCAGCGGCGCGCGAACCCGGTGAGCCCCGCGTCATGATGCACCCGCCGCAATACGAAGCGAAAACGTAAAGCGTTCTTGGTCTTGGCGGTCTCCGCGGGTGACCGGTGCGTCGAATTGCACGGCATCGAACCGTGGGCTGGCCTCAAGCCGTGGGATCAGGTCGGCGCTTGAGGTGGTCTGTCCTTCGAGCGCGATGTCGCGTCCGGCTTGCCCGTACCGAACCAGCCAGGTGCCGTCGGGTAGGATCGCCGATAAATCGTTCAGGACCGCGATGGTCGAGGGACGGCGGCTCCGTTCGTCCTGGAGAAAGCGTCGGGCGGCTAGCGCTTTGCCGTCGTTGTCGCCGGCTTTGATGTTGGCGGTTTGTCGGGCGGCCTCCAGGGTTTCGGCGAGATCGTCGGCAACCGCCTCCAGGCGTAGGAGCGGCGATGCGACGGCGGCGATGAGGAGCAGAGCCAAGGCGACGCCGGCGAGCCGCATGCCGCCGCGGGGTGCGGGCGCACCCAAACCGACGACACCGCGTGAATCGCCGTCGCCGAGCAGGACATGATTCGGCGGGCACCCAATGTGCGAAAGAGCGGCGATCAGCGGATCGACAATGCGCCGCGGCGCGACGCTAATGGTGACATCCATCGAGTCGCCGTGGGTCGCGTCCCGCCGGTAGGAAAAATACGCTTCATCGGGATTGAACGGTGTGTGTCGTTCGATCTCAAAGGACAGCAGACCGGGTAGATCCCTGTCCGGCGTAGGCGGAAGTCGAAGATTGCGGCGCACGACTTGCGAAGCGCCGATCATCAACGTTGTTTCGACGCCACGCGCGTCACTCGCATTGAGGGCCTGCGCAAAGTTCGTTCCGAGATCGCCCCAATCGTCCGGCGTTACTTCGGTCGCCGCGATCGGTTGCTGCCCCGCACCCCGATCGTGGAAGGCCTCCACGGTGCGTCCGTCGAGGCGGATGACGAGATGGGCGCGCGCTGTCCCGACGGCACGGCGAAGGGGCTGGGGAATAAGCGATCGAAGTTCGCTCCCCCACCAATCCAGAAACGCGAAAATTGGCTGAAATCGGTTCATTTTCTACTCTGAGCAGGAGTATAGGGTGGCCTTGCGAAGGGGGCCACGTTGATCGCGCTGTGCATCCAAGCCGCCATCTGCTGTGTAATAACAAGAAGGGGAGGATGACTGCCGCGATCGTGTCGCGGCTGATCCGAGGGTTGTCTGTGAATACGTACGCGTTTGGTTGTCTTGCTTTAATCTCCTGCATCTTTTTCGCGCCGTTTTCGGCCAATGCCCAGACGTCGCGTGACGGCGCCGAGATTGGCGTCACCGCGGCGCTAAACCCGAATGCTACCGGTACGCCGCCCCAAGCCGCACCGCGACTGCTTGAGGTCGGCGTCAACGTCTTTGCCAACGAACGTATTGCCACGACCGAAGGCGGTCAGGCGCAGATGCTCTTTATCGACGAGAGTGCGTTCACGGTCGGTCCGAATTCGGAAGTGGTTCTCGATGAGTTCGTCTTCGATCCCGATACCGGCCGGTCGCCTTGCCTTGACAGCGACAAAAGGCGTGTTCCGTTTCGTTGGCGGCAAGATCAGTAAGAACAATCCGGTCACGCTGAAAACCCCTACCGCGGTGATCGGCATTCGCGGGGGCATTGCGTTGGTGAACGTGCAGCCAAGCGGCGCGACGCAAGCGACGTTTTTGTTCGGCGACCAAATGACCGTCGCGGCGGCCGGCGTTACCCAGGTTGCCACGCGACCGGGCTTTGCGATCACCGAGACGGCCGCCGACGAAGCGCCCTCCGCGCCGACGCCGGCCCCGCCGGCGCTGCTGACCGCTGCCCTGAACTCCTTGGAGCGGAGCGCGCCGCCGTCCCAAGAAGAGGGTCCGCAAAGTGGCGATCAACAGCAAGGCACGCAAAGCGGCGCCAGTCAGCAACAAGGCGGACAGCAACAAGGCGGTCAGCGTGTGCCGACCGATCAAGATGTCGCCGAGACCAGCCTAGGAGCGCAGGGTTCCCAACGGGCACCACGGGCGCTGGCGTCGCCCATTGTGGTGGCGTTCGCCCGACCAGTGCTTGCGGCGATCGGCGGGGATGCGGAGGGACCGCAACCGGGCGACACGCTTGATCAAGCGCAACAGAACAATGCGCTGCAGCAAAACCTGTTGCCCTCGGCATCGAATTTGTCGGGGCGCCATAAACGCTCGTTCTCGCGTCTCGCTGGCACGGCGGACCAGACTTCCGCGAGCAACGTGCCGTTTTCCGGTGCATCGCTTGCCTCGGGCGTGTTTACGGCGACGTTTGGCAGCAACACTTTTAAGTTCCCGGTCATTGGCAACGGCACCACCGGCATTATTTCGTCGACGGCGACGTCCTCGCCGAACGGCGCTTTCACCGGGGAAGTGACTTTCTTTCCGACGACGCAGTTCCTGTTTCTCGAGGGGGTCGAGACGGCAAACCCGACGAATCGAATCGTCGGGTTTGCCGGCCAGCCGACAGGTTCCATCCCGACATCGGGCGCAACGTTTTATGCGCTTCAAGACGATTTCGGGTTGGCCTCGGTGGTGCCGTTCATGCGCCAAACGGACTCGTCGGGCATTACGGTGCCGCAGGCCGAGGGCGTAGCCGATGCGGCGATCTACTGGGATGTGTCCGGATCCAGTACGGCACAACGCTCATTTGGGTTCCGCACGATTTCGATCACCGGACAGGGCACGTCTCAGAAGTCGGTGATGGCCCTGGGGGGTGGTCGTGTGTTGGTCGATTCGAACGGACGGGCGTTCCTCCGCGGCGGCGCGATCGGCACAGCGCGGCAGAACCTCGTGAAGCTACCGACCGTGACCGACTCCGAATTGTCGTCCGCCGACGACAGCCTGGGCAACGATTTCTTCGGACCAAACGCATCTCATTTCGTATTGGAGAGCGCCCAAGTCGACTTGAACGACTCGACCGTGAGCACCACCGGGGCGACGCGCTTCAATCCAGGTGGGTCGCCGCAAACCACGACGTTTTTTCCCACCGTCGTCGCCGTCCCGGCCACCTCAACTCTGGGCGCGCGCAGCACACGTACGATGGGTGGCTACCTTGGTGGGGCCTACCAGACCGAGGTAGCGGGTGCGTTGTCGACGACAACGATGTTCCAAGGTCTCAACGGCAACAGTTTCGATGCCTCGCTGAAAACCAGCGCGACAACCAACAAAGTGCAAGGGGCGTTCAAGTTCGACAACGCTTTCGGTACGGGGCCGACGTTTCAGATCGCCTGGGGCGACAAGGACGCGGCGTTCGGCGACGGGAACGCGACCTCGGGCGATAGCGTGTTTATCGACGACCAAACGATGGCGGGCGGAAGTCAAGACAACAGCGGCAGCGTGACAATCAATTCCGCGCCGCAAGACGAATCAAACATCGCCTTTGTGAGTGTCGGGTCGTCGAGCGAGTTTGCCGCGAGCTTCCTTCCGAGCGGCGTGTCGACCTGCGACTGCAAATATCTTACCTGGGGATTCTGGGGCGGAAGGATCGCGAACTCGGCCAGTTCGTCCGAGATGATTCATTTGGCCAACTATGTCGTGGGCGAAATCGCTGGGCTTGCGGCGGTCAATGCGTTGCAAGGCACCGCGACTTATAGCGGCCACGCCATCGGGACAGTGTTCACCAACAGCCAAGTCTACCAAGCCATTGGCAGTCTGTCGGCGACGGTGAATTTCGACAATACCTCGGCCAGTACGTTCAACATCTCGAACTTCGACGGTGCAAACTATGCCGGGACGGGTTTGGCGATCACGGCCGACGGAGCGCGCCACAAGTTTGCCGGAACCATTGCGGGCGCCGGGCGCACCGGTGGATACACCGGCTCGTTTATGTCGGGCGGCGGCGATGTTGCCGCGGAGATGGGCGGTCAGTTCAAGGTCGACGGCGGCGGCTACAGCGCTGTCGGTGTCTTCGCCGCCGCCAAGTAACTAGGTCACCGGCAACCGACCTTTGGCGGCTTCGCCCGTCAGTGGCTGAAAATCCTGACCGGCCGATGTCAGACAGGACATACCGTTAGGCATGACGGTCACCACCGACCACGTCCCGCTCTTTTCCGAGGCCCAGATTTCGACATAAGCGCGGCCGTTGTGGGACGTGCCCGAGGCGATCGCTTGTTCGCCGAATTGGGCTGCGAGTTTGGCGGTGATGACGTCGTATGCGCCGCAGATTCGGGTTTGGGCGGCGGCGTGGGGCACCATGACCGAGGTGGCCAGGGCTGTGCCGAGGGCTAGAGGCAAAAAGGGCGCATGGGGATCCCTCCTAGGACCGGTCGGTCTATGGCTTCGCCGTCCTCCCCGAGGGCTTGTTCAACCAAATAGGCACGTTCGTCCGCCTTTGGGCCCTAGATATCGTATCAATCTTAGAATCTCGTACAAGATATTCTTGCAAACCACCGTGAATCAAAGGTAAACGGCGGGCCAGATTTCTGTGACAACCGGTCGCGCCGCGCCCCTACTGCCGATGCGGCCCAACCCTGATACGTTCCGCCCGTGACCCAAACCTTGGCCTTATACCCCGGGCAGTCCGGTGGTTTTTCGCGATCCACCGCCCCGGTGGGGTGGTGGTTGGTCGTCGTTTGCGGCTTGGTTTTCGCGATGGTGATTTTGGGAGGCGTTACCCGGCTCACAGATTCGGGACTCTCGATCGTCGATTGGCGCCCGTTTATGGGGGTTCTGCCCCCGCTCAACGAGGCGGCCTGGGCCGAGGTGTTCGAGCGTTATCGCGCCTTTCCCGAGTACCAAAAGATCAACGCAGGGATGACCCTCGGCGAATTCAAATCGATCTATTGGTTCGAATATGCCCACCGCCTACTGGGTCGCGTGATCGGCATCGTCTTTTTGGTGCCGTTCTTGTTTTTCGTGCTGACCGGGCGCATCAGCGGGCCGATGGTGCCCCGGATGGTCGCGCTGTTTGTGCTGGGCGGTCTGCAAGGTTTGCTCGGGTGGTTCATGGTGCAAAGCGGGCTCGTCGATCGACCCGACGTCAGTCAATATCGTTTGACCGCACATCTCGGGCTCGCCGTCTTGATCTACGGCTACATGCTCTGGATCGCGCTTGCGCTTTTGCACCCCGCGACGGGGGCCGCGAAGAATGCTACGGCGCGGGCGGGGCTTCGGCTCCTCGTGCCCTGGGTATTTATCGTGATTCTTTCCGGTGGGTTCGTCGCCGGCACGGATGCCGGTCTGACATACAACACCTTTCCGTTGATGGACGGACGCTGGGTCCCGCCGGGCCTTTTCGATCACACGCCGACGGTGATCAATTTTTTCGAAAACACCATCACCATCCAATTTACCCATCGCCTGTTTGGGATTGCCACGGTCACGGCGGTATTGTTGTTCTGGTTGGTTCACCAGTGGATTCCGGTGGACGAGCGCGTGTCTTGGTGGATCAACGCGTTGGCGTTCGTGGCGATCGGCCAGGTGTTGCTGGGCATTGCCACGTTGATCTTCGTAGTACCCGTGCCGTTGGCGGCAACGCACCAAGCCGGCGGGATGATCTTGTTCTCCACGGCGATCCTCGCGCTGCACGCCACGCGGCGAACCAACCGATGAGCGCCGCTCGTTTCGTGTACATCACGGCCGAGAGCCGTGATGAGGCCGTCGCGATCGGTCGCGCCTTGGTGCAGGAGCGCCTGGCCGCGTGTGCCAACGCGATCGACCCTGTGACTTCGATCTATTGGTGGGAGGGGGCGGTGCAGGAAGACGCCGAAGTGGTGTTGGTTCTCAAGACCCAAGCCGACTTGGTGACGCCGCTGACCGAGCGAGTAAAAGCGCTGCATTCCTATGCGTGCCCTTGCGTCGTGGCGTTGCCGATCGATGGGGGCAATCCCGCTTATCTCCAATGGATCGCCGACCAAACGACCGGCGCATCCGCACGTTCCGACCGATGAGCAGGGGGGGGTCGCTCGGCCATCGCGATACGCGGATTGCGCTGGCGGTGTCTTCGGTCGCACATACCTTTGCGCATATGTTCGTCCTACTCTATGCGACCGTCGTTCTGGTCATCGAGACCGAGTTCGGGTTCACCTATGCCGATCTCCAGTGGCTGGCGGTGCCGGGGTTCGTGATGTTCGGCGTTGCCGCATTACCGGCGGGTTGGCTTGGCGATCGTTGGAGTGCGCCCGGTATGATGGCGGTATTCTTCTTCGGCGTCGGCGGCGCGGCGGTTGTAACCGGGTTGGCCGATGGACGCCTCGGGTTGTTGATCGGCCTTACGGCCATCGGCACCTTTGCGGCGATCTATCATCCGGTCGGTATTTCTTGGCTGGTGCGGAATGCACCGAATCCCGGTCGCGCCCTGGGCATCAACGGCGTGTTCGGCAGCATGGGGACGGCCGGTGCCGCGCTCGTCGCGGGGGTGCTGGCCGAGTTCTTCGGATGGCGCGCGGCCTTTCTGGTGCCGGGCCAGATTTCCATCGCGGTGGGTGCTGTTTTTGTCCTGCTCATCGTGGGTGGCGGGGTGCGCGAAACGCGAGGGGCGCCGCACGACGCCGCGCAGGCGTTGCCGGCGCACGATGTTCGACGGGCCTTTCTCGCGTTGTTTGCGACCGTGATTGCGGTCGGGCTGATTTTTCAAAGCACCTCGGTTGCCATGCCGAAAATCTTTGCCGACCGTTTGGTGGCGGACGGCGGTGCTTTAGCGGCGGGTTCGTTGGTGGCTTTCGTCTATGCCGTCTCGGCGGGGACCCAACTGATCGGTGGTGAATTGGCCGATCGGTTCTCGCTCAAGCGGGTCTATATGTGGACCCAGATTCTGCAAATCCCGGTCATTTTAGTGGCTTTCCTCACGTTCAACTACGGCCTTGTCGTATTGGCGATCGCAATGGTCGGCCTGAACGTGGCCGGGCAGCCGGCAGAGAATGCGCTGCTCGCGCGCTACACGCCGTTGGCGTGGCGGGGGCGCATGTTCGGGGTGAAGTTCGTGCTCACGTTGGGGGTTAGCACGCTTGGCGTGGCCTTGGTGCCGGCGATCGCCGATTGGACGGGGTCGCTGGATTTCCTTTTTATCGCGTTGGCGCTGTTTGCGGCCTGCGCCGGGCTAACGGCCAGCCTGTTGCCGCGTGATCGGCTTACGGTTTCGGCGCAAGCGCCCGTCGCAACGGGCGAGGGCGACTAAGCCACTCGTGTTGCAGATTTTTCTTCTCGTCCTTGCGGTCTTTGTCCCGATCGGGATCGGCTACGCGATGAAACGCGCGGCGTTCCTGCCCGATACGTTTTGGGCGCCGGCCGAAAAGCTCACGTTTTACATTCTCTTGCCTGCATTGGTGATCGACGCGATCGCCACCGGTCGTCTCAACGAACTCGATGCCGGGCCGATGGTGGCGACGGTTGCGGCGGCGTTGGCGGTCGTCACGCTTGTACTCATCGGGGCGCGTTGGGTTTTCCGGATCGAGCCGGGCGCCTTCGGGAGTATTTTCCACGGGGTCGTGCGACCCAACGGCTATATGGGAATCGCAACTTGTTTGGCGGTCCTAGGGGCAGACGCGCTGGCCCAAATCTCGATCGTCATTGCGGTTTGGATTCCCGCCGGGCTTATTCTCGCGGTCTACATGTTCGCCCGTTCCGGGGCGCAGGCGGCTGGGGCCCGGCACGCGGTTCTGCAGGTGGCGCGCAATCCGCTGATCTTAAGCGTGTTTATCGGACTGTTTTTGAACGCGGTTGGCGCTGGGCCTTTCCTTGATGATTTCGCGGCCCTGGAAGTGATCGGGCGTGCCGCCCTTCCGATCGGGCTTTTCGCCGTTGGTGCTGGGGTGGACCTAGCTGCGGCCCGGGCCGCGGGTCGACAGGTCCTATCAACCTCGGCGCTCAGCTTGATCGGTTTGCCCGTGTTGGTAGCGGCGGTGGCGTGGTGGTTCGGTGTCGAGCCCGTCGGCGCCGCCGCATTGGTCCTCTACGCCGCAATGCCAACTTCATCGTCGGGGTTCATCATGGCGCAACGCATGAACGCCGATGCGCCCCTAATGGCCGGGTTGATTACGTTCCAAACCGCGGTGTCGTTGGTCACGATCACCGCGGCGGCCATTCTTGTGGCGGGCTGACTAGACTTTCGCGAGCGCCTGATCGAGGTCGCGAATGATGTCCTCGACGTTTTCGATCCCGACCGAGAGCCGCACGACATCCGGGCCCGCGCCTGCCGCAATCAGCTCGGCTTCTTCCAATTGACGGTGTGTGGTCGATGCCGGGTGGATGATTAGGCTGCGGGTATCGCCGATGTTGGCGAGATGCGAGAACAGCTCGACATTCTCGACCAACGTGACGCCCGATTCGAAGCCGCCTTTGACGCCGAATGTGAAGACGGCGCCGGCGCCGCGCGGTAGGTATTTTTGGCCCAAGTCGTAGTAGGGGCTCGATTTCAATCCAGCGTAGGAAACCCAATCGACCTTTGCATGGCCTTCCAGGAACTCGGCAACCTTGAGCGCGTTGTCGCAATGGCGCTCCATCCGTAGCGGCAACGTTTCGATGCCGTTGAGAATGTAGAACGCGTTGGTCGGGCTCAGGGCGGGGCCCAAGTCGCGCAAGGACAGTGCGCGGATCGCCACCGAATAGGCCATGTCGCCGAAGGTCTCGAAAAATTTCAGTCCGTGATAGGACGGGTTGGGTTGGGTAAGGGCCGGGTACTTGTCGTTTTGAGCCCAATCGAATTTGCCGGACTCCACGATCATGCCGCCCAGCGAATTGCCGTGTCCGCCGAGGAACTTCGTTAGAGAATGGACGGCGATGTCGGCGCCCCATTCGAACGGGCGGCACAGGAACGGCGTTGCCAAGGTATTGTCGACGATCAACGGGATGCCGGCCTCGTGGGCGACCGCAGCCACCGCTTCCAGATCGACGACCACGCCGCCGGGGTTGGCAAGGTTCTCGATGAAGATCGCTTTGGTGTTGGGGCGCATGGCGTCGCGGAAGTTCTGCACGTTGGTAGCGTCGACGGTGGTGCCTTCCCAGCCGAACTTCTTGAACGACTGCCCGAACTGGGTGAGCGAACCGCCATAGAGCTGTTTGGCGGCAATGAAATGATCGCCGGCCTCCATCAGCACGTGGAACGCCATCAGTTGTGCGGCGTGCCCGGACGCGGCGGCCACGGCGCCGCGGCCACCCTCGAGACCCGCAAGACGTTGTTCGAGTACGGCGACCGTCGGGTTGGTCAATCGGGTGTAGATGTTGCCGAAGGCCTGCAGATTGAACAGTGAAGCGGCGTGGTCGACGTCGTCAAAAACGAACGATGTGGTTTGGTGGATGGGCGTCGCGCGAGATCCGGTGACGGGATCGGGCGCCGCGCCGGCATGTACGGCAAGGGTTTCGAAGCCGTAAGAGATATTGTCGTCAGCCATGAGGTTGATTTCCTTTTCTTAGATTTTTGAACGGCGCTTGCTGCTGATAACGCCGGTATTGATTCCCATCCAACCGATCTCACGCGAAAGGCGGCCGAATTCGATCTTGGGGCAGCGGTTCATCACGACACGCAAGCCCGCAGCTTCTGCGCGCTCTGCCGCCGCGTCGTTACGGACGCCGAGCTGCATCCACAGCGTTTTCGCGCCGACCGCTATCGCTTCGTCGGCGATTGGTCCGGCTGCTTCTGAATTGCGAAAGACATCGACCATGTCGATCTTGTCGGGAATGTCGGCGAGGGCGGCGTAGACTGTTTCACCGAGAATCTTGTTCCCGGCTTCGCGAGGATTGACCGGGATAACCCGGAAATGTTTGCGCTGGAGATACTTCATCGCAAAGTAGCTCGGTCGGTTCCAATTCGAACTGGCCCCGACCATTGCGATGACCTCGGTCTCGCGCAATATGCCGCGGATGTAGTCGTCCTCGTAGCGGTCGTGGTTCATCACGTGTCCTTCCAGACCGGATCGCGCTTTTCGATGAAGGCGTCGATGCCCTCTTCGGCGTCGTCTTTCAGCATGTTCTCTGTCATTACGCGAGAGGCATAGTCGTACGCCGCGGCGAGGTCCATCTCACGCTGCCGGTAGAAGGCTTCCTTGCCGATGGTCACCGTGGCCCGCGATTTGGTCGCGATTTGGCGTGCCAACGTGTCGGTCGCGGTCTCAAGCGCATCGTCATCGACGACACGGTTCACGAGCCCCATTCGCGCGGCGGCCTCGGCGTCGTACATCTCGCCGGTGAGCAGCATTTCCATCGCGTGTTTGGGCGCGAGGTTCCGGGTCAGGGCGACCATCGGCGTGGAACAAAACAGGCCGATATTGACCCCCGGGGTCGCAAAACGCGCCGATCGACCGGCGAGGGCGAGGTCGCATGTCGCCACTAATTGACACCCGGCGGCGGAGGCCGGTCCGTGGATCTGGGCTATCACGGGCTGGGGCAGGGTGACGATCGCCTGCATGAGGCGGCTGCATTGGGCGAACAGTGCTTCGTAAGACTCGCGTCGCGCGTCGGCGCGAATTTCCTTGAGGTCGTGCCCAGCGCAAAAGGCGGGTCCGGCGCCCCCGAGGATCACGACACGCGCATCGCTCTGGGCGATGTCGTCCAAGGCGTCCTCTAGCGCGCCCATCAGGGCACGACTCAGGCTATTGCGCGCCTGCGGTCGATTAAGGGTCAAGCGCACCACCCCGTTCGATTCGGCACGGCGGACTATGGGGTCGGTTTCAGCGGCCGGGGTCGGTGTCATAGCGGGTCTCGGAAGCTCCCAAGGGGGCGATGGCGTGGGTGTCGCACCGAAACGGCTATCGAATGCGGTATTTAAATACCGCATAGCTAACCCTATGAAATCTGGTGCGAAATCGTTGACATCTACAAATTCGACGGCATACTCGCGCGCCATTGCGGGGAGCCCCGCCAAAGGACGCTAAGACCATGAAGACCTACTCTGCAAAACCCGCCGAAGTCCAGAAGAAGTGGTACTTGATCGACGCCGAAGGCCTGATTTTGGGCCGTATGGCCGCGGTCATCGTCGACCGCCTTCGGGGCAAGCACAAGCCGATGTACACCCCGCATGTCGACTGTGGCGATCACGTTATCGTCGTTAATGCCGAAAAGGTGCGGCTGACCGGGCGCAAGCTCGAGAAGAAAATTTACTACCGGCACACCGGCTATCCGGGCGGCATCAAACAGCGCACCGCGGGCGAGGTGCTTGAAGGCGCCCATCCCGAACGCGCCATCATGATGGCGGTTCAGCGCATGCTCCCGAAAGAGAGCCCGTTGGCGCGCAAGCAATTGGGCCACCTCAAGGTCTACGCCGGCGCCGCACATCCGCACGAGGCCCAGAACCCCGAGGTGCTGGATGTTGCCGCAATGAATTCCAAGAACAGTAGGGCTGCCTAGTTATGGCCGACGAAAGACAATCGCTTTCCGATCTCAAGACGCTGACTGACGCAGCCGGCACGACGACATCCGATGCGCCCGCCGCACCCGAAGCGGTGGACACCGTTGAGGTTGCCCCGGCCGAGCCGCAGATCGACCCCCAGGGCCGGTCCTACGCGACCGGTCGCCGGAAGGATGCCGTCGCGCGGGTTTGGATCAAGCCTGGTGCCGGACGCGTCACGATCAACGGGAAAGAAAGCGAAACCTATTTCGCCCGCCCGGTGCTGCGGATGATCATCAACCAGCCGCTGGCGACCGCCGGACGAGAGGGTCAGTACGACGTCATCTGCACGGTGACAGGCGGTGGGTTGTCGGGACAGGCCGGTGCGGTTCGTCACGGTATCAGCCAAGCTCTAACCCGCTATGAGCCGGCGCTTCGCCCTGTACTGAAGAAGAACGGCTTCCTGACCCGCGACAGCCGCGTGGTCGAGCGTAAGAAGTACGGTAAGGCCAAGGCCCGACGAAGCTTCCAGTTCTCAAAACGTTAATCCGTCAGCTTTTGCGAATAACGAGGGGCGTCTTGACGGACGCCCCTTTTTTATGGGCATTTGATGCCCGACGTGGGAGACGCACATGTCACACGAAGGAAAAAAGATTCGGATCGGTATTCTCGGCGCGAGTGGCTACACCGGCGCCGAATTGATCCGGTTGCTCGTCAACCATCCTGACGTAGAGATCGTTCTGCTCACCGCCGATCGCCACGCCGGCAAACCGATCAGCGAGGTCTTCCCCCATTTGTTCGGTCTGAACTTGCCGAACCTGATCAAGATCGACGAGGTCGAATGGGCCGGTATTGAAGTCGACATCATCTTCTGCGCGTTGCCGCACGGCACCACCCAGGAAATCGTCGCCGGGCTGTTGCACCACACCGGGCACGATGTCGTGGACGAAATGATCGAGGAACGGCGCGAGGACTTGATCGCGGGTATCCCCGAGGGGGTGCGGGTGATCGATCTGTCGGCAGATTTCCGGATCGAAGACGGCGACACCTATGCTCAATGGTACGGTCATCCCCATCGGGCGCCGCAACTTCAAACGCAGGCGGTTTACGGTCTGACCGAATTCAACCGGACCGATATCGCCCAGGCGCGGCTCGTCGCCTGCCCCGGGTGCTATCCCGCTAGCGCGTTGCTGCCGTTGGTGCCGCTGATCGAGGCAGGGCAGATCGATCCCGATGACATCATCATCGATTCCAAATCGGGCGTGACCGGGGCGGGGCGTGCGGCCAAAGAAGCGAATCTCTATGGCGAGGTCGCCGAAGGTATTCACGCCTACGGGCTTGGCGGGCATCGCCACGGACCGGAGATCGAGCAGGAGTTGGCCCGGGCCGCCGGTCGGTCGCTGACCGTCAACTTCACGCCGCATCTCATACCGATGAACCGCGGTATTCTGTCGACGATCTACGTCCGGATGGTGGGGGGCGCCACAGCCGCCGATCTGCGGACTACTTTGGCGGCGCGCTACAACGACGAACCCTTTGTCGGCGTGGTGCCGGAGGGGGTAGCGCCTGCAACACGCCATGTGCGGGGTTCCAACCATAGTCTTCTCGGCGTGTTCGAAGACCGGATGAAGGGCCGTGCGATCGTGGTGTCGGTGATCGACAACCTGGTGAAAGGCGCATCGGGGCAGGCCGTCCAGAATATGAACGTCATGTGCGATCTGCCCGAGACACGGGCGCTCGAACAACGACCGATGTTCCCCTAGTCGGCCCGCGTGACTTCGACCGGAGTCATTCTTCCCTACCGCGGCGTGATGCCGACCATCGCACCGGATGTCTTCATCGCGCCCGGCGCCAGCTTGATCGGCGATGTCGAGATCGGCGAAGGGGCCAACGTCTGGTTCCAATGCACTCTGCGCGGCGACGTCAACTCGATCCGGATCGGGGCCCGAACCAATCTACAGGACGGCACCGTCGTTCACGTCAGTCGGAAGGAGCCCGGCCAAGCGTTGATCGGCGACGAAGTGACCGTCGGTCATATGGTCTTGCTGCACGCCTGCCGTCTTCATTCCCGGTGCTTTATCGGGATGGGGGCCACGGTCATGGACGAAGCCGAGGTTGAGACCGACGCGATGCTGGCCGCGGGGGCCTTGCTGACGCCGCGAAAGCGTGTGCCGACCGGCACTTTGTGGGGTGGCCGTCCCGCCAAATACATGCGCGATCTCACCGAGGACGAGATCGCGTATAATGCCGCGACGGCAACGCACTACAGTCGAATGGCGGCGGAGTATCGTGAGGCGTTGGGTCAGCAAATGAGCGACACGGTATCGGTGTGAACGTGACGAGAGCTAGGCGGTCCACGGTTTGATATTCCCACAACGCATACGCGCTTGGTTGGGATGCCGAAGGCGCTACGGGCTGCTGCTTCTGCTCGGTGCCGTGGCCGGATGTGCGCCAACCTTGCCCGCGAAGACGCTATTCATCGCAGCGCGCGAGACAACATCGGACGCGTTGTTGGTCGGTACGTTCGAGACGGTCTACGGCGAACCGACCTCGGCGATCACCCTGTTTGGCGTTGGCGACAAGACCGAGTGTCGCGGTATCACTGGCGTAGGTGGGATCGATCGCGTCGCACCCGGCACCACGACGCGGCTCATGATGAGGTGCGAAGACGGTCGCTTCATTCAAGGCGAATTGACCTACGAGAGATTCGATCGCGGCGCCGGTCTTGCCGAAGACACGGGCGACGGCTTCTATCAGTTGGTTTTCGGCAAGCTGAAGTTGTCCGAAGAAAATCTACGACAGGAATTCGCGCTGTTGCCGCCGCCCCCGGAGCGCCCCCAATCGATCGAGCGTATCCCTGCGGTATTGCCGCCGGATCGGGCGCCGGTCGGAACAGAGGACAGGCCGGCCGCGCCGCCCGCGATCCCCCAAGAAGATGTCGATGTCGACAACCTGCCGCCAGCGGATGAAGAAGATGATCCGTTTGCCGGAATTGTCTCTGGCGATGGCGCGGCGGACGATGAGGCGTCAGTCACCGACAGCTGCGAGCGCGGCGTCGTGGAGGGTGAATGCCTTGACGAATTCGATCTCGATGAATTCGACAGCGAAGACGTCGAAAACTTCCTGCGCGACGAAGAGGGTGCCGGAGAGATCGAAACCTAGTCGTCGATCGTTTTTTTGACGTACGACCCGGGTGCGTCTTCGATCGGTTTTAGCCGGCCATTACTGGGGTCGCGGGCGGGGACTTTCTTGCCCGACCGCTTGGCCAGCCATGCCGCCCAGTCGGGCCACCACGATCCTTCTTTCTGAGTTGCGCCCGCGAGCCACGCCTTAGGGTCTTTTGGCAACGTGTTGTTGGTCCAATGGCCGTACTTGGTCTTGCCCGGTGGGCTGATGACGCCGGCGACATGGCCTGATTGCGCCAAGACGAAGCGCTTTGCGCCGCCGATGAGTTGCGGTAGGCGATAGCACGAGGTCCAGGGTGCGATATGATCTTCTTTGGTCGACAATATGTACGTCGGCACATCGATCTTGCGTAGATCGACCGGCACCCCGCCCACTTCGAGCCCGCCTGGTTTTGCCAACAAGTTCTTGAGGTACATGTTGCGCAAATAGTAGGCGTGCATCGCGTGCGGCATGTTGGTGCCATCCGCATTCCAATACAACAGATCGAACGGGATGGGGTCTTTGCCTAGTAGGTAGTTGTTTACAACAAACGACCATATGAGGTCGTTGGCGCGCATCATGTTGAATGCGCTGGCGATACGTCGACCGTTGAGGACGCCGGTTTCTTCCATGTCCTCGTCGATCAACTTGAGCTGTTCTTCATCGATGAAAACGCTTAAGTCGCCGGCTTCGTCGAAGTCGACAACAGATGTGAAGAACGTGGCGGCATTGACTCGGTCATCACCTTTTGCCGCGAGGACCGACAACGTGGTGGCAAGCAACGTACCGCCGACGCAATAGCCTACGGCGTTGAGCTTTGACTGATCGGCGGCCTTGAGGGTCGCGTCCATCGCTGCGAGGAGGCCTTCGTTCATGTAGTCTTCGAACGATGTCTCGGCATAACTTTGGTCGGGGTTGACCCAGGAAATCATGAACACCGTGAAGCCTTGCGCGACCGCCCAGGCGACGAACGAGTTCTCAGGCTTGAGATCGAGGATGTAGTACTTGTTGATCCACGGCGGACAGATCAGGAGAGGCAATTCGCGGGTTTCTTTGGTCGTGGGCGAATACTGAATGAGCTGAAAGAGGCGGTTCTGGAAGACGACCTTGCCTGGCGTCGTCGCCAGGTTTTTGCCCACCTCGAACGCATCGAAGTCGGTCTGCCGGATGCCTTTCCCGCGCTCGAGGTCGTCGATCAGGTTGTCGAGGCCCGAAACTAAATTTGCGCCTTGTGTTTCTAATGTTGTCCGGATCACTTCCGGGTTGGTGTGAAAGAAGTTGGTGGGCGACATCGCATCGACAAATTGGCGTGTGTAGAAATCCACTTTGTGGCGCGTCGCATCGTCGAGCCCGTCCACTTCGCCAACCGTCTTTTGCAGCCAGCGGGCGGTGATCAAGTAGGACTGTTTCAAGAGGTCGAAGACCTGGTTTTCGCTCCACTCTGCGTCTTTGAATCGGCGATCGCCTTTTTCGGGGGCGGCAACGGGCTCCGTCGCTTCGCCCTGGATCGCGGTCTGCCAAAGGGCGGCGTATTGCTGCCAAAGGGCGGTCTGGGCTTCCGCCAGGCGCTGCGGATTGGTGAGCATTTGGGCGCTCAGGCGCATGAAGGCTTGGCCGACCGCGGCCGGGTCGAACGGAACTTTTTCAGTGTCGCCCAACTGCTGCATGTAGACCTGGAAAAGGCGCTGCCACTGGGCGCCGAGCCTTTGCATATTCTCGCCCAGTGCCGTTGCCGCTTCGATGCCCGCGTCGGTCGGTTGATCGGTCATCAGAAAACCCTTTATGATGTCGCCCGAAGCCCTTGAAAACTATGGTTTGTTGGGCCTCAGCGGAAGAGTATTGGACAAAGCAATTGATCTGCGTCCAGTGCCGTATAGGCTGCGATCTCGCGCGTGCGGGAGATATAGAGGACCTGGCAAATGAATCAACGCCCGAACCGGACCGAAACGTCGATTAGCGGGAATTTGCGCCCTGTCGCCCTGGTGGTGGTGCTCTCGGGGGTCTTAGCGGCATGCTCGTCGGTACCCGATTGGGCTAACCCCTCTCGGCTCTACGACCAAGTCACCGGCGTTTTCACAAGCGACGACGATGACGAGGCATTCCCGGCGGCGAGCGAGGTTCCGGATCGCCCGGAGACCTCGACCGCGGAGGAGCGCCGGCAGACGGCCCAGGGCCTGGTTGCCGATCGCGAAAACGCGCAATACACCGACGAAGAGATTCGACGCGATGAGCCCGCCCAGGTTGCCGCGGTCGCGCCTGCGCCGGCGCCGGTACCTGCACCACGTCCAGCGCCGCCGCCGCGCCAGGAATCGGCCACGGAAGCCGCGCCTGCGCCCGCGCCGACCCAGCAAGTGGCCGAGGCCCCGGCGCGTCCCAGCATTCTTGAATCCCGCCGAGTCACGCCGGCAACCCGCCCGACCCGCTCGGTGGCTGAGGATTCGCTCGATGCGCGTCGAACCATCACGTCAGGACGGACCACGCCGCCCGCAACGACCGTCGAACCGCGCCGCGTCGCGCCACAGGTTGTCGAGCGCCGCGCCCCGGCTCCGCCTGCCGTGCCGCGAGCCCCGGTTACAGTCGGTCAGGCGCCAACAGCGCCAGCCCCGGCCGCACCGGCACCCGTAGCGCAGGCGCCGGTCGTGGCCCAGGCTCCCGCGCCGCAGCTTACGCCGCCGCCGCAACCCACCATTGCTGTGGCACCCGGACAGAGCGTGGTGAGCCAGACCTATGCCCGCATGCTGCAGGACTCGGCGTCGACCGTTTCCACGGCTCCGGCTAATGCGACGTTCAGCTTGCCCAGCGCCGCGCCGATTCAGGCCGGCGAGCGTCCGGTGTCGCCGATCGTACGCGATACCTACAACGCAGCTCTTGCCGCCACCGAACGGTCGATCGCCCAAACCGGCGGCGTGCAGCCTGCGGGGTTCCAGGGGCAATCGGCCGTCAATTCCGCCGCGACAATAGTTCAATTCGGCCATGACTCGGCCCGGATTCCTCGCGCAGGTCGGACCCTCGTGCGCCAGGTCGCCGAGCAATACAAAGCCCAAGGCGGCGTAATTCGCGTCGTGGGTCACGCATCGAGCAAGACCCGCAACATGCCGGTGGCCGAGCACAACCTAGCCAACTTTAAGGTGTCCTTGGATCGCGCCCAGGCCGTGGCCAGCGAGTTGATCCGTCTTGGGGTGCCGCCCGAAGCCATTTTCGTCGAGGCCCGTGGCGCGTCCGATCCGGCGTTCTTCGAATCGATGCCTGCCGGCGAGGTCGGCAATCGGCGCGCTGAAATCTTCCTCGATTTTTCCACCAGTTAGGTCTAGGAAACGGCCCACTGGTTGGCCCGTCGCCGGTTTGATCGGCGACAGGCCCAGAGCTTCTTTCTGAGGTGCCTCCCATGGATGGCGAGTTCCATCGAATCCAGCGATTGCCGCCCTATCTGTTCGCCGAAGTGAACGAGATGAAGGCGGCTGCGCGCGCGGCCGGGGAGGACATCATCGATCTCGGGATGGGCAATCCCGATATGCCGACGCCGCTACATATCGTCAACAAGATGGTCGAGGCGGCGCAGGATCCCCGTACCCACCGTTATTCCAGTTCGCGCGGCATTCCCGGATTACGTCGGGCGATCGCGGCCTATTACGACCGCCGCTTCAACGTGACGATCGATCCCAATCGAGAAGCCATCGTCACGCTGGGATCGAAAGAGGGACTTGCCAATCTGGCGCAAGCCATCACCGCGCCGGGCGACGTGGTGCTGTGTCCCAATCCCAGCTACCCGATCCACAGCTTCGGCTTCATCATCGCGGGTGCGAGCCTTCGTCACCTACCCGGTGGAGAGGAAGCGGACCTGATGCAATCATTGGAACGCGCGGTACGCCATTCCATTCCCAAACCGGTCGCGGTGATCCTGTGCTATCCGGCCAACCCCACGGCCGAAGTGGTTGATCTCGATTTTTATCGCGAGGTTGTTGCGTTCTGCCGCAAGCACGAGATTTTCGTGGTCTCTGACTTGGCCTATGCCGAGATCTATTTCGACAACAAGCCGCCACCGTCGATCCTTGAGGTCGAGGGTGCTCGCGACATCGCGGTCGAGTTCACGTCAATGAGCAAGACCTACTCGATGCCGGGCTGGCGGATCGGTTTCGCTTGTGGCAACGAGCGCTTGATCGGGGCCCTGGCACGGGTCAAAAGCTATCTCGACTACGGTGCATTTACGCCCATTCAAGTCGCGGCCACGGCGGCTCTCAACGGCCCGCAGGATTGCGTCGATGAGGCTCGCGCGGTCTATCAGCGGCGGCGTGACATCTTGGTGTCGTCCTTTGCCCAATCCGGGTGGGACGTGCCGCCACCGGAAGCGACCATGTTCGCCTGGGCGCCGGTGCCGGCGCCGTTCAGGGAAGCCGGCTCGCTGGAGTTTGCCAAGCTTCTGCTGCGCGAGGCCAATGTCGCGGTCTCGCCCGGCGTCGGGTTTGGCGAATACGGCGAGGGTTTCGTGCGGATCGCACTGGTTGAGAACGAGCAACGCATTCGCCAAGCCGCACGCAACATCAAGCGGTTTATGCGCAATCATGGCGTCAACGGTCCGACGTCCGTGGCGGCAATGGCCTCATGAGCGACGTCGTTCGGATCGGGGTCGCCGGCCTTGGCACGGTCGGCGCGGGCACGCTTGCCCTGCTGCGCGACAACCAACAGCTCCTGCACGATCGGTGCGGGCGCTCGCTTTCCGTCGTGGCCGTGTCGGCGCGAGATCGGACCAAGGACCGTGGCGTCGATCTCGATGGTTTGCGGTGGCATGACGACCCCCGAGGATTGGTCGACGACGATGAGGTCGACGTGGTGGTCGAACTTATCGGTGGCGATTCCGGGCCTGCCTTGGACCTTGTCTCCGGTGCGCTCGAGGCCGGCAAGCCTGTGGTGACGGCCAACAAGGCCTTGATCGCCATGCATGGGGCGACGCTCGCCGGATTGGCTGAAAAGAACGATGTCGCGCTCTCCTTCGAGGCAGCGGTCGCGGGCGGCATCCCGATCATCAAGTCGTTGCGAGAGGGTTTGGCCGCCAACCACATCAGCCGCGTCTACGGCATATTGAACGGGACCTGCAATTACATTCTCACCACGATGGAAGCGACGGGACGCGAATTCGATGACGTGCTCGCCGAAGCGCAATCGTTGGGATACGCCGAAGCCGATCCGACATTTGACGTCCACGGCATCGATACCGCTCATAAGTTGGCGATCGTCTCCAGCGTAGCTTTCGGTGCGCCGGTCGATTTTTCCGCCGTCTACACCGCCGGTATTCGCGATGTGACCGCCGCCGATATTCGTCATGCCAGCGAACTCGGCTTTCGCATCAAGCTCTTGGGAATTGCGACGATCAGCGGCGAGGGCATTTCGCAGCGCGTCCACCCCTGCATGGTGCCGGAGGCTTCGCCCATGGCGCACGTCGACGGCGCTTTCAACGCCGTATTGGCGGACGGCGATTTCGTCGGTCGTACGGTCTTCGAGGGACCGGGCGCGGGCGCGGGGCCGACCGCATCGGCGGTCGTCGGCGATTTGGTCGATATTGCGCGCGGGCTGAAAATCGCACCCTTCGGTATTAGGTCCTCAGACCTTGTCGCGCGAAGGGCTGTCTCGATCGAGGATCGCTACGGGGCCTATTACCTACGGTTGGAAGTCCTCGATCAGTCGGGTGTGCTGGCCGATGTAGCCGCACACCTACGCGATCATGACGTATCTATCGAATCGGTGTTGCAGCGTGGCCGCGACCCTGGCGAGCCCGTCTCGGTGATCATGACGACCCACGAAACCGTTGAAGCGGGTCTGGCGGCCGCCTTGAAAAGCATTTCCGCATTTGATGCGGTGGTCGATCCGCCGTGTATGATCAGGATAGAAAATCTCTAAAGGGAGTTATGCATGAGTGAGCAGGCGAGCCTAGATCGCAGCTTGGTTTTGGGCGCGGTTCGGACGGCCGAGGCGGCCGCCATTGCGGCGTCGCGCCTAATCGGGCTGGGCGACGAGAAAGCGGCGGATCAAGCGGCTGTCGACGCCATGCGGACGATGCTCAACGACCTCGATTTCGACGGCAAGGTCGTGATTGGGGAGGGCGAGCGCGACGAGGCTCCGATGCTCTATATCGGCGAAAAAGTGGGTTCGGGTAAGGGCGCAAAAATCGACATCGCGCTCGATCCATTGGAGGGCACGACGATTACCGCGACCGGCGGTCCCAATGCCCTGGCCGTCATCGCCATGGCCGAGGACGGCGGTTTTCTGCACGCCCCCGATGTCTATATGGAGAAAATCGCCGTCGGCGGTGGTCTGCCTGCCGACGTGATCGATCTCGATCGCAGCACGGCGGAAAACATGCAGGCCCTGGCCGATGCCAAAGGGGTTCCCGCATCGGAGTTGATGGCTTGCGTCCTTGACCGACCCCGTCACGCGAAGATCATCGAAGACATTCGCAGCACCGGCGCTCGGATCAAACTAATCCCCGACGGCGATGTCGCTGGCGTTATTGCCACGGCCGAACAGGGAACCGGTATCGATATCTATATGGGAACGGGCGGTGCGCCCGAAGGCGTCCTCGCGGCGGCGGCGCTGACCTGCATCGGCGGGCAGATGCAAGGCCGGCTGGTGTTTCGTAACGATGACGAGCGCGGTCGCGCGCACAAAGCCGGCATTGACGATTTGCAACGCAAGTATTCGCTGAACGACTTGGCGCATGGCGACGTTCTATTTGCGGCCACAGGCGTGACCGATGGATCGATGTTGCAAGGCGTCAAGCGTCACGCGACGCATGTCACGACCGAGTCGATCGTGATGCGGGCGCGGACCGGGACGGTCCGTTGGATACGCGCCAATCATGATGTCGACCGCGCGCTCAAAGGGACGATCCAGACCTAACCGGCGTGGAAGAGCCGTCTGTCGCGCCGCCTTTCCTAGACGTTCGTCAATCGTTGGCCGGTCGGCGTTGGCGCGCCCGACCCCATGATCCGCGGCAAGCCCTAGCCATCGCCGAAACGCTAAGCGTTCCCGAGGTCCTAGGACGTGTCCTGGCCGCGCGCGGCGTCACGGTCGAGACTTGCGAAAGCTATCTCGCGCCTTCGATGCGCGACGACATGCCTGATCCCTCCACCCTGAAAGACATGGACCTAGCGGCGCAACGCCTTGCCAAAGCGATTCATGATGGCGAACGGGTTACGGTGTTCGGCGATTACGACGTGGACGGCGCAACGTCGGCGGCGGTTCTCAAACGGTACTTCGAGATGGTGGGCGGCACGTTAGAGGTCTACGTGCCGGATCGGCTTCGGGAGGGCTACGGGCCCAACGCCGGCGCGCTGGAACGGATTGCGGCCAATGGCGCCAAGATCGTCGTCACCGTCGATTGCGGCATCGTCGCGCATGAAGCCCTCGCGGCGGGTGTCGCGGCCGGGCTGGAGACCATCGTGGTCGATCACCATGCGGCCGAGCCGGCGCTGCCACCGGCGCTTGCCGTCGTCAATCCCAACCGGTTGGACCAAGAGCCGGGCTTGGCTCACCTTGCGGCTGTGGGTGTCGCCTTTTTGCTTGTCGTGGCATTGAACCGGACGCTGCGCGACGCCGGGTGGTTCGCCGAATCGCGCCCCGAGCCGTCGCTGTTGCCGCTCCTCGATCTCGTGGCGTTGGGCACGGTATGCGACGTGGTGCCGATCCGTGGATTTAATCGCGCGTTGGTGGCGCAGGGGCTCAAGGTCGCCCGGCAATTGCGCAATCCGGGCTTCGCGGCGCTCGCAACGGCAGCGGGCATTCGCGAACGGATCGACGCCTATCACCTAGGTTACGTTCTGGGTCCCCGGGTCAACGCAGGTGGACGGGTCGGGGGCTCGGACCTCGGTGCTCGGTTGTTGTCGACCAACGATCCGGTCGAGGCGCGCGAGATCGCCGAACAACTTGATCGTCACAACCTGGAAAGGCGCATGATCGAGGAGGCGTTGACCCACGAAGCGCTGGAACAAGCGGAGGGCTTTCGCGCCGACGATCCGATCATCGTGGTCGACTCGGAAGGCTGGCATCCCGGCGTGATCGGCATTGTCGCCAGCCGCCTCAAAGATCGGTTCGACCGGCCCGCGCTGGTCATCGGTTCGGATGGAGTCCAAGGCAAGGGGTCGGCGCGGTCGGTTCCCGGGTTCGATATCGGCGCCGCCGTGATCGCCGCGCGACAGGAAGGATTGTTGGTCAACGGGGGTGGCCATCCGATGGCGGCCGGGCTCACCGTCGAGAGTGGTCGGATCACCGCCTTGCGGGACTTTCTATGTGCCCGTGCGGCGGCCTCGGTTGAGGAACGCGTCCAGCAACCGGTGATCAACATCGATGGCGCGCTGGCGGTCGAAGGGGCCAACACGGATTTAGTGGCGCTGCTGGAAAAAGCCGGGCCATACGGGGCCGGCAACCGAGAGCCGCGTTTTGCGCTGACGAGCGCGCGCATTATCAAGCCGCAACTCGTGGGCGAAAAACACGTGCGGTGCTTGCTTGCCGGTGAGGCGGGCGGACGCGTCAAGGCGATTGCGTTCCGATGCCATGATCAGCCTCTTGGTCTGGGGCTTCTGAGCGCCCGTGACGAGCGCTATCACGTGGCGGGGCATTTGCGCGCGGATACTTGGGGCGGGCGGGACGACGTGCAACTCACCATCGAAGATGCAGCCTTGGCCTAACTGTTAGTGGGTCGCCCCACTTCCGGCTAGCCGCCCTGGGGTGTTTTTTCGGCTCAATCGTGCGATTATTGGACCGTGCGCGATCCTAGACGCACACTCGGCGGGGTGCTGATGCAAAAAATCGAGTGGTTGCAATTCATCGTTCATATCTCCTTCGGGCCGCACCCGTGGTCGCGGGAATATGACGAAGGTGTCGCGCTGCTACGCAAAATCGAAGACTGGGTGCGCGAGAACCACATCGGTTATGCCATGTTCGATGCTTGGGGGTTTCCCAAGTTTCCGGCGGGTCATGTCCCGGTCACGTTTCGGTCGGACGACGCCGAGAAGGCTATGGCCTATCGCGTCTTCTGCAACGAAATCGGCCTTGGCCATACCATGATGATGATTCGGATCGTCAATATGCCCGAGCCGCGCCTCACACCGCCGCCGGCTGAAGTCGCGTATTTCTAGAGCCTAGCGAGCCATCCGTGCTGCTCAATCGCGATCGTGCTGTAGAGGTGATGGACCGGCATGGTCTGACCGGTCTTGTCGCCCGCGAGCACGTCAACATCTACTACTTGACCGACTACTGGGATACCCAGGCCGATGGCCGGTGGCCCTACCTGGTGTACGGGTTGTTGCCCCGCGATACGGACCAGCCCGCGGCCTTGGTGCTGCCGACGGTCAAGCTGGAGCGATTGTCGGTGTGGCCCACGTGGGTCCCCAATATCGTCGCGTTTTCGGATTACTCGGGGCGCGAGCGGCATGCGGCCGCGGCATTCGATCCGACGCGCGAGGAGCCCGCGGCGGCGCGGTGGGCCGGCTGGCCGGTCCGCGACGGGGCGACGCTCACCCCGCTTGAGCAGTCCTGGGCCGATCGCGCCGCAGCCCACGCCGATCGCCTCGCGGCGACGCCGGCTTGGGGTCTCAAGCGCGCGCTGGTCGATGCTGGGATGACCCAGGGTCGGATCGGGAGTGACGATCCCAGGGTAATCGAGTGGCTTCACGAGATGGGGTTGCCCGGCGTCGAGCCGGTCGATGCGACCAACATTTTTCGCGAGATTCGCATGGTCAAATCCGATGAGGAGGTGGCGATCCTCGAACAAGCCGCGCAGATTAACGAGGCCGCTGCCATTGCCGCAGCAGGGGCGGCCGGAGAGGGTGCGACCTGGCCCGAGATCGAGACCGTCTACCATGTCGAGATGTCGAAGCGTGGGGGGCGCAACGGGCACATCATTTCCGGTCTCGGCGGGCTTCCCCATGGCAAGGTCGTGCCAGGCGAACCGCTGTTGATCGACGCCCTTGGCGAATACCGCAACTACTTCGGCGATTTTGGTCGCACAGTTATCGTGGGCGAACCCGACGCGTTGCTGCGTCGCCGGGCAGACGCCATGTGGGCCGGATTCGAGCGGGCCTGCGAAATCATCCGGCCCGGACTGAAGCGCAGTGTTTTGATTGCCGAGGTGATCGAGGCGGTGCAGAAAGCCGGATTCGACGATTTTTTCTACGTCTCGCCACACTCCTTGGGGTTAGAACACACCGATCACCCGATCCCGATGGGCCCAACGGTGCACGGCGAATGGAACGACTATGCGCTTCAGGCCGGCATGGTGATCAACGTCGACATGCCTTTCTTTGAGTGGGGTTGGGGCACGATGCATCTCGAAGACACCGTCGTGGTGACCGAGACGGGGTTCCGCCCGCTGACCTCGATGAGTGACGCACTGATCGTGAACCCGGCCTAGGGCGGCTTTTTTTCGCTAAGCTGTGGGCAGCGGCAAAAGGCTGCACGAGGGGAGGACGATCATGCTGTTGAACAAACCGCGCGCTTACGAGGTGATGGACAAACACGGCCTTGACGGTTTGTTGGCGTCCACGCAGATCAACATTTATTACCTGACCGATTTTTGGGGCGCGCTGATGAACATGCGGCGTAGCTTCTTCAATTACGCAGTGTTGCCGCGCGACGAGAATGTGCCCGCAGCGTTGGTAATGACGGCGGTCGAATTGTCGCGCTTGGTCGAAATGCCGACGTGGGTTCCCAATGTGGTGACATACTCGCACCCGGCGCTTATGGGCTCGCGGGACTACGACACCGGGACAGAGGAACCCGATGCGGGGGCAGTATTCGCATGGCCGGTGCGCAACGAAGACAATCTGCCCGAAAAAGAACAAAAATGGCGCGCGATGGGCGCGGCGCATGCCGAGAAAACGCGGGCGACGCCATCCTATGCGCTGCGCCAGGCATTGCGCGATGCGGGCCTCGAGAAAGGCAGGATCGGCACCGATGATCCGCGACCGATTGGCTGGATGAACGCGCTTGGTTTGGAGGGGCTAACCGGCGTCGAGGCCACGAATATTTTCCGCGAAATTCGCATGGTGAAGTCGGAGGCCGAACTCGCGATCATCCGCGAAGCCGCACGCATCAACGAAGACGGCATCAACGCCGGGATCAAAGCGCTGCGCAAGGGCGTCACTTGGGGCGAGATCGAGCTGGCCTATGGCATGGAAATGGCGCGTCAAGGCGGCCGCGCGGTCTATGTCACGGCAGGGCCGGGCGGGATGTCCCATGACCAAGCGCCAGTCGGAGAGCCGATCATGTTCGATGCCCTTGGCGAGTACGGGCATTACCACGGCGATATCGGCCGTACCGCCATCATCGGTGAGCCCACGCCCGAGATTGTCGAACGCAACAAGGCGATGTCGGTCGGTTGGCAAACCGCGTTCGAGACCATCAAGCCCGGCGTAACGGGGCGCGAAATGACCCAAAAGGTCCTTTCGGCGATCGAACGCGAGGGTTTTCGCGGGTTCTTCATCGCCACACCGCATTCCGTCGGGTTGGAGCACACCGATCATCCCATCCCGATCGGCCTGGAACTGCCGGGCTCACAAGGGGATCTCGTCTTCGAGGAGAACATGGTGATCAACGTCGATCTGCCCTACCACGAGCTGGGTTTCGGGGGGATGCACCTTGAGGACATGATCCGGGTGACCAAAGACGGCTGCGAGCCCCTCACGACGATGAAAACCGACCTGATTGTGGTGCCCGAATAGGGAGCTTTTTCGGCGCAAATCGCGGCTTGCGGCGGCGCACCGCGACCGCCGGTTCCTGCATCGCGACCGCCCTTGATTCCACGGCTTTCACCCTTTAAGCAAGGCCGCCGTGACCCCATCGTCTAGCGGTTAGGACACGACCCTTTCAAGGTCGAGACACGGGTTCGATTCCCGTTGGGGTCACCAAT
>JAYONB010000005.1:0-260434 GCA_038121105.1 Alphaproteobacteria bacterium | reverse complement strand
AAATGGCATGCCGCAGCGCCGTTCCCGGCGGCGGCAGCTTGGCGTCCCCAAGGGGGCAACAGCAAGCGAACCGGATCAATGACTTGCGGGAAAGTGGGACACTGAATCGTTCCACACGGTTCCAGGGGTTTCTTTTTGCTGGTGTCCCACCGTCTTGATCGCCCGGAATGATTGCCACCGGGTGGAGGCAACAGACTCTTCGATGTTTGCAGAGTGGCGGCTTTCAAAGGGGGTTTGTGCTCAAAAAAAATAGTAGATTCGCGGCTCAACGCTTAATCGCGATTAGCTGCCTAGTCTGACGGACGTAGATAGATGATGTTAGCTTGCTCGCGTGGCTTGAAATCCCGATGGTATCTTCCAAGTTCCCGATCGAGTTTCGAGAACGAGTCTAAATGCGAGTCGTTTCCATTCTCGCAGTCCAAGATGTCCATATCGCCAGGCAGATCGGTGTCCGTCGCTCTACATAGATGACCAAATCAAGCCGCTTTTCACTGGGACCGCAATTACTTGATCACATAAGGGAAACTGAAGTGGTTCAGCTGTCTTTCCTTGGCGCGTCTCCTTGGGCTAAGGCGCATTTCGGGGGGCACGACTAGTAAGGAATCAAGTCAGAAAATGACGAAAAACATTGTTGAGGTTGTGGCCAATGAACGCGCTGAGTCTCGGATATACGGAGGTTCAAACTGCCACGCCTGGAACGAACGAATTGCCAATCAAGTCGGCGAATCTCTTTGGACGCCAGCCGGAAGCAAATACTCAAATTCTCATATCAGCGCGCTATCTGGTTCCGCCGGCGCTCTAGTTGGGATTGCTCCTAAGGACACCTTGGAGGGGATGGCCGCAGCTCAACTCATCGCTGCACACGAGGCGGTCATGGAGTGCCACCGACGGGCCATGCTGCCAAATCAATCGTTTGAGGGGAGAGAGGCGTCGCTGTCACAAGCAAACAAACTTTCTCGCACGTGGGCAACCCTGCTAGACGCACTCAACAAGCATCGAGGAAAAGGACAGCAGAAAATGACCGTTGAACATGTTCACGTCCAAGCAGGTGGCCAGGCTGTTGTTGGAACCGTTGAGGGGGGGGGGGTGGGGCAGCGGCAAAAAAGGAGGATCAACCCCATGCAAAGCAAGTTACCGATGCACAAGAGTCCCCGATGCGGCGCCCGGACGCGGCAACGGACTTTCTGCCGCTCGCCAGCGATGGCAAACGGTAGGTGCCGGATGCATGGCGGCAAGTCCACGGGTGCTCCCAAGGGCAACCAGAACGCCCACAAACATGGCTACTACTCTGCCGCCTCGATCGCGCAACGTCGCGAGGTGTCCGAGTTAATTCGCTCCATGAAGGAAAACATCAGCGCCCCATTCATCTAATCCAACTTGAAGCGGTCCCGATAGTTCTCCTTCAACTCAGGGTCCTGATCATTTTTGCTCAGATAACAATTCCCGATCGCCAGCGAATCCATATCAGTGCCCATAAAGCATCGGAACGCGTCTTCGGGCGTGCAAACAATGGGCTCGCCGCGAACGTTAAAGCTTGTATTCACCAAAACAGGGCAGCCGGTCATTTCGTTGAATGCGGTGAGCAGCGCGTGGAAACGTGGATTGGTATCCTCATGAACAGTCTGGATTCGAGCCGAATAGTCAAGGTGCGTGACGGCCGGGATTTCGGATCTAGGAACCTTGAGCTTGTCAATTCCGAAGAGGCTACGCTCGTCCTCGGTCATTTGTCTGCGCCGTGACCGAATAACCTCTGCGACCATGAGCATGTACGGACTGTCCGTATCAATCTCGAACCAATCTTCCAAAGCTGCACGCAAAATGGCTGGCGCAAATGGACGAAAAGACTCGCGATACTTGATCTTGAGGTTGAGGTGGGTTTGCATATCGGGCGCGCGCGGATCAGCGATGATCGATCGAGCCCCCAAAGCACGAGGGCCGAACTCCATTCGTCCTTGAAACCACCCAAGAACACGCTGTTCGCAAAGATCGTTGACCGCCCGAGCAAAAAGTTCCCCATCTTCTAGGACAGTGGTTTTCGCCCCCACATCATTCAGTCGGTCCTCGATCTCACGCTGAGAGAAGTGCGGGCCTAGATACGATCCACGCATCTTGTCCGTTTGCTCGTCAGCAAGCCGCGGTTTCCCGAGAAAGGAGTGGTAACCAGCCAATGCGGCACCAATCGCACCACCCGCGTCTCCCGAGGCTGGTTGCACCCAGATTCGGTCGAACCGACCGTCGCGCAAAACCCTGCCGTTGCAAACACAGTTGAGCGCGACTCCTCCGGCAAGACAAAGGTTCTTCTCACCCGTTTCCCTCGCAAGACTGCGCGTCATGCGTAGAACTATCTCCTCGACAACGGCCTGCACGGATGCCGCCAGATCCATATGTCGTAGCGTGATTAGCTCCTCCGGCTCACGAGCAGCACTTTGGAATAGCGTGTCGAACCTCGTGTTGGTCATTCGCGTACCAGTCGCAAAATCAAAATAGTCCATGTTGAGACGGAATGAGCCATCGTCCTTTATATCAACCAGGTGGTCGAGTATGGCCTGTGTGAACTTCGGTTCTCCGTAGGGGGCCAATCCCATGACCTTGTACTCGCCGGAATTGACTCTGAATCCGAGGTAGTGAGTCATTGCGGAATACAAAAGCCCAAGGGAATGAGGAAAGTGAAGCTCACGGACAGTCTTCAGGTCGTTGCCGTTTCCCAGAGAAACCGACGTGGTTGCCCATTCCCCAACGCCATCCATCGTGAGGATCGCGGCGCGGTCAAACGGCGATGCAAAGAACGCACTAGCGGCGTGGCTTTGATGATGCTCTGAAAACAACAACCGCTTTTCGTCAAACTCTGGATCAAGGTATCGGAGGCTCCTATTCAATAGGGATCGTTGGAATAGCTTTTCTTTAAGCCATACAGGCAACGCATTTCGAAAAGATGAGAAGCCCTTCGGAGCAAAAGCTATGTACGACTCCAGGAGGCGCTCGAACTTGAGAAAGGGCTTGTCGTAGAAGACGACGTAATCGACCTGTTTGAGAGAGACTCCAGCTTCGCCGAGACAATACTCAATCGCCCGTCTTGGGAACGCGCTGTCGTGTTTCTTTCGGGTGAAACGCTCTTCCTGCGCCGCCGCGACAATGCCTCCTCCCACAAGGAGTGCGGCGGCGCTATCATGATAGAACGCAGATAATCCAAGAATTCGCACGTCCTAGAAGATGGTGTAAATGAAAGGCGCTACGACAGACCCTTCAGCGAGCACGAGCATCCCGCCCAACAGAACCAAAAGCAGAACTATCGGCAACAGCCATAACTTCTTTCGGGCATGGAGAAATCTCCAGAGTTCGGTCAGAAATGACAACTTCTTACACCTTAAAACTGATCACGCATGGCCTCACTTGCAGGCCGATGATCGTGGCGAACCAGCCAATAGGTGCTAGCAGCTGGGTCGCGCCGCAAGTTCAGCAGGTCCTTGCCGGATATCCGAATAACCAAGCCAACTGGGGTCAGTACCCCGTAGTATATAGCTGCCATGACTATGGGATTCGTGATTCGATGCATCAGCAGTCCAAGCTTTGTCCACATGGAATTGAAGGGGGACAGCACTCGAGGTACGAACAAAGCGGCCACCCAGAACACCGCTGCGGGTACAAGAAGATACCAACGCAGCGGGCCGGGTCCGGTGACCGTGGGAAGAAACGCCAACGCAATGAATACGCTGCCGAACACCAGGCCAAAGACACGATTGGAAGATCCTTTTTGGGCGCCCTTGACGCGAATTGTCTCGGGAGCATTCACAATCGTGACGCCTCACAAACACAATCGAGGGCAATCACGCTAGGTCTGTCCGATTTCCGTTGTCATCCTATTTCTCCTCATTCAACCTAATTGGAGAGGAACTCACAGGCCGAGAACCAAAAACGATTTTCGCACATTCGACTAAGGAAAACAGGAGATTCTGCGACTATGAGATGGTTTGCGCGCGCGTTGTCGAACGCCCTGTTATTCGCGTTTGCTCCAATCGTCTTTTTGATTCTTGCCGAAAGCTTGGCCTTTATTGCGATCAATGCGTCATCGACCTTTCTCGGGTTTCCCGACGCGACCCTGGAGGGCCGACCGCGGCTTCGCTTTCACCCGATCCTATCTGGCGATCCTCTTATCTACTCTGATCCATTTGGCCTCGCAGAGTGCACCCTTGTCCATCCCATTCTCGGAAACGTCTATCGACAAAGCCCACACTGCAGGGACGGGGGCGGCATAGACAGATACGGGTTCCTTCGCAACTCGGCTGAAGATCGTGTCATCGACAAAAAACAAAATCTGTTGATCTTCATTTTGGGTGGGTCAACCGTGCAAGGAAACGGTGCATCAAGTCTCGAAACGACCATATCCGGATTCCTCGAGAGAATGTTGCGCGATGGTGGCACCCAAGCGCAAGTCATCAATGCGGGACAGCCCGGGTACTTTTCACCCCAAACCTTTGATTTGCTCACCCATGAGATACTGTTCTTCCGACCGGACATTATCATAAGCTTGGACGGCATCAACGATCTGCGCGAGGCCAACGACTGTTGTAGGCCGACGAATAATCGACCGTTCACGTACTATATGAACGAGAGTTCCCATCGGCTGTTCGAACTGGCTAACGGCGAGCTTCGATCTGTTTCCTATCCGACCGTTGTTATGATCAACAATCTCAAAAGGAGGTTTTATCGCTACACATTTCTCGGCTGGTCGTTTTTTCAGTTGGAATCGTGGGCACGGCGCCAAACTGAATTCGCAGATCAGGAGCAGCTGGGAAAGAGCATCGAACAACTGCAGAGTGGATCTGACTGGAAGGAGCGCATCCTCGACCAGGGGTGGCGTGATGAGGTTAGGCGTGGTGTGGAGTATTACACTTCGTATGTGTCGATGACGAAGGCTGCGACAGTATCGCGCGGCATCCGACATCTTCAGGTTTTTCAGCCAAGCGGGGTTTGGGATGGGATGCTTTCGAAGGCTGATCAAGCCCTGACGAATGAATTTGTCGCCCGGAGGTACTTAGCGGGTGGCGAAAATATTGAAAGGAGGGGTCGTTCTTTCGCCTCCCAAGCTTTGGCAGCGATGAACGCGTTATCGAATGTCATCGATATGCGTGGTGTTTTCGACGGCAACCAACAATATTACACCGACGGCGTGCACTATAATGATGCGGGAAACAAGGTCATTGCAGGCCAACTGCTGCTCTACCTCGAACGGGCCGGTTGGCTTGACCGCAACAATGACACCATGGAATCCAGATAGATCCGGCGGCCACTCCAGGCGAATCTTTTTTTCGCTGGGGAGTTTTCGATCGGTGATGAAACTTGGCGAGTATGAGCCGCCTGGGGATGAATTGAACTAGGCTAAGCCCCAACCTGGGCAATCACGAACAACACCCTCGTCGAGGAAATTGAGCCTGTCATGCCGGATGATGGCGGGCTTTGATCGCAACGTCTGCGATCACGTTGCCAGCAGAGTAAGGTCTTTCTCGATCGGAAAAAATACGCGTTGGACTGTGCCGGGTCGTCTAGATGGAAGCCTGCCGATGTCCGCAGCTTCGCTAGTTGATGGCAAGTTATCCCAACTATCCACAGTCTATTCCAAATAGAGTGTCGTTGATGGGAGGGCGGTTTCGCGAGTACATAGAACCGCAATGAAAATCCTCATCAACGCGGACACCCGACTTGCCACCGACCCTCATCAATGGCTGATCCAAAACCGTCGCGTCGCGAACGGCAAAGAACGATGGGATAGCGTCGTGTTTTACAAGACGCTCTCAGACGCAGCCCTCGGCTTGGCTCGATTGAAAGTCTACGACTATGAGGGCGTGCTGCCTCACGAGTTAGAAACACTTTGCAGGCGCCTGGACACTCTTGCGGCGAACGTCAGCAGAGCCGTTGCACGAACAGGACTTCACCGGCGGCCCAAGAGCAAGACAAGCGTTCCGCTCAACGAACAGATTCGTATCGCGTCGGATCATTCCCAGTGGATAGTCGAACGTAGCCGTAGCGTTCGCGGCAATCGCAAATGGGACGGCCACACCTTTCACCAGACCTTCGCCCACGCTGTCATGGGCCTGGTGAGAGAACAAGTCCGCGAATTAGATGTCGCCCTGCCGCCATGCTCCATCGAGGCGATCTGCCAGCACATAGACAGGTTTGAGAGCGGTATTCTCGCGGCATTAGATCAGTCGAAACTCGCGCGCCACTCCGACGAGGGTGAAAAAACGCGCGCACAGTTTCGATTGCCGGGCGACCCAATACCCGCTGACCGCTTGGTAAATGGATCACCACCGAAACCGTCCGACGATCTGCGTCCCACTTATCTAGTGGCCTCCAACTGATGCCAGGATGCAGGAGAGTCAGCGACGCTCTTAGGCCGGGGGACGTTTTGTCTCTCTCAAAGGCTAGAAATTTTGCACGGGACATCGCGAAACCGCTCGACCACATCATAACGATTCATTGGGGCTGCGCAGAAGGACCCGGTGACGGCGGACATCGACAGCGCAGAAAGCGTCTATTCCGAAACTTGCGTGATTGGATGAGACGGAGAGGTGTACCTCTGACGCAAATCTGGGTTTTGGAGGCGACCAATAAGGAAGCTCATTTGCACGGAATGATTCACATTCCCGATGGCCTACTAAAGCCAACCGAGAACTATCTGCGCAAACAGCTTGGCCGCACAACGAAGGTTCTCGACATTCAAAAAGCTGCGAGAGAGCGCGGAGGCGAAACGGGTTGGTTCCGCTACATGATAAAAGGCTGCGAGGAGAATGTGCGACGGTCATGGTCGCCACCGAACCGCGGACCGCAGGGCACTATAGTTGGAAAGCGTTGCGGCTTTTCGACGAATATTGGACCTGGCGCACGGGATCGAGCTGAAGAAGATGGCTAAACCCCGTAGCCCACCCATTGCAGCGTTCGCACCCCGAGGGCTCAGTCGCCCAATGGCAGCACAGTACGTTGGGGTTTCACCGTCCTTTCTTGATGATCTAGTGGAGGAGGGTCGAATGCCAAAGCCGAAGGTCATCAACTCGCGCATCGTCTTTGATAGACTTGAACTCGACGAATATTTTACCGCCCTCCCGACCAAGGACGACGAACCGACGAACGAGTGGGATGAAGGAAGCAGACAGTGAAGATCAGGCTCACCGACGAAAGCGGAACCATCGATCTCAAATATCTAATTGAAGATGTTGATCGGCACGGAAACGTCCGGGTCTATTTTCGCCGGGGCGGAACAAAGAAGAGGATTCGAGAGCCGCTCGGTTCGCTCGAGTTTCTCGCTGCTTACCGCAATGCACTCAATGGCAAACCTCAGCGCGACACGCGCCAAGTTCCAGCCGAACACGGAACTTTCAAGTGGTTGGTTGAGCAGTACTTCGCATCTGCGTCATTTCTGACCCTAAACCCAACTACGCGGAGAACGCGACGAAGAATACTCGAGGAGGTTTGCCAAGTTGGCGACCGAGGCAGCAACCGATACCGACTTATGAAACCGCGCCACGTAGCGAAGATCAGAGATGAAAAACTTGATTTTCCAGAGGCTGCTAACGCTCGGTTAAAAGTGATCAGGGCTCTTTTCAAGTGGGCGATGCTCCCGGAGGTCGGCTTCGCGGATGAAAACCCGGCAAAAGAGGTTGCACGCATCAAAAACTCTTCGGGTGGGCACCACACTTGGACGGGTGAAGAAGTTCAGCAGTTTTGGTCCCGGCATGTCATAGGGAGCAAAGCGAGATTAGCTATCGACATAATCTTGTTGACCGGCGCCAGGCGAGCCGACGCAGTCAAGTTTGGGAGCCAGATGGTTAGCGGTGGTTGGCTCAATTGGGTGGAGACAAAAGGCAAAAACCAAATACGAAAAGAGCGTTCGATTCCGATCCTTCCCGCCCTGCAGGCGAGTATCAATGCATGCCCATCTGGGCACCTCAACTGGCTTGTCACGTCTTACGGGAAGCCGTTCACCCCGGCAGGCTTCGGCAATTGGTTTAGGGACCGCTGCGATGAGGCCGGACTCCAGCATTGTTCCGCGCACGGGCTCCGAAAGGCCGGCGCGACGTTCGCCGCGAACAACGGTGCAACAACTCAACAGCTAATGGCGATCTGGGGGTGGGAAAGTATCGAGGAAGCGGAGCGTTACACGAAGAGAGCAGACCGCCGTAGGCTGGCTGGAGATGCGATCCACCTCATCGATTTCGGGGGCAGAAAGTGAACAAAAGTGTCCCACTTCCATAGTGGTTGCGCTCGGTGGGACATTTATGTCCAAAAAATCGTTTTGAATCAGCGCCCCAAAAAAGCGGTGGCGTCCCCAAGGGGAATCGAACCCCTGTTTCCGGCGTGAGAGGCCAGCGTCCTAACCGCTAGACGATGGGGACAAAGCCAGCGGGCTGGCGCCAAATTGCGACGCGGCCCGGCTGGAGTCAAGGCTGGGGCTAGGCCCTAGCCCAGGTGACGCAGGATCTCGGCGGCGGATTTGTCGATTTGGTCGGCGGGCGAGGTCGAGGGGCCAACGCAGAAGTCACCCCGCGCGGTTGCGCTGGGCAAGTACTCCTTGAACCATTCGGGGCCGATGACCGGCACCGTGACCTTGGCTAGGCGCTCGCCGCTTTTGTGATGCAAAGCGGCGTTGAGGGCCGTGTGGTAGGTGCGGCAGGCCTTGAGAAGCTCGACGGTTTTTTCGTGGAGCTGCTCGGCGGACGGCAGACCGCCGGCGCGGGCATGGGCTGCATCGCGGGTGAACCACGGAAAGAAGAGATGCTGATCGCGGGCGAGATGCCACAGCAAGTTGAGCTGACTGCCGATTTGATCGACGGTGATCTTGGGCGCATGGCCTTCCTGCAGCGCCTTTTCCATTTCTTCGTCGTAGTCCAGGAGCATTTCGACATAGAGACGGCGCACCCGATCGGGCTTGGCGATCGCCATTTCGATGGCGCAGTGGGCGCCGGTCATCGAGCCCCACAGATCGAACGTTTCGAGCCCGAGCGCATCGGCGGTGCGGAGCGCCGCATCGGCAAAATACGTCATGTCGGTCTTGTCGTGTGCGGGTGCAGCCGAGTCGCCCATGCCGAGGAGGTCGGGGGCCAAGACCTGACGCTTTTCGCCGAGCCGCTCGATCAGCGGGACGATGGCATGGGCCGAGGTCGGGCCGGGATGCATCATGAGCAGCGGTACATCCTCTGCCGCGCCTTTGTACCGGTAATGCACCTGCCCTTCGGCAATGTCGACGAAGCCCCGTTTGACCGTCATTTTGTGTCTCTCCCTTTTTCTCTTGTTAGTCCGGAAACGCGATCGTGCCGCCGTCGTTGTCGACGACGCAGGGGACGTCGAGATAGGTGACGTCCGGTGCCGCGCCGTAACTTTGTTCCATGCGCGCGGCCCAGGCCGGCGTGAAGTAGCTTTCAGCCGCCGCGCGATCGGCCCAAATGTAGACGCCGCCGCTCTGCGCGCCGCGAACAAAATATTTGGTGCGCAGGCCGGGGATTGTTTGGAATCGCGGCGCGACCTCTTCGAAAAGTTTTCGCGCCGTGGCGGTATCGCCGTAGGCCTGTTGCGGTAGCGCAACGATGGTCAGGATCATGATCGCCCTCCCCGGCGCCAAGCTTCGAGCGTACGCGGCTTTTCCGTACCGGGTCTAGGCGCTGAGTTCGGTTGCGCGCATGACGAACCGATCGACATCGGCCATCGCGGTTGAAAAGCCGGTCACTAGGCGAACGACGTTGTCGGTCGGGTTGCCCCAAGGATGGAAATGAAAGCCGTCGGCCTGTAGCCCGGCGATTATCCCCGCGGGGAGCTGCAGGAAGATCTCGTTGGCCTGGAGTGGATGGCGTAAGGCGACACCCGGCAATCCGGAGACGCCGTCGACCAGGCGCTTTGCGGCGGCGTTCGCGTGAGATGCGTTGCGACGCCACACGTCGTCGCGCAGGTAGGCTTCGAGTTGCGCCGAGAGGAACCGCATTTTCGAGAACAAATGGCCGGCGCGTTTACGCAAGTACGGCATCCGGCATGCCTGATCGGGGTTGAAGAACACGACCGCTTCGGCCGCCATCGCGCCGTTCTTGGTGGCGCCGAACGACAGAACGTCGACCCCGGCGCGCCACGTGAGGTCGGCAAACGAGCATCCCAGATGAACCACGGCGTTGGCGATCCGCGCACCGTCCACGTGAAGTGCCACGGCGTGATCGCGGCACGCCGCACCGATCGCGGCGACCTCGTCCACGGCGTACACGGTGCCGACCTCGGTCGCTTGGCTGAGCGAGACCGCAGCCGGTTGCGCATTGTGATGGCCGTGCGGTGTGGCGTTGGCAAGCAAGGCGGCGACATCTTGCGCGCTCATCTTGCCGTCCGCCCCCGGTACCGGCACGACCTTGGCGCCGCCGGTATAGAACTCGGGCGCATTGCATTCGTCGACCGTGATATGGGCCGCGGCGTGCGCATAAATCGCACCGTAGACCGGTGCGACGCTGGCCAGGGATAGTGCGTTGGCGGCGGTTCCGGTGGCCACGGGAAAGACGGTCACCTCGCGCTCGAACAGATCGTTGAATGCGGTCTGCACCTGTGCGGTCCAGGCGTCTTCGCCATAGGCCGCGGCCGAGCCGTCGTTGGCCGCCGCTATGGCGGCCATGATTTCCGGACAGACACCGGTGACGTTATCGCTGCGGAAATCCATTTAGGCGCGTTTCATATCCAGGCGGCGAAAGGATGGCGGGTCGGTATTGTCGGCGGCGTAGATGCGTGACTCGCCGACGGCGCCGTCCTCGACAGCCGTGATCAACCATACGAGGTCGGGTTCCCAAATCGCGGCCTGATCAGTGGCCGAGGGGGTTGGGTCACCGGAAGGGTGGGAATGAAAGATCCCGACGATCTCCGCACCCTCCTCCCGTAACGCGCGTTGCAGGCGCAGGCGCAGGCCGGGGTCGACTTCGAAGGAGGTGCGCGGTTCGGCGGCGATGTTTCGGCTTTCCTGGGCATGCGACACGGTCACGCTGTCGTTGGCGCGCCGCCCCACCAACAATCCGCATGCCTCCTCGGGAAATCGTGCGAGCGCGCAGGCCGCGATGTGCTGCATCACCGGGGTCGGCATTTCGACGATCACGGCCGAGCAATACCCAGAATGCCGCGCAGCCTTCCGCGGTCGGTGTCGATGACGATGAGCTGCTCGGTGCCGTCGGGAAGGCGGTAGCGCAGCGTTACCTCGCCGGGCCCGCTCGTCATATCGAGAATTTCGCCGGCGGGCAGAGATATTTCCTTCTCATACGGTTTGGCCCGCTGCGCGGCGTCTTGCGAGCGGTTTATGATCGTGACGACAATCACGCCGAGTGCGGCGACGATCATCACGCCCATCAAAATCACGAGGGCCTTTAGTGCCTGCACGTTTCCACAAAGCTCCGAGTTGTCATGGCGCCCGAAAAGACGGCTGAGACCATTTCCGAATCGAGCGAGCAACGCAAGCTTGTTGTGTCCAACGCCGATGCCGGTCTACGGCTGGATCAGTTCTTGGCGCGATCCTGTCCCGATATCTCGCGGTCTCGGTTGAAGGCGCTCATTGTCGACCAGGCCGTGAGAGTCGATGGGACGACGGCGGTCGATCCGGCGGCGAAGGTGCGGGTCGGCCAGGGCATCGACTTGCAAGTCCCCGCGCCTAGCGATCCCGTGCCCCAGGGCCAAGCGATGGACTTGGAGGTCGTATTCGAAGACGACGACGTCATCGTGATCGACAAGCCGGCCGGGCTGGTGGTGCATCCTGCGGCAGGCAATCCCGATCGGACGCTGGTCAACGCCCTGATCGCCCATTGCGGCGCCAGTCTTTCGGGGATCGGCGGGGTGCGCCGTCCCGGGATCGTGCACCGGCTCGACAAAGACACCAGCGGTCTGTTGATCGCGGCAAAGAACGATGCCGCCCATAAAGGGCTCGCCTCGCAGTTTGCCGATCATTCGATCGGTCGTGCCTACCGGGCCGTGGTCTGGGGCGTGCCGAACCCGACCGAAGGCGAATTTGAGGGCGCCATCGGCAGAAGCACGCGGAACCGCAAAAAAATGGCGGTGGTCGCCGAGGGGCGCGGCAAGAGGGCGCTTACCCGGTATAGAACGCTGCGTCGGTTCGGACGCGATGCCGCCTTAATCGAATGCCGGTTGGCGACCGGGCGGACCCATCAAATACGCGTCCACCTGAGCCATGCCGGATGCCCGATCATCGGCGACCGGGTCTACGGTCGCGCGCGATCCACGAGCCCCCCCATATCGCGGCAAGCGCTGCATGCCGGGTTTCTGGGCTTCCGCCACCCCCTGACCCAGACGTGGTTGGAGTTTGAGAGCGAACTTCCTCATGATTTCAATGACTTACTGTCATGGTTGCGGGACAGGGAAAATCAATAACCCACCCTTGAACTCGGGTATAGAACGCCTATTTAATAGAAAAGCATCCGCGCACCTTGGGGCAGCGCGGTCCTAGCATGAGGGGCACGATGACCGCACGTACGGCGACCATTCCGAGCGTTTCGACAGAAGGAAGCTTGTCTTCCTATCTGCAGGCCATTCGCAAGTTTCCGATGTTGGAGCCCGACGAAGAGTTCATGCTCGCCAAGCGGTGGCGCGAGCATGAGGACTCCGAGGCGGCGCACCAGCTTGTGACCAGCCATTTGCGCTTGGTGGCCAAAATCGCGATGGGCTATCGCGGTTACGGTCTGCCGGTCAGCGAGCTCATTTCCGAAGGCAACGTCGGGATGATGCAGGCGGTCAAACGCTTCGACCCTGATCGCGGGTTCCGGTTGGCCACCTACGCGATGTGGTGGATCCGCGCCTCGATCCAAGAATACATCCTGCATTCGTGGTCGCTGGTCAAAATGGGCACCACCGCGGCGCAAAAAAAGCTGTTCTTCAACCTGCGCAAGATCAAGGGCCAGATCAACGCGTTGGAAGAAGGCGACCTCCACCCGGACAACGTCAAAGAGATTGCCACCCGGCTCAAGGTTTCCGAGACCGAGGTGGTCAACATGAATCGTCGGCTGTCGGCGGCCGATCATTCCCTCAACGCCCCGATGCGGATCGACGGCGACGGCGAATGGATGGACTGGCTTGAGGATGATGCGCCCAGCCAAGAAACGGTGCTGGCGGAGTCCGAAGAGTTGGAGAGCCGGCGCGAATTGTTGAAAGAGGCGATGACCACGCTTAACGATCGCGAGCAGCACATTCTGACCGAGCGACGTTTGAAAGAGGAACCCTCGACCTTGGAAGAATTGTCGCAAACCTACGACATCAGTCGGGAACGGGTTCGGCAGATTGAGGTCCGAGCCTTCGAGAAGCTGCAAAAAGCGATGCGGAACGCCGCGATCGAACAACGCCTGTCTACGCAAGCGCTACCCAGCTAAGACGCATCGGCTAATCCCGGAACGGGTCGTGCACCAAAATAGTGTCTTCCCGCTCGGGACTCGTCGACAGCAGCGCGACCGGCGCTTCAATCAGTTCTTCGACACGGCGAATGTATTTGATCGCGGTCGCGGGAAGCGCGGCCCAGGTTCTGGCGCCCTGGGTCGATTCTTGCCACCCTTCAAGGGTTTCGTAGATCGGCTCGACGGCGGCCTGGGCGCTCATGCTGGCCGGTAGGTACTGAAGTTCTTCGCCATTGAGGCGATACCCCACGCAAATACGGATTTCCGGCAACCCGTCCAGGACATCGAGCTTGGTGAGGGCAATCCCGTCTATTCCGCCGGTTTTCACGGCTTGCCGCACGAGAACCGCGTCGAACCAGCCACAACGCCGCGCCCGCCCGGTGACGGTGCCGAATTCGTTCCCGCGTTCGCCCAGCGTTTGGCCCGTGTCGTCCAACAGTTCCGAGGGAAACGGCCCCTCGCCTACCCGCGTGGTGTAAGCCTTCGTAATGCCCAGGACATAGCCGACCGCACCAGGCCCCACGCCGGCACCGACGGCAACCTGGCCGGCCATCGTGTTGGACGAGGTCACGAAGGGGTACGTCCCGTGATCGTTGTCCAGCAACGTTCCTTGCGCGCCCTCGAACAAAATTCGCTTGCCCGCCGCACGGTACGCGTCGAGTTGCGACCAGACCGGTTTGGCAAAGGGAAGGATTTTCGGGGCAACCTCCGCCAGGGCCGCGCGGATCTCCGCTTCGTCGATCGAGGGACGACCGAAACCCGCCCGGAGCGCGTTGTGGTGCACCGACAACGCCTTGACTTTTTCATCGAGGATTTCCGGATCGGCCAAATCGCAAACCCGAACCGCCCGCCGACCGACCTTGTCTTCGTAGGCCGGCCCGATACCACGGCGGGTGGTGCCGATGTTCATGCCCGAATTAGAGTCTTCGCGCGACGCATCCAACTCCCGGTGAAGCGATAGAATCAGGGTCGCGTTTTCGGCGATCGCAAGGTTGTCGGGCGTAATCTCGACGCCTTGATTGCGCAACGTGTCGATCTCCTTGAGCAACGCCCACGGATCCACGACAACGCCATTGCCGATAATGGAGTACTTGCCACCGCGGACGACGCCGGAGGGGAGCAAACTCAGCTTATAGACGACACCGTCGACGACCAGGGTATGTCCCGCATTGTGCCCGCCCTGAAACCGAACCACGACGTCGGCGCGTTCGGACAACCAATCGACGATCTTTCCCTTACCCTCGTCCCCCCACTGGGAGCCGACCACCGCAACATTCGTCATTCGCTTTGTTCGCTCTTTTTTATGCTGTTACCGATCGCCTGGACGGATCCATCCGCAAAGACATGCGTGCAGCCAAGACGGAGAGCCTCGGCCGTCGGGTCGGCGTCGTCGTCGAGCCCCCGCACGGTGCGCCATCCCTCGTCATGCAACGATTTGATCGTGTCGAAACCGTGGGACGCCGCGACGAAAACGCACGCGCCGTTCTTTTGCGCCGGCAAGGCGCGCCGCAGCGAATCGAGATAGACCGAGAACCCGGTTGCCGGCTCTTCGTTCGGCAAGATATAACGCCCGCCACGGCCGAGTTCGCCGCGCACGCCGCGCGCGAAGATCGAAAAACTGATCCCCGTGTGATACTCGAACCCGCGGTACTCGGTGGGATCGAGTGTCAGCAATAGATCGCCCAAATGCGGCCTGGTAAGCGCGACCAGGGCCGCGACCGACGCGACGATCTGGGCCGCTTTGGGCGAAAGCGATATCGATTCGAGCGCCGCCACTGCCTTGTCGACTGGCCCGTTCATCCCAAGGAGACTTTGGAAATCGATGCGCCCAGCGCTCGTAACGGCCGAAAGGGCTGCCGCGTCCTTTCGATCGAGCGCATCACGGAGCGCATCGAGTTGCGCTCCCTCGATTCCGGCATCAGCCGCCAAAACGCCAACCAAGTGCGGCACGGTGAGATCGATCGACAAATCTTTGGCACCGGCGCGTTGCAGCGCCTCTGCGGCCAACAGGATCGCTTCGGCATCGGCCTCCAAGCTGTCGGACCCGATGAGTTCGAACCCGGCTTGGGAGAACTGGCGTTCCGGCCGCAGCTGGCTGCCGCGCGTGCGGAGAACCTGGCCCGAATAGGACAAACGTAACGGCCGCGGGCGTGCGCCCAGCCGGGTTGCCGCGATTCGGGCGACCTGCCCCGTCATATCGGCGCGCACGCCCAGCATGCGCTGGGATTGGGGGTCCATGACCCGAAACATTTGCTGTGCCAGCGCCGCGCCGGGCCCGTCGAGCAGGCTTTCTTCGAACTCGATCAGCGGCGGCTTGACGCGCGCATAGCCGTGCGCCCGAAAGGTCGCCATCAAGATATTGACGGTTTCGGCCTCGATGTCCGCCTCAGGGGGCAGATCGTCCGAGAGGCCTGCCGGCAGAAGGCCGTTGCTGGGGTCCGATGTCATGTCGGGCTGAATTCTACTCGGTGCCCGACCGTTTGTCCGGGCTGTCGGTTTAGTCGAATCGCAGCGATTTAGCTGCGTTCACGAGCGGCAGCGCGAGGATCTTCTTCAATACCTCATCGCTGACCGGTTCATCGGTGGCGATCATCGACATCGCTTCGCCGCCGGCGGCTTTTCGCCCGAGATGGAACGTCGCGATGTTGACGCCAGATTCCCCCAATTCCATGCCCAGCCGGCCGATGAAGCCCGGCAGATCGTCGTTCGTGACGAACAGGGTGTTGGGTGCGAGTTCGGCCTCAATGTCGATGCCGTTGACATGGACGATCCGCGGATTGGTGTCGGCGAACAACGTGCCGGCAACAACCTTGTCGTTGCCGTCCCCTTCGACGGTGAGACGGATCAACGAATGATATTCGGCGCTGCGCTCGTTGGTCGCCTCGGTGACGTCGATATCGCGCTCGCGCGCGATGACCGGCGCGTTCACCATGTTCACGCTGTCCATTAGCGGCTGCAGCAAACCCTCGAGGACCACTGCGGTTAAGGGCTTCGTGTTGAGTTGGGCGACCTGGCCTTCGTAGTCGATCCGTACACGCTTCATCCCTGAGTCGACAAGTTGACCCAAAAAGCTGCCGACCTGCTGCGCCAATTTGAGGTAAGGCCGGAGTTTGGGCGCGTCCTCGGCACTAATCGACGGCATGTTGAGCGCATTGGTAACCGCCCCGACCGTAAGATAGTCGGCCATTTGCTCGGCCACTTGGATCGCGACGTTTTCCTGTGCTTCGTTGGTGGAGGCGCCGAGATGGGGTGTCGCGATGATTCCGTCCACACCGAATAGGATGTTGTCCTTCGCCGGCTCTTCGCTGAAGACATCCATGGCAGCGCCGGCAACCTTGCCCGATTCGAGGGCGGCCTTGAGATCTTCTTCGACCACCAAACCGCCGCGCGCGCAGTTAATGATCCGCACGCCGTCCCGCATTTTGGCCATCGCGTCTTTGTCGATGATATTGTGGGTCGCCTCCGTGAGCGGGGTGTGGAGGGTAATGAAGTTGGCGCGCGCGAACAGATCGTCAAGTTCGACCTTCTCGACACCGATATCTTCGGCCCGTTCCGGCGAAAGATACGGATCGTAAGCCACGACCTTCATCTTCAGTCCCAATGCGCGATCCGCGACGATCGAACCGATGTTGCCGCAGCCGATGAGACCGAGCGTCTTGCCGTAGACCTCGACACCCATGAAACGGGACTTCTCCCACTTGCCGGCTTGGGTCGAGGCGTCGGCTGCGGGGATTTGGCGCGCCAACGAGAACATCATGGCGATCGCATGTTCAGCCGTTGTGATGGAGTTACCGAAAGGGGTGTTCATCACGATGACACCCCGTCCCGTTGCCGCCGGGACATCAATATTGTCGACGCCGATCCCGGCGCGCCCGATGACCTTGAGCTGCGTCGCCGCCGCCAAGACCTTCTCGGTCACTTTGGAGGAGGATCTCACCGCGAGGCCGTCGTATTCGCCGATACAGGCGATGAGCTCGTCGGGCGTCATGCCGACTTTCTCGTCCACCTCGACCCCACGTTCTTTGAAGATGCGCGCCGCCTCGGCGCTGAGTTTGTCGGAGATCAATACTTTGGGCATGGGTCGCGTTCTCCCGCGGGCTAAGCGTCTGACGATTTTACGGTTTCGAAGGCCCAATCGAGCCAAGGGGTCAGCGACTCGAGGTCGGACTCTTCAACGGTGCCCCCGCACCAAATGCGCAGACCCGGCGGGGCGTCCCGATAGGCGTCGACATCGAGCCCCACGCCTTCGGCCTCAAGCGCCGCGCCAATCTTCTTGGCCGCCGCGGCCTGGGCGTCGGCATCGAGCCCGGTAAACCACGGATCGACAATCTTGAGGCACACCGAGGTGGGGGACCGGGTGGCCGCATCTTCGGCAAGGAAATCGACCCAAGGCGTTGCCGCGACCCAGGAGTCCAGCACACCCAGGTTGCGCCGCGCGCGCGCCACCATCTCGGCCAATCCGCCGATCGAGGCCACCCATTGCAATGCGTCCAACGCGTCTTCGACGCAGAGCATAGAGGGCGTGTTGATCGTCGCGCCGGCGAACAACGCTTCGTCGAGCTTGCCGCCTTTGGTCATGCGAAAGATCTTGGGCATCGGCCAAGAAGGTTGGTGGCTTTCAAGCCGTGCCACGGCGCGAGGCGACAGGATTAACATGCCGTGCGCCGCTTCGCCGCCAAGGACCTTTTGCCACGAGTAGGTGATGACATCGAGTTTGTCCCATGGCAGGTCGAACGCGAACACCGCGGAGGTGGCATCGCAAATCGTCAACCCCTCACGATCGTCGGCAATCCAGTCGCCATCGGGGACGCAGACCCCGGAGGTCGTGCCGTTCCACGTAAAGACGACATCGCGCGAGAAGTCGACGGCGCCAAGGTCCGGCAACGCACCATAATCGGCCTTCAGGGTACGCACGCCGTCGAGTTTGAGCTGTTTGGTGATGTCGGTGACCCAGCCCTGGCCGAAGCTTTCCCAGGTCAGCACGTCGACCTCACGGGGGCCCAACAGCGACCAGAGCGCCATTTCGACCGCGCCGGTATCAGACGCTGGGACGATGGCGATGCGATAATCCTCGGGCAAGCCGAGCAAGGTGCGGGAGTGGTCGAGAACCGCTTTGAGACGGGCTTTGCCGACCTTGGATCGGTGGGATCGACCGAGGCACGCCTCGTTAAGGACGTCGACCGACCAACCAGGTCTCTTGGTACAGGGCCCGGAAGAAAAAAGCGGATTCGCCGGGCGGCGCGCGGGGCGCTGAGGTGTCGTCATGTCTCTATTCCTTCCAGAATAGCGCAACCCGTTGGGGGGTCGTGGCCCGCCGCGGATATATGGGCCTGGCACGGGAATGTCAACGCGCTGCCGCGAATTAGCCACAGAATCGTGGTTGTCTTCGAGGGACCTCAGTGGAATCATCTCCAGACGAGTTTGAGGAGGAATTTGGTCATGCTGCGTTCACTATCCCTTGCCGCGGCTATCGCGGCGACGGCGCTGGTCGGCGTTATCTATGCGCCGGCCGGTCATGCTGCCGAAGCCATCATGGCAGCCAGCCCCCAGCCCGCCGACGGGGCGATCAAGCCCGGACTGAGCGTTTATTACGTCCAAGATCGGTTTAACCACATCGACGAAGTGATCAATGCCGCAACGTGGATGAAGAAGATCCCGGGCGACCCGCTACCGATGCTCAACTACAACGTGGGCGCGGGCCCGGTCTTGACGAACAAGAACGACGATCTCGTCGGTGCGTTCATCCAGGGCTATATCAAGATCGATCAACCGGGAACGTACATGTTCTCGGTGCAGCACAACGACGGGGTGCGTTTGTGGATCGGCGATACCATGATCTACGATTCGCCCTTCGTGACCCCCGATCTGTTTTCGCCCAACCTTGAGGTCGTGGCGGACAAAGCAGGCTGGCACCCGATCCGCGTGATCTACTACGAGAAAAAGACCACCTCTACGCTGGAGCTCTACTGGCAGCCGCCAGGAGCCGGGTCGTTTGAATTCGTGCCCGCGTCGGCCTTCGGTCACATTCCGGGCGAGCAAGACATCAGCTAGTCGCCGCTAAACGCCGGATACGGTGTGGCTGTGGTTCATCGGACCATGGCCCGCGCCGTAGCCCGGCGCCGTGCGGATAGCCGCCATCACGTAATTTCGCGCGCGGGTAATCGATGCGTCGACCGCGAGCCCTTGCGCCAAACCCGCCGCAACGGCAGAGGCGAGCGTGCACCCGGTGCCGTGGGTGTGTTTGGAGTCGATTCGGGGCGACTCGAACACCTGGGTTTCACCCGGGCCGAATAACAGATCGCGCACCCGATCGCCGGTCAGATGCCCGCCCTTCAGCAAGACGTACTTGGCCCCCAGCGCCAGGAGGTCGTCGCGCGCAGCCGTCATGTCAGAGATCGACGTAATGGGCCGCCCGACCAAGATCGACGCCTCCGGCAAGTTCGGCGTGAGCACCGTCGCGATCGGGATCAGACGCTCGGTGAGCGTGGCGGTCGCCGCAGTCGAGATCAACGAATCACCGCTTTTGGCCATCATGACCGGATCCACAACCAGAGGGGCCTTGGTCTTGGCCGCAGCAAAGGCGTCGACGACGGACCCGATCACGTCAGGCGTATGAAGCATCCCGGTTTTTATGGCGTCGGCGCCGAGATCAGCCAGCACAATGTCTATCTGTTGAGCGACGAAACTCGGCGGGACGTCATGGATCCCGGAGACGCCATTGGTGTCCTGGGCGGTGAGCGCCGTAATCGCCGTCATCGCATAGGCGTCGAGCGCCGTGATCGTCTTGATATCGGCTTGAATGCCGGCCCCGCCCCCGGAATCCGATCCGGCGACAACAAGTACCCGCCCTCTCATGATTCTGCGAGACCTATGGAGCGGCTTGTTCGACCGCGGCGCTCAGATCGTCGACGACTTGGGTGACGAGCGCCGAGTCGAAGCCTTCCGCCATCACCCGAACCAGCGGCTCGGTCCCGGATTTTCGCACCAGAACACGCCCCTTGTCGCCCAAGCGCTGTTCGGCGTCGGCGATCGCACGTTGCACGTCGTCACACTCCAGCGGCACATCGCCCTGGACGCGGACGTTCTTCAGCAACTGAGGTACGGGCTCGAAAAGGCGGCCGACTTCGCTGACCGGACGCGCCTCGTCCGCGACGAGAGCAAGAACCTGCAGCGCCGCCAGAAGGCCGTCACCCGTGGTCGCGTGATCGGAAATGATGATGTGCCCGGATTGCTCGCCGCCAAGGTTGAGCCCGTTTGCTCGCATATGTTCCAAGACATATCGATCGCCCACTTGGACGCGATGGAGTGCTAGACCACGTTCGCGCAGGAATATTTCGAGCCCGAGGTTGGACATGACCGTGGCAACGAGCGCATCGCCGCGCAGCCGACCGGTTTTGTGCCAGCGCTGGGCAATCATCGCCATGACCTGATCGCCATCCAGAACCTGGCCCGCTTCGTCGGCGATGACGAGCCGGTCGGCATCGCCGTCGAGCGCAATCCCGATATCGGCGCCGTGCGCGACGACCTGTTCGCAAAGCGCCGCAGGATTGGTCGAGCCGCACCCTTCGTTGATGTTGGTGCCGTCGGGGTTTACCCCAATGGGGATCACCTCGGCGCCCAGTTCCCAAAGGACCGTCGGGGCGACTTTGTAGGCCGCGCCGTTGGCGCAATCGATGACGACCTTGAGGTCGTCCAGCGTGCGCTCGCTCGAATAGGTGCTCTTGATGAATTCGACATAGCGACCGCCGGCATCTTCAAGTCGTTGCGCGCGACCGAGTTGGGCGGCCTGGGCCAGTTCGGGTCCGGACTCGAAACGCTTTTCGATGCGTATCTCGTCGGCGTCGGAGAGCTTGAAACCGTCCGGCCCGAACAGCTTGATTCCGTTGTCTTGAAAGGGATTGTGCGAGGCCGACAGCATGACACCAAGGTCGGCGCGCAAACTCCGCGTCAACATGGCCACAGCCGGCGTCGGCATAGGGCCAACCAAAATCACGTCCATACCGACCGAGGTAAAGCCCGCGGTGAGCGCCGGTTCGAGCATATACCCCGACAACCGCGTGTCCTTGCCGATCAGGACGCGGTGCCGGTGATCGCCCCGATAGAACTCGCGTCCGGCGGCCATCCCCAGCTTGAGAGCCGTTTCGGCCGTCATCGGTTCCTGGTTGGCGGTCCCGCGGATGCCGTCGGTCCCGAAATATTTGCGCGTCATAGTGCCTTCGCCGCGAATGATGGATGCATGGAATCACATCTCGGCGACGAAGTCTCGTCTGACGCCGTCAATACTTGCTGCGAAGTGTTTCAGCGCCCTTCGATGTGCCTCCAAACCGCGACCGCTTGCCGGGTTTGCGCCACATCATGTACGCGAAGAAACTGCACGCCTCGTGTCAGGCCCAGGGTTGCTGCCGCCACCGATCCACCAAGACGCGCGGACGCCGGCCCTTCTCGGTCGATCCGGCCAATAAAGCTTTTGCGCGACGCGCCGAGCATCACCGCGCAACCCAGGCCGTGGAGAACCGCCAGATCGCGGAGGAGAAGCGCGATGTGCGTGTCGTTTTGGCCGAAGCCGATCCCCGGATCGACGACTATCCGATCTCGCGAAATGCCCTGGGCAGCGCAGGCAGCGAGCCGCTTGTCGAGATAGTCGGCGATATCGAGCCGCACATCGCGATAGCGGGGTGCCACTTGCATGGTCTTGGGCGCCCGCAGGCTGTGCATCAGGATCACCGGACAACCGAGATCGGCGACCGCCTCGAGCGCCTCGGGGTCGGCCGACAACGCGGAGACATCGTTGACGACGGATGCCCCGGCGGCGACCGCCGACCGCATGACCTGCGCGCTGCGGGTATCCACCGATATCGGAATCCGCCCGGCAAGCGCCTCGATGACGGGTATGATTCGGCGGCACTGATGTTCGGGCGACACCGGGTCGGCCCCGGGTCGGGTCGATTCACCGCCGATGTCGATCATGTCGGCGCCGTCGTCGATCATGCCCATGCCATGGCTTATCGCGGCCTCGACGTTTTCGAACTGACCGCCGTCGGAAAAACTATCCGGAGTCACGTTGAGCACGCCGACGATTTTGGGCCGGGCATGGCCGGCGCTCAGGATGTCGGGGCGGGGGTCGGTTAGCCGGGCCAACGCAACATCGAGGGTCGTGACGCTGTTGGTTCGGTCGGCCCAGGAACGCAATTCATCCAACTTAAACCCAACTTCAGCTACGGCACCGACCTCGGCGCGCAACAACAGCCGAACGCGACTGAACGCCAGCGGTCCACCGGCCAGCCAGAGCGCCGTTCCGGCCTCGACCTCGGGACCGGCGGAAGACCCACCGAGAAAGCCTTCGGGAACAAGACGCATCGTGTCGGGCGACGAAAAACCCCGCGCAAGCGCGGGGTGATTCAGGTCGGACGGTGATCCGTCGGTCACGATTCCGGTTGCGGTGCCGGATCAAATCCGGGGTTGTCGCGTCCGCGGTCTTTAGTGCCGGTCGTGGGAATCGGCGAGCTACTCGCGCCACCGCCCTGGTCACTAGACTCTTCGGGATCGACACGCGTAATCGTCTCGCCACGCAATAGGGCGGCGATCTCGTCGCCGGTCAGAGTCTCGTATTCGAGCAGGCCGTTCGCGAGCGTGTGTAAACCGTCGAGATTGTCGGTCAGGATTTTGCGCGCCCGTTCGTTCGCGGTGTCGACGATCCGCCGAATTTCTTCATCGATGATTTGCGCCGTCGCCTCGGAAACGTTTTTCCGCTGGGTGACGGAATGGCCGAGGAAGACCTCTTCTTCGTTATCCATGTAGCGAAGCGGGCCTAGGCGATCGCTCATTCCCCACTCGGTTACCATTCGACGGGCCAACGCCGTGGCCTGCTGGATATCGCTGGAGGCGCCGGTGGTGACTTTATCGGCACCGAAGATCAGTTCTTCTGCTAGACGACCACCAAAGGCGATCGCCAGCGCATCATCGAGATATTCCCTGGACTGCGAGTATTTGTCCTGTTCGGGCAAACGCTGCACGAGACCGAGCGCGCGCCCGCGCGGGATGATCGTCGCTTTGTGGATCGGATCGGACGCGGGGCAGTTCACGCCAACCAAAGCATGACCGGCTTCGTGATACGCGGTTAGCTTCTTTTCGTCGTCGCTCATGACCATCGAGCGGCGTTCGGCGCCCATCATGACCTTATCTTTGGCGTCCTCGAATTCTTGCATGGTGACGACGCGCCGCCCCTTACGGGCGGCCAAAAGCGCGGCTTCGTTGACAAGATTGGCCAGATCGGCACCGGAGAAACCCGGGGTGCCGCGCGCGATGGTCCGGGCCACCACGTCCGGTCCCAGCGGGACCTTTTTCATGTGCACTTTGAGAATCTTTTCGCGGCCCAAGATATCCGGGTTCGGCACGACGACCTGACGGTCGAAACGGCCTGGGCGAAGCAACGCCGGATCCAACACGTCCGGCCGGTTCGTCGCCGCGATGAGAATGACGCCGTCGTTGGTTTCGAAACCGTCCATTTCGACGAGAAGTTGGTTGAGCGTTTGCTCGCGTTCGTCGTTCCCGCCGCCGAGCCCTGCACCGCGATGGCGACCGACGGCATCGATTTCGTCGATGAAGATGATGCAAGGCGCGTTTTTCTTGGCCTGCTCGAACATGTCGCGTACACGGCTGGCGCCGACGCCGACGAACATCTCGACGAAATCGGAACCTGAAATGGTGAAGAACGGCACGTTGGCTTCGCCGGCAATGGCGCGCGCCAACAACGTCTTACCGGTGCCGGGCGGCCCGACAAGCAATGCGCCCTTGGGAATTTTGCCGCCAAGCCGCTGAAATTTCTGCGGATCCTTCAGAAACTCGACGATTTCCTCGAGTTCTTCTTTCGCTTCGTCGATCCCCGCCACATCTTCGAACGTGACACGCCCGTGTCGTTCGGTAAGCAAACGGGCGCGCGATTTGCCGAAGCCCATCGCCTTGCCGCCGCCGGACTGCATCTGCCGCATGAAGAAAATCCACACGCCGATGAGAAGAATGAACGGGACCCACGAAATAAGGAGTTGGACGAGGAGCGGTGTGTCTTTTGTCGCCGGCTCGGCATGGATAACGACGCCACGATCCGTCAGTCGTCGCACCAGGTCGGGATCATCCGGCGCAAACGATTTGAACCGCGTCCCGTCATGCCGCGTCCCGACAATCTCGTGCCCCTTGATATTGACCTCACGAACGTCGCCCGCTTCGACCTCGGCAATGAACTGCGAGAAGGCGACATCGGGTTGGTCGTTGCGGGAGGTACTGCCGCTATTCATCAATTGGAACAGCGCGACAATGAGCAACGCGATGATCGCCCACAGGGCTAGATTTCGTCCGAGATTGTTCACTGCCGCTTTTCCCTAGACCAAAAAAACACGCGGCACCAACCAGGCGCCGCCACTGCCTCAATTACATAGTGAACATCGCCGGTTAAGCAACCGCAAAGGTCGGTGAAATCAGCGTGCGGTGGGGGTGAAAAACGGCAGAAAACCGAATGGTTGCCGGGCATTTGATCAACAATTGGGGCACCCCGGCCGGAACGCCGTCGAGCCACAAAGCCGGCAGGGCCCAAATCGCCGCATTTGGCACCCTCTCTACGAGGCTCGGCGCGACGCGCGCACGAACGTCGGCCCAGCCCTGGCGCCCCAGGGGTCCGATATCGAGCCCAGGGGCGAAACTTTCGGCGCCGGACACCGATACCTCGAAGCGGCCATCCCACAGGGCGTCGCGGCTTGAGAGAGGGGTCTGGGGGGGCAATCGACCCGGCTCGCGCGAAATCTCCAGGGTCGCGCGACGCCGGGCTACCAAACAACCCGCGAGAGTTGCGGAACGGCCAGGCGCCAGGTCGAGGACGCGCGTCCGCAGTCGATCGGCTGAATCGGGACCCGGCGGATAGGATCGACCGCCGACCCACGCAAGAACGTTGGCGAGCGCGCCCGTCACGATGTCTCGGGTTTCGGCACGGAGTGCACCGACATCGAGGGTGCAGAACCCGAACGGATGAAGCGATGCGGCGCGGGCAAGGATGCTCAGCACCTGACGTTCGTACTCTTGGCGCTGCTTTGCCGCCCCCTCGACTTCTTCCGCAGCGAGCCCGCGCAACGGCGTGCGACGTAGACGGGCCCGTTCGAATCGTTCGTCTCGGTTGCTCGGGTCGTCGATCCAAGACACGCCCTGGATCGCCAGAAAGGCACGCAGGTCGGCACGGCGCTGGCCCAAGAGCGGCCTAAGAAGGCGGCCACCCCCGCCCTCGACGATCGCGGACATCCCCGCTAGGCCCACAACGCCGCTCCGCCGCGCCCGCCGCATGGCGATGGTTTCCCGTTGATCGTCGCCGTGGTGGCCCGTGAGCAAATGAAGGACGCCGTTTTCCCTGCACCAATGCCGCAGCAGCCGGTAGCGCGCGGTTCGGGCGGCAGCTTGGACCCCGCTTGCCGGTTTATTGCCACGCCAGGTCAAAACCTCGGCCGGAATCCCCAACGCCCAAAGTTGCGCTTGGGCATGGTGCGCCTCGTCGCACGATCCCGGACGGAGCCCGTGGTCGACGATCAGCGCCGTGAGCTGTCCTCTGCACGCATCGACCCACCGTTTCGCGAGCAACGCGAGGGCCAGGCTGTCGGGGCCGCCCGAAACCGCCACCGCGAGGCGCGGTTGGCCCTCAAACGGCGCGAACCGGTCCATGGCAACGTCGAAGCGTCGTTGGAGATCGGCACGGACCGCTTGGTTAGAGACTGTAACGGCCATGAAGCCGCCTAGGGGCAGCTCAGTTTTTCTTTTTGCTGGTCCGCTTGGCGAAGCAGGCGGGGATCGGCACTGGGGAATCGCGCGTAGAGCTCAACGAACGACGCGCAGGCATCCTCTTTGTTGTCGAGCGCCGCTAGCGACATGCCGAGCTTGAGGAGGTTGTCGGGCGCCTTCGAGCCTTCGGGGTAGCGGGTGTAGCCCTCGATGAAGGCGGCGGCGGCCTCTGCATAGTTCTTCCTCACATAGAATGTTTCGCCCAACCAGTACTGAGCATTGGCGGCAAGCGGATGGTCGGCGTTTTCATCAAGGAACGTCTTGAATGCTTGTTCGGCAGTGTCGTATTTCGCCGTGATCATCAGCAAGGAAAGCGCGTGTTCGTACTGTTCGGTCGGCGAGCCGTCGGGCAGGGTCTGCTCGGGGACGACGGCAGCCTGCTGCCGTGGCGGCGGCGGAGATGTTTCTGCGGCTCGGGCGACGCCTTGCTCGCCAGGCACAGGGGCGGCCGCTTGGGGCACGGACGGGTTGGTCTGGATCGCTTGCTCCAGCGCGGAAAGCCTGAAATCGACATCGGCAACCAGCTTGTCGACGCGGTTGCGCATGGCGTCGACATCATGAACGGCAGTCTCGATCGCGCCCGTCAGGCGGCGTAGCTCGGCCTCGATGTCGGACATCCGTTGTTCGTTGGACACGAGACGTTGGGTGACGGCTTCCGGCGCGATACCGGCGGCGCGAAGTTCATCCGAAGACGGTTCGTCGCGTTGCGCCGGCGGCGTTTCGCCCCGATAGACGGCCCGCTGGAGATCCTGAAGAGTGCGCTCGATATCGCTGAGGCGCTGGGCGATGGCGGCATCGCGGCCCTGCTGCGCATGCGCGGTCGCCATGGGCAAAGCGGCCGCGACAAGCCCTACAATCAGCCACCTTTTTGCTGCCAATCTGGCCATATCAACACTCCCGAAATTCGGAAGCCACCATACAACACCGCAATTGTGGCGGAAGATGGGTACCGTGCCGGAATCGAAAACGCCCGCTCCGGTACTCCCGAGCGGGCGTTTCAACTTAGTTCGTAGCCGCAGCGCTAGTTGACGACGGTGACGCCCCGACGGTTCTGCGACCATGCCGCCTCATTCGAACCCAAGGCGACCGGACGTTCCTTGCCGTAGCTGATCGTCCGCACCCGACGCGGGTCGATGCCCTGCGACACGAGGAAGTCTTTCACGGAATTCGCCCGGCGCTCACCCAGCGCCAAGTTGTACTCCCGCGTTCCACGTTCGTCGGCATGGCCTTCGACCGTGATGTTGATGTTCGGGAACCGCTTCAACCATGCGGCCTGCAGCTCGAGGGTCGACCGGCTGGCCGGCAGCAGATCGAACTTGTCGAAGTCGAAGAAAACCCGGTCGCCGATATTGGCCACCAAGTCTTGCTGGCTGCCCGGCGTGACCTCGGGTGCTTGGCGAGAGGCCTGCGCCGATCCGGATTGGGACTGCTGAACCGTCGACGACGCCGCCCCTTGGGACGCGCCCCCGCTACCGCTCGACGCGCTATCTTCCTCAGCGGCTGTTGCACAGGCGGCAACGACGAATAGTGCGGCAATCATCGTAGTAAACTTCAAGCGCATTGATCTCTCCGTAGCGACATAGCCCAACGCCCAAAATCTGTGGGCTGGGCAGGCGCATCATAGTGACACCCATCCAGCCGAGTCACCGGCAATAGGCATCGGCCCAAAAATAAGCCCCTAACGCGTGACCGAAAGTAAGGCCCGACCCGGCCAATGTCTAGGGGCCAAATCCTTTTTTTCGTGTCGCCCTAGGGGTTTAGAGGGGTTTTTAGCGACTTTCGGAAAACAAGGGCGACCATGCCGGGTCGGAGCCGTCGAGCGGCGTGACCACGCGACGCTCGTTGAAGCCGGTCAAATCGACCGACCAGAGGGCGACTTCGCCGCCGGAACCGTCATCGCGCCGCGGTTGTTGGCGAAAGAACATGATCACCCGACCGTTCGGAGCCCATGTCGGCGCCTCGTCCAAAAAGCTCTCCGTCAGCAACCGTTCGCCGGTCCCATCGGGCCGCATAACGCCAATGTGAAAGCGCCCCCGGCGAAACTTGGTAAAGGCGATGAGGTCGCCGCGCGGGGACCAAACCGGCGTGGCATAACGCCCGTCGCCAAAACTGATGCGCTTTTGTCCGTCCCCGTCGGCATCCATCACATAGATCTGCTGGGTGCCGCTGCGATCGGAGTTGAAGGTGATCCGAGAGCCGTCCGGGGCGAACGACGGCGAGGTGTCGATCGCGGGGTTGCGGGTGAGTTGCTCGACCCGACGGGTGCGGACATCCATCGTGTAGATGTCCGAATTGCCGTCGACGGCCAAGCTCATGATCACACGGTTGCCGTCCGGCGAGAAACGTGGTGCGAACGTCATGCCGGGGAAGTCGCCGAGGATTTCCTGTTGGCCGGTATCGATGTTGTAAATGTAGACCCGCGGCCGATCGCCGAAATAGCTGAGATAGGTGATTTCTTGGCGGGTAGGCGAAAACCGTGGCGTGAGCACGAGGTCCTTGCCGTCGGTCAAAAAACGGTGTCCCGCGCCGTCTTGATCCATCAATGCCAGGCGCTTGATGCGTTTGTCGGCGGCACCGGTTTCGGAGATGTAGACGATTCGTGTGTCGAAGTAGCCATCCTCGCCGGTCAAACGCTTGTAGATCGCATCGGAAATCAAATGCGCGATGCGGCGCCAATTCTCGGGGTTGGTGACATAGACCAGACCCGTCATCTGCTGCTCGGCGAAGGTATCCCACAGGCGGAATTCGACCCGCAGACGACCGTCGCCCTCTTCGACCGCCCCACCCGTGACGAGCGCTTGCGCGTTGATGAGACGCCAATCGCCGAACCGGGGCCGCAAGGTTATTTGTGTCGGATCTTCGATGAAAGCCGCGCGCTCGATCGCACGGAACAACCCCGACCGTTCGAGGTTTGCGGCAATGACGCCGGAGATATCCCGCCCCACCCGCGTCGTGTCCGGGGTGGTCCCCGTGAGATCGCCGATCGCAATGGGCAGCGGATCGACGTTGCCGCGCGTGATATCGATCTGCAGTTGCGCCCGGGCCGAATTTGCAGAGAACTGCACCGCAAAAAGCGTTGCGACAAAGAGGGCAAAAACCGCCGCCGAAAAACGCGTCACGATCGTCATTTCAATTCCTTCACCTTTAGCCGCCGAGCATATCTCGCGGGTTAAACGTCAACGTGATTTCTTGCCACCGATCGTACTTGGAGGTCGGCAGATTCTTGAGCGGCGTGCAGCGCTGCACCGCGCGACGGGCACTTTCGGCCGCAGCGCGGAAAAATCCGTCATCCATCCGGTCACGATCCAAGATAACGGGCGACCCCTTGAGCGAGCCATCCGGTTTGAGATTGATCCGGATTTTGATCACGAGGTCGCGTGCGTCACGCGCGCCGGCCGGCACGTTCCAACATTGCTCGATCTGATAGCGGATGGCGTCGACCTCGCTGATCGTCAGACGATTGCCGATGGCGGCGCGCCGCACCGGGGCGTCGGCAACCGGCGGCGGTTGCAGGAATTTTTTCGGCGTTTCTTCCGGCTCGGTCTCCGGCGTCTCGTCTTTACGCGTTTTGTCGATGAGGACGGCGATACGTCCGGCGTCAAAACGGGGCGTTTCTTTCGGCGGTTCCGGTTTGGTCTTGGGGCGAATCTTGGTCTGGCGTTGCTCGGGCGCAGGCGGCTCGGGCGCCACCCGCGTTTCCGGGGGTGGCGGCGGCGCGGCAACCTCGGGTTTCGGCACCGGCTTTGGCGGGGGAGGCAGCGCGGCGACTTTCTCGGGCGCGGGCGGTGCGGGCTTCGCCGGCGGGGGCGGCGGCTTGGGCTCGGCCTTCACAGGCTCGGGCTTTGCCTCTTCGGGTTCGGGTTTTGGCGTTTCTTGCGGCGTCTCCGGGGCCGCACGGGTTTCTTCGGCGATCGCGACCAGTTCGACGATGATCGGCGTCTCCTCTCGAATCGTGTCTTCGAACAGCACAGGAAGCCCGGTCCATGCCGCGGTCACAACCGCGAGATGGAAAACCACCGATATGCCGATCGCGCCCCGCACCGATCCCTACTTCCCTTGCGGCCGTTCGGTGATCAGCGCGACTCGATTGAAGCCCGCACCGTTAAGGACACCCATAACTTCCATGACGCGGCCGTAGTCGATCGACTTATCGCCACGCACAAAAATGCGCGCATCGGGATTGTTCAGCGTGATCGCTTCGAGCCGAGGAATCAGCGTCTCCATGCTGACTTCCGAGTCCTGGATATAGACCCGCCCGCTTGAGTCGATGCTCACCGCCAGAGGTTCGTCCTGGCCAGGAATGGGTGCGGCGGCAGTCTCCGGCAGCTCCACGGAAACGCCCACGGTCAAAAGCGGCGCGGTTACCATGAAGACGACGAGAAGCACCAACATGACGTCGACAAACGGCGTCACGTTGATTTCTGCTATCGGTCGGTGACCGCCACGCCCGTTGGCCTTCGATCGTTCCATCAGAAAAGCGGCCATTAGTCGGTCCGTTCGTCGAGTTGGCGCGAAAGGATGGCGGAGAATTCGCCGGCGAACCCTTCAAGCCGCCCGGAGAAACGATTGAGGTCGCTGGAAAATTTGTTGTACGCGACAACGGCCGGGATCGCGGCAACCAAACCGAACGCCGTTGCGAATAGGGCTTCGGCGATCCCAGGCGCGACGACGGCGAGACTGGTGTTTTTACTGACGGCAATGGACTGAAAACTGTTCATGATGCCCCACACCGTGCCGAACAGGCCGATGAAGGGCGCCGTCGAGCCGACCGTGGCGAGAAAGCCGAGGTAGCGTTCGAGCCGGTCGAGCTCGCGGGAGATCGTCAACCGCATCACCTGGCCGATTCGTTCTTGCACGCCCGTACTCAAGCGATCGCTTTCGACCAGACCATGCGCGCCGGACCGGCGCCACTCGCGCATCGCCGAGGCAAACAAGATCGCCATAGGGTGATCGGCCTTGGTGCCGATCCGGTCGTAGAGATCCTCAAGCGACCCGCCCGACCAAAAAACCTCTTCGAACTCGCTCGCCTTAGCCGAGACACGGCGCAAGCGGCGGACTTTGTCGAAGATGATCGCCCAAGACCAAATCGACGAGCCCAGCAGCAAGACAAGCACGAGCTTGACGATGAAGTCGGCGCGCGCGACGAGCGATAGAATGGACAGATCGCCCGAGACCGACCCGGCGATTGCCGCCGCTTCAACAGCTTGTTGTTCCATAGTTCTCCTTGGCTAGAGCGCGGACACAGGTTGCGCGATACGCGCAAATGCCGTGCGAATGGGGGGTGGCAACGATTGGACGCGACCGGCTCCGTCCATGCAGGCGATCCGAAGTTCAGTCGCGATCAACAGGTCGGCGTCCCGGTAAACGTCTTGCAAGACATCAAGCACCGGTCCACGGATGCGCGTCACGCGTGTGCGGACATCCAATGCATCGTCCAATCGCGCCGGACGCCGATATTTAACCGCGCAACCACGGACGATGAACGACAAGCCGTCGGTCTGGGCCATCTTGGAATGGGTAACCCCGAGCAGGCGCATCATGTCGGTGCGCGCGCGCTCGATGAACTTGAGGTAATTTGCGTAATAGACGATCCCGGCCGCGTCGGTGTCTTCGTAATAGACCCGAACCGGCAAGTGGTGGATGCCGTCGTCGTCAATGCGCCCGGCGGACGGCGCGTTGTCCGGTGCGATGTCAGCCATCGTCGCCGTCCTCCGCGACCGGCATCTCGAGCTGCTGCGACACCGTAGCCGGTGCGTTGAGCCCGAGATGGGTGAAAGCGGCAGCGGTCAGCTGCCGACCCCGCGGCGTGCGCTGGAGAAACCCCTCTTGGATCAAGAACGGCTCGATTATTTCTTCAAGCGCATCGCGCGGCTCGGACAACGCGGCAGCCATGGTCTCAATCCCGACCGGCCCACCGCCGAACGATTCGGCGATGCAGGAAAGATAACGCCGGTCCATCGCATCGAGACCGCGTTGGTCGACCTCGAGCCGGCTGAGCGCATCGGACGCGATGTCTTTGCCGATTTCGTTGTGGCCGGCGACGGCAGCGAAATCGCGCACCCGACGCAATAGGCGGCCGGCAATTCGCGGCGTGCCCCGCGACCGGCGCGCGACCTCGAGCGCCCCCTCGTCGGTCAGCGGCACCGCCAAGATGCGCGCGCCCCGACTGACGATCTGGACCAGGTCTTCGGTGTCGTAGAAATTCAGCCGCAGCGGAATACCGAAGCGCTCGCGAAGCGGCGTCGTGAGCAAGCCCGAGCGCGTGGTGGCACCAACCAACGTAAAGGGCGGTAGGTCGATGCGCACCGACCGCGCGGCCGGTCCCTCGCCAATGATGAGATCGAGATGAAAATCTTCCATCGCCGGGTAGAGAATTTCTTCGACGGCCGGGCTAAGGCGGTGGATCTCGTCGATGAACAGCACGTCGTGCGGCTGGAGGTTGGTGAGAAGCGCCGCGAGATCGCCCGACCGCGCGATCACCGGACCGGCGGTGGCCCGAAAGCTGACGCCGAGTTCGCGGGCGACGATCTGCGCCAGCGTGGTTTTGCCGAGACCGGGCGGACCAACGAGCAAGACGTGATCGAGCGCCTCGCTGCGCGCACGGGCGGCTTCGACAAAGACCCGCAAGTTGGTGCAGACCTGTCGCTGGCCGACGAAATCATCCAATGAAACCGGGCGAATGCCCGGGCCGAGAACGTCGTCACCGTCCTCTTCGGCCGCAACCAAACGTTCCGTTGCCTCGCTCATGCTGCCGTGCCGGACTGGGCAAGTTCGCGCAAGGCGCTGCGAATGAGCGCTTCAACCTCGAGCGCACCCTCTTCTTGTTTGGCGACCGCGGCGACGGCGGTGAAAGCCTCGACCCGCCGGTAGCCCAGATTCACCAACGCGGACACCGCATCCGCGGCGGCATCGCTCATCAAGCCCCGTGCGGTGCGGGTTTCTTCGACCTCGCCGGCGGCGCCGACCGACAATACTTCGATCAGCGAGGGCACTTTGTCCTTGAGTTCGGCGACGATGCGTTGGGCAAGTTTGGCGCCGACGCCTGGCGCTTGGGTAACAGGCGCTTTGTCTTGTGCGGCGACCGCCTCGGCCAACTGCGCCGGGCTTAGGACGGAGAGAATCGCAATCGCGACCTTGGCGCCGACGCCCTGAACGCTTTGCAACAAGCGGAACCAATCGCGCTCCAGCGAGTCCGAGAAGCCGTAGAGATGGATGTGATCTTCACGGACGTGGGTGTCGATCAGGAGGGTTGCCGCGCCCCCCGGGGGCGGGAGGTCTTGCAGTGTCCGGGCCGGACAAAACGCCAGATACCCAACGCCGTTCACATCGAGGACAACACGATCGGTGCCGATCGAATCGACGACACCTTTCAGTTTGGAGATCAACGGACCGACTCCGCGACGGCTTGCGGCAACCGACTCGCCGCCGGCAGGTGGTGCCCGTGACAAATGGCAACAGCCAGCGCGTCGGCCGAGTCGGTGCTGTCGACCTTCACGCCCGGCAAAAGGTGCGAGACCATGACGTGGATTTGGTTCTTGTCGGCGTGACCCACGCCCACCACGGTTTTCTTGACCAAGTTGGCGGCGTATTCGCTGACCGGAATCCCGAGAGTAGCCGGTGCGAGGAGCGTTACCCCACGCGCCTGGCCGAGCTTGAGCGTGCTTTGCGGGTTCTTGTTGACGAAAGTTTCCTCGACGGCTGCCGAATCAGGGGACTGCGTCTCGATCACGTCGACCAGATTGCGGAACAAGGCGAACAGGCGTTCGGCGAGCGGCGCGTTCGACGGGGTACGAATGGTGCCGTTGGCGACATGCCGCAAATGATCACCTTCAAACGAAACGACGCCCCAACCCGTTGCGCGCAGTCCAGGATCGAGGCCAAGCAATTTCACGGCGCCGCCTAACTACCGATGCTTTCTAGAACGGCGTCGCTGACCTCGAAATTCGCCGATACGGTCTGCACGTCGTCACTGTCGTCCAATGCTTCGATCAACTTGAACAACGTGCTGGCGGCGCTTTCGTCGTCGACCGGCACGGTATTGATCGGACGCCAGATCATTTCCGCCGATAGAGGATCGCCGAGACCGGCTTGGAGGGCCTCGCGCACCTCGTGAAAGGCTTCGGGCGCGCACAGAAACTCATGGACCTCGTTGTCCGATTCGACTTCGTCGGCACCGACCTCGATCGCGGTTTCGAGAACGTCGTCCGGCGACCCAGCGGCGACCGGATAGCGGATGGAGCCGACCCTGTTGAATTGAAACGACACCGAGTTCGTTTCGCCGAGCGATCCTCCGTTTTTCGTGAAAGCGCTGCGCACCTCGCTGGCGGTGCGGTTTCGATTGTCGGTAAGCGCCTCGACGATGACGGCCACGCCGCCGGGGCCATAGCCCTCGTACCTAATCTCTTCGAAACTTTCTCCGTCGGTTTCACCGGCGCCGCGCTTGATGGCACGGTCCATCGTATCCTTGGGTAGATTGGCGGCCTTGGCAGCCGCCACCGCGGTGCGCAGCCTTGGATTGGTCGCCGGGTCCGGTTGCCCGGACCGCGCCGCCACCGTCAGCTCGCGGATCAGTTTTGCGAAGACCTTGGCGCGCTTGGCGTCCTGCGCGCCCTTTCGGTGCATGATGTTCTTGAATTGGGAATGACCGGCCATGGTCGGGGATGCCACTCTAATGCTGGTAAGACGATACCCGGTTTATACCAGATATTGTGGATTGGGCAGCCTACGCCGCGTCCCAAACGCTGGCGTACCGGTGTTTTATGGCGATATTGCGGCGAGAACCGGCTTAGGACGGCATCGCCGGGGCAAGCCGACCACCCATCCGCAGCGGTGCGACTGCCGTGGCTAGCCCTGTCGTGTCGTCTGTCTCGACCACCACGCCGCACAGCGTGGCGTCGCCCAGGGCCGGGGTCATTCGGGCTTTGGTCACACGGCCGGTAAACCGGTCCAGCGGAACGGCTCGGTCCATGCCGATAACGGAATCGTAGTCGCCGCACATCCCGGCATCTGTTTGGTAGGCCGTTCCGCCGGATAGAATCATCGTGTCGGCCGTCGGCACCTGCTGGTGGGAGCCGAAGACCGCGCTGACCCGCCCATCGAGAAAATGCCCCATCGCCATCTTTTCGCTGGTGGCTTCGGCATGAAAATCGACAAGGACGAACTGCACCGTGGTCCCGAGGCGAACCCCTTCCAAGACCCGATCGACGGCCCGGAACGGATTGTCGTTAGGCTCCATGAACACCTGGCCTTGCACGTTGACCACCATGACCTGGCGGCCGGCAAGCGCATAGACCTGGGCGCCGCGACCGGGGGCATCCGGCGCGATGTTCAGCGGTCGTAACAGGCGGGTGTCGCCGTCGATGTACCCGACGATCTGCTGCTGGTCCCAACTATGATTGCCGCCGGTGAGGATATCGACGCCGGCGTCGTAGAAGGCTTTGCAGATTTCCGGCGTGATCCCGAAACCGCCCGCGGCGTTCTCGCCATTGACGACCACCAGGTCGAGCGACAGCTTTTCGCGCAAGGCGGGCACATGCGCGACCACCGCATCGCGACCGGCGCGGCCGACGACATCGCCAAGAAACAACGTTTTCATCCTAGAACCACTCCGCTCCTTTTTCGGTCACGACGCCATCCAACCGCTGGTCGGTGGGCAACGGCTGCAAGCCGGCCGTGCGCTGGGCGGCATAGCCAACCCCGACCGCCAAAATTGACGACGTCTGCCGGAGCCGAGCCAGCGTCCGGTCGTAAAAGCCTTTCCCGGACCCGAGCCGGTGCCCGGCTCCATCAAACAGCAAGAGCGGGACGACAACCAGGCTCGGCATAACCTGGGGCGCGGTTTCTGGGGGGCTCGGAATATCGAAACGGTCTGGGACAAGAGCGTCTTCGGTCACCCAGGCCCGAAAGACCAAAGGCGCATGGTCATCCACGACACAGGGCAAACAAATCGTCTTGTTGCGCGTTCGTAGGGCGGCGAGGAGCGGTCGATCATCGAGTTCGCTCCCAACCGGCCAGTAGCCCGCCACGACGGCATGATCGTCGTGGGGCACGGCGTTCAGGAAATGGTCGCAGACCGCGGCAGCCAAGGCGTCACGATTTACCGAAGCCCCGATGCGTCGCCGACGGGCTTGGCGCCTCAGGGCGTCCCGGTCAGTCATGACGATAGGTGAGTGGGGCGAGACCGCTACGGTCGTCCGGTTGAATCGCTCCTCTGTGGCCTGCCGAAGCAGGTGGGTGCCGCGGTACCAGGACCACAGTCCCGGCAGAGACAGCTCCCGGAGAAAACGGTATTGGCCCCAGGGATACGTAGCCGATCGAGCCGAGCAGAACCCGCCCGCGCGTTGAAATTAGCCGCTCTCCAGGCGAGCGGCAATGTCTTCGATGCGGCTCGCCAGCGTCGCAAAGGTCTCTTCGGTCGCGCTATCGTCTTCAACCTGCCGCTCTTCAAGGGTCTGTTTGAGCGTTTCGGTCGATTCGACCGCTTCGGACAGCTCGTCGGCGATCAGCAGGGAAGCCATCAGAATGAGGCGGGCGTCGCCGACTTGGCCCATCATTTTGGCCAACTCGGCAACCCGTTTGTCGATGTAGTGCGCGAGGTCGATCAGGTGGTCTTCTTGCCCATCGTCACACGCAACCGGGTAGGTCCGGCCGTTCACCATCACATCGACGACAGCCATGCGGCGTTAGGCCTCTAGCACCGACCGTAAGCGGTCGATCGTTGTGTCGAGGCGGTCGGTCACCTGATCGACGACCTTTTCGAGCGCCTTGTAATCATCCTGCAGCGACTGAAGTTGCTCGGTGACTCCCTTGTGCTCGGTCTTCAAAGAGGTCAGTTCCGCGGTCAACTGGCCGCGTTCCTTCTCCAATTCGGTGGTCTTGGGGTTTTCGGTGACGCCGGTGATCGCCGTTTCCAAACGAGCGACAGCATCCTCTAACCGTGTCTTCGCAGACTCGCGCTCGGCCATTTCCGCGTACCTGCTTTCCTGTTGGGTGTCTTTAGCTTTTCTTTTCCGGCGCTTCGCGCGCGCTTTTCACCTATCAGGATAGGCGCCGCCGGGCGCGGGCGTCAACAACACCGAGGGCTCGCGACAGGCGAATGAGATCGACCGAGGTTGCCGGTTGACGGGCATGGTTGCGCGCTGCATCTTGCGCCTCGCCTGCAAACGCCAGCCGGGCGGCTCCGTGACTGAAAAAACGCAAAATACGTCTCCTGCCGAGCGCACCGATGCGACTTCCGGACCGCACGTGCGCGATATGGCCAACGCCGTCCGCGCCCTGTCGATGGATGCGGTGGAGGCGGCAAATAGCGGCCATCCAGGGATGCCGATGGGGATGGCCGACGTCGCGACCGTCCTATTCACCAAGTTTCTGAAATTCGACCCCGAATGGCCCGATTGGCCGGATCGCGATCGCTTTGTGCTGTCGGCCGGGCACGGCTCGATGCTGCTTTATAGCCTGCTCTACCTGACCGGCTATCCCGACATGACGCTGGACGAGATCAAGCGCTTTCGCCAGATCGGCAGTCGAACCCCCGGCCACCCCGAGTTCGGGGCGGCGCCAGGCATCGAAACGACCACCGGTCCTTTGGGACAAGGCCTCGCGACCGCCGTGGGTATGGCGCTGGCTGAGCGGCTGCTGAACGCGCGTTTCGGCGACGAAATGGTCGATCACAAAACATGGGTCATTGCCGGCGACGGTTGCCTGATGGAGGGCGTCAGCCACGAAGCTGTCTCGATGGCCGGTCATTTCAAACTCGGTCGGCTCAACGTTTTGTTCGACGACAACAGTATTTCGATCGACGGCCCCACCGATCTCGCGGTGAACGACGACCAGATCGCCCGCTTTGCGGCCTCAGGTTGGCACGTCGAACGCGCCGACGGGCACGACCCGGACGACATCGAACGGGCGCTGACGGCCGCCGCGAACGACCCGCGGCCCTCTCTCGTCGCGTGCAAGACGGTGATCGGGTTCGGCGCGCCCAACAAACAGGGCACGGCGGCGACACATGGTTCGCCGTTGGGGGCCGAAGAAATCGCCGCCACACGCAAAGAACTGAATTGGCCGCACCCGCCCTTCGAGGTGCCGACGGACATCCTGGATGCGTGGCGCGCCGTTCCTGGCCGCAGTCGCGGGTTGGCGCTGGCGTGGACGCAACGCTATCGGAACCTCCATGCCGATAGCCGCGCCGCGTGGGACGCTGCCTTCGAGGGCGACGTCTCGCCGCTGGGCGATGCCGTCAACGCCTACAAGAAACGCCTTGCGGACGAGCAACCGACATGGGCAACGCGCAAATCCTCGCAAGAAGCGTTGGAGATAGTGAATGCGGCCCTGGAGACCACCATCGGTGGATCGGCCGACCTGACGGGGTCGAACAACACCAAGACCAAAAATATGGCCGTGGTCACTCCGGATGACTTCAGCGGTCGCTACCTTCATTACGGTGTGCGCGAACACGGTATGGCCGCGGCGATGAACGGCATCGCGTTGCACGGTGGATTGATCCCCTACGGCGGGACGTTCTTCGTGTTCACCGACTACCTTCGCCCGGCACTGCGGTTGTCGGCACTGATGAAGCAGCGCGTCGTTTATGTGATGACCCACGACTCCATCGGCCTCGGCGAAGACGGCCCGACCCATCAGCCGGTCGAACACCTAGCGAGCGTGCGCGCGATGCCCAACGTGGTCACGATGCGGCCCGCCGATGCGATCGAAACGGCAGAGTGTTGGCAAATCGCCATCGAACGGACCGAGGGTCCGTCGGTCCTGGCGCTGACGCGCCAAGGCCTGCGGCCGATCCGCACCGTGCATACCGATAACAATCTCTGCCGGCGCGGCGCTTACGAAGTGGCACCCGCCGTGGGCGATACTGCCGTGACCCTTTTTGCGAGCGGCTCCGAAGTCGCGGTGGCGCTTGATGCGCGCGACCTTCTCGCGGCGGCTGGACATCCGGCACGCGTGGTTTCGGTCCCGTCGTGGGAATTGTTCCGTGCCCAACCGTCGGATTACCGCGAGACTATCTTGGACCGGGCAACGCTTCGGGTCGCCGTAGAGGCGGGAACCAGCCTCGGGTGGGAGCAGTTCATCGGTGAAGACGGGATTTTCGTCGGGATGGACACGTTCGGCGAATCGGCACCTGCCGGGGAACTTTTTGAGCATTTTGGGATCACGCCAAAGGCGGTTGCCGACCGGGTGATCGCGCAGTTGAACAAACGCTAAGAGGTAGAACGAATGGCAACACGTGTCGCAATCAACGGGTTTGGGCGAATCGGACGACTGGTTCTGCGCGCCATTCATGAATCCAAACGCAAAGACCTGAAGGTCGTCGCGATCAACGACCTCGGGCCGGTCGATGCCAACGCGCACCTGCTGCGCCACGACACGGTCCACGGTCCTTTCCAGGGCACCGTGAAGACCACCAAGGACGGCATGGACATCGGCAACGGTAAGATTGCGGTGTTCGCCGAGCGCAACCCGGCCGACCTGCCGTGGGGCAAGCTCAAAGTCGATTTGGTTCTGGAATGCACGGGCATTTTCACCAAGCGCGAGCAGGCCGAGGCGCACGTTGCAGCAGGCGCAAAGCGCGTGTTGATTTCGGCTCCGGCAACGGGCGCAGACCTTACCGTCGTCTACGGCGTCAACCACGCGAGCCTGCGCAAAGGGATGTCCATTATCTCCAATGCGTCGTGCACGACGAACTGCCTCGCGCCAGTGGCCAAGGTGCTGAACGACGCCGTCGGCATCGACCAAGGCTTCATGACTACCGTGCATGCCTACACAGGCGATCAGCCGGTGCACGACACGCTGCACAAGGACCTGCGCCGGTCGCGCGCAGCGGCGCAATCGATGATCCCGACCTCGACCGGCGCGGCCAAAGCGGTCGGGCTGGTCTTACCGGAACTGCAGGGCCGATTGGACGGCACTGCAGTACGGGTGCCGACCATCAATGTTTCCATGATCGATTTTCATTTCACGTCGAAACGGAAGACGTCGGTGGACGAGATTCACGCCGCGATCAAACGGGCTGCGGGTGGCAAGATGAAGGGCATCCTCGTCACCAATAACGAACCGTTGGTCTCGATCGACTTCAACCACAATCCGGCAAGTTCCACCTTCGACCTCACCCAAACGCAAGTCATGGGCGGCAAGCTGTGCCGCGTCTTGTCGTGGTACGACAACGAATGGGGTTTCTCTAATCGTATGGTCGATACGGCCACCGCGATCGGCAAATTGGGATAAGCGGTGGCCACCGGCTTTACTTTTCACAGCCAACGTCACGTTGAGGCGGCGCTTGCCGCAGCGCCTGACGGTGTCGAAACGGTGATCCTCGTTACCCCGCCGAACGGGGCCGCTAGTGCAGGCCCGGAAATCTACTTCGAAATGGTTCGTGGCGGTCGCGCGCGCTTTCCCGACGCAGATTGCGACGCGATGATCGACTGCGGCGGGGATGCAGGCATTACGATGCGCGCCCTGCGTTGCGGGTGGCGTCACCTCGTCTTCTCAGGACCCGCCGACTTGCACCCAAAACTCGAAGACATGACGGACCAACTCGGCGGCCGCCTCCACCGCACGCGACCAAAGACAGCCGATCTTTTGACGGCGCGCGTCTCCGACGACGCCGTTCGACCTCCATTATCCATACCCACACCGAACTAACTCGAGACCCGAAGGAGCACTGGGACCCATGAGCAGCACCGACCTCGACGTCATCGCCCAAAAAATGGTTGCCCCCGGCAAGGGGATCTTGGCGGCGGACGAAAGCACCGGGACGATCGCCAAACGTTTGGCGAGCATCGATGTCGAGAACACCGAGGACAATCGCCGCGCCTATCGTGAGCTTCTGTTCACGACCGATGGTGCAGGCGATTTCATCAGCGGCGCGATCTTGTTCGACGAGACCCTGCGCCAAAGCGCGGCCGACGGCACGCCCTTTACCAAACTTCTTGAGGCACAGGGCACACTGCCTGGAATCAAGGTCGACAAGAGCGTGTTTCCGTTGGCCGGCTCGCCCGACTATCCGATTACCGAGGGGCTCGATGGTCTGCGTGGCCGGTGCGAGGAATACGTTAGTCTCGGCGCCCGATTCACCAAATGGCGGGCGGTCATCAAGATCGTCAACGGACACACCCCGGATGTGGCGATCGAGGCGAACGCCCACGCATTGGCGCGGTACGCCGCCATCGCACAAGAAACCGGTATGGTGCCAATCGTCGAACCCGAGGTCTTGATGGACGGCGACCATTCGATCGATGTATGCCAAGACGTCACGGAACGAACCCTGGCCTCTGTCTACGACCAGCTCTTCCAGCACAACGTGCGACTGGAGGGCACCGTGCTTAAGCCCAATATGGTTGTGGCCGGCAACGCCTGCGCCCAGCAAGCCGATATCGCCGAAGTCGCGGATCGTACGCTTGCTGCGTTGCGCAGACATGTGCCAAGCGCCGTGCCGGGGATTGCATTCCTGTCCGGCGGGCAGTCCGAAGAGGAAGCCACCGCGCACCTTAACGCGATGAACGCCAAAGGCCCGCAACCTTGGGAACTCACCTTCAGCTACGGTCGCGCGCTGCAGCAATCCGCACTTAAGGCGTGGAAAGGGTCGCCCGAAAACGTGGCCACCGCCCAGCGCGCGTTCCTGCACCGTGCCCGAATGAACGGTTTGGCACACGCCGGGACCTACGACGCCGGACTTGAGCGCGAGCTTGCCGCCTGAGGCCGATAGCGCAGCCGAATCCGGCTGTCGCCTCTATCTAATCAGCCCGCCGCAGGTCGACGCTGGGTTCGTCGATCAGGTCAAAGCGGTACTGGCCAACGGTGGCGTCGCATGCTTGCAACTGCGCCTGAAAGACGTCCCCGACGAAACGGTTCTCCGTGTCGCCGAAGCACTTTTACCGATCACGCAAGCGACCGAGACCGCTTTGTTGATCAATGACCGTCCCGACCTCGCCGCCAAGGCGGGCGCGGATGGGGTCCACATCGGCCAGTCCGATGCGATCTACGAAGAGGCCCGAAATATCGTCGGTGAGGACGCCGTCGTCGGCGTGACATGCCACAACACGCGCCACCTCGCGATGGAGGCAGCGGAACGGGGTGCCGACTATGTCGCTTTCGGGGCCTTTTTCGATACCGCGACAAAACCGCCGAAGTTCCGCGCCGAACTCGACCTCCTGGAATGGTGGAGCGAGATCTTTGAAATCCCCTGTGTGGCTATCGGCGGCATCACAGCCGAAAATTGCGCCCCGTTGGTCAGAGCCGGGGCCGACTTCTTGGCCGTGGTTTCAGCGGTGTGGGACCACCCCGAAGGGCCGACGGCGGGGGTGCGCGCCATCAACAAAGCGATCGCCGACGCTTCGGGTTAGGGCTGGGCGACGGGTAGCCAGAGCACATCCTCGATCGCGGCGGCACCGGTCGCCGCCATGACCAACCGATCGAAACCCATCGCCATCCCGGCGGATGGCGGCAACCCATGGGCCAGCGCGGCGAGAAAATCTTCGTCGACGGGATAGGTGGGGGCGCCGGTCGATCGCTTGATCGCGAGGTCCGCTTCGAAGCGACGCCGTTGCTCGACCGCATCGGTGAGTTCGACAAAGCCGTTGCCGAGTTCGAGGCCGGCAACATACAGCTCGACCCGTTGCGCAATTCGGGGCTCGGTCGGATCGATCCGCGCTAAGGCGGCGAGCGGCGCCGGCCACTCGATCAATAGCGTCGGTCGTCCAACCCCCAAGTTTTCCTCGACCCGATTCACGAAGACACGAAAGAACATGTCTTCCCACGTGTCGGTCTCTTCGACGGCAATCCCCGTCGCGACGCACTGGGCACGGAGGGCGGCCGCATCGGGCTCGCCGCGAGCATCCAGCGTACCCAGGATGTCGACATCGGCATAACGTTCGAAGGCTTGCGCCACGGTGAGCTGTTCAAACGCACCGGCGGGATCAGCCACTTTCCCCCCAAACCGGAACCGCCCGGTGGATAGCCGTGACGGCACGGCGGCAAGAGCGGCCCGCACCAAGGCCTCACATTGCGCCGCGAGGGCCTCTTGGCCCTGACCCGCGGCATACCATTCGATCATCGTAAACTCGGGATGATGGATGGACGACCGCGCCTCGTTGCGCCAGACATGCGCGATCTGAAATAGCTGCGGTACGCCGGCGACCAGAAGTTTCTTCATCGCGTATTCGGGCGAGGTGTGAAGAAACATCGGGCGCACACCTTGATCGAACGGCTCCTCGAGAGTGGTCGCAAAGGCGCGAAGGTGGGGTTCCAGCCCCGGCGACACCTGCAACGCTGGGGTATCGACCTCGACGAAGTCGTGGCGCGCGAACCACGACCGCAGCGCGGCGAGAATGGCCGTGCGAGCCCGCAGGTAGGGCGCACGACGCGCAAATTGGTCCGGCCGCCAGGGCGGCGTTCTGTCGCTACTTTTCACTGCTTCGAAAAACCCGCTATATCGCGACGAAGTCTAGCAGACCAAAGCCCATACAAAGGGAACCGACATGGCCCCGCCGACGCCCATTCAAAAGACGCTTCGCACCGCCCAAGCCCTGGCCGAGGCCCAATTAATCGCACCGGCGGCCCGGCGTGGGATCGAAAAGGTGGCGGCACGCTATGCCGTCTCGGTGAGCCCAACGGTGCACGAACTGATCGACCTCGACAATCCCGCCGACCCCCTCGCCCGACAATTCGTGCCCACGTCGGCCGAACTCGCTGAAGCGCCGAGAGAAGACCCAGACCCGATCGGCGATGAGGCGTTTAGCCCGGTGCCGGGCCTCGTTCACCGCTACCGTGACCGCGTGTTGCTGAAACTGCTTCACACTTGTCCGGTCTATTGCCGATATTGCTTTCGTCGCGACCGTGTGGGCGCTTCGGAGCCACCGCTCTCGCAAGACCAAATCGAGACCGCCCTGGCTTACGTGCGCAGCCACAAGGAGATTTGGGAAGTGATCCTGACCGGCGGCGATCCGTTCCTGCTGTCGCCCCGCCGCATGGGGGACGTGATTCGTCAATTGGATTCGGTCGACCACCTCGGCGTGGTGCGCATCCACACGCGGGTGCCGATCGTGGACCCGGCGCGGGTTAACGATCATTTGGTTACCGCGCTAGCAGCCGACAAAGCGGTCTATGTGATCGTTCATTGTAACCACCCCCACGAACTTTCGCCTGCCGCGATCAAGGCGATCGGTCGCCTTGTCAATGCCGGCATCCCGGTTCTGTCTCAGTCGGTACTGTTAAAGGGGGTGAACGACGATGCCGCGACGCTCGAGGCTTTGTTCCGCGCGCTGGTCCGCAACCGGGTCAAACCCTACTACCTGCATCACCCCGACCGCGCCCCAGGGACGCAGCACTTTCGACCGAGCCTGAAGCGCGGACGCGCGCTAGTCGACGGTCTGCGCGGCGACGTCTCGGGACTGTGTCAGCCGACCTATGTGCTGGATATTCCAGGTGGCCATGGGAAAGTACCCGCTGCTCCTGCGCGGGTCACCGATACCGGGGACGGGGGCTACCAGGTACGCGATCGCCGGGGCTGCGGCCATGCCTATGAAGACGAACCTGAGGACAGCCCACCGTTTGCCTCGGCATAGTCAAGCTGGTAGTTTCCGCGCCCTCATTCAGACCCCGAGCCCGATATGAAGATCAACGCCAACCAGATACGACCCGGCATGGTGATCGAACACGACGGTCGTCAGATGGCGGTCATCAAGATCCAGCTGATTCAACCCGGTAAGGGCGGGGCGTTTATCGCCGTCGAGATGCGCGATTTGGCCAGCGGGGTGAAGACCAACCAGCGCTGGCGAACGGCCGACACCGTTGAAAAGCTGAACACCGAAGAGCGAGAGGTCCAATACCTGTTCGCCGACGGCGACAGCTACACCTTCATGGATCCGGAATCATACGAGCAGATCGCGATGAATGCCGACATGCTGGGCGACGACGCCGGCTATCTGCAGGACGGGATGATGGTCACGCTGAACAGCGTCGAAGGGACGCCCGTCGGCATTCAACTGCCGGCAACGGTGATCCTCGAGGTCGTCGAGGCCGAACCCGTCGTCAAAGGACAAACCGCCTCGTCGTCCTACAAACCTGCGCAGATGGACAACGGGATGCGCGTGATGGTGCCGCCGTTTGTCGAAACCGGGACGCGGATCATCGTCAATACCGCGGACGGAACCTACCTCAAACGAGCCGACTAGCCGCCGATGGCCGGGCCTCGGTCGCCAGTTCTCAACGTCATGTCCGGCGCGGCGAAGCGCGTTGGTCGTCAACTCGTTCGCGACTACGGCGAAGTCGAGAAACTACAAGTCTCCATCAAAGGCCCGGCCGACTTTGTGAGTTCCGCCGACCGCAAGGCAGATCGCGCGCTGCGCGATCATCTTGGAAAAGCGCGACCGGGGTGGGGTTTTCTGACCGAAGAAGGCGTCGAAATTCACGGCAGCGACAGCGACAATCGGTGGATCATCGATCCGCTCGACGGTACGACGAATTTCCTGCACGGCTTGCCGCATTTTGCGATTTCGATCGCCCACCAGCGCGGCAAAGAAATCGTGGCGGGCCTGATCTACGACCCGCTGCGAGACGAAGCCTTCGCTGCCGAGAAAGGCGCCGGGGCCTACCTCAACGACCAGCGGTTGCGTGTCTCGGCGAGGCGTACGCTCGCCGAATCGGTAATCGCAACGGGCATTCCAACGATCCGGGGCGCCGAGACCATCATGCCATTCATGAAGCAATTGGCGATGGTCAGCGACAAAGTTTCCGCCATCCGCCGGTTCGGGTCCGCAGCACTCGATCTCGCCTATGTCGCCGCGGGCCGCTATGACGGGTATTGGGAAACGGATCTTCACGCCTGGGACATCGCGGCAGGGCTCGTTCTTGTCCGCGAGGCCGGTGGGTTCGTCACCGATCTCGCCGGTCGCGGGACGATGCTGGACTCCGGCGCGGTGTTGGCCACCAATCCGGACCTTCACCAGCCCCTGCTCGGCCTCCTCAAGAACGCCGCAAAGCTACCGGACTGGCCGGAAACAGGCCTTTGAGCCAGTTGTCCAAGCGCGCACCGCTAAGTTAAGGTGCGACGTTGCGAAGCGGTGCCCAAGAACGCCGCGAGCATTGGTAGGGAGAGAATTTCGATGACCGACCAGCGACTGGGCGCACGCCTCACCCGAGCATCTTCGCGGCTCGTGGTCACAACCGTCCTCGGGCTTGTCGCGTTCTCCGGCACCGTCATGGGCCAGGAAACCGTGATCATCGGCGGCAGCGGCCAATCGAGTGTCGAGGTCAACCTTGATGCCTTGCGGGACCTCGACGGCCGCGGCAACCAACGAGCCCTTCGCCATCCAGGCGAGGATGCCGGCCAAGCGGTTGTTCTTCGAGCACCGGCCGGCGTCGCCCGCGCGATACCTACGCCGAGAAACCGTCCCGCACCCGCCACGGCGCCAGTCGCGTCGCGCCCTTCCGTTGCCGCGCCCGTCGCGCCCGTTGTTCGCGCGCCGGCTCCGCCACCGCCAGTCGCACCCGCCGCACCGCGACCGCAAGAAACCGCGACCGCGGCACCGGCACGCGTAACCCCGCCAGCGCCGGCACCCGCCGCACCACGGCAGACAGCCGCCTTGCCGCCAGCGAACCTGCCCGCCGAGGGCCAAGCGCTGCGCTTGTTGTTTGAAGGGTCGTCGACCCAACTGAGCCACGACGCCCAGCAACGATTGAGGCAAATGGCCGCGGCGTTGGCCGCCAACGAACAACGCGTTCAGCTAAAGGCATTTGCGAGTGGAACGAGCGATCGTCCCAGCGCGGCCCGACGCGAATCGCTTTCCCGCGCGCTCGCGGTTCGTTCCTACCTGATTGAGAACGGCGTCCGGAGCACCCGAATCGATGTTCGCGCCCTTGGGGCGCCGAGCGACGGCGGTCCCAACGATCGGGTGGACGTCATATTGCTGACGCAATGACCTGAATACCGTGCGGTGCCGCGCACCTAAGGGGAGCGACCAAGACAAACCATGACCGGAACCCGCACGTTTTTGACGAGGATGATCCTCTTCCTAGTGATCGCCGCCGCGGTCTTGCTGGTGATCATCGGCCCCCTTGAGACCGCCTTCCGCGCCAATCCGGCGATCAACGGCTTGATCCTCGCCGTCCTTCTGCTCGGCATCGTTTATTCCTTCCGGCAGGTCCTTATGTTGCGACCGGAGGTGCAGTGGATCGAGACCTTCCGCCGCAGCGAGCCCGGTCTGTCGGTACAGGAGCCGCCGTCCCTCCTGGGACCCATGGCGACGATGCTGGGCGATCGAACCAGTCGCCGCATGCAATTGTCGACCCTGGGAATGCGCTCCCTACTCGACGGAATTTCCTCGCGGCTTGACGAGTCGCGCGACATCTCGCGCTACATGATCGGCCTATTGGTGTTTTTGGGTCTTCTCGGCACCTTTTGGGGGTTATTGCAAACCATAGCCGCGGTCGGCGACACCATTTCGACATTGACGGTCGATGGCGGCGATTTCAGCGCGCAATTCGACAGCTTGCGGCAGGGTCTGGAAGCGCCCTTAAGCGGCATGGGCACGGCGTTTTCGTCGTCGCTATTCGGGCTTGGCGGATCGCTTGTTCTGGGCTTCCTCGATCTGCAAACCGGTCAGGCGCAAAACCGGTTCTACAACGAGTTGGAGGAGTGGCTATCCAGCGTTACCCGCCTCTCGAGCGGCGCCGGGATTGCCGAGGGCGATCAATCGGTTCCGGCTTATGTACAGGCATTGCTTGAGCAGACGGCCGAAAGCCTGGACAACCTCCAGCGCACGATGAGCACGGCGGAAGGGGGACGCCACAGCACTAACCAGGCGCTCGTCAATCTTTCCGAGCGTCTGGCGACACTGACCGACCAGATGCGCTCGGAACAGGATCTGATGGTCAAGCTCGCCGAGAGCCAGATGGAAATGAAACCAGTGTTGCAGCGGTTGGCGGACGGCGGTGGTGGCGGCAAGACCGCCGAGACCCACCTGCGAAACATGGATGTCTACCTCAGCCAGTTGCTCGATGCCACCACTCGAGGTCAGGAGCAACTGGTTTCCGAAATCCGCAGCGAGTTGAAACTTCTGTCTCGCACGATCGCGGCGTCGCTCGACAAGCGGCACGACTAGCCGACTACAGACATGGCTACCCGGGTACGCACGCGGAGTCAGGATTATTGGCCGGGATTTGTCGACGCGATGGCCGCGCTGCTGGTCGTCATCATCTTTCTGCTCGTGGTCTTCGTCCTGGCGCAGGTTTTCCTGACCCAGGCGTTGTCGGGCCGCGACGAAGCGTTGCAACGCCTGACGACACAGGTCAACGAACTCACCGAACTGCTGGCGCTGGAACGGCAAGGCAATGCCGACTTGCGCCTGAACGTGGCGCAACTCTCGGCCTCGCTTCAAAGCGCCAACGAAGAGCGTGACAATCTGGTCGTAGAAATATCCGACCTTCGTTCGGAAACGGCGCGGCTGGATGAAGCCGTCGCCCTTTTGACCCGGCGGGCCGAGAACGCCGAGCGCGAACTTGCTGCGGCACAGAGCGATTTGGCGGCGGCCAACGAGACCCTCCACCGAGATCGCGAAACGATCCGGGCGCAGCTATCCGACTTGGAGCGCCTGCAGCGGGACATCGACGCGCTGCGTACGGTGCGCGCCGAGCTTGAGGCACGCGTCGGCGAGCTCGCTGCCGCGCTAGATACATCCAAACAAGACGCCGAAGCCCTGCAAGCCCAATCGGCGGAACTGGAAGGGGCGCTCGAAGAAACCCGGCAAATCGTCGGCACCTTGCGGAACACCCAACGCGAACTACAGGCCCGCCTGGCCACCGAAGAGGAGCGGACGTTGTTGGCGCAGGAAGAGGTTCGCGAGCGGGAAATTCGGCTTGCGGAAGTACAGGCGCTCTATTTGGCCCGTGAATCCGCCCTTGAGGAAGAGCAAGAACTGTCGACCGAAGCAAAGGCAAGAGTATCGCTGTTGAACCAGCAGATATCGCTGCTGCGCCAGCAACTCGCGGCGTTACAAGCGGCCCTCGACCAGGCCGAGTCGCGCGACGAAGAGCAGCAAGTGGTGATTTCGGACCTCGGTCGTCGTCTCAACCAAGCGCTGGCCCAGAAAGTGGAGGAGCTGTCGCGCTACCGTTCCGAATTCTTCGGGCGTCTGCAGGAGGTCTTGGGCGACCGGCGCGACGTCCAAATCGTCGGCGACCGATTTGTCTTTCAATCGGAGGTCCTGTTCTCGTCGGGATCGGCCGAACTCGGTGACGAGGGTCGCACCCGGCTACGCGCCCTCGCCGACACGCTGTCGGAAATCACGCCCCACATTCCCGAAGACATCAATTGGATATTACGCGTCGACGGCCACACCGATTCGGTGCCGATCAACTCGCCCCAGTTCCCGTCGAATTGGGAGTTGTCCGCGGCACGCGCGACCAACGTGGTGAAGTTCCTCATCGAAGCAGGCATCCCGGCGCGCCGCCTCGCGGCCGCAGGATTCGGCCAGTATCACCCGCTGGACGAAGGCAACGACGAAATCGCGTTTCGCCGCAATCGGCGGATCGAAATGAAGCTGACCGAGCGTTAGCCGGCGGAGACTTCCCGCAATCCACCCGCGTTGAACTGCAGCTTGGCCAGGCGCGCATAGAGGCCGCCCTGCTGCATGAGTTCGTCATGGCTACCCTCAGCAACCACCCGACCACCATCGACGACAACGATTCTGTCGGCCTTCTGCACCGTGGCGAGGCGGTGCGCGATGACGATCGTGGTGCGGCCCTTCATCAAGCCTTCGAGGGCTGTTTGGACGGCCCGTTCGCTTTCGGCGTCAAGCGCACTTGTCGCTTCGTCGAGGAGAAGCAGCGCCGGATTGCGCAATAACGCGCGAGCAATTGCGATACGCTGTTTCTGGCCGCCGGACAATGTCACCCCGCGCTCGCCGAGTTGCGTCGCAAAGCCGTCCGGCAATCGATCGAGGAACTCCGTGGCGGAGGCCGCATCGGCGGCCGCACGCACTTCGTCATCGGTGGCGTCCGGTCGACCGTACCGAATGTTGTCCCAGGCATCGGCCCCAAAAATGACCGGGTCCTGGGATACCAACCCGATGCGACCGCGCAGCACCTGCGGGTCGAGCCGCACCAAATCAAGACCATCAAACGTCAAGTGGCCTTCTGTCGGATCGTAGAACCGCAGCAAGAGCTGAAACACGGTGGTTTTGCCGGCACCCGAAGGCCCGACCAGCGCCACCGTCTCACCTGCCGCCACATCGAGCGCGAAGTCCGACAACGCATCGATATCGGGCCGCATGGGATAGCGAAACGTCACGTCGTGAAGCGCAACCGCCCCCTGGGTGGGTTCCGGCAGAGCAAGCGGCGCGACAGGCGCTTTGATGTCGGACTCGGTGTTGAGCAATTCCGACAACCGCTCGGCTGCGCCGGCGGCCTTCTGCACATCGCCATAGACCTCGGACAACGCCGCGACCGATCCGGCGGTGACAATGGCGTAGAACACGAACGCGCCGAGGTCGCCACTCGACATCCCACCGTTCAGCACCTCAACCGCACCGATCCACAGGACGCCGACGATCGACCCGAACACCAGCATGATGACCGAAAGCGTAAGGAAGGCCCTTGCCCGAATCTGATCGATGGCGGCCCGAAGCGCCCCCTCGACCTTTTCGCTAAATCGTTGGCGTTCGATGTCTTCGTGGACGAACGCTTGGACGGTGCGCACCTCGTTGATGCTTTCGTCAGCGGCCGCGCTGACCACCGCAATTCGGTCCTGAGTGCGGCGCGACAGCCGACGTACCCGCCGACCGAAAACCACGAGCGGCAAGACGATGATCGGCACCGCGAGGATGATGAGGCCGGAGAGCTTAGGGCTCGTCACGATCAACATGATCAGGCCGCCGACCAGCAACAGAATGTTGCGCAGCGCCATCGACGCGCTGGCCCCGACGATCGATTGAATGAGGGTCGTGTCGGTCGTGATGCGGGAAAGTATTTCGCCGGTCTTGTTCTTCTCGAAGAAGGCCGGGCTGAGACCGATCACGCGGTGATAGACGGCACTGCGCAAATCTGCGACGACACGCTCGCCCAGCCACATCACGAGGTAGTAGCGGCCGAACGTGCCCACCGCGATCACCGCCACGACCCCCAGCAACAGCAGGAAGGTGCGGTTGACGTCGGCGATCGAGTCGAAGTTGTCGATCAGCAGTTGCAGGACGCGACCGATTCCCAGCGTGCCGGCCGCCGCCGCAATGAGGGCGACGCCGGCCAAAGCCGCGACGCGCCAATAGGGGAGCGCGAACTCTAGAACCGGCCGAAGTTGGCTCAAATCCCGGCTGACCGGCCGATCCTCGGGACCGCTGCCGATCGAGCCGCCATAGGTGCTTGCCCGTCGCGCCACGTTTTTTCCTTATCAATCAGTCGCTTCGCCCATTGAACATAGGCGACGGGGCGGGGCCCAACAATACACAAGGCCGCACCCAGGTTGCCCAATCGGCGCTGGGTCTGGTATAAGCGCGGCCTTCGCGCGGAGGCATACAGATGAAGCAGGAAATTCACCCCGACTACCACGAGATTACCGTGGTGATGACGGATGGCACGGAATTCACCACTCGGTCGACCTGGGGCGCCGCGGGCGACCGGATGACCTTGGATATCGACCCCAAATCGCACCCGGCCTGGACCGGGGGCAACCAACGCCTCGTCGATTCGGGCGGTCAGGTCGCCAAGTTCAATAAGCGATTCGAGGGCTTCGGCATCAAGTAGCCGCAGAATTCAGCCGTTTCAACGCCGCCTTCGGGCGGCGTTTTTTTTGCCTCGGGGTCTTGATCCGCCAAATCATGCCCCCAAATTGTCGGGCGTACCGGATGCCCATTTGGGGTCCGGTGAAACCGCCGAGGTTCGGCCGAAACGGCGAGCCAAGGTTATTGCAACACATTGCTTCCATGGAGGATGTGACTATGCGTGCACAATTTCTTTCCCCCCTTCTTCGCTCTTCTGTCGGCTTCGATCGCGTCGACCGGCTTCTCGACACCGTCAGCCGAATGGATGAAGCGAGCCTGACCTATCCGCCCTACAACATTGAAAAAACCGGCGAAGACGACTATCGGATCACAATGGCGGTCGCGGGCTTCGACGACAGCGAACTTGACGTAACCCAGCAGGAAAATGTCCTGCTGATCCGCGGCAAGGCGCACGACGAAGAATCCGGCAAGACCTATCTGCATCGCGGCATCGCGCGGCGCGCCTTCGAGCGGCGATTCGAACTTGCCGACACGGTGCGCGTGACCGGTGCCTCGCTGAGCAACGGCCTGCTGTCGGTTGAGCTGGTTCGGGAAATCCCCGAAGCGCGCAAACCGCGCAAGATCGAAATCGGCAACGGGCAAAGCGGTCCGACCGTTATCGAGCAGGATCGCGCTGCGGCCTAGACCATCAATCTGACGAGACTGGTCAAACGGGGCACCTTTTCGGTGCCCCGTTTTTCTTAGACCAATATCTTCGTCAGCGCCGCGCGCAAGGCATCGGGCAGCGGCGTGGGCCGCAACTCGGGTCGTTTGACGTAGACGTGGATAAAATGCCCCGTCGCGGCAACGGCTTCGTCGCCCCGGCGAAACAATCCAACCTCATAGCGAACACTCGAGTTGCCGATTTTCGTGACGCGAACCCCGGCATCGATGACGTCCGGGAACTGGAGCGGTCGGTGATACTGGCAACTGGTCTCGACGACGAAACCGATCACGTCGCCGGATTCGTAGTCCAGAACGCCCTCACGGAGCAGATACTCGTTCACAACGGTATCGAAGTACGAGTAATAGTTGACGTTGTTGACATGCTGATAGACGTCGTTGTCCATCCAGCGCGTCGGTATTTCGAGAAAGTGCTTGTAGTTGGCTCGGACTTCCTCTTTCGGCGTCACGCTACTCACTCAACCCTCATGACTTAAAAACGGAATCTGCCGCACCCCTGGCTTTTTCTTTGCCCCGTATAACCTCGCGGGCCCGCCCGATCGTGGCTTCAAGTTCGGCGATATACTCCTCGAGGTCCTCGATCGACATTTCTTCAAGCTTGGGCGCAACATGCTTTGGCTTCGGCGGCTCAAGATCGTCGGTATCCATCGCTCCACCTCCCCATTGGTCTTGTCAGTTCGGGCCGGATCATACTAGACCTCGGTGGCGCGGCTAGACCGTCGAGCCACATTTGCGACGACAAAGCACCCTGCAAACCAAGGATCTATCTGATGCCCCTGCCCGAAACGATGACCGCTATCGACATTACAGAGCCCGGTGGTCCGGAGGTGTTGAAACCGGTGTCTCGACCGGTCCCGAAGCCGGGGCAAGGAGAGATTCTGATCAAGGTGGTCGGTGCCGGCATCAATCGCCCGGATGTCTTCCAGCGTAAAGGCGCTTACCCGCCACCGCCGGGTGCGCCCGATATTCCAGGTCTAGAAGTATCCGGCACGGTAGCGGCCGTCGGCGACGGCGTTACGTCTTGGGAAGAGGGAGATCCGGTTTGCGCCCTGGTAGCCGGTGGCGGGTACGCCGAATACTGCCTCGCACCGGTGGAACAGGCTTTGCCGATCCCAAAGGGGATGGAGATCGCGGATGCGGCGGCCTTGCCGGAGACGTTCTTCACCGTCTGGACGAATGTCTTCGACCGCGCCGCTCTCCAAGCGGGAGAGACGCTATTGGTCCATGGCGGTTCGTCGGGCATAGGAACGACCGCAATCCAGCTTGCCAAAAACCTAGGCGCCACGGTCTATGCCACCGCCGGATCGGCCGAGAAATGTGCGCTTTGCGAAGACCTCGGCGCAGCCAAGGCGATCAATTACCGCGAAGAAGATTTCGAAGCCGTGCTGAAGGCCGAGACCAACAAAAAGGGCATCGACGTCATCTTGGACATGGTCGCCGGCGACTACATCGCCAAGAACATCCGCCTGCTGGCGCCCGAGGGGCGCTTGGTCTTCATCGCCTTTCTCAAAGGCTCCAAGGCCGAGGTCGATTTCAATCGCGTGATGCGGCACCGGCTCAGGATCATGGGCTCGACCCTGCGTCCGCAGTCCGTCGAAGCCAAAGGAAGGATCGCGGACCACCTGCGCCAGACGGCGTGGCCGCTGTTGGACACGGGCACGATACGACCCATTATCGATTCGCGGTTTCCGCTCTCTAAGGCCGCCGACGCCCATGCGTTAATGGAATCCAGCGCCCATATGGGAAAGATCCTGCTGACCGTGTAAGCGGCCGGTTTTGGCCGAAAATCGGCTGGTTTGCGTCGGCTCCATTCCCCCCTATATTAGGCGTAGGCCGCGTCCTACCTACTGAAAAGCAACACAATATTCGGACGGGCGCCCAACCGGGCGACCGCAAAGGGTTTCGAAATGCCTCATCCGCTAATGCCTAAGGCCACAGCGGTCTGGCTGGTTGACAATACGTCTCTCAGTTTTGACCAAATTGCCGATTTCTGTGGTCTCCACGCGCTCGAAGTTCAGGGTATCGCCGATGGCGAGGTTGCCGTCGGCATCGTCGGCCGCGACCCGATCGCGAATGCCGAACTCACCCGTGAGGAAATCGACCGCTGCGAAGCCGACAGCACCGGACGCCTTGTGATGTTGGAGCCCGAGATCGACCTGCAACAACGCAGTTCCGGACCGAAATACACGCCGCTTTCCAAGCGCCAGAACCGGCCCGACGCGATTGCCTGGCTGATCAAGTACCACCCGGAACTGACCGACGCGCAAGTGTGCAAAATGGTCGGCACCACCAAACCGACGGTCGTGTCGGTGCGTGACCGGACCCACTGGAATACGCCGAACCTCAAACCGCAAGATCCGGTCAGCCTGGGCATGTGCACCCAGACCGAACTCGATTCGGCGGTACAGGCGGCTGCGAAACGACTGCAACGCAAAGAAGATCGGGAGCGTCGCGCCGCGGCAAAAGCAGCCCGCGAAAAAGCGGCGGCGGAAGCCGCAGTCCAGGCCGAGGCAGCCCCGCCGGCCGCTGAAGAAGCGCCAAAACCTGCTGCAGAAGAACCAGCGCCAGCGGCCCCGGAAACGCCGGCCGAAAATGAACCGGCACCGGAAGATCTGCCCGATACCGCGCTCGGCGCCGCTTTAGCGCGCGCTGGCCTGACTCCGCCCGAGAGTGACGGCGAGGGTTCGGGGTCGGGGAGCTAAGCTAGAGGTCGAAGCCGGCGCTGCGCAGCGCCGCCGCAATCGTCTCCAACGTCGCCGGATCCTCGATCGTCGCCGGCATCGCCCAATCTTCCCGATCGGCGATCCTTCGCATGGTGCCGCGGAGGATCTTGCCGCTTCGGGTCTTGGGTAATTGGCTGACGACCAGCGCCGTTTTGAACGCAGCGACGGGACCGATCTTGTTCCGTACCTCTTGAACGACGGCCGCCGACAGGTCCTCGGGCGCAATTCCCGCACCGGCATTGAGGACGAGAAATCCGATCGGGATCTGGCCTTTCAACGAATCCTTGATTCCGATCACGGCGCACTCGGCAACGTCCGGATGGGTCGCCACGACCTCTTCGATCGCGCCTGTCGAGAGCCGGTGCCCGGCCACGTTAATCACATCGTCGGTCCGGCTCATGATGTAGAGGTAGCCGTCCTCGTCAAAGTGCCCGGCATCGCCCGTTTCGTAGTAGCCCGGGAACTTTCGCATGTAGGCGTTGAGAAAACCTTCGTCGTTCTTCCACAGGGTCAACAAACTCGCCGGCGGCAACGGGAGCTTGACCGCGATGGCACCGTCCGTTCCCGCCGGCACGGGAGTTCCGTCCGGGCCGAGAATGTCGATGTCATTGCCGGGGGTCGGCTTGGTCGGGGATCCGTATTTCACCGGAAGGGTGCCGAGGCCGACGCAGTTGGCCGCCATGGCCCACGCGGTTTCGGTCTGCCACCAATGATCGATGACCGGTTTCTTGAGCTTTTGCTCGGCCCATTGGACGGTGTCCGGGTCAGCTCGCTCGCCGGCGAGAAACAGTGTTCGAAACCCCGACAGATCGTAGTCTTGGATCAACGCACCGTCCGGGTCTTCGCGACGAATGGCGCGAAACGATGTCGGCGCGGTGAACAGCGCTGCGACTTTGTGTTCGGATATGACCCGCCAGTAGACACCGGCGTCCGGGGTGCCGACAGGTTTGCCCTCGAACAAGATCGTCGTGCACCCATGCAACAACGGCGCATAAACGATGTAGGAATGGCCGACGACCCATCCGACATCGGACGCGGCCCAAAAACATTCGCCCGGCGCGACCCCGTAAACCCCCGACATGCTCCACTTCAGCGCCACCATGTGGCCGGCGTTGTCGCGCACTACGCCTTTGGGCCGCCCGGTCGAGCCCGACGTGTAGAGGATATAGAGCGGATCGTTGGCCCCCACCGGCACGCAATCCACTGCAGATGCCTTGGCCATCAACTCGGCCCAATCGAGATCGCGACCGGCTTGCATCGACGCGACGCACTGTTCGCGCTGGAAGACCACCACATTGGTCGGCTCGTGAGCGGCCAACCGTACCGCTTCGTCGAGCAAAGGCTTGTAGGCAACGACGCGGTTTGGCTCGATCCCGCAACTGGCGGACACGATGACTTTCGGGGTGCAATCGTCAATGCGAGTGGCCAGTTCTTTGGCCGCAAAACCGCCAAACACAACGGAGTGAACCGCCCCAATGCGAGCGCAAGCCAGCATGGCGACGACGGCCTCCGGGACGGCCGGCATGTAGATGATGACCCGGTCGCCCTTGGCAACGCCGAGCGAAACCAGGGCGCCGGCGAAGCGCGCCACCCGATCACGCAGGTCGCGATAGGTCAGCTTGGCGACCGAGCCCGTAATCGGCGAATCGTGAATGAGCGCCAATTGGTCGCCGCGGCCTGCGTCCACATGGCGATCGACGGCATTGTGGCAGGTATTGACCAAGCCGCCGGGAAACCAGCGGTAGAAAGGCGGGTTGTCGTCGTCTAGGACACGATCCCACGTCTTGTACCAATCGATTGCCTCGGCCTGCTCGGCCCAATAGCCCTCCGGGTCGGCGCGCCACGCCGCATAAATCTGGGGATAATTGGTTGTCATGTCGCTCCCTATCTTCGCGCCGCATGATCGTGGCTGGCGGTGGATTTGGCAACGCTGCGACGTTGATCGCGAAACCACAGATCACTAGTGTTCCCGACCGATAGGGTGGAAACATGTCCGATATGACGCAAAACAAATACGACACGGGACTCGACCGCAACGCGGCGAACTACACGCCCTTGAGTCCGCTGTCGTTCCTGCGCCGCGCCGCAACCGTCTTTCCCGACCACATTGCGATTGTCCACGGTGACCAACGCACGACCTATCGCGACTTCTACCGGCGGTGTCGGCAATTGGGCAGCGCGCTCGAACGCGCCGGAATCGGCAAAGGCGATACGGTCGCCATCATGTCGCCCAATGCACCCGCAATGCTGGAAGCACATTACGGCGTGCCGATGATCGGTGCGGTGCTGAACACGCTCAATGTGCGGCTCGATGCACCGATGATCGCCTTCACGCTCGACCATGGCGAGGCCAAGGTCCTGCTTACCGATCGCGAGTTCAGTCCGACAATCAAAGATGCGCTGGCGCAGGCGGCCGTCAAACCCTTGGTAATCGATATCGACGACGCACTGGCTGTGGGTGGCGACCTTATCGGCAACACCGATTACGAAACGTTTATCGCCACCGGCGATCCGGAGTTTTCTTGGTCCTTGCCGGCGGATGAGTGGGATGCGATCTCGCTCAACTACACCTCGGGCACGACTGGCAATCCCAAGGGGGTGGTCTACCACCATCGTGGCGCTTATCTGCTGGCGACAGGGAACACGCTGGCCTGGAACATGCCGGCGCACCCGGTCTATTTGTGGACGCTGCCGATGTTTCATTGCAACGGATGGTGTTTCACCTGGTCGCTGAGCATCAATGTCGGGACCCATGTATGCCTGCGCCGGGTCGAAGCCGACGCGATTTTCGATGCGATCGGCAAACACGGTGTTACCCATCTATGTGGCGCCCCGATCGTGATGAACATGATTGCTTCTGCCGCGGCGGTTCATCCGGGATTCGGGCGCACCATCGAAATAGCGACAGCTGCCGCGCCGCCCCCGGCCGCGGTGATCGGCAAAATGGAAGAATCGGGCTTCCACGTAACGCATCTCTACGGTTTGACGGAAACCTACGGACCCGCCGTGGTCAGCGAATGGCACACCGAGTGGGATGCGCTGACGTTGGAGGAACGCGCCGCAATGAAATCGCGTCAAGGCGTGCCCTATCAAGTCCTCGAAGACACCATGGTGGCGGACCCCGAAACGCTTGTGCCGGTCCCCTCGGACGGCGAAACCTTGGGCGAGGTATTTTTTCGCGGCAATGTCGTGATGAAGGGCTATCTCAAGAACCCCACCGCAACCGAAGAGGCGTTCCGCGGCGGATGGTTTCATTCCGGCGACCTCGGCGTGATGCACGAAGACGGCTATCTCGAACTGAAAGATCGTTCGAAAGACATCATCATTTCGGGCGGCGAGAACATTTCGACCATCGAAGTCGAGAACGCCATCTACGGACACCCGGCGGTGCAAGAAGCCGCCGTGGTCGCGCGACCGGATGAAAAGTGGGGCGAGACGCCCTGCGCCTTCGTTGCGTTGCGGCCAAGTCAATCGGCGACGGAGCAGGAAATCATCGATTTCTGCCGCGATCGCATGGCGCACTTCAAAGCGCCAAAAACCGTCGTCTTTACGGATCTACCGAAGACGTCGACCGGGAAGATTCAAAAGTTCAAGTTGCGGGAAATCGCCCGCAATCTTTAGGCGTCTTCTTTCTCTAAGAGCGCGATGCGATCTTTGAGGTGGAGCTTTTCCTTTTTAAGGATCGCGATCCGCGCCTCGTCCGGGACGGGTCGCTGCTCTTCCTTCCAGATGACGGCATCTAGTTCGTGGTGTTTGGCCTTCAGTCCATCGAGATCAACCGCTGCCAAATCGTTCATGTGCACCTCCGTTGGATCAAGAAAATGATAACGGAATGCTCCCCGATTAAGAACCTTTTCGGGCACGTTAGTCGGTCGCAGCGTCAACCAAATGCAGATGGGCCTCCAGCAAGTCGGCGGGCACGCCGAGAAAATCCAGGTAGGTGATGAGGTTGGCCTTCGTCGTTGTTTCGCCGGGTTCACCGCGACTGCCAACCGTTATCGATGAGAGGAATTCTAATTCGCGACGTTCCGCATAGAGTTCGACCTGCTTCAGCTCATCGCGGACGGCCTTCATGTCCCCAACCAACGCCGAGGCCATATCGCCCGCCGCCCGCAAGGCCCGACGCAATTGCCGGATCGGCCCGACCACGCGGGTTTGCCATGCCTCGACCCGGGCGACCGTCGCTTCGATGTCTGCGGTCGATAGGCGCCGGCCCTGCAGGCCCGCCCACAACAGATAGAAGACGACCGGAACGTCTGCATGCCAGTCGTCCTGCAGTGCGAGGCAGGTGTTTTCGACGCCGGCACGGGCATAGACCCGCACGGCAAAGTCCCAGAGCGGCTCGGTATCAGACATGGACAACTTTTCCGAACGACATGGTAAAATGTCGCATGGCTGAAGGATTGCTTGAGGAGAAACTTGTCGCCTTGCGTACCGAGCATAGCGACCTCGATTCCGCGCTGGAGTCGCTGCTGGAACGGCAACCGTACGACACGCTGAAGCTGCAAAGATTGAAGAAGCGGAAGCTTATTCTCAAAGACCAGATCACGGCGCTGGAAGACCAGCTTTACCCGGACATTATTGCCTAAGCGGCACCGTCGGATTTCATCCGTTTTTTCTGCGCATACATGTCGCGATCCGCCGCCGCGAGCGCATGACCGACATCTTCAGTTCCGGTAAAGGTGTAGACGCCCACCGCTACGTGAACGGCAACAGGACGACCTTGATAGTTCATCGGCGTTTGCATGATCTGATGAGCGAGGCCGTCGGCTTTTTCTCGCGCCATCGATTGGTCGGTACGATCCAGAATGACCCCGAATTCGTCACCGCCTAACCGGCCCACAATGTCCGATTCACGAACGCTGGAGAGTAGAATGTCGGCAACATGCTTGAGCGCCTCGTCGCCGGCTGAGTGCCCGTGCGTGTCGTTGATCTCTTTGAAATCGTTGACGTCGATATAAACCACCGAAGACGGCGTGCCATACCGTTCGGCGAGCGACATATTGCGAGTCATTTCACGCACGAAGGCGCGCCGGTTGGCGATCGGAATCAATGGGTCGCGATCGGCAAGGCGTTCGAGATTGGCCAATCTTTCGCGGGCGATATGCAGCTCGCGCCGCATTTGCTCGACCTCGGCCATGAGGTTCATGAGGGCGTCGCGAACCTTGGGCGTAATCTCGGCCTGCGGAATCCCCATGACCGAAACGTTGTCGTCGATTTCGCGCGGCGCCGAGGTGGAGGAATAGGCGTCGGCGGCCTGAACAGACGAGGCCTTCGTCACGCCGGATGTTCGTCTGGCGCGGCGAACCGGTGTCGTCCCCACAGGACCGGTCGGCGTTATTTTCATACAACTAACAGAATATCGGCCTTCTTGGCGCGCACCCTACCACAGGCGACCTGGATAGAGAATCAGCCAGTTTTAGGGGCCTCATGATTAGACCCGGTCATGGTTAACAGCGGGTTACCGCGCCCCCGATCAGTTTGAACACGTTGCCGACATCCCTATAATCCGCCGCTTTCCGAGGAGTGAACCACCATGGCAGGGGCCCCAAAAGTCGGCGTCATTATGGGCAGTCAGTCCGATTGGGAGACCATGCGCCACTGCGTGGAGACCCTGGAAGCCCTTGGCGTGGCGCACGAGGTCCGCATTGTCTCGGCCCACAGGACGCCGCAACGCATGGTGGACTATGCACGCGAGGCCGAATCACGGGGATTGGTGGCGATCATCGCCGGGGCTGGGGGCGCCGCCCATCTGCCCGGCATGAGCGCCTCGATGACGCTATTGCCGGTTTTCGGCGTCCCTGTCGAAAGCAAGGCACTGAGCGGCATGGATAGCCTTCTGTCGATCGTTCAGATGCCGCCGGGCATTCCGGTGGGCACATTGGCGATCGGCCGACCTGGCGCGATCAATGCCGCGTTGTTGGCCGCGGCGGTGGTTGCGCTGAACGACGAGGCCGTCAAGACCGCATTGAAGAGCTGGCGCGAAGACCAAACCAACGCCGTGGCGGAAACGCCCGACAGGAATTAAGTGGCAACCTTCGAACCGATCCCGCCCGGCGCCACGATCGGTATCCTGGGCGGCGGACAGCTGGGTCGTATGCTGTGCCTCGCCGCCGCTCATCTTGGCTATCGGACCCACGTTTATTGCCCGGAACCCGATTCACCGGCCTCTTTGGTCGCGTCGAACACCACCGTCGCCGCCTATGACGACGCCGCGGCGCTTGGGGCCTTCGCCAGCGCCGTCGATGTCGCCACCTTCGAGTTCGAAAACATTCCCGCCGGCACGGTCGAAACCCTTCAGCGAACGGTAGGGGTCTGCCCATCGGCTAAGGCGCTAGTCGTGACCCAAGACCGATTGCTCGAAAAACAGTTATGCAACTCGCTGGGCATCCCGACCGCGCCGTTTGCGCCGATCTCGTCTGCCGAGGACTTCGACGTGGCCATCGAAACAGCGGGACTGCCGGGGATCTTGAAGACCCGCCAGATGGGCTATGACGGCAAGGGGCAAAGCACGGTGCGCTCCGCCAGCGAACTCGATTCTGCCTGGATGACCTTAGGGGCGGGCGAGTGCATCTTGGAGGGATTCGTCGACTTCGCGGTCGAGGTATCGGTGATCTTTGCGCGCGACAGAAGCGGCGCGTTGGCGACTTTCGATGTCCCCGAAAACACCCATCGCGACGGGATTTTGCGTGAGAGCCGCGTGCCGGCCCGCATTGCCGGGGGCGCGCTGGAGACGGCAAGAGACATCGCCCAGCGGCTCGCCGCGGCGCTGAATTACGTCGGCGTCGGGGCGGTGGAAATGTTCGTAACCAAAGAAGGGTCCGTTCTAGTGAACGAGATCGCTCCGCGGGTCCACAATTCCGGTCACTGGACGATCGATGTGTGCGCGACGGATCAGTTCGAACAGCATATTCGCGCTATCTGCGGGCTTCCTTTTGGCAGCACTGCACGGGCGTTCGATGCCGTCATGACCAATCTTATCGGCAACGAGGCGGATGCCTGGCGCGCGCAGCTCGACGACCCGCTCAGCAAGCTTCATCTATACGGCAAGTCGGCAGTGCGTCCGGGCCGCAAGATGGGCCACGTGACCACCTTGTCGCCTATCGCGCCTGCGCCCGAATAATCCGACCGAGGGGCGATTTGCGCCATGCGTCCAGCGGCACGCCGAGACGCTTGCCGGCCTTCTCCAGTCGACTACGAATCATTTGAATGCGAAGGACGTCTTCGATCCGGCGATCGAGGAAAGCCCAGGTATCGGCAAAGTCGTCGGATTCGTCGTCGAGCCAGTAAAGATAGGTTGCCGTTACAACCCCCGCGAGAAGCCCCCGCTTGGTGTAGAAGTTGTAGTCGGTCGACTGATCGCCGGCGGCGCGCCAAATCACATCGGTGATCCGGTAGAGCGCGGCGGCAGGGTTATGCGGCGGTGGCAGCCGGCGAACGGCCTCGCGGTGCGGCGCTAGCAGCAAGATCAGGTGCCGAACCCCGAGCGCGATCCTGCGTCGTATGGAAGGTTCACGCGCCGCCAATCCCTCAAGTTCGGCCTCGAGCTGCGCCGCAACCGAATCGCCAAAGTACTGCGCCAAATCGGCAAGGCCCCGCGGAAACAGGAGGCGTGCGCGTTCGGCCGTCAGATCGAGGTCTTTTGTGCCGGCGGCGAACGCGGCAGTGGACCAGCCGTCGAACGGGACATGCCCCAGTACCGCGTTCAGCAGGGCGTCTTTTTGGCGTTGATCAGTCAACGTCGGCTTCCTCGTCGCCATCGTGATCCGAAGGGTCTTGATCATGGCGAAGGTGGTGGCGCCACTCGGATTCGAAGATCAAGTCCGTCAGATCGGTCATTCGGGTCGGGTATAACCGACCATCAAGGTGGTCACACTCGTGTTGAACCACCCGAGCATGCATTCCCTCCGCGACAACGTCCACAGGTCGTCCTCGAGCGTCGATGCCGGTGTAGCGGATCGCGTGATAGCGCGGCACATTGCCCCGAAGCCCGGGAACAGACAGGCAGCCCTCCCAGCCGAGGACGAGATCGGGAGACTGCGGCGTGATCACCGGGTTAATGAGGACCCGCGGGTCGTCGAAATCGCCGTCATCGTTCGGAACGTGAAAAATCACGAGACGTTGGGGCACGTGAACCTGCGGCGCCGCGAGACCCAGTCCGTCGGCATCGAGCATGGTTTCAAGCATATCGCCGATCAGGGCTTGGACCGGCGGCGCGGTCGGGTCGTCGATCTCGGCGGCACGTTGCAATAGCACCGGATGCCCCATTTTCGCGATTTTTAGGATAGCCATGGCGCATCATGGTCCACCACGTATAGGTCGGTAAAGGCCCGAAAACGGCGAAAAAACAGGCCATTCCTGCTCTTTCGAACGGCGTGCCGGGCTGTACATCGGCAATTCCATATGGTATCCACCGCGCCTCGAACGTTCGGGACCTTCTTTCGGACGTCATCGACAGAAATTTTGGAGACCCCTTTGCAAGTTCACGTCCGCGACAACAACGTTGATCAAGCGCTTCGCGCTCTGAAGAAAAAGATGCAGCGCGAAGGTATTTTCCGGGAAATGAAGCTCCGGAACTTCTACGAAAAGCCCTCGGAAAAACGTGCCCGCGAAAAGGCCGAAGCCGTACGGCGCGGGCGCAAATTGGCGCGCAAGCGGGCCCAGCGCGAAGTCTAGCCGGCGGGATTTGATTCCGAATTGCTGAAAAGCCGCCTTGGGCGGCTTTTTTTGCGCCTAGAGCGCGCGAATGACGCCTTCCACCATCTCTTTGGCATCGCCGAACAACATCATGGTGTTGTCGCGATAGAAGACTTCGTTGTCGACGCCGGCATAGCCGGGTGACAACGATCGTTTTACGAACAAGACGGTGCTGGAATTCTCGACATCCAAAATCGGCATGCCGTAGATCGGGCTTTGCGGATCGGTCTTCGCCGCTGGGTTCGTCACATCGTTCGCCCCGATGACAAAGGCAACATCGGTGGTTGAGAAATCGCTGTTGATTTCATCAAGCTCGAAAACTTCGTCGTAGGGCACGTTGGCTTCAGCTAGGAGGACGTTCATGTGCCCCGGCATCCGACCCGCAACGGGGTGCACTGCGTAGCGGACGGTGACGCCCTCTTCTTTGAGTTTGTCCGCCATCTCACGCACCACGTGCTGGGCTTGTGCGACGGCGAGGCCATACCCCGGCACGATGATGACCGACCCTGCATTCTTCATAATGAAGGCCGCGTCTTCGGCGCTTCCGGCGCGGACCGATTTGTCGCCATGGCCGGCGCCGGACGATGCTGCAGCCTCGCCGCCAAAACCACCAAGAATCACGCTGACGAACGACCGGTTCATTGCGCGACACATGATGTAACTAAGGATCGCGCCGGAGGAGCCGACCAACGCACCAGTGATGATCAGCGCCGTGTTTTCCAGCGTGAACCCAATACCTGCGGCAGCCCAACCGGAATACGAATTCAACATCGATACGACGACCGGCATGTCGGCGCCACCGATGGGAAGGATAATCATGAAGCCGATCACGAACGAAAGGGCGACCAGCAGCCAGAACAAGGGAATCGATTCGTTCAGGACGAAAACCACCCCGATCGCCAGGATGACCAGTCCGATCAGAAGGTTGAGCAGGTGCTGCCCCGGAAAGACCAGGGGGTCGCCGGTGACCAATCCCTGCAGCTTCGCAAAAGCGACAATCGACCCCGAGAAGGTGATGGCGCCGACAGCCGCGCCGAGCGACATCTCGATGAGGCTGGCCGTCTTGATCTGGCCAGCTATGCCAATGCCGTAGGATTCAGGGGCATACAACGCAGCCGCGGCGACCAGAACGGCCGCCAAACCGACAAGACTGTGAAATGCCGCCACCAACTGCGGCATCGCCGTCATTTGAATGCGCAGGGCGATGACAGTGCCGATGACCGCACCGATACCCAAGCCGAGGACGATGAGGTCGAAGCCGAGAACGTTCGGATTGAGGATGGTCGTGACGATCGCAATGACCATGCCGGCAATGCCGAAGAAATTGCCGCGCCGGGCCGTTTCGGGCGACGAAAGCCCGCGGAGCGCCATGATGAACAGCACCCCGGAGATCAGGTAGGCGAGCGCTGATAGGTTGGCAGCCACGCTATTTCTTCTTTCTAAACATTTGAAGCATGCGCTGGGTCACCACGAACCCGCCAAATATGTTGACCGCCGCCAGGATGATTGCGGCGAATCCGAAGATCTTGGCGATGCTGAGATCTTCCGGACCGGCCGCGATCAGGGCGCCGACGATGATCACACTTGAGATGGCATTGGTGACGGACATCAGCGGCGTGTGAAGCGCCGGCGTGACGCTCCAAACGACGTAGTAGCCCACAAAAATGGCGAGCACGAAGATCGCCAAACGAAACACAAACGGGTCGATGACGGCGGCTTCCATCACGCAATCTCCCCAGTCAGCGAAGGATGAACGACCTTGCCGTCCCGCGTCAGCGCGGTGGCTTTGATGATCTCATCCTCCCAATCGATTTTGAGCGCCTTGGACTCCGCATCGACCAGCGGCGTCACAAAATTAAGGATGTTCTTGGCGTACAAGGCCGACGCATCCGCCGCGAGCCGGCTGGGGACGTTCGCATGACCGACGATCTTGACCCCATCGACATCGGTTACTTCGCCCAGCACCGAGAGTTCGCAGTTACCCCCCTGCTCTACAGCAAGGTCGACGATGACGGCGCCCGGACGCATACGCCGCACCGTGTCGGCATTGATTAGCGTGGGCGCCTTACGACCGGGAATCAGTGCCGTGCAGATCGCGATATCGGATTTTTCCAACGTCGTGCGCACCAGTTCTTGCTGTTTTTCTTGGTATTCGGCGCTCATTTCGCGCGCATATCCGCCTTCGGTTTCAGCGTCTTCTTGCTCTGCCGATTCGACCATGACGAACTTCGCGCCCAGCGATTCGACTTGTTCCTTAGCGACAGGACGCACGTCGGTCGCCGACACGATCGCGCCGAGGCGGCGGGCCGTCGCGATGGCCTGGAGTCCGGCAACGCCGGCCCCGAGGACAAAGACCTTTGCCGGCGCCACAGTACCAGCGGCCGTCATCATCATCGGCATCACACGGTCGTAGACGTCGGCCGCGTCCAATACCGCCTTGTAGCCGGCAAGATTCGATTGGGACGAGAGCACATCCATGCTTTGCGCCCGGGTGATCCGAGGTAGGAATTCAAGCGAGAACGCGGAGACCCCGCGATCGGCAAAAGCCTGTACGCGATCCGGTTCCGCCGTCGGCGCAAGCATACCGACGAGCACGCCACTTTTCTTTAGACACTGAACGGGGTCCGCGCCGTTGCCTGCGGGTCGCTGAACGGCAAGTAATAGGTCGACGTCGGTCACCGATGCGACATCGTCGACAACCTCAGCGCCCGCGTCGCGGTAGGCTTTATCGGGGATGTTCGCGTTAAGGCCCGCACCGGCCTCGACCACGAGTTGAACGCCCAGCGCGGCAAATTTCTTTGCTGTCTCGGGAGTCGCCGCGACCCGTTTCTCGTGGGCCTGACGCTCCTTTATGACAAGCGCTTTCATCCTGGGTGCGATCTAACCGGTAGGTCCGGGTGTGGCCGGTGCCGCCACGCTTGGCCTGGCCACCTAAAGAAGAAAGATTGCCATGAGGCCCAGCGTCACGACACTGAGCCCGCATGACCATTGCACCAAACGCGTAAATCCAGCCCAAGTTTGCTGTTTCTGGGGCAGATCAATCTGTTGCTCGTCAGCCATGGCCGCTCCTTAACATTCTGGCGAGGGTCTTATAGCAGACTCCCGCCGCGCACAAAATTGACCTAACGCATTACCGACCCGGTTCTTTCTCAAGAACCATAGCCTCGCCCTCGCTGGTCGGCACCCAAATCCCGCCCGGCCCGTCATGCCAGCCGCGCCGCTTGATCAAACCCTGTTCGGAGAGCGCGCGAATCGCTCGCGACGATCGATAGTTTCGGAGCAACATGGCTTCGGACATCCCTCGTACGGGGCGCGGCATATCGCACAGCGCAACCAGGATTGCATACTCCGTCGAGCCTTTCTCGATCATGCGGCGTCCATCTCCTCCAAGTCGTCAATGAACCCAGAAATAAGATCAAGGCCACGATGCCAGAACGCCGGCTCAGATGCATCCAATCCGAAGGGCAATAGAAGATCGCGGTGCCGCTTGGTGCCCCCCGCGCGCAGCATGTCGAGGTAGCGCTCTTGAAACCCCGCCTCGGCCGTCTGGTACACGGCGTACAGCGCATTCACAAGGCAGTCCCCAAAAGCGTATGCGTAGACATAGAAGGGGGCGTGAATGAAATGAGGAATGTAGGTCCAGTAGTTTCGGTATTCGGGGCCCAAATGGATCGCGGGCCCCAGGCTTTCGGTTTGCGACTCAAGCCACAGGTCGCCTAACTGCGCCAGCGTCAGTTCGCCGTCACGCCGCGCGCTATGGACCGCTTTTTCGAAGCGGTAGAACGAGATTTGGCGGACCACGGTATTGATCATGTCCTCGACTTTGGACGCAAGCATGTGCTTGCGCCGTGTCGGATCGGTTTGAGTCTCGAGCATCGACCGAAACACCAATTGCTCGCCAAACACCGACGCCGTCTCGGCCAAGGTGAGAGGTGTATCCGCCATAAGTGTGCCGTTATGACCCGCGAGAACCTGATGCACACCGTGTCCGAGTTCGTGGGCCAACGTCATCACATCCCGCACCTTGCCTTGGTAGTTGAGCAGCAAATAGGGATGCGCCGAGGGCACGGTCGGATGGGCAAAGGCCCCGGGCGCCTTACCGGGCCGGGGAGCCGCGTCGATCCACGGGTTGTCGAAGAACCTCGTCCCGATCTCTCGAAGGTCGCCCGAAAAACGCCCGTAGGCGTCCAGCACGATGGTCCGGGCGTCGTCCCACCCGATCGGGTGCTCGTCGGCCTGGGGCAACGGCGCGTTGCGGTCGAAATGCTCCAGTTTTTCCAGGCCCAGCCACCGGGCTTTGAGGGCGTAGTAACGATGGGCGGTGCGCCCATAGGACTCAAAGACAGCCGTCTCCAATGCATCGACGACTTCGGGCTCGACGAGGTTCGCGAGATGGCGCGAATCAGGAGGTTCGGAAAACTGCCGCCACCGATCCTCGATCTCTTTATCTTTCGCCAGAACGTTGGTGATTAATGCGAATAGCGACACATTGTTATCGAACGTCGCTGTCAGCGACTCCGCGGCGCGCCGCCGGCGCGCACGATTCGGGTCGGACAGGAGATTAAGGGTTTCTTCAAGCGTGAGCGTATCGTCACCGATCCGATAGCGCGACGCGGCAAGGGTTTCGTCGAAAAGGCGGGACCAGCCACTGGAGCTCGTGACCGCCTTTTCGTGAAACAGTTTTTCGACCTCGTCGGCAAGTTCGTGCTCACGGTGCGCCCGCACGGTTTCGATCCAAGGCTCGTATTTCGCAGCCTCGCCAGTCAACAGAGCCGCGACCTTTGTCTCGTCGAGACGATTAATCTCCAGTATGAAGAAAATCAGGTCTATTGAAATGGCATTGAGCCGTTCCCGAATGTCCTGGGCGAACTTCGAGGTATCAGGGTCGGTCAAATCGCCGGCATGAAGGAGTTGGGCGTAGCTGGCAAGACGCCCCAAGGTCTCTTGAATCTTTTCGTAACGCGCGATGGCTTCGGCAAAACCGTCTGGCGAAAGGGTTGCGACCTTGCCTCGATTTGCTTCCTCAAACGCCTTGGCGGCGGCGGCGGTGGTGCTTAGATCGTCTTCGATCGCCGCAGCGTCCGGTCCGGCATAGAGATCGCTGAGGTCCCACTTAGGTAAGGCGTAGCTCGGGTCTTTTTCGGTCAAACCAACCCGCCTAGCCTAAAAGAAAGTGCCCGTGGGCCGCGGCGATCGGCCTTTCCGGATCGTCTTGCCATGCCTCGGCGCGAACGTTGGCAACGCGGCGACCCTGTTTGGTGATTCGTCCTCGGGCGAAGGTATCTTTGGCCCGACCGCTGCGTAGGTAGTCGATCGACGTATTGACCGTACGCGGCAGTGTCGGGGCGTCGAGAGACCAAATGAGTTGGAGAAGCGCCACGCTCTCCAACAGCCCGCCGATAACGCCACCGTGGATCGCCGGAAGGGTCGGGTTTCCAACGAGCTTGTCTTGAAAGGGAAGATGGCAGATGAGAACGCCGCCGGGCTCTTCCTCCACGGTGACCCCAAGAAACTCGAGATAGGGAATGGCGCGCACCACGTCTTGTGGCGCGCTGCGATTCTTGGCGTCGCGGAGTTGGTCGATTTGGCGTTGTTCCATCACGCTACAATGAACTCGATTCGAGCATGAACGTGGCCAGACTGCTGGCGATTTCCCGGTCGGTATCCTGAAAGGCGCGCCCACGAACGAAAGCGACGTTTTTGCTGAGCCGGTAACAATCGGCTTCCGCGAAAACGTCGGCGTTTGGCATCGCCGGTCTCAAATAGTCGATCCGCAAGTCCAGCGTAGCGATTTGCATGACGCGCGGTATGACGGAAAAGACCGCGGTCCCGGAGGCTGAATCCAGCAACGTGGTAATGACGCCACCATGCAAGATGCCGGTCGAGGTGTCGCCGACCAAGTGGTTCTGCCATGGCGCCGATAACCGGCACCGTCCACGCTCCAATTTTTCGATCGACGCCGAGATCGCCTTGAGAAACGGAATCTCGGCGGCGAATTGGCTGATGATATCCAGCGCGATCGCCGGTTCGCTGGGGACTGCTTGGCCACCATCAACCATGATAGGCGCGGTACCACTCCACGAATTTCGGTACTCCTACGGACATCGGCACGGTGGGCTCGAAGCCGAGATCGCGCCGACTCGCCTCGATATCCGCAAAAGTCGATTTCACATCACCCGGCTGCATGGGTTCCAGAATCTTTTCGGCTTTCTTGCCCAGTGCGGTCTCGAGCGTTTCGATCAAATCAAGCAATTGCTCTGGCCTGTTGTTGCCGAGATTGTAGACCCGGTGCGGCGCGTCGCCGTCATCGACGGGCGGGCGGTCGAGCGCCGCCACCAAGCCAGAGACGATGTCGTCGATAAACGTAAAGTCTCGCGACATGTCCCCATTATTGAACACGCGTATGGGTTCGTCGTTGACGATCGCACGGGTGAAAAGATAGATCGCCATATCCGGCCGACCCCAGGGGCCGTAGACCGTAAAGAAACGCAGGCCTATTTGAGGTATCCGGTAGAGGTGGCTGTAGGAGTAGCTTAAGGCTTCATCAGCGCGCTTCGTCGCCGCGTAGAGCGAGATCGGCTGATCGACGCGATCATCGACGGAGAACGGCAACTTGGTGTTCCCGCCGTAAACCGAACTCGAACTCGCATAAACAAGATTCTTCAAATCGGTTAGCGACCGCGCATACTCCAGCACCCGCATGTGTCCGATGAGATTGGATTCGACGTAGGCGAAGGGGTGGTCGATCGAATAGCGAACACCCGCTTGTGCCGCTAAATGCACGATCCCCACGACATCGTAGCGCTGCAACGCGTCAAAGCATTCATGGTGCGCGATATCGGCACGGTGAAAAGTGAAAGCTTTCTCGCCGGATAACTGGGCAAGTCGCGCCTCTTTCAAGGCCGGATCGTAGTAGTCATTGACCGAATCGACGCCGATCACCTGCTCGCCCCGCGCGAGCAGCCTTTGACAGACGTGGAAGCCTATAAACCCAGCCGCACCGGTAACGACAATTGCCATACCAAACTTCTTGTCCTCATTGAGGCGCGCACCTTAGCGCCGCCGTTCCGCGAAATCACGTGACCGTGCGGGCCTTGTCACCTGCGCCCCGGTACAATCTGAAGATGGACAACCTATTGCAAGAACAGTCAATAGTCCTTACCTAAATTGGGTGGAAGCGGATTCGATGACGGTCGCACCAACCCTCGACGACAAATACACGGTTGAATCTGGCCGGGTCTATTTGACCGGCACTCAAGCGCTCATCCGCCTGCCCATGATGCAGCGCCAACGCGACCTACGCGCCAATCTCAACACCGCGGGCTTCATTTCCGGCTATCGAGGATCGCCGCTGGGCGTTTACGACCTCAATCTGTGGCGTGCCAAGAAGCACCTCGACGCGCATCACATCCACTTCCAGCCCGGGATCAACGAGGAACTTGCCGCCACGGCCGTGTGGGGAACGCAGCAGACCAACTTGTTCGAGGGTGCACTCTACGACGGGGTATTCGCGATCTGGTACGGCAAGGGCCCTGGCTTGGACCGCGCGCTTGACGCGATCAAGCACGGCACATCTGCCGGCACTGCGCCGAACGGGGGCGTCTTGGTGCTTGCCGGCGACGACCACGGAGCCGTTTCCTCGACACTTGCACACCAAAGCGACCACGGCCTCGTCGCCGCGATGTTGCCGGTCATCAATCCGGCAAGCGTTCAGGACTACATCGACTTTGGATTGCTGGGTTGGGCGATGTCGCGTTACGCCGGGACCTGGGTCGGTTTTACCGCCGTTGGCGATACCGTCGAAAGTTCGGCGAGCGTTCTGGTGGACCCGCACCGCCTCGACATCAAGACCCCGACCGACTTCGACATGCCGCCAGGGGGCCTCAACATTCGGTGGCCGGACACGCCTCTTGAACAAGAGGCGCGTCTCCACGACTACAAGCGCTACGCGATCAAGGCATTCGCCCGGGCCAATAGTTTCGATCGGATCGTAATCGACTCGCCGCAGCCAAGACTGGGAATCATCACGACCGGCAAGGCCTATCTCGATGTCCGGCAGGCGCTAGAAAGCCTGGGCGTCGATGACAGGCAAGCCGCCGCGCTCGGCATTCGCGTTTTCAAGATTGGGATGAGTTGGCCTCTCGATGGCGACGGACTTAGAGCTTTTGCGCGTGGTCTTGAGGAAATCCTTGTCGTCGAGGAAAAGCGCCCGCTTCTGGAAGATCAAGTTAAAGCACAGCTTTACGATCTTCCCGGGGCACAGCGTCCACGCGTGATTGGCAAATTCGATGAAGAGGGGCGCCGGGTGCTTTGCACCGCCGGCATTCTGACGCCGAGCGAGGTCGCCACTCTGATCGGCAATCGGATCCTTCGGATGACCAGAAGTGGGCCGATCCGCGACCGCTTGGATTATCTTGCTGCGCGTGGCGAACAACGGCGCAATCAGGTGCCGGTGAACATTCGATCGCCGTATTTTTGTTCGGGCTGCCCGCACAATCGATCTACCAAAATTCCCTCGGGAAGCCGAGCCCTCGCCGGGATCGGGTGTCACTACATGGCGATGTCGATGGACCGTCAAACCGCAACGTTCAGCCAAATGGGTGGCGAGGGTGCCGCCTGGGTCGGACAGGCGCCGTTTACGCGGACCGAACATGTGTTCGCCAATATCGGGGACGGCACTTTTGTTCACTCCGGAAGCTTGGCCATTCGGCAAGCCGTCGCCGCCGGGGTGAACATCACATACAAGATTCTCTACAACGACGCCGTTGCGATGACCGGTGGCCAGGCACCGGATGGAAGCCCCAGCGTCGAACGCATGGCGCGCCTGGTGTCCGCGGAAGGCGTCGAGCGCATTGCCGTGGTATCCGACGAGCCGGAGAAATACGCGAGCCCGGCCGCTTTCCCCCACGGCACCACGATTCATCACCGAGATCACCTCGACCCGATACAGCGCGAGTTGCGCGCGGTGCCGGGCGTCAGCGTGATGATCTACGATCAAACCTGCGCGGCCGAGAAACGCCGGCGACGCAAACGCGGCACGTTCCCCGACCCTGCCAAGCGGATCTTCATCAACGAATTGGTCTGCGAAGGCTGCGGCGACTGCTCGGTGCAATCCAACTGCCTTTCTGTCGTGCCGGTAGAAACCGAGTTCGGTCGTAAGCGGGCGATCGATCAATCATCGTGCAACAAAGACTTCTCGTGTCTCGACGGATTTTGCCCAAGTTTCGTGACGATCCATGGCGGCACCCTACGCCAAGACGAACGCGCTTTACCGGAACTTGAACGGGTCTCATCGCTTGCCCCACCGACTCCATCGGTTCTTGAGAAACCTGCGGGCATTGTGATCACCGGTGTGGGCGGGACGGGTGTTATCACGATTGGCGCCCTGATCGGCATGGCGGCCCACCTCGACGGCAAGGGCGTCACCGTCATCGATCAAACCGGGCTAGCGCAAAAGGGCGGTGCAGTGACGAGCCACGTTCGCATCGCCGAACGCCCGGAAGACCTAAACGCGGTTCGGATCGATGTCGGCGCCGCTGACCTTATTCTCGGAGTCGACCTCGTCGTTGCCGCGAGCCCGGACGTTATCGCAACCATCGAGAACGGCCGCACTCGCGCGCTGATCAATAGCCACGAAACACCGACCGCCGATTTTACCCTGGACCGCGATTTCGATTTGCAGGCGGATCGGTTGCGGGCCGAAATCACCCTCGCCGCCAGCGATTCCCATACCCAATTCATCGATGCGACGGCCATTGGAACACGGTTCTTTGGCGATTCTATCACGACGAACATGTTCCTCTTGGGTCTTACCTTCCAACGCGGCGACATCCCGGTTTCGTTGCAGTCATTGATCCGCGCCATCGAACTCAACGGCGTTTCGGTCGACACCAACAAACGCGCCTTCGCGCTCGGCCGACTGACCGCCGCAGACCCTGGCGTGGTGGCCCTGGACCGCCACGCCGAAGCGCCGCCACTTGCGGAAACGGCCCACTCCATTGTCGAAAGGCGCGCGGATTTCCTGACCGCCTACCAAGATCATGCCTACGCCGAACGCTACCGACTGGTCGTCAGACGGGCCCAAGCGGCAGAGGCGGAAAAGATGCCTGGAGAAACCGGCTTCGCCACGGCGGTTGCCAAGGGTCTTTTCAAACTGATGGCATACAAGGATGAATACGAGGTCGCGCGCCTGTTCAGCACCGCCGAATTTCGGCGTGCTCTCGATCAGCAGTTCGTCGGGCCTTATCGGGTAAACCTGCATCTGGCCCCACCGCTTCTTGCACGTCCCGACGAAACGACCGGTCGACCCAAGAAATTGACGTTCGGGCCGTGGCTCTTCAAGAGTCTCCGTATACTGGCGGCGCTAAAACGCCTGCGCGGCACGCCTTTCGATCCGTTCGGGTACCAGAAAGAGCGGCGGCGCGAGCGCCAGTTGATCCACGACTACGAGAACATGATTGGTCTGTTGGCGACGAAGCTTTCTCCTAGAACCCATGCCACCGCCATCGCTCTTGCCGAACTACCCAACGACATCCGCGGCTTCGGACCGATCAAGAGCGAGAGCATTGATGCGGCATACCAGCGACGCGACGTGCTCTTGTCCGCATTGAACGATCTCCCGGGACGACCACAAGCGGCAGAGTAGCTGCACACCCAACATCGCGAGGAAAGATGACGAACAAAAGCTGCATCGTATTGGGTCTCGGCCCGAGTACCGGCGCCTCGGTCGCCCGGCGGTTTGCCAGGGCCGGCTATGCCATCGCGGTCGGTGCGCGAAGCGCAGATCACCTGGACCCATTGGTCGACGAAATCAAACAGGCTGGCGGCAAGGCCATCGCGATACCGACCGACGCCACGGACGAGGCGGCCGTCGTAAATTTGGTCGAGAAGACGGTGACCGACCTCGGGCCGTTGGGGGTTGCGGTCTACAACGCCAGCGGGCGTGTCAAAGGAAGCATTCTCGACCTCAAGACCGATTACGTCATGAACGCATGGAAGGTCTCGTGCCTTGGCGGATTCCTCCTCGGTCGCGAGGCCGCCAAACGCATGGTGCCGCAGGGCGAGGGGACCATTCTCTTTACCGGCGCGACGTCGGGCATGCGGGGCAGCTCTGGTTTTGCCGGATTTGCAATCGGCAAATTCGGGCTACGGGCCCTGGCGCAGAGCATGGCCCGAGAACTTGGCCCGAAAGGGATTCACGTCGCCTACGCTAATATAGACGGCCAGATTCATACGCCGAAGCAGGCACACCTTGCGGCAGAACGCGCACCCGATGCGATGTTGGATCCCGACGCGATCGCAGAAAGCTATTTCCAGTTACACAGCCAGCACCGCAGCGCCTGGACCCAAGAATTGGACCTACGCCCGTGGGTGGAGAAGTTTTAGGCGGTCGCCCGCTAGGTATCCCCGCCTTGATCGCGTCGTCCACTTAGGAAAACGAGAAACATAAGGCCACCGCCAACAAGAAAGGTCACCGCGATGCCGACGATCATCGCGATGATCCCGGCTAGGCTTACGTCAACGTCGCCGACGCGGGTCGTGTAGAGAACCGCCAATACAATGGCCGCGACCATCGCAACGCCTACGCAAAGAAAGAAGACGAAGAGACGCACGGCTGCGTCTACGCCATCCCGAGCGCCGACTTGTAGGTATCGAGAAGCGCTTCTTGCTCTTGGAGCTCGTTCGTATCCAGCTTTCGCAGCCGCACGATCTGCCGAACGGTCTTGGGGTCGAAACCGGTTGCCTTGAGCTCTGCATAGACCTCGCGGACGTCCGACGATAGCGCCGCTTTTTCTTCCTCTAACCGCTCGATGCGTTCCACGAACGAGCGCAATTGGTCGGCTGCAACTGTTGAATCTGACATTCTTTACGTTCTCTCTTGCTCATGCTTCTAGGGTGTCGTTAAGAGCCCGACGCTTCCTCGGCGGCCTTATGGGCTTCGAATTTTGCGAGTTGCTCAGGCGTCGCTTCGGTTTGGTGCTTGGCCTTCCACTCGCTGTAGGGCATGCCGTAGACGATCTCGCGCGCACCGTCATAGTCGATCGACGTACCCTGCTCTTCCGCCGCAGCGACATACCATTTGGCCAGGCAATTCCGGCAAAAATCTGCGAGGCCCATCAGCTCGATGTTCTGCACCTCAGGATGATCGCGCAGGTGCTGAAGTAACCGACGGAATGCGGCGGCCTCGATCTCAGTTGTTTTGTCCGTGCTTGCCATCTGGCTTCTCCTTCCTAAACGATTTCATCAAGGCGCGACGGCTGTTCGTTCGATCAGCATGTCGACGACGGCGTTCAGCGCTTTGTCGTCGTCCGCACCATTGTCCTTGGCGGTCCGAAAGGCCTCGATTTGCCATGTCGCACTGGTGCCACGCTCGACGATCGCGCGGGCATGGGCAATTTCCTTGGCACATCCCAATCGATCGGCGTCTTCCGCCACGAGGTCCAGAATTTCGTTCAACAAATCGATATAGGGAACGATCGCGCCTTTGCCCAGATCCACTAGCCCTTTGGTGATGCCGTAGCGCTGCGCCAACCATCTGTTTTCGTTGACCAAGCTAACGGGGTAGACGCGCCAGCGTTGGTTATCCTTCCGGAGTCGGACCAACATGCTGATGAGGCACTGGAACAGCGCGGCAATGGCCACTGCATCGTCCAAAGACGTGCACACGTCCGTCGATCGCATTTCCAAGGTTGGGAAGCGCGCACTGGGTCTCAAATCCCACCAGATGCGCGTGGCATCTTCGACGACGCCGGCCCCGACCATGGCTTCGACCAATCGGCGGTATTCGCTATAGCTCGAAAACTGCTCGGGCAACCCGGTTCGCGGCAAACCATCGAAGACGCTGGTGCGGTAGGACATCAGGCCCGTTTCCTCACCTTGCCAGAACGGCGAGGACGTACTGAGCGCCAAGAGGTGCGGCAGGAAATAGGCCGCTTGGTTCATCAGATCGATTCGCAGGTCGTCGTCATCGATGCCGATATGAACGTGCATCCCGCAAATGAGGAGACGCCGCGCCACGGCTTGGAGATCCCGGGCAAGGGCGTTGTAGCGATCTTTGTCGACATGCTCTTGTTCGCCCCACAGAGCAAAAGGATGCGAACCTGCCGCAACCGGCGCTAGACCGAATTGCGAGGCAGCTTCCGCAATCGCCTGGCGCAGACCCGTCAACTCATCGCGCGCCGACGCAATCGTCTGGTGTACGCCGGTCTCAACCTCGACTTGCGCCTTCAGAAACTCCGGTGCGACACGACCGGCAATGCGTTTTTCGAGAATCGCCATCATTTCAGGCGGCGGATCGGTCGCAAGATTGCGCGTCTCAGTATCGACAAGCAGATACTCTTCTTCGATCCCGATCGTCAGTGGCGGATCTTTGATCATCGAAAGAACTGCAAACGGAAAAGGGATTCGTCGCTCAGAATAGCGGCCAAGGCGGAGGTCAAGATTTCGGTCCAGCGCGCGACGCCTTCAGCTGTTGTTAGCAGATCTTGCCGCACCTCCACCATGACGTGGGGCCGGCCCGCCGACGTGCCATATGCTTCAATCCCATAACCAGGCGGGTGCGCCGCCGAATAGGGTTCGTTATCGCCAACACAAATGCCGCCCACCTGCCTGAGGGCGGCGAGCAGCGGTCGGGCCATGCGATCGTCGCTGCCGTACAGCACGCCAATGTCCCATGGCCGCGGCGCACCGGCCATTGTCGGCGTGAAGGTGTGGACCGCGAGATAGGCAACCAAGCCTTTCTTGTGCTCGGATAGGTGTAGCGCCTTTTCCACCTCGTGGTGATAGGGCCAAAAGGACAGCGCCGCGCGCATATTTGCTTCGTCGGGTGTCACGTTTTGATTGCCCGGGATTTCCACACCGTCGCTGACTCGCAAAATCGAATCCGCGCTCCCAAGCTTGCGGTTAGGGTCGATCAAGAGCCGGGATTGCGTTGCCAAGACCGCCGGCGCATCGAGCTGGGCTGCAAGCCCAAGGGTAAGTTCGGCGCCCCCGATATCCCATGCTATATGCTCATCCAACCTATCGGGCGAGAGACCCAGGCTGTCGAAGGCAGCGGGGACCTGATTCCCGGCGTGATCACACGTCAACACCGCCCGCGCGGCACCACCGGGATTGACCACTTCGAATGCGGCTGCGGTTGCGCTTGCGGAAACCTGATCCATCGCGCAGTTATACCGGGGCGGTTGCTGTTGATCGACCATGTTTGGGGCGCGAGCCGGGAATGAACAACGATTTGGCGTCGATACGCCCCGGGCTGGGGCTGGCGGCTCTTCTAGTCGGGGCGATGGCGATCGCCTTTGCCCCGATCTTCGTCAAGATCAGTGAAGTCGGCCCCGCGGCCACCGCGTTCCACCGGATGCTGCTCTCCCTTCCCTTCTTCGTCGGCGCTTTCTTGGTGTGGCCCAGTGGCGGCAAGCGATCGAACGAGCGCGCTAAAACCACCCGAACCTATGTCCTGCTAGGTCTTGCGGGAGCCTTTTTTGCCGGTGACCTAGCGGTCTGGCATTGGTCGATCCGGCTGACGACGGTCGCTAACGCCACGTTGTTTGCCAACGCGGCGCCGATCTTCGTTGCGCTAGCGGCATGGGGCCTTCTTGGAGAGACATTCGGACGACGCTTCATCATCGGCCTCGTCGTGGCCATCGTCGGGACGGCTTTGGTCGTGGGCGCAAGCTTCGGCGGGCATGGAAGTGTGTTGGGTGACGCCCTCGGACTACTGACCGCCGTCGTTTACGCCGGGTATCTCATTTGTGTGAAGATGCTGCGCCGGTCAGTCGGCACCCTCGACATCATGATGTGGTCCGGCTTGGTGGCAACGCCCATCCTTCTCGTCGTCGCCCTCGCCTCGGGCGAGTCCTTGATTGCCACGACCCTGGCCGGTTGGCTCATCCTCGTTGGCCTTGCGGTCGTCTCCCATACGGTTGGTCAGAGCCTGATCGCGTTTGCACTCGCGCACCTTGCGGCGTCGTTTTCGTCGCTAACGCTGTTGGTGCAGCCCGTGGCAGCGACGCTGCTTGCCTGGTTGCTTTTGAACGAGGGATTACGCGCGCAGCAAGCGATCGGCGGCATTGCGGTATTGGCCGGAATCCTCCTTGCCCGCGAGCGGTGGGAGCGCGCCGGAGCAACGCCATGAGCAACCGGCTGACACACACGCCACTGCCCTGGTTGATTTGGGGCCTGGCCGCCGCGTTCTACGGCTACGCCTATTTTCAACGCGTGGCGCCGAGCGTCATGACCAGCGAATTGATGCGGGCCTTCGATGCCAACGCCGCGGGCTTGGGCAACCTCTCGGCTTACTACTTCTATCCCTACGCGCTGCTACAGATACCGATCGGGATGATGATCGACCGTTTTGGCGTCCGGCGCGTCCTTCTGGCATCGGGCGCACTGTGCGCCGTCGGCAGTCTCTTGTTCGCGCTCGCACCCACCCTGGGCCTCGCGGCAACGGGTCGCCTTTTGGTCGGCGCCGGGGCGGGCGTGGCTTGGGTCGGCACCCTCGCGCTTGCGGTCATGTGGCTGCCGGCCAACCGCTTTGCGGCCGTGACCGGTCTTTCCCTCCTTATCGGTCTCGTCGGCGCCGTACTTGGGCAGGCGCCATTGGCCGCCCTTATCGACGCGGCAGGATGGCGCTCTGCAATGCTCTGGTCGGGCCTTCTGATGGCGCTGATCGTGGTGTTGATGGTGCCGTTCGTCCGGGACAAACCCATGCATAGCGAACCGCGAACTGCAGACTCGGTGCTGCGCGGGCTCGCCTCAGTATTGCGCAGCGCCCAGACCTGGAAGGTCGCACTCTTTACCGGATCCTTGGTGACGCCGATGGCCGCCTTTGCGGGACTGTTCGGCGTTCCGTTTGTCCAAGAGGTCTATGGCGTGAGCAAGACCACCGCCGGGGCGACGATTTCGCTGGTGCTGGTCGGTTGGGGTCTGGGAGGCCCGGTCGCCGGTTGGTTGTCAGACCGAATCCAGCGCCGCAAGCCGGTCATGGCGATCGGTGCTGGACTGTTGGCCATTACATGGCTTGTGACTCTGATGTTGCCGGTTCCCCTTCTGGGACTGCAGGTCCTGCTCTTCATCCAAGGCATTGCGAGCGGTGCGGTCATCATCAACTTCGCGGTGACGAAGGAAAGCAATTCGCCGACCGCAACCGGCGTCGCGATGGGGCTGATCAACATGGCGGGCATGGCCGCGTCGGCAGCTTCGCTTCCGCTTGTTGGTTGGCTATTGGACTTGGGGTGGGACGGGACTCTCGTCGAGGGTGCGCGGATTTACGGCGAGACCGCCTATCGACAGGCTTTCATGATTTTTCCGGTGCTCATGGTCCTCGGGTTCCTCGCAGCGCTTTCGCTCAGAGAAACTAGATGTCGACCGCTTGAGATCAACTCCGAGCGGCCAGCATCTCGCGCGCAATAATGAGGCGGCGAATTTCTTTGGTGCCTCCTCCGATCTCCTGAATTTTCGCGGACCGGTAAAGCTGGTTCACCTCGGTCTCGCGCATGAAACCGTTGCCGCCATGGATTTGCACGGCTTCGTCGCAAATCCGCATGCAGGCTTCGCCCGCATACATGAAGGCCGCCGCCGAGAGTTTGTGAATCTCGCCCCGGCCACCCTCGCCCGCCCCGACTGAATTGGCCATCGCCAGCGCGCGATAGACCAGCCCGCGCATCGTTTCGAGCGCGACATACATCTCGGCAAGCTTTGATTGAACCATTTGGAAATTGCCGATCGGTTGCCCGAACTGCTGGCGCGAGCCCGCGTACTCCACTGATAGGTCGACGGCGCGTTCCGACATGCCTAGAACCATCATCGAGCAGAACGCCCGTTCGATATCCAGGCCCGACATCATGACGGCGATCCCCTGGTTTTCCTCGCCGACCAAATTCTCTACCGGGACCCGACAGTCGTCGAAATAGAGCGCACCGGTCGGACTCGCCCGGATGCCCATTTTGTCGAACGGCGGGCTAGACGAAAACCCATCGAAGGCACGCTCCACGATAAAGGCCGAGATACCCTTTTTTCCCAATTCCGGCGCGGTCTTGGCGTAGACCAGCGCGATGTCGGCAATCGGTCCGTTGGTGATGAACGTCTTGCTGCCGTTCAGAACGTAGGCGTCCCCGTCGCGCACGGCCGTGGTCGCCATGCCGCCCAATGCATCCGAGCCTGCGTTCGGTTCGGTCATGCCGATCGCGCCAACCATCGAGCCATCGGTCAAACCGGGCAGATATTTGCGGCGCTGAAACTCGTTGCCGTTTTGGTAGAGGTTGTTGACGCACAAATTGTCGTGGCTTTGCCACGACGTGGACACCGACGGATCAACGCGACCGATGGCTTGACCGACCAACCCGGCCGAAAAGAGATCTAGTCCCGCCCCGCCATATTGCGTCGGGACGCTCGCCCCCAACACACCCATTTCGGCCAGCTGAGCAAAACCGTCTTCGGGCCATCGTCCCTCGAGGTCCCGCTGCATGACATCCGATCCAAACCGGGCCCGTGCGTTTCGGGTGATCTCATCGAGCAATTGTCGATGCTCTTCGCTGAGGTCGAAATTCGGCGCCGATATTGCGGCGGGAGATTCAGAGGGCTCTTGCGACGCGAGCGACATGGTTAGATGTCCTGTTCCAGTTTCTTTCTAAGATCTTCGATATTCGACCCTGCACCTGATAGAAACGGGTTGACGCGCAGCGCTTCCTCGTAAGCCTTCACGGCGCTGTCCCATCGCTCTAGGGCGGTATTGATGAGGCCCAAACCCGACAACGCGCCAAAGTGGCGTGGCTCGCGCGCCAAGGTCTCCTGGATGTCGCGGACCGACGCATCGAAGTTACCCATAAGATAGTGGAGCGTCGCGCGCCGGTTCCATCCTTCTGCAAACGTCGGGTCCCGCTCAATCACGCGGGAAAAACGCGCAAGTGCCTCGTCATATCGACCTGCCCCCATCGCGTCGTTGCCCGACGCGAGGAGGCGATCGGTGTCGGGGTCGCCGGACTGGAACCAGAGCGTCCAGATCAACCCTTCAATCAATTCCGCCTCTTGGGCATCAGCGGTTGTTTGCAGCCGCATAAAGAGTTCATCGAGGCGGCTATCGTCCTGACGCGCCGATGCTGCAGCACCAAACACCAGCATGCTCGCGAGGATCAAAATACAGAGCCTTTTCATGCGCTCAGGATATGACCCACTGCAAGTGGGACCAAACTGTTTCGGGGTTCGCTGTCGTCCCAATGCGGACCCGGCTAGGATGGCACCATGTTCCGCGGTCGAAACACCAAAATTCTAGCCACGCTGGGGCCCGCAACCTCTTCCAAAGAGATTATCGAGGCAATTATCGTCGGCGGCGTCGATGCGATTCGGCTGAACATGAGCCACGGCAAGAAGGACGATCACGCAAAGCTGATCGCGTTGATCCGCGAGATCGAGCACGAACTTGGACGACCGATCGCGATTCTCGTCGACCTGCAGGGGCCAAAGATTCGGATCGGCAGCTTCGCCGAGGCCGACGTCACTGTCGAAACCGGCCAGACGTTTCGGCTCGATAGCGACCCCACACCGGGGAATGCGGATCGCGTCCAGTTGCCCCATCCCGAACTATTCGGTGCGATCGCCGAGGGTGCCGAGATTCTCTTGAACGACGGGCGGGTTCGACTGATCACGCAAACGGTCGGCGCCGACTACATGGTTTGCGAAGTGCAATCGGGCGGAGAGTTGAGTGCCGCCAAGGGCGTCAACGTCCCAGGCACCGTGCTGCCGATCCGCGCAATGACGGACAAGGACCGGCGCGATCTCGACTTTGCGATGTCGTCCGCGGTGGATTGGGTCGCGCTATCTTTCGTTCAAACACCGGACGATGTCGCGGACGCCCACAAGATCATCGCCGGTCGGGCCGGGCTCATGGCCAAGATCGAAAAGCCGTCGGCCATCAATTGGCTCGACGAAATCACCAACCTGTCTGACGGGATCATGGTGGCCCGCGGCGACCTTGGCGTGGAACTGCCGCTTGAACTGGTCCCCGGCCTCCAAAAGAAGATCGTCGCGACCGCCCGCGACCAAGGAAAGCCGGTTGTCGTGGCTACGCAAATGCTCGAATCGATGATCGAATCGGCCACGCCAACCCGCGCCGAGGTCTCCGATGTCGCAACGGCGGTCTACGACGGTGCGGATGCCGTCATGCTGTCGGCAGAATCCGCAGTCGGCGCGCATCCACGCGAAGCCGTCGCAATGATGGACCGGATCATCCGCCAAACCGAGACCGAACCGACTTATGTCGTTATCCGTTCGTCATGGCACCCCGAAGTCGAAAACACGACGGCCGACGCCATAAGCGCGGCGGCCAAACAAGTTGCCGAAACCATCGGCGCGGCGGCGATCGTGACCTACACAACTACAGGTTCGACTACGTTGCGCGCCGCGCGACAACGCCCCACAGTCCCGGTCATTGTCCTGACAACGCGTCGAGGCACGGCCCGACGGCTTGCGCTGTTGTGGGGCGCGCATAGCGTCCACACGCGCGATACCCGAGATTTCGGCGATATGGTGGAACGAGCGTGCCGGCTTGCGGTCCAGGACGGCATCGCTGGGCCCGACGATCAACTCGTGGTCACCGCAGGCGTGCCGTTTGGCACCCCGGGGGCGACCAACATTCTGCGGGTCGCGCGGATCCCCAAAGCCTAGCGATGGGGCTGCAGGTCGCCGAGAGGCGCGTTACTAGGGGCAAACAAAAAGGGCGCCTATTGGCGCCCTGTTTTTCGCGAGTCGGCGGCGGTTAACCTTGGCGCGCCTTGAATCGCGGTTTGCGCTTGTTGATGACGTAAATGCGGCCTTTGCGGCGAACGACGCGGTTATCGCGGTCGCGCGTTTTCGCTGATTTCAGTGACCTTAGAACCTTCATAGCATCCGTCCATTTAGCGTGAGGCGCGCAAAATATGGACCGATCGGCGGCAAGTCAACCGGGGCCGTCGCGCCCTCGAATTACGGCCATTTTCCGCAATACGCGGCATTGGTGGCTATTTGCCGTCTTTTTTCGCGCCGAGCGCCATCAATTGGGCGGCCCAGCGTGGGCCATACCCTGCTTCTTCGCCTTTGCAATAGACGTAGGTATCGCGCTAGGGCTGCGCGGTGATTTGCGTGACCCACTTCTGAAGACTCCTAGCGGTATAGGTCTCCTTGCGAAGTCGCAGGTAGCCCCAATCCGTCGTCGATTCCAATGGTACGTGAAGGTCGTCGTCGGTATCGGCGATGCAGAGCGCGGCCCCGTGGTCCCGCAAAGCGCCAAGCGCGTCGGGCTCAAACCAAGAGGGGTGGCGAAATTCGAACGTCACGCGGCGATCGACCGGCAACGTGCCGAGGAAAGTCTTGAGACGCTCGGTGTTCTTCTTAGCGTTCGGCGGCAGCTGAAAAAGGATCGGGCCGAGTTTTTGTTTCAGGCCCGCGGTCGTTTCCATCAGGTACTGGGTTGCGTCCTCGACGTCGTTCAAGCGCTTGATATGAGTGATGCGCCGCGAGGCCTTAATTGCGAACTGGAATCCCTTAGGGGTTTGGTCGAACCAGTTCTCCAGCACCTCCGGTTTAGGCAGCCGATAAAAGGTATTGTTAATCTCGACCGTCGGCAGCCGCGCGGCGTAGTACGCGAGCATTTCCGGCTTCTTGATGTCTTCCGGGTAGAACGTGCCTTTCCACGGTTTGTCGAAACCGCTGGTCCCTGCAACGATCTTCTGCTTGCCCATCTCGGTCCTTTTTGCAAAAGGGCGTCAGACGGTCACCGGCCCGTCGAGCTCGTAGCGTTCATCATAGTCTTCGATCTCGACCACCCATAGGTCGCGATCCCATTTGATCTCGCGTTCGACATAGCCGGCCGCGTCTTCTTCGCTGATTTCTTCGGTGCCCCCGACGACCATCCAGGCTTGATCGCCGTCTTCGGCCGTGATGCGCCGTAGCAGCAGACACATTTGCCCATTACGCAGTAGCTTGAGGAGAATGCCCCCGGCATCGGGATCGCCCCGATGCGACACGGCAATCCCCTGGAACCGGATATCGCATAGGCGCACTTGCGACTGCACCCAAAGACCGCTTTTGATCCGCGGTGCCATCACCGCGCGCCGTTGACAGCGGTCCGCGGACTGCGTACGCGTCCTCGATGCATCGCGAGCCAGCCCCCTATCCGCCGATTGAGCCTTATCGAACGGGTCATCTTCAGGTGTCCGATCTGCATCGTGTTTACTTCGAGGAATGCGGCAATCCGGACGGCAAGCCGGCGCTTTTCGTCCATGGTGGTCCCGGTGGCGGGATCGAACCCGAGCACCGGCAACTGTTCGATCCAGAAAGGTATCGGATCGTCCTATTCGATCAAAGAGGGTGCGGGCAAAGCACGCCCCATGCCGAGCTACGCGAGAACACGACCTGGGACCTTGTCGCCGATATGGAGCGTTTGCGCGAGCACCTTGGGGTCGACCAGTGGCTGTTGTTCGGCGGGTCGTGGGGCAGCACGTTGTCGCTCGCCTACGCGGTGCGCCATCCGGCCAATGTCTCGGAAATGGTGCTGCGGGGGATATTCCTGTTGCGCCAGGACGAGATCGACTGGTTCTACCAAGACGGGGCCGGCCGTTTCTTCCCTGAGGAATGGGCGGCGTATCTCGCCCCTATTCCACCGGAAGAGCGGCGCGATATGGTGAGCACTTATTACAAACGGCTGACCAGTCCCGACGCCGAAGTACGCCGGGGCGCGGCAAAGGCGTGGAGCATTTGGGAGGGGTCGACCTCGACGCTGTTGGCCGATCCGGCAAAAATCCGCCAAGCGGGAGACGACACCTTTGCCGATGCCTTTGCCCGGATCGAGTGCCACTACTTTCTGAACAAAGGGTTCTTCGAAACCGACGGGTATCTGCTGGAACAAGCGGGACGGTACCGAGACATTCCCGCCACGATCGTCCAGGGGCGCTACGACATGGTTTGCCCCGTCAAGTCGGCGTGGGATCTTGCCGGGGTTTGGCCCAAAGCGACGCTGGCCGTCATCGACGATGCCGGGCATGCCTATAGCGAACCCGGCACGCTCAAGGCTTTGATCAAGGCCACCGACACCTATGCCGCCCAACACAAGCTGTCGTCTCGGTAATTTGAAGCGTGGTGGGCGCGGCTGGGATTGAACCAGCGACCCCTACGATGTCAACGTAGTGCTCTCCCACTGAGCTACGCGCCCGCGCGGCGCCACTCTTAGCGGCATTTGTCCGATGGTTTCAAGCCCCGCGCGTCGCATTCCTCAATTGAACTGCCTTGACGTGCTCAAAGAGGCTAGTCTTCCCGGATGACTGCACCTCCCGAAAGCCTCGAAAACGAGGCTTATGTGCTGACAAAGCCGAACCCACAAACCTTGCCGTTTGTGTTCGCGTCGCCGCATTCGGGCGACGACTATTCGGACGAATTCCTGGCCCAATCGCGGCTCGACGCCACCGCGATTCGGCGCTCCGAGGATTGTTTCGTACACGAGCTCTTCCAAGATGCGCCTAGGCTTGGAGCGCCGCTGATACGAGCCCGGTTCCCGCGCGCCTATCTCGACCCAAACCGCCAACCTTATGAGCTCGACCCGACGATGTTCAAGGGCTCGCTGCCCAGTTTCGTCAATTCTCGCTCCGCCCGCGTGTCGGTTGGCCTCGGCACGATTGCGCGCGTGGTCAGCAACGGGGCGGAAATCTACCGCAAGAAGCTCGATTTTCGCGAAGTAGAGCAGCGAATCGATCGGCTCTATTTCCCCTATCACGCCATGATCAAGCAGCTCCTCGTCGCCACCCGCGCGCAGTTCGGCGCCGTCGTCTTGGTGGACTGTCATTCGATGCCTTCGATGGGCTCGGCGGTCGAAGGCGACACTGGGCGACGGCGCTGCGATTTCGTCCTGGGCGACCGCTTCGGCACGAGTTGTGATCCTGCCATTGTCGACCTCTTGGAACGCCGCTTGAACGATCTGGGCTATTCGGTCGCGCGCAACGACCCCTATGCCGGCGGTTTCGTCACCCAGAATTACGGTAGGCCCAGCGCCGGCATTCATGCCGTGCAGATCGAGATCAATCGGGGGCTTTACATGGACGAGGCGACAATTTCGCGGGCGCCCAAAATGGCGGCCTTGATCGATAACCTCGCCGATTTGATGGCGGGGTTGAATGCCGTCGACCCCAGCCTGCTTCGTGCACCGGCCCAGGTTTACGCCGATGCCGCGCAATAGCCGTGACGAAAAAGGGGCCCACCTTTTCAGGAGGGCCCGAGTTTAGGGAGGAAATACCCAGAAAGGGTATTCGGCATCGAAGGCATGAGACTGCGATGCCGCACCACTACATATAGTGGCTACTCGTAAAACGGCCCAAACGAATAATCCGGACTGCCGCAGATTTGCGACACTAGTGGCATTTTAGCCACATAGCTTAGTTGGCACGCGGTTCGCATTTTTCTTCGTACCTCGTCACGGAGAATCCGATGATGCCGCATCGCTTAATCCCAGTTTTCCTTGCAGTCCTTGGGTTTGCGCTCGCCACCGGCACGCCTGTGGTTGCGAGCGAGAGCACATTCGCGCCAGAAGTCGGCCAGATTTGCCGGGCTCAAACGCGCGAAGCCGAAAAACGCCATCGGCTGCCCAAACTCGTGCTGTCCGCCATCTCTTTGGCCGAAAGCGGGCGGTGGCACGCCGGCCAACGCAGAAGTTACCCCTGGCCTTGGACGGTGACGTCCGGTGCGGACTCTCGCTACTACCCAGACAAGAAAGCCGCGATTGCCGCGGTCCGCACGTTACAGGCCCGCGGTGTGCGCAACATCGATGTCGGCTGCATGCAGGTCAATCTGCATTACCACCCCGATGCGTTCTCAAGCCTTGCGGAAGCCTTCGATCCGGCTGCCAACGCCGACTATGCGGCGACCTTTTTGAAGGATCTATTTCGCGCCACACATTCGTGGAACCGGGCGATCGGCCGCTATCACTCGGCGACCCCAGGAATATCCGAACGATATTTGCAGCGAGTGAATTCCCTGTGGCATGGCGAACGCGTTCTCGACGCGCGACTAAGACGCGAGGCGGTCAAAGCAGCCTATCGGCAGCGCCAAGAAGCCCGGCAAACGGCTTGGCAAGGGTCTTTGCGAAACGCGGACGGTTAGGGTTTCCGCCGACGCTGAACTACACGGCGTCTTGCGCTCTGATCGATCGGTTGATTGTGCTTTCGACCACCGGGTTCGAAGTCGCTCAGCCGGACCGGCAGACGGCGGCGGCCCCATGTTCCGGGCGGTCCGTCGATGACGCCCGCCATCCGCGCGCCGCACTTCAGACAGTGCCCGTCGTCGTCGAGGGTCCATTCGCCCAATTTGTACCAATCTCGTTCGATAAGGCGGGTACCACACGTCACGCAGTAGGTGCTTGAGCCTTCGGCGTCGTGCACGTTGCCGAGGTAGACGTAGTGGAGACCTTGGCGCTGCGCGATCGCGCGTGCGCGGATCAGCGTCGAATGGGGCGTATGCGGGTGGTCGGGCATCTTCCAGTCGGGATGAAACGCAGAGAAATGCAGCGGGACATCCGGACCGAGGTTCTCCGCAATCCAGCCGCACATGGCATTGAGTTCTTCATCGGAATCGTTCTCGCCCGGAATCAGGAGTGTCGTGATTTCGGTCCATACTGATGTTTCGTGCACGAGATACATCAGCGTGTCGAGAACGGGCTGAAGATGACCGCCGCAAATGCTGCGGTAAAAGTTCTCGGAAAACGCCTTGAGGTCGATATTGACGGCATCCATTTCCGCGAAAAACTCCCGTCGGGCGGGCGGCGTCACATAGCCCGCGGAGACGGCAACCCGCTTGATACCGGCGGTGCGGCACGCAACCGCGACATCAACCGCATATTCAAGAAAGATCACGGGGTCGTTGTAGGTAAACGCGACAGATCTGCATCCCAATCCGATAGCGGCGCGAACCAGCGTGTCAGGCGATGCGGCATCGGCGAGGGTGTCCATTTCCCGTGACTTGCTCATGTCCCAGTTCTGACAAAACTTGCACGTGAGGTTGCACCCCGCAGTCCCGAAGGAAAGGACGGCCGAACCCGGCAAGAAGTGATTGAGCGGCTTCTTCTCGATCGGATCGACGCAAAAACCGCTGGACCGGCCGTAGCTGGTCAAAACGATTCCCTCGGGACCTGCCGCGCGAACGAAGCAAAGGCCGCGCTGACCTTCATGAAGCCGGCAGAAACGGGGGCAGACGTTGCACTGAAGCCGTCCGTCGCTGAGGCGTTCCCAATAGCGCCCTGGCACGGTCGACGGTGCGTCTAAGGCCGGCTGCGTGATGCGTTCGGACATTCGTTCCTCCCGCCGTATTATCGAGATACCATCTTAGTAAGATGGTGACGCAATGAGCGAATTAAACGCCCGTCGTTCCCGGCCCGCCGCCGTCGCTGGCCTTTTCTACCCGGCCGATCGGCGCGAGTTGGACGCATTGATCGCCAGCATGATGGATGAGGCGCGCAACGCACGCCAGCGTCCTCCCGGCCGAGCGCCATTTGCGATCGTCGCCCCGCATGCCGGGTTCATCTACTCAGGACAAACGGCAGCGCGCGCCTACCAACCCCTGGCCCGGTTTCGCTCCGAGTTCCAGCGCGTGCTGATCCTCGGTCCGGCTCATCGTGTTGCCTTCCAGGGTATCGCCGCCCCTAGCGCGGCGACGTTTAGAACGCCACTGGGGATGGTGCCGGTCGATACCGAGGCGATTGCAGCGCTCGACACCCTGGAATGTGTCTCCGTGCGCGATGACGCCCACGCAGCCGAGCATTGCATCGAAGTGCACCTTCCATTTCTGCAGCGCAGCCTTGAATCGTTTACGGTGATCCCGTTGATCGTTGGCGCCGCAACCCCAGAACAAGTTGCCGACGTCATCAGGGTGATGACAGCCGAACCCGGAACACTCGTGGTGGTCAGTTCAGATCTCAGCCATTACCTCGACGACGAATCCGCCAAAAGACTCGACCACGACACGCTGGAGGCGATCACGAAACTCAATGCCGACGGCATCTCCGACGAAGGGGCTTGCGGTCGGTTGCCGATAAAAGGATTGATCGAAGTTGCGAAGACGGCGGGGCTGGAAGCACACTTGCTGGATCATCGAACATCGGGCGACACCGCCGGCGACAGGGATCGGGTGGTAGGATATGCGTCGATCTGGTTTCAGGACTCGGGCACACAAGGTCTGTCCCTCGGCGAGCGCGAGGTCGTTCTGCACGTTGCAGGGCAATCCATCCGTCACGGGCTCGCCAACGGTCATCCCCTATCCATCAATCCCGACGGCTATGCCCCGCCCTTGGGAGAACCTGGCGCGTCGTTCGTCACCTTGAAACTCAAGAACAGACTGCGCGGGTGCATCGGATCGCTTACCGCGCAGCGACCGCTCGTCGTGGATGTGGCGGACAACGCCTTCGCGGCGGCGTTTCGCGACCCCCGGTTCCCGCCCCTGAATGCCGAAGAGTTTGCACAAATCAACGCCCTGGAGGTTTCAGTCCTGAGTGCGCCAACGCCGATCGCCGCGGCAAGTAAGGGGGCGCTCTTAGCGGCCTTGCGGCCTGGTATCGACGGCCTCATCGTTCGCGAAGGCGACAAGCGGGCAACCTTCCTGCCGCAAGTGTGGCAACAAGTGCCGCATGGTCCGCTTTTCCTCGAGCACCTATGGCGCAAAGCTGGGCTTCCTGCCGCGCACTGGTCGCCAAAACTGCACTTCTGGACCTATCAGACCCAATCCTTCGCCCTCCATACACCCCCTCGGGACCGCCACTAGGCTGCCGCCCTGGCCAGACCAAAACCTTAAGTCTGGGTCAGAGAGCATTGATTCATAAGAAATTTTTGTTGACATAGGCTGCTGCGATTCGCATCGTGTCGATCGCCAACAACTCCGGGTCGGAATGATCGACAAATTCGCAAAATCTCCCCGGCCTTCAAAGGCCGCGCGATCTGCAGACGACGGTAACCGTCGGATGTTCGTCTGGGGCGTTTTGGTCGGTGCGGTTTTCGGCTCGATCGCGCTTCCGCTCATTGAACCGGGGATTCTGTCGGCGCGTAACCAGCAGAATTTCATACCAACCGAGGCCCTGCGGCTCGAGGCCCTGCCGTTCGAAACCGCGCACCGTCTTTCCGAGCTATCGGGTCATCATAGCGGCCGAACCGAAGCGACGATTAGGGAAACCAAAGTTAGCCCCGGCTCCAACCTCATGGAGACGCTCCTTCGCGCCGGGGTGCCACGCGTTGAGGCACACCAAGCGATCGTGTCGCTTGAGGACGTCTTCGAACCACGCAAACTTCTTGCGGGCCAACGCGTTCGTGTAGCCTTGGATGGGAACAGCAAACCGAGTTTGCTGTCGGTCGTCATTCCATTGGATGCCGTGAAGAGTGTTGCGGCGCACCGGCTCGATGACGACACCTTTTTTTCGGAAGCAATCGAGAAACCTCTCAGCGTGGCGCTTGTCGGTGCAAGGGGCCTGATCCGCGACAGTCTTTTTCAAGCGATGGCCGCCGAAGATGTTCCTGACCGGCTCATCATGGACTTGATTCGGGCCTATAGCTGGGATGTCGACTTCCAGCGCGATATCCAGCGCAACGACCGTTTCGAAGTGATGTTCGAAACGAAAGTCGACAATGACGGCAATCGCGTCAGGACCGGCGACATATTGATGGCTTCGCTCACGCTGAGCGGGACCGAGTTACGTCTGATTCGGCACGAATTGGCCGACGGCTCCGTCGACTATTTCAATGAAAAAGGCGAAAGCGTTCGTAAGGCGCTGCTACGCACCCCCGTCAACGGGGCGCGGCTTTCCTCACGCTTCGGTAAGCGCAAACATCCGATTTTGGGATACACGCGCATGCACCGCGGTGTCGATTTTGCGGCGGCACGCGGCACACCTATCATGGCGGCCGGCGACGGCGTGGTCGAATATGCCAAGACCAATGGGTCCTATGGGCGCTACCTTCGTATTCGCCACAACAGCACGTACAAATCCGCTTACGCCCACTTGAACTCTTTCGCCAAGGGCATCGGGGTCGGCAGCCGCGTGAAGCAAGGCCAGATCGTGGCGTATGTCGGTACGACCGGACGGTCCACTGGCCCACACCTGCATTACGAGATCCTCCGCAACAATGCTCAGATCAACCCGTTGAGCCTCAAGCTCCCCACGGGACAAAAGCTGGAGGGCGACGAGTTAAAACGGTTTCAGGCCAGTCGCGCCTCCTTGGAAGCAACCTTCGCCGCGGTCGACAAACCGCTGCGAACCGCGGCGCGGAACTAGTCCCCGTTCGGTTGCGGGCGCAACTCAAGCCCGTCGCCACCCGCAGACACCGCGACGGTATCGCCCTCGCTGACATCGCCTTTCAAGATGAGATTCGCCAGTTCGTTCTGGAGATCGCGCTGCATGACCCGCCGTAACGGACGCGCGCCGTAGACCGGGTCATAACCGGCGTCAGCCAACCAGGTACGGGCACTTTCATCCAATTCGACCCTGATCTTTCGATCGGCCAGAAGCGCCGCAAGGCGACGGACCTGGATATCGACAATGGCATCCATATGGTTGCGGTCCAAACGGCGGAACAGAACGATATCGTCGAGGCGGTTTAGAAACTCGGGACGAAAGGCCGAGCGGACGACCTCCATCACGTCGGTCTCGGCATCTGCAGTGTCCGCGCCTTCGGGCAATGCCGCCAAGTGCTCAGACCCGAGGTTGGACGTCTGGATGATCAAGGTATTGGCGAAATCGACGGTCCGGCCCTGACCATCCGTCAGCCGACCGTCGTCCAAAACCTGCAGCAACACGTTGAAGACGTCGCCGTGGGCCTTCTCGATTTCGTCGAACAGCACGACCTGATAGGGCCGGCGGCGCACCGCTTCGGTGAGGGCTCCGCCCTCCTCGTAGCCGACGTAGCCCGGCGGCGCGCCGATCAAACGGGCGACGGAGTGCTTCTCCATGTACTCGGACATGTCGAGGCGAACCATTGCCGTCTCGTCGTCGAAAAGAAACGCGGCAAGCGACTTGGTCAATTCGGTCTTGCCGACACCGGTAGGGCCTAGGAACAGGAACGACCCGATCGGGCGGTTGGGGTCTTGGAGCCCCGCACGGGCGCGACGGACCGCGTTCGACACGACGTCGATCGCACGATCTTGGCCGATGACCCGAGCACCTAGGGCCTGCTCCATACCGAGGAGTTTTTCACGCTCGCCGGTCAGCATCTTGTCGACGGGAATCCCGGTCCAACGCGAGACCACGGCCGCCACGTGTTCCTCGCGAACTTCTTCATCGAGCATGGCGCCGCTTTGATCACCCTCGGCTTGGCCGATGCGCTGCTCAAGGTCCGGAATGACGCCGTAGGTCAATTCACCGGCGCGGGCCAGATCGCCTTCGCGTTGCGCAATTTCCAATGCGTTCCGCGCAGCTTCGAGCTCTTCTTTCAGCTTCTGGGCACCCGCAAGATGGTCCTTTTCGGCTTCCCAGCGCGTGGTGAGTTCGTTGGCTTTTTCTTCAAGGTCGCCGAGTTCCTTTTCCAACGCCTCGAGGCGATCCTTGGACGCTTGATCGGTTTCTTTCTTTAACGCCTCGCGTTCGATCTTGAGCTGGATCACGCGACGATCGAGCTCGTCGAGTTCTTCGGGCTTGGAATCCACTTCCATACGCAAACGACTGGCCGCTTCATCGATCAAATCGATCGCTTTATCGGGCAAGAAGCGGTCGCTGATGTAGCGATTGGACATTGTCGCCGCGGCGACAATCGCATTGTCGGTGATCCGAACGCCGTGGTGGAGCTCGTATTTTTCTTTCAGACCCCGCAGGATGGACACCGTGTCTTCGACCGTGGGCTCACTGACGAAGACCGATTGGAACCGGCGCGCCAATGCCGCGTCCTTTTCGACATGTTTGCGGTATTCGTCGAGGGTCGTGGCGCCAACGCAATGAAGTTCGCCCCGCGCGAGCGCCGGTTTGAGAAGATTGGACGCATCCATAGCACCCTCGGCCGCACCGGCGCCGACCAGCGTATGCATCTCGTCGATGAACATGATGATCTCGCCGGCCGCAGCGGCAACCTCGTTCAACACCGCCTTAAGGCGCTCTTCGAATTCGCCGCGATATTTTGCGCCAGCCACCATGGCGCCCAAATCGAGCGCCATCAAACGCCGGTTCTTAAGCGACTCCGGCACGTCGCCGTTGACGATCCGCAGTGCAAGGCCTTCGACGATCGCCGTCTTACCGACGCCCGGTTCTCCAATGAGGACGGGGTTATTCTTGGTGCGGCGGGAAAGGACCTGGATCGTGCGGCGAATTTCTTCATCGCGCCCGATGACGGGGTCGAGTTTCCCTGCCGCCGCCACTTCAGTGAGGTCGCGGGCGTACCTCTTGAGGGCGTCGTATTGGCCCTCGGCACCTGCACTGTCCGCGGTCCGGCCCTTACGCACGTCATTGATGGCCGCGTTGAGTCCCTGCGGGGTAACCCCGGCGCTCTCCAAAATCGCGGCGGCGGGGGTTTCCTTCGCCATCGTGAGCGCTAGTAGGAGGCGCTCGGCCGTGACGAAGCGGTCGCCAGCCTTTTCCGCGATTTCTTGAGCGGATTCAAAGAGGCGCGCCATTTCAGGGGCCAGATAGACCTGCCCGGCACCACTGCCTTCAACGCTGGGGATTTTCGATAGGGCGGCGTCCGTTCCGGATCGCACGTCTTCCGGGCGCCCTCCTGCGGCAGCGATCAGGTTTGCCGCCAGGCCTTCCTTGTCCTCGATCAGGACGGAGAGCAAATGCTCAGGGGTGAAGCGCTGGTGGTTCCGACCCAAGGCGAGGGTCTGCGCGGCCTGAATGAAGCCTTTAGAACGATCGGTGTATTTCTCGAAATCCATGGCGACCTACTGGACAATGCAACTGTTCCCGAGGTCACGCCCCGAGAACGACAAATCGCCTAGTAGATAGTGTTGCAACACGGCAACACAAGGGGGTCGGGCGCTATTAGGCCGAAGTTTCTGCTTCGGTATCCTTGGGTGCGGCCCGGCGACGCCGACGCGGTTTGGGCGGTGGTGCGGTCGCCTCTTCATCATCCTCGGACGACGCATCGCTGTCTGAGGCTTCGGCCTTCTTCGGTTTTTCGACCTTCTCAGGTTTCTCGGCTTTCTCTGGTTTATCCGCGCTATCTGCTTCCTGGGTGGCCCCGTCGAAGTCGCCGGTCGCCCCCTCCTCTTGACGGTCTTCTTCCTCGGCGCGCTCGTTCTCCGTCTTGAGCTTGCGCTCCGCGTTGAATGCGCTGTGCAAACGATAGTAGTGCTCGGCGTGCTGGTAGAAATTTTCGGACGCGATCCGATCGCCGCTCGACGAAGCGTCGCGCGCCAGAGCGAGGTATTTCTCAAACACCTGTGCCGCTGTGCCCCGCAGCTTTACGCCAGGGCCGTTGCTTTCGAAGCTGCGATTGGGTCCCTGACCAAACGAGCGCTTGCCGTTAGAGCGCCCACGCGAACGCCTCGAACCGGATCCTTGTCTCATAGCTACATTACTCGTTGTTGTTTCTGCTTGCGCTACCCAGCCGTGGGCGGATTAGACGATCCGCCAAACCCTATCGGTGCTTGTTTGCGCTGGGGCAACGTCGACCCGACCTATGGGTCCGTTCATCGCGTCGTCCAGCAACGAACCTAGTCCGCCAGCCCCCCTAATCCAACCCTTTTTTTCTCTGAGTTCAGACCCTCTCGGCCAGGACACAGCGTGGGATTCCGGCTAGATCGGGCCGAATTTCGATCCCGCTCAGACCAGCATTGGTCAAGATTGCTGCGACCGAACGAGACTGGCCCAAGCCCACTTCGAACACCGCCAATCCACCTTCGGCTAAAAGCCCCGGCATTGCGCTTCCGATCATACGGTAACAAGACAAACCATCACGCCCCCCGTCGAGCGCAAGATGCGGGTCGTAACGGCGCACTTCGGCTTCGAGGGAGGGAATTCTTTCCGTTGAGATGTAAGGGGGATTGGACACTATAACATCGAACTGCGAGTCGATCGCCGTATGCCAATTGGACACGACAAAACTGGCGCGACGGTCGACGCCATTCCTTCTTGCGTTGTGCATTGCCGTGGCGGTCGCTTGGGGATCCAAATCGACGCCGACCCCGACGGCCCTGGGAAATTCCGAAAGCAACGATATCAAGAGACAGCCGCTTCCCGTGCCGAGGTCCAGAATCCGAGGCGCGGGTATGCCGCGTCTGGCCAATGTCTCGACGACCGCTGCGACGAGCACTTCGCTGTCTGCGCGCGGATCCAGCGTCGCGGCGTTGATTTCGAACTCAAGGCTCCAGAATTCGCGTATCCCACGAATTCTCGAGACCGGCTCCCCACGCGCTCGCCGCGCCACAAAGGCGTCGAAGAGACGTGCCGTCTCACGGTCGATTTCTCGCGAGGGCGCCATCATGGCCTGTTCGGGCGAAAGGTTCGCCGCAAGTCGGAGCAGCAAGTTGGCGTCGCGGCGCGGATTCGCGATTTTCTGCGCCGCGAGGGTGCTGCTGGCCTTTTGAACCAGGTCGTCAAACGCCAACACTACTAAGTGCTACCGCTTTCTAATGCGGCGAGACGCGCGGATTGATCTTCCGACGCCAATGCGTCGATCATTTCGTCAAGGCCTTCGCCGAGAATGAGCCGATCCAGCTTGTGCAGCGTCAGATTGATGCGGTGATCTGTCACACGATTCTGCGGAAAATTGTAGGTTCGTATGCGTTCCGACCGATCCCCACTACCGATTTGGCTGCGACGCGCTTCGGCGCGTTCAGAGTCCCGCGCCATACGTTCCGCTTCGTACAGACGCGCCCGTAAGATCTTCATCGCCTTAGCGCGGTTCTTGTGTTGCGACTTTTCGTCCTGCTGCGTCACGACGATCCCCGTCGGCAAATGGGTAATGCGGACGGCGCTATCGGTCGTGTTCACGGACTGGCCACCGGGTCCGGAGGCCCGGTAGACATCGACGCGGATATCTTTCTCGTCGATTTCGACATCAACCTCTTCAGCTTCGGGAAGAACAGCGACAGTGGCGGTCGAGGTGTGGATCCGGCCGCTCGATTCCGTGACTGGCACACGTTGCACGCGGTGCACCCCGGATTCGAATTTCATCCGTTCGAACACGCCCCGCCCTGCGATCGTTGCGGAGGCGTCTTTGTATCCGCCGACATCGTTCTCGGACACCGACATAACCTCGAACTTCCACCCCCGCGCCTCGGCATAGCGCTGGTACATTCTCATCAGGTCGGCCGCAAAAATGGCCGCTTCGTCACCTCCAGTGCCGGCGCGCACTTCGAGGATCGCGTTGCGCGCGTCAGCCTCGTCTTTGGGCAACAACAAGACCTGGAGCTTCTGTTCGATCTTGGGGATCGCTTCGGTGTGCTCTTTGAGTTCCTCGGTCGCGATCGCACGCATCTCCTTGTCGACATCAGAATCGGCGAGGATCTCCTCTAGACCGGCGACTTCGCCGCGCAAGGACTTGAGTTGCTGGGCCACCTCAACGATGGGGCCCATGTCAGCGTATTCTTTTGACAGGCGCACAAAATCGCCTTCCTGGCCATGGCCCGCCGAAAGAGCTTTCTCCAACTCGGCATACTTGCCGAGGAGTTGTTCGACTTGATCGTCAGAAATCACGTTTTGTATTTCTCAAGCTGTAACGCCAAGTCAGCGAGTTGAGCGGTCGCCTGCTCCCCCGAATCGAGATCGCGCACAGTAGCGGTTCCCGCGGCGAGTTCGTCATCGCCAATCATGACGGCGGCCCGGGCATTGACCTTGTTTGCGCGCTTCATCCGACGGCCAAGATTGCCGGCAAAACCCAGATCAACGGTGAACCCTAGGTGGCGCAATTCTTGGGTCAGTCGGAGTGCCACGGCCGCAGCAGGCTCGCCCACCGGGATCATCGCAATCGGGCGTGGGGTTGCGGGCGGCTCCGCCATCAGAAGAGACAGTCGTTCGACGCCGGCCGCCCATCCGACACCGGGCAACGTAGGACCGCCAAGAGCTTGGACCAATCCGTCATAACGTCCGCCGGCCATGACCGTTCCCTGGGCGCCCAGTTCGTCGGTAATGAACTCGAATGCGGTGTGACAGTAGTAGTCGAACCCACGAACCAACCTCGGGTTGACCTGATAGGCAACCTCCAAATCATCGAGGCGCGCTTTGACTTCATCGAAAAAATTGGCGGAGGTGTCGTTCAAATAGTCCGTGTAACGCGGGCCGGCAGCGACGATCGACTTGTCGGCATCGTTTTTCGAATCGAGAATCCGGAGCGGGTTGCGCTCTAAGCGTGTCTTGCTCTCGGCCGACAGATTGTCGCGGTGCCCGTCCAGATGGGCGACAAGGGCATCGCGATATGCGGTGCGACTTTCCGGGTCACCCAACGAGTTGATCTCAAGGCGTACTTTTTCGGTTAGCCCGAGGCGCTGCAAGATATGCGCGCCCAGGGCGATGACTTCGACATCGCCAAGTGGGCCCGGAACACCGAAAAGCTCAACGCCAACTTGATGGAGTTGGCGGTAACGACCCTTTTGCGGCCGCTCGTGGCGGAACATCGGCCCTTCGTAGTAAAATTTGAGTGGAGCGTGTTGCGCGAGGCCATTCGAAACGACCGCCCGCGCCACCGGCGCGGTTCCCTCGGGACGCAAGGTCAGACTATCTCCATTGCGGTCGTCAAAAGTGTACATCTCTTTCGTGACGACGTCGGTGGCTTCACCAAGTGTCCGATCGAAAACGCCGGTAAACTCGAAGATCGGCGTCGCGATTTCTTCGTAGCCATACCGTTGCGCGGTTTCGCGAGAGGTCGCGCAGACATGCCGCATCCGGGCGCCTTCTTCGGGCAGGATGTCTCGCGTACCGCGGACGGGTTGGAGAGCCAAGGGTCGGATCCGATCTATTGCGCAGCGTCGGCGGTCACCGGACCGCCAGAGTCGATTTCTCGTGCTCTCGCTTCAACAAGTTCAACAACGTGATCAACGATCTTGTCGTCGTCAATCTTATGGTCGGCGATGCCGCTCACATAGACCATGTGGTTGCCACGGCCGCCACCCGTGAGACCGATGTCAGTCTCCCTTGCTTCGCCCGGGCCGTTCACCACACAGCCAATGATCGATAGGGTCATGGGCGTGGTGATATGCGCCAGACGCTTCTCCAACGTTTCGACGGTCTTGATAACGGGGAAGGCCTGTCGCGCACACGACGGGCAGGAAATGATATTCACGCCGCGGTGACGGAGGTTGAGCGACTTGAGAATTTCGAACCCTGCGCGCACTTCCTCGACCGGATCTGCCGAAAGAGAAACGCGAATCGTATCGCCGATTCCCGACCACAAAAGCATCCCCAAACCGATAGACGACTTCACCGTACCCGACATCAGTCCGCCAGCCTCGGTAATCCCCAGGTGCAAGGGATAGTCGCAAGCCTCGGCCAATTGTTGGTAGGCCGCTACTGCAAGGAACACATCGGACGCTTTGACGCTGATTTTGAAGTCCCGAAAATCTTCATCTTCGAGCATTCGGGCATGTCGCAGGGCGCTCTCGACCATCGCTTCGGGACAAGGTTCTCCGTACTTCTCGAGGAGCTCCTGTTCCAACGATCCTGCGTTGACGCCGATCCGCATCGAGCAACCGTGATCGCGCGCCGCACTGACGACCTCTTTGACGCGTGCTTGCGATCCGATATTCCCGGGATTGATTCGTAAACACGATGCGCCCGCGCGCGCCGCCTCGATGCCCCGCCTGTAGTGGAAGTGGATGTCCGCAACGATCGGGACATTGACTTGCCCCACGATCGACGACAGTGCCTTCGTTGACTCTTCGTCGGGACAGGAGATGCGAACGATGTCCGCCCCGGCAGCCTCGAGCTGCCGAACCTGGGTCACGGTCCCCGCCACGTCATGGGTCTTGGTGTTCGTCATCGACTGGACGGTGATCGGCGCACCGCCCCCAACCGGGACGTCGCCGACCATGATCTGGCGGGAATCGCGACGCACGATGTCGCGGTATGGTCTGACGCTCATGGCTGTCAAGACTGCTTGTTGAGGGGCGAATTGAGGCGACTATGCCTCTCGACACCCGCACGAATCAAGTGCGGCGCGGGCGCTATTCGGCGTCGAAATCGACCGTTACCTGACCAACCTGCAGCCGGTCGGCATCAAGCGGAATATTGCGCCCGATGACGCCCATCGGGCCAAGCTTCGGAATGGCATCGCCGTCGACAAGTACTTGAAGCGCACCGACGTTTCCGGTCATCAGGACCAAGTCTGATCGATTCGGGACAAGGTAGCGATCCCCCTGCTTTAGAACGCGGGTCAGCAGGAGTTCCCCTGACGTCGTGCGAACTTGCACCCAACTTTCGGCGTCGGCGACGAGAACGACACGCGCACCTTCGTTTCCAGCGCCGAATACACGGGGCACATACTCCCCAGTGGCCGCCACATCGGTGTTTTCGGCCGTTGTCGCCAGGGGCGGCGGTGCGCTCTGATCGGATCGGGTGGCAACCTCGACCGGTTCATCGGTCGATGGCGCCAGTTCGCCAGCGCCCCCGGCTTCCAGCAGCGCCGCACGCGATGCCTGGTTTTCCGCATCGATAGGCGCGGTCGAGGCATCGGCAAGTTGTCTGATTTCCACCGGATTCGAAACCACAACCGACGGCGCGGGTGGCTCGGGCGTAATTTGAGGATCGACTGGTGCGTTTGTCGCGCTTGCGGGCTCGGGTATTGCTCCACTCGTCCCTGCGGTTGGCGTTTGGGCCACGACCGGCGTTGCTGGCGACTCGACAGAGGCCGGTTGCGCAGCCTCCTGCGATGGCGTCTCGACCACAACCGAACTTTCCGCGTCGGCGGTCGTTTGCGCGGCTTCCACCACCTGGCTTGGGGGTGTCACAACATCAGCCGACTCGGCCGCATCGGCAATCGGCGGAATGGTCGCACTGACGACCGGTGCTTCATCGGGCACCAGGACCGCAGCCTGTCCAGGTGTCGAATCCGTCGGAATGGCAGCGTCCTGCCCAACAGGAGCGCGTTCGACAACGGTCGGCGGCGGCGCCTCAACAACAGCATCGGTGCCTTGGTTTGGCTCGACTTCAGATGTGGCAACCGGCGATGGCTGAGGTGTCGCATCGACCTCGTTAGTCGCGGGGACCGCAAGTCTTTCTGGTATCTCCGCGACGCGGTCCGCGGTGCTGCGCTGGTCGCTGGTAAACACAAACCAACCGGCATACGCCAAAACCGCGACGAGTAGGCCGCCAAGCAGCAACCGACCAGTCGGCAGACGCCCACGATCCATTGCCGAGGGGAACGCCAATCGGGTGGCCTCTTGTTGCGGGCCGCTCGTCTCGGCGCGGAATCGTTCGATGACGATGCCTTCGTCGAGCTCTAAAAACCGTGCATAGGTCTTGAGGAAACCGAATACGTAAACGTGGCCGGGTAGTTCGTCGAATCGGCCTTCCTCGATCGCTTCGAGATACGGCTGACTAATGCGTAGTTTCTGCGCAATGTCCGGCAGTTCTGTGCCTGCGCGAATTCTCGCGGCGCGCATTTCGACGCCGATTCCATCGTAGCCCGCGAGGTCCGTGCGGACCTCGCGCAGATGCAATCGCCGCCGCGATGTCTCGTTTGGCGTCAGATCATCTCGCTGGGGTTCTTGACTCGCCATTTTCGCCCTCGCCGACGGCCGCCCGTGGTGTCAGCCCAACAAACCAACTCTCAACTCCCCTAGCGCCAAGAGGACGCCGGAACAGCTGCCTCAGCGGCAACATCCCGGCAAACACGGCGCCACGGGGCACCGCACTTATCCTAGCGTTCGACGTTGAAAACACGCCCCCTCAGTAGAAGCTGGTTTTCCACGCCTTTCACAGCCCGTGAGTAAATCAGAAAACCGCTTATTTGCAAATAGTTAATGGAAATAACCGCGATCTTGGGCGAAGTGGCGGATGTCGCTTCTAAGGGTGTGGTCGGTGCTGGGTAGCCGTGACCGAACGTAGGCCTCAATTGCGGCGCAATCGAGGCTACGTAAGGCTTTTTTGACCAAACCATAGGCGGTGGTCGGCATGGAGAGGGTCCGAAAGCCAAGCGCCGCAAGGCAAATCGCCTCCAGCGGCTGCGCCGCCATATCGCCACAAACGGCGATCGGGATGTCGTGGAACGCGCATTTTTCCTGGATATGGTGCAACAGCCTCAAGAATCCCGGCGACAGCGTGTCATAGCGGTTGGCAAGTTTGGGACTGGTCCGGTCGCTGGCGAAAAAGTACTGCGCAAGATCGTTGGTCCCGATCGAGACGAAGTCGACGCGACTGGCGAGACCGTCGAGTTGGAACGCCAATGACGGAACCTCGATCATGATCCCCACCCGAACCTGCTCCGGCGCTAGTGGGGCTCCTTTCTTTCGGACCCGCCCCAATTCCAGTTCGAGGATCTCGCGCGCACGATCAAGTTCGGCAACCTCGGAGACCATCGGAAACATGATCGACAGCGGCCGACCGCCGCTCGCGCCAATGAGCGCGCGCAGCTGATTGCGCAACACGGAAGGTCGATCCAACCCCACACGGAGGGCACGCCACCCCAATGCTGGATTTTCCTCACGTTCAAGAGAACGATCCAAATTGGGAAGAATTTTGTCGCCGCCGAGATCGAAGGTTCGGAAGACGATGGGGCGAGTGCCGGCGGTCTCGAAGACCTGTCGGTAGTGCGCCTCTTGATCTTCGACACTGGGAAAGGCTTTGTGCGAAAGAAACAACAATTCCGTTCGCATTAACCCAATGCCGGCCGCACCTGTCGCATCCAGCAACGGCAATTCGCTGAGGAGGCCAACGTTAAGATGCAGATCAAACGTCACGCCATCTCTCGACTCTGCGGGATGGTCTTTAAGCAGCTGAAGATCTGCTTGGTGACGCTCGGCCTCGGCAGTCGCGTCGGCCAATTCGTCGTACACGCTGTCGTCTGGACGAAGATGAACCAAGCCCCGCCGGCCATCGACGACCACAGGATCCCCCGACCCAATTTGCGCGAGTGCGCCGCTTAGGCGGCCAACGACCGGGATGTTCAGTGATTTCGCGACCAAGACCATGTGGGATGTGGGCGACCCCTCCCCCAAAATTATCGCCTTCAGGCGGCGGTGGTCATACTCCAGAAGCTCCGCCGGTCCGAGACTGCGGGCGACGAGAACGACATCCTCGGCTAGTTCGTGCGCTAGATCGTCTGCGGCGCCTTGCAGGTGCCGCAGCAACTGGTTCGAGAGATCGTCGAAATCCGAGATCCGTTCGCGGAAGTAGGCCGTCGGCGCCAATCGCCGTCGTGTTTCTTCTTGGACTCGCTGAACCGCGCCCTCAGCCGTAAGGCCGTCGTGCACCGCGAGACGCATTCGATCCAACCATCCTTCGTCCTCGGCGAACATCTGATAGGTATCGAAAATCTCTCGCTCTTTGTCGCCAATTCGGGGAGCGCTTTCCTCGATCAGGTGACGAACGCTGTTCAAGAAACTCTCAACGGCACGCTCTAAGCGCTCAATTTCAAAGTCGGAATCATCCGAAACGAGATCGTGAACAGGAGACGGACCGCGGTGAAAGAAAACGGTACCCTGGCCAATTCCGCTTGCAAGCGGCAAGCCCTCGAAGCGCAGTGGCAGTGTCGCATTCCCGTCGATGCCGGCATATTCGTCCCGCCCGATCAGATTCGATGCGAGAACGAGTTCGCACAGCACCATCGCAACCGTTTGCAGGACTTCAGCATCCTCCGCGGAAAAATGTCGTTTGTCCCGGTTCTGAATGCTCAGGGCGCCGATCACCCGACCGCCGCGTTGAAGCGGCACGCCGAGTAGAGAGCGAAATCCCTCTTCCCCGGTTTCCGGTCTGTAAACGAACTGCGGATGCGCCTGCGCATCGGGCAAAGAGAGGGTATGAGCTTGGGCAACGATATCGCCAATTAGGCCTTCGCCGACGCGCAACCGCGTAAGATGAACGGACTCAGAGCGCAAGCCGTGCGTCGAAAAGAGCTCAAGGACGTCGCCCGCGCGGCGCAGGTAGAGAGAACAGACATCCGCCGCCATGTTGGTGGCGATGATTTTGGTAACGGAATCAAGCCGGCTCTGCGGGGCCTCCTCGCTCGCCATTAGCGAACGCAGTTGGCTCAGCACAAGACGGGGGCCCGCCACGGATTAGCTCATCCCGTGGGCGGCGTGGGAGGCGATCCGGAGGGCGCCTCGCGGACTGCCATAACATCGAGCGCGTCAATGGCTTCTTCGATGAGTTGTTTGATGATGTCGGCGGTCGGCTCCTCGTTCTTGACGAGCCCGACGCTTTGGCCCGCCATTACCGAACCGAGTTCGACATCCCCGTCGATAGCGGCCCTGCGTAGCGCGCCCGCCCAAAACCGCTCGATCGCCAATTGCGCTTCGGCCTGCGACAGATCGCCCGAATCGACCTTTGCGATGACTTCGCGCTGCTTTTCGAGGAATAGTTGAGTGCCCTTATTTGCGAGCGCGCGTACCGGAATGACGGGAAAACGGTCATCCAACTGCACAGATAGAACGGCGTCGCGGGCATGGCCGCGAAAGAACGCCTGCTTAAACTTCGGGTGGGCAATGCACTCCGAAGCGCCCACGAAGCGCGTTCCCATTTGGACGCCGGACGCGCCCGCGCCCAGGTACATCGCGATAGCGGCACCTCGACCGATCCCCCCGGCGACGAAGATCGGCACCTCTTGGATGAACGGCAGGATCTCCTGAGCGAGGACCCCGGTCGATACCGGACCGATATGGCCACCCGCCTCCATTCCCTCGATGACCAATGCATCGACACCATTCCGCACAAGGCGTTTGGCTAACGCCAGTGCCGGCGCGAAAGCCAAAACTTTGATACCAGCGCCTTTCAGACGACTGATCGCGGCAGCCGGAGGCAAGCCGCCGGCCAACGCCACATGACTCACGCCATGGCGCGCGCAGGTGTCGATGAGTTCCATCAGATCTGGGTGCATCGTAATGAGGTTGACGCCGAAGGGGCGGTCGGTGAGCGCGGCCGTCGCTTCGATCTCCGCGCCGAGTTCGTCGGGTCCCAAGGAGCCACAAGCGATAACACCAAATCCACCCGCGTTGGAAATCGCCGAAACGAGATTCCGTTCCGAAAGCCAGCTCATCGCGCCGCCCAAGATTGCGTATTCGCTACCCAGGAATTCGCGTCCTCGTCGCCAAAGTCGGTCTAGTCTTTGAGCAGCGTCAACACGCGCCGCGTCACTCATTGTCGAGGCCATAGGCAGTGTGAAGGGCGCGCAGCGCAAGCTCGGTATACTCTTCTTCAATCAGAACGCTGACCTTGATCTCAGAGGTCGAGATCACCTGAATGTTGATACCGCGCTCGGCGAGCGTCGCAAACATTCGTTGGGCAACCCCTGCGTGACTGCGCATCCCAACGCCGATCACTGATACTTTGGTAACATCTTCGTCGGCCTTGAGTTCTTCGTAGCCGACCTCCGCGCGGGCATTCTTGATAACGTCGACGGCACGCTCGAGGTGCGATCGGGTGACGGTAAACGTCAGATCGGTCGATTGATCGCTTTGAGAAATGTTCTGTACGATCATATCGACATTGATATTGGCCTCCGCGAGAGGGCCGAAGACTGCCGCCGCGACTCCCGGCCGGTCCGCGACCCGGCGCAGCGTGATCTTGGCCTCGTCACGCGAATAGGCGATACCGCTTACAATTTCTTTTTCCACAATCTCTTCCTCGTCGACCACGAGTGTACCGGGGGTGTCGTTGAAACTGGAAAGAACTTGGAGCCTGACACCGTAGTTCATAGCGAGTTCTACGGAACGGGTTTGGAGCACCTTGGCACCAAGCGAGGCGAGCTCAAGCATCTCTTCGTAAGTGATCTTGTCCAGTTTCCTGGCCTTGGTAACGATTCGCGGGTCCGAGGTGTAGATGCCGTCGACGTCCGTAAAAATGTCGCAACGTTCGGCGTTGAGGGCCGCCGCGAGAGCGACGGCGCTCGTATCAGAGCCGCCACGACCAAGGGTGGTGATTCGGTTCTCGGCGCTCAGACCCTGGAAGCCAGCAATAACGGCAACTTGTCGATCCTCGAAGCGCCGGTTGAGCGCCTGCACATCGATGTCCAATATCCGCGCCGACCCGTGCGAGGAGTCCGTGTGGATCGGCAATTGCCAACCCAGCCATGATCTAGCTGAGATGCCCATCTCTTGCAGGATGATGGCAAGAAGCCCCGCGGTGACCTGCTCGCCTGTCGAGACCACCGCATCGTATTCGCGCGTATCGTGCAACGCCGCCGCTTCGCCGGTCCACTGAACCAGTTGATTCGTGGTACCCGCCATAGCGGAAACCACGACCGCAACGTTATTGCCGCGGTCGTATTCCGCCTTGGTCCTCAATGCCGCATTCCTGATGCGATCGAGGTCGGCGACCGACGTGCCGCCAAATTTTTGAACGATTACGGACATAGCACCCGGAATGAACTCGGCAGCCGCTAGCCGCCACGTTGACTACGTTGCCCGAAGTATTTTCTTGTTCCTGCAGGGGCGCGTATACATATACACGACACCATTCTCAGGCAAGCAAGGCGGCCTTTTGTGACGGTAAACGCGACCAAGACCGCATCGTCGATCGACGGCGCCGAGGTCGATCGGTTCAGCAGAATGTCCGCCCTTTGGTGGGATGCGGAGGGCCCCTTTCGCCCGCTGCATCAGCTTAATCCGGTCCGCCTTCGCTATATCCGAGACCGGCTTTGCCGACAGTTCAGCCGTGACCCTGCAGGCCCCAAACCTCTCGACGGATTGCGGATTGCCGATATCGGGTGCGGCGGTGGGCTGCTGTGCGAGCCGATGACTCGACTTGGCGCCAAGTTGGTCGGCGTCGACCCCTCCGAAGAGAACATCGAGATCGCCAAGACCCATGCCGCGACCATGGGTCTGGATATCGACTACGTGCAAGCAACCGCAGAAGATCTATCGGCGTGGGGAGAAACCTTCGATGTCGTCCTCAACATGGAAGTCGTCGAACACGTGGCGGATGTGCCGGGCTTCTTCAAAGCTTGCGCCAATTTGTTCCGCGGCGACGATTCAAGCATGGTCGTGGCGACGCTAAACAGAACCGCGAAAGCGTACCTCTTGGCCATCATCGGCGCCGAGTATGTTTTGGGTTGGCTTCCTCGCGGGACACACGATTGGAACCGCTTCCTCCGACCATCGGAACTTGGGCGGCACCTTTGCGCAGTAGACCTGCAGCTTCAACACTTGAGCGGGATAAGCTTCGACCCGTTGTCGCGCGATTGGCGCTTATCCTCGAGCCTTGCCGTGAACTACATGGGGTTCGCGACGCGGCCCTAGGCGTCTTCCTTGGACGGCCAAGGAAGAACACCGAATTCAACGCCTTCTTCATGCAGTTCGACGGCTTCGTCGCGCGTCATCTCGCCATAGATGTCGCGGTGTTCCGACTCGCCGTAATAAATTTTCTTTGCCTCTTCGGCAAAATCGCTGCCGACGTGCTCGAAATTTTTTTCGACTTCGGCGCGCACCGCCCGGGCAAGCCGCATGAGCTCGGCACCCTTGTCCGAGGCACCGGTAGCCGCCGGCATCGGCGCGGAGGACACCTGCGTTGGCTGCTTCGAACCCGTCGCCACGTTCGGCGCCATCAGCGATTTTTCCAGTTCTGCGTTGCCGCATAGGGGACATACGAGTTCTCCCGCATCGACCTGTTCCTGGTAGGCCTTGGTGTTGGCGAACCACGCTTCAAAAACGTGATCGTTTGCGCAGCGAAGGTCGAACGAGATCATTTTCGGTCACGCGAATGGTGCACTCCGTCACCGATATAGAACGCATAGTTTCTTTTCAAGAGGCGCATCTATTGGCTGGGGCCGGCAGCGCAAACTCGGTCGTCGCGCCCCAGGCAGGGATCGACTGCCGCGCTTTTGTCACCGTTGAAAAATCCAGGTCGGCATAGGTGACGCCAAGCGCCTCTCCGGCATCGAGAATTACCTCGCCCCAAGGGGCGACGATCATCGAGTGTCCATAGGACTTTCGGTTAGCGGGATGAGTACCGACCTGTGCCGGCGCCACCACGAAGGCACCCGTTTCGATCGCTCGTGCTCTAAGCAAGGCGGACCAATGGGCACGACCGGTTGTGGCGGTAAACGCCGAAGGGACCGTTATGATCTGGGCGCCAGCCTGCCCCAATGCCCGATACAAGGCCGGGAACCGCACGTCGTAGCAAACCGTCATCCCCAACGTGACCCCTGCCAATTCGGCGACAACCGCCGCTGAACCGGGCCGGTAATTGCGCGATTCTTGATAGGTTTCGCCACCCGGTAGCGTTACATCGAACATGTGAATCTTGTCGTACCGCGCCGCAACCTTGCCCTCGGGATCAAAGAGAAGAGAGCGATTGAAGATGCGCCCATCACCGGCCGCAACACCGATCGATCCAGCAAGGACCCAACGCCCGACCGAAGCCGCAAGCTCAGAAAAGCGGGCAACGGCCGGATGCTCGGCTTCAGCCACTGCATGTTCGAGCAACTGCGTCCGACGAGCCGCCATCAGCGCGACGTTTTCGGGTGTCGTGATGAAGTCGGCGCCCGCCGCGGCAGCTTCTCTGACCCCTTCGCTCACTCGCGCAAGGTTTTGGGCCATATCGTCGCCGGCACAGACCTGAAGGCAGGCGACTTTCATCGCGTTGTCGGATCAGGCAGCGGGACGCGAGAGAAGTTCGTCAAGCTTGCCTTCTCGCTCCAGCGCGTACAGCTCGTCGCAGCCACCGATCCCATCGCCGTTGATGAAAATTTGCGGCACCGTGTAGCGTCCGGCGGCCCGGTCCGCCATCTCTCCACGTTTTGCGTTGCTGAACGTAACGTCGATTTCGTTGAAGTCGACGCCCTTCTTTTTGAGAAGGTTTTTTGCCCGAGCGCAAAACCCGCACATCATCGTCGTATAGATTTCGATTTCCGCCATGGACCACCGCCGCGCCGATTTGAGTAATAGCTAACCTAGATTAGGTGCCTCGTCACCGAATCCGCAACCGGTGTCGGGCCGCGACGAAACAAAATCCAGTGACTCAGACCACGCGGGCGAAGGTCAGGACGTCAACTTGAACCGCACCCGCCGACATGAGAGCACGCGTACAGGCGTCCGCGGTCGCACCTGTGGTGAACACGTCGTCAATCAAAAGAACCCGCCGTCCTTCGATCTGCGCGCGGGCGCCGCTGCTCGGGGCGATGGCCCGCCGAAGGTTTCGTTCGCGCGCTTTGCGACCGAGTCCGCTTTGACTGGCGGTATGCCGAACACGCTTTATCCCGTCGACAGCGACGTGTATGTCGCCGGCAACGCCTAGCGCGTTGGCAAGGATCGCAGCCTGATTGTAGTGCCGCCGGTACAATCGGCGAGGATGCAGGGGCACCGGCACGATCAACTGGGCGTCGGCCAGGAGGTCGCCCCCCGCACTTTGCATCCACGACACCACGAGCGGCGTTAGGTCGAGCCGATCGGCGTGCTTGAACGCTAAGACCAGCGTTCGCGACACGTCGTCGTAGACCATCGCGGCACGGGCGCGCGCAAAAGGCGGCGGCGCTGCGTGACAGGCGCCACACCACGTTTCGGGGCCGACATCGTACTCAAACGGCAGACCGCATCGGGCGCATAAAGGCGCCGCGATGAAGCGAGCGTCCGGCCAACACGCAGCGCATAGCCCGGCATTCTGAACAAACACGCCGCAAACCGGGCACTGACGCGGAATCAGCAGATCGACCGCCGCGCTCGCGGCGTCCAACCCGAATTGACGAAGCGACCCAATCACCCCACCGCTATGGACGGCGGGGAGCGGGAATTAGACTTCCAGAACGACCTTGCCGAAGAACTTTCGGCTGGCGATCAAATCGTGGGCAGCCTTCATTTCTTTTAGCGGGAAGATTTTCTCGATCACCGGTCGTAGCTTGCCCTCGTTGACGAGCTTGAGGACCATCTGATTAGTCGCTACCGGCGCAAAATGGGTCGAAGTCATCGTCAATTGCTTGCGAAAGAACTCGATCATATCGATTTCAACCTTCTCGCCGGCATGCGCCCCGGCGGTCGACAGCCGACCGTTCAAACAGAGCGCTTCGAGGCTTTGCTGCAAGATGTTGCCACCGACACACTCGATCACGACATCGGCGCCACGCCCGTCGGTCATTTTCATCACTTCGTCGACGATGCTTTGCTTTGAGTAGTTGATCGCTTCGGATGCGCCCAGTTGTCGCGCCCGGTCGAGTTTGTCGTCCGATCCGGCCGTTGCAATGACGCGGGCACCTGCAAGCGCCGCAATCTGCACGGCGGCCGACCCGACTCCGGACCCGGCTGCGTTTACGACAACGTCCTCGCCCTGCTTGACCTTTCCTTTGGTCACCACCAGCTCCCAGGCCGTCGCCATGGCGACCTGGGTCGCAGCGGCATCAAGGTCGGACAACCCGTCGGGAATTCGAATCACATTGGGCTCGGACACTTTGACGTATTCGGCATAAGTCCCCCAACTGGTCACCCCGAGCTTGTCGAAATCCAGGCAAATGTTGTCCATGCCCAGCGCGCAATTGCAGATCGCGCGGCGGCATTGCCCGGACGACGTGGTGAGTTGCGGCATGACGCGGTCGCCAACACTAAAGGCCGTTACGCCGGACCCAATCTCAGCCACCTCGCCGGCACCCTCAACGCCCAAGATGTGAGGCATCTTGAGTTCGAGATAGCCGGAAATATCGCCGCGCACATCAAGGTCGAAGTGGTTCAGGCCCACCGTCTTCAGGTTGATGAGCACCTCACCTGGTCCAACTTTCGGCGTGTCGATGTCTTCGTAGGTCAGGACATCGGACGGCCCGCATTCGTGGATCACAACCGCTTTCATTGTCTTCGTCGCTCCCAAAACTCGGAAAGGAAGAACCTTAGCAGCAAACGGCATGAATTGGAGTAGGATCGCCGCCCATTACTCCCGGCGCACGATGCTTAGTGTCCATGACCGACAACGCACTTTTTGATCGCTTGTCCGTCGTCCGCAACCGAGGACGGAGGGCCGTTGAAAACTTTCTGTTCGACGAGGTTGCCTCCCGCCTTGCCGATCGCTTGCTGGACATAAAGCGTGCGTTCCCCCGGGCACTCGACTTCAGCGGCCGTGGCGGCCTCGAAAAGCAACTGGCGGACGCGGGCGTCATGACTACCCGCGGGATCAAATCTCTCTACACCATCGTCGCGGCGGCCGAATCGCCGCGACCGGGCACCACCGTCATCGGCGACACGGAGGCGCTACCGGTCGCGCCGGGACAATTCGATCTCGCGACGAGCGTCATGGCGTTGCATTGGGCGAACGATCTCCCGGGGCTTCTTATTCAAGCGCGGCGCGCTCTCAAGCCGGACGGATTGTTCCTCGCCGCTTTTCTCGGCGGTAACACCCTATTCGAGCTCCGCGAATGTCTCGGTGCGGCAGAGATCGACGTCGCGGGCGGAATCAGTCCGCGCGTAAGCCCCTTCGTCGACCTGCGCGATGCCGGCAGTTTGTTGCAAAGGGCCGGCTTCGCCCTACCGGTCGCCGATCAAGACAGGATCGACGTGACGTACGCATCGCCCCTTGCCTTGATGCACGATCTGCGCGCAATGGGTGAGACCAATGCGCTGGTTCAACGGCGAAAACATTTTACGTCGCGAACGCTTTTTGACCGCACAAGCGAACTCTACGTGCAGCGCTACGGCAAAGGCGGACGTATTTCCGCGACGTTCGACGTGATCTATTTGGCCGGCTGGGCGCCTCACGAATCGCAGCAAAAACCACTGCGACCCGGCAGCGCGACTACCCCGCTCGCGCAGGCGCTGGGCACGGAAGAGCATTCGACCGGAGACAAAGCAGGTCCGAACCCATCAAAGAAAATCTCTTAGCATCGCCACCAGCGGGACATCTGCCGGCGGCATCGCAAGGTCGTTCAAGTGCTTGACCGCCACCCACCGCAGGGCCTGGCCCTCACGTCCGACAGGGTGCCCCTCCCAGACGCGACAAACGTAGAGCGGCATCAGAAGGTGAAACGCTTCGTAGCGGTGAGAAGCAAAGCAAAACGGGGCGAGGCAACTTTGCTCGGTGTTGATGCCCAGTTCCTCATCCAGCTCTCTGATGAGCGCTTCCTCCGGCGACTCACCTTCGGCGATTTTGCCCCCGGGAAACTCCCACAGACCTGCCATCGGCTTGCCTGCCGGGCGCTGGGCCACCAGAACACGGTCATCGCCATCCAATAGCGCCACCGCGACGACGGTGACGATGGGGACCGAACCATCTTTTGGCGGCCGCGTGCGCGGGGGGTCGAGCACCATGATGATGGACTTTCTCGCCGACCCCCGCGCAGGGTACCAAGCGTCCACGGTCGCAGTGGGATGAAACCCCGCTTTCTCCAAAACACGTCTCGACGCGGTGTTATTCGCGTCCACCGCCGCAGTTATCCGATCCAATTCCAAGTCAGTTAGGCAACACGAGATCAGTGCGTTCACCGCTTCCGTGGCAAACCCGGCGCCCCAACTCTCACGTCCCAGCCAATATCCGATTTCGCCGACCCTGGTGCCGTCCGGCATGTGCACGGTTCGGACGCCGATAGAACCGACAACGACGCCTGAGGCGCGATCTTCAATGACAAACGCATCGCCGACAGGTAGCGCGCCCATCCCATTCGCAGACTCGATGAAAGCGATTGCATCCTCGCGCCGATAAGGGAAGGGCACATGGGAAAGAAACGCCACGACATCGACGTCGTTCAGCAAATCGATCAGCCGCGGCGCATCAGATTCTTGCGGCAATCGAATCGTCAGCCGATTGCTGACGATGGGCAGATTGATCATGCGGACTTTACGAGGTCATAGCGAAGCACTTTGCGTCCCTCCTGCTTGGGCGCTGAATCCTGCAGACCACGATAGGCAAACCCCAGCCGCGACAGAACGCGCGTCGAACCCGGATTTCCCATGAAAACAAACGCTACGATCTGGCGCATATTCAGCGCCCCGAGCCCAAAGTCGACCGCGGCGCCGACCGCTTCGGTGGCGTAGCCCTGGCCCCAGAAGGGTCGTGCGAGCCAATAACCGAGTTCGAAGGCACGTTCATGGGGGATCAACCCTAGGCCCCCGATAAACGCGCCGTCGTCCTGACGCTCAATAGCGAGACGACATCCAACGATTTTGCCGGGTGGGTTTCGAACGCAATCGTTGATCCATGCTTCCGCATGACTTGCGTCGTACGGATGCGGGACGAAAGCGAGTTGCTTCGATACCTGCGGGTCGGTGAGCTGATCTACCAACGAATCTTTGTCCGTGACATCGAACGCGCGGAGACACAGACGCGCCGTCTTAAGTGGGATCAGGCTTTTCGCGTGTACGTTCATCGAGCGTCGCGGTGTGCATCCTCTAGGACCGATAGTCCGCGTTGATCCGGATGTACGCCTCTGTGAAGTCGCACGTCCAAACGGTAAAGCGGGAACGACCGACGCCGACGTCGACGGCAATGCTGATTTCGGGATTTTTCATGTAGGCCGCCACGGTCGACTCGTCATATCCCGGTGCACGCACACCATTCTCAGCAACGACATGTTCGCCAAAACAAATGCGCAAACGATCGCGATCAGCGGCTTCGCCTGCCTTACCTACGGCCATGACGATACGCCCCCAATTCGGGTCCTCGCCCGCGATCGCCGTCTTGACGAGCGGCGAGTTAGCGATAGCCAAACCGATGCGGCGCGCCGCCCTCTTGGACTTGGCGCCCGAGACGTCGATCTGAACGAACTTCGAAGCACCCTCGCCATCGCGCACGATCTGGTGCGCAAGGTCGCGGAGAAGATCGCGTAGAGCACGGCGAAATCCCCGAATGTTCGGGTCCTTGCGATCCGCGATGGCGGCATGTGCCGGACCTGCACCTGTCGCAAAAGCCAGCACGGTGTCGCTTGTCGACGTGTCGCTATCGACCGTGATGGCGTTAAAAGACTGGTCGCTGGCGTCGGCCAATTCGGTTTGAAGCACATCGCTTGGAATTGCGGCATCGGTAAAGACGTAGGCCAGCATGGTGCCCATATCAGGCGCGATCATGCCTGAGCCTTTTGCGATCCCATTGAGGTTGAGCGTCACGCCGCCAATCGAAAACGAACGCGTGGCAACTTTGGGAAAAGTGTCGGTCGTCCTGATCGCTTCGGCGGCCGCAAGCCAGTTGGTTTCGCTCAAACCGTTCTTAAGTGTGTCGACGACCGAAAGAACCTTTCCCGTGGGCAATTTTTCCCCGATGACACCGGTTGAACTGGCAAAAACTTCGTCTGCGCGGCAGCCCAACACCTTGGCCACGGCGGCCGTGGTCGCGGCGACCGCGCGCACCCCCTCATAGCCGGTAAAGGCATTCGCGTTTCCGGCATTGACCACGAGGCCGCACGCCGTGCCTTTGCGGAGAATATCGCGGCACCAATGGACCGGCGCCGAAGCCGTCTTCGACTTCGTGAAAACGCCGGCAACAGAAGTTTCGGGCGGCAGATCCACCATCAAGACGTCGGCACGATCATAGGAAATGCCGGCGCTGGCCGTGGCAAGGCGAACACCCGAAATGGGCGGCATAGATGGAGTATCGAGCGGTGCGAGCGGCGAGCGCGGGAGTCTCTTTGCCATAGCGTTCGAATCTTAGTGGCGCAGCGAGACGCCCGGCAATAGGTGAAGATCAGTTCTCGATCAGCTTGCCGTCCGCATCGAAGGTCTCGATGGTCACGCCCTTGCGTGCCTCCGCGAGGACTTCAGCCAAAATTGCCTCTTGCAACTGCTGCGTCAGCTCACCGCGAACCTCGTCCAGTGTCGGTGGCGCCGCTTCGCGGCGATCGGTCAGTTTGATTACATGCCAACCGAACTGCGTTTGAACCGCGTCCGATATCTCATCGATTTCGAGGGCAAAGGCCGCTTCGGCGAAGGTCGGCACCATCTGGCCTTTTTCGAAGAACCCGAGATCGCCCCCGGCGCTGGCGGAGGGGCCGGTCGACTCGCGGCGGGCGACTTCGGCGAAATCGCCACCACTCCGCACCTCTTCGGCAATGGACTGGGCCTTTTCTTTGGCCTCGACCAAAATATGACTGGCGCGAACTTCTTCGGTCGGCGGGTTGGCCGCCACGAATTCGTCATACGCCTTGGTGACGCGATCTTCCGTCAGCCGCTCCTCGATTTGGGCGCTGAGGTAGACATTCTGGAGGATGCGCGCCGCCACGACCTCGAGCTGGCGCTTGTACTCCTCTTGGTTCTCCGTGCCTGCGGCACGCGCCAGCCGCGCGACCAACCTTGTGTTAATGAGCTCGTTAACCACCAGGGGCTCGATCTGGTCGCGGGGGGCGCCACGCACCTGCTCTGGGAGTTGGCTGATGAACGCCTCGATATCGGACTGGCGGATCTCCTCTCCACCAAACTTGGCGCGAACACGATCCTCGTCCTGGGCCTGTGCCAAAGATGCTGGGGCAATCAGAGCCAAAGCGAGGAGGGCGCCGATCAATCGGAGGGGTGTTAGGAACCTCATCAAGTCCTCTACGGAGTTATGTTTCGGGGCAGCGGTGGGGTTGTAGCACGTGAACTCAGGAGAACTTGGCATTTTTTTGCCAAAGAAGGCCGTTCACGACCGATTGAATTCCCCCTTTTCCTTCTATCGCGGTCCGTTGACACGGCCATTGGCGGTCCTTATTTCTCGTTCAGCGCCAGACCGGCGCTGATGCTCCTTTCACAGCAATTATGAGGTTTCCTGGATGATCGGCGGACTTGCCAGACGCCTGTTCGGCACGGCAAACGATCGCATCGTTCGCGAGCTTCAGTCGGTTGTTGATCACATCAACGGCTTGGAAGACTCGATCGCGCCGCTGAGCGACGAGCAACTAGGCGCGCGAACCTTGGAGTTCCGCGAGCGCCTGGCCAACGGGGAGACCCTGGGCAGCATCCTTCCCGAAGCCTTTGCCACCGTTCGAGAAGCCGCAAAACGTACGCTCGGCGAACGACACTATGACGTTCAGCTGATCGGCGGCATGGTCCTGCACCAAGGCAAAATCGCCGAGATGCGGACCGGTGAGGGTAAAACCCTCGTCTCCACGCTGCCCGCCTACCTCAATGCGTTGACGGGGAAAGGCGTACATGTCGTGACGGTGAATGACTACCTCGCCGCGCGCGATGCGGCGTGGATGGGGCAGGTCTTCGAGTTCCTCGGCCTAACCGTCGGCGTGATCAAACACGGTCTGCCGGACGATGAGCGGCGCCAGCAATACATGGCCGACATTACGTACGGCACCAACAACGAATTCGGCTTCGACTATCTACGCGACAACATGAAGTTCGAGCTTTCGTCGATGGTGCAGCGGGCGTTCAACTTCGCGATCGTCGATGAGGTCGACTCGATCTTGATCGACGAGGCGCGAACTCCCCTCATTATTTCCGGACCGGCGGAACAAAGTTCCGACCTTTACGGTGAGCTCGACGCGGTCATTCCGAAGCTCATTCCCGACGACTACGAGCTGGATGAAAAGGCCCGCACCGTCGTGCTTTCCGAGCAAGGCGTCGAGCACATGGAACAACTCCTGCGGGATGCCGGGATGTTGAAGGGCGTGTCCCTGTACGACATCGAGAATGTCACCGTCGTGCATCACGCGAACCAAGCGTTGCGTGCTCATCGCCTCTTCCAACGCGACAAGGACTACATCGTCAAGGACGACAAGGTGGTCATCATCGACGAGTTCACCGGTCGCGCGATGGAAGGTCGTCGCTATTCGGAAGGCCTGCACCAAGCCCTTGAGGCGAAAGAAAAGGTTTCGATCCAACAAGAAAACCAAACGCTCGCGTCGATCACGTTCCAGAACTATTTCCGCATGTACCCCAAGCTGGCCGGCATGACGGGGACCGCAGCAACCGAAGCGGAAGAGTTCCACGATATTTACAAGCTCGAAGTGGTCGAGGTGCCGACGCATCAGCCGATGGTGCGCAAAGACGAAGACGACGAGGTCTACCGCAACACAACCGAAAAGATGAACGCCCTGATCGACCTGGTCGAGGATTGCCAAAAACGCGGCCAGCCCTGTCTTGTCGGCACGGTCTCGATCGAGAAATCCGAGGTGTTAGCCGAAGCGCTCAAAAAACGAAAGTTGCCGCATCGCGTCTTGAACGCGCGCTACCACGAACAAGAAGCGCACATTATCGCCCAAGCCGGTCGACTGGGTGCGGTGACTATCGCCACCAACATGGCGGGACGCGGTACAGACATCAAGCTGGGCGGCAATATCGAGATGCGCCTCGCGGACGAGATCGACGAAAACGCTTCGGAAACGAAACGCGCCGCTGAAGCCGAGCGCATTTCCGAAGAAGTCGAGACGGAGAAACAGGCCGTCATGGCCGCCGGCGGATTGTATGTCATCGGCACCGAACGGCATGAAAGCCGACGTATCGACAACCAGCTCCGTGGCCGGTCCGGGCGCCAAGGCGACCCGGGCCAATCGAAGTTCTTTCTTTCGCTCGAAGACGACCTCATGCGGATTTTCGGGTCCGAACGCATGGACGGGATGCTTCGCCGTCTCGGCCTCAAGGAGGGCGAAGCCATCGTCCACCCCTGGATCAACAAGGCCCTCGAGAAAGCGCAGCAAAAAGTCGAAGCGCGCAACTTCGACATTCGCAAAAACCTTCTCAAGTTCGACGACGTGATGAACGATCAGCGCAAGGTCATCTACGACCAGCGCATCGACTTGATGAAGAGCAATGACGTCTCCGAGACGTTCAAGGACATGCGCGACCAAGTCATCGAAGACCTGATCGCGACTCACATTCCGGAGAAAGCCTACGCCGAGCAGTGGGAGACCGAGGCCTTGGCGTTGGAGACCAAGCGAATTTTCGCGCTCGACCTGCCGATCCAAAACTGGGCAGAAGAAGAAGGCATCGCCGACGAGGAAATCAAGCACCGGCTTACCGATGCCGTGAACAAGCGTTTCGCCGAGAAAGCGACACGCTACGGACCCGACGTTTGGCGGATCGTCGAAAAGAGCCTCATGCTGCAGGTTCTCGATCAGCACTGGAAAGACCATTTGCTGGGCCTGGACCACCTTCGCCAAGGCATCGGCTTGAGGGCCTACGGCCAGCGCGACCCCTTAAACGAATACAAGGGGGAGGCTTTCAACATGTTCGAGACGATGCTGGCCTCGTTGCGCGTCAATCTCACGACCTATCTATCCAATGTAGAACTTCAACTGGATGCGCCGGCGGCGGCGCAAGCGGCGGCCGCGCGACCCCAACAGGAAACCGAAGAGATTCACAGCGACCCGAACACCGGTCAAAACGAGATGGACACGGCCGGCACGACGACGCTGGTGCGCGTGCCGAAAGCGGGGGCCCGCGACCCCAACGACCCCACAACCTGGGGCAAGGTCGGTCGCAACGAAACCTGCCCGTGCGGTTCAGGAAAAAAATATAAACAATGCCATGGCCGCCTGGCCTAGGAAGCCGCGCGACTAGGCGGCGGGCGGCCTTCCCATCGCTAGGAATTTCTCGCGACGCCGTAGGCGTCGAGAATCGGCAGGTTCATTGGCGAGCTTGGCAAGGGTCCGTTCGATCTCATCGCCCAAAGATCGAATGGTATCGCTCGGTTGCCGATGCGCCGCCCCGAGCGGCTCGCCGATCACTTTATCGATTACGCCAAGTTCCAATAGGTCGTTCGCCGTCATTTTGAGCGCCTCGGCGGCATCCTGCGCCTTAGCCGCGCTGCGCCACAGGATCGACGCACAGCCCTCAGGCGAGATCACCGAATAAACCGCGTGTTCGAGCATGAGCACGGCATCTGCGGTAGCCAGCGCGACAGCCCCGCCGGACCCACCCTCGCCCACAATCGAGGCGACGAAGGGAATATCGAGGCGAAGGCTTGCCTCGATCGCCCGCGCGATGGCTTCGGACTGGCCACGTTCCTCAGCCTCGACGCCGGGATAAGCGCCGGGTGTGTCGATGAAGGTTAATAACGGCAGCTGGTAGTGGTTGGCGAGATTCATAAGGCGAATCGCCTTCCGATATCCCTCCGGATGCGCCATCCCGAAGTTGTGACGAACGCGCCCGTCCGTACCGCTACCCTTTTCGTGGCCAATGACAAAAACCGAGCGCCCCCGGAATCGCGCCATTCCGCCGACCAGCGCCGCGTCGTCTCCGAAAGCACGATCACCGCGCAGTTCGACGAAATCGTCAAAAAGCTCGGAAATGTAATCCGAAAAGTGCGGCCGGTTCGGGTGCCGGGCGACCTGCATTTTCTGCCAAGGCGTTAGCTTGCCGTAGGTCTGTCGCAGAACCTGATCGACTTTCGTTTCGAGACGCGACAATTCCTCGGAGATGTTGACGTCCCCGCCATCGGCGGTATGCCGTAGCTCTTTGATTTTGCCTTCTAGTTCGGCAACAGGTTTTTCGAAATCGAGGAACGTGCTCATTCAGGCAACCGTTTCTTTTGCGAGGGGATGATGTGCCGCCACGGTCTGTTTCAGTCGCTCTTCCAGGACATGGGTGTAAATCTGCGTTGTGGATATGTCGGCATGCCCCAGCATCTGCTGAACCGAACGCAGATCGGCCCCGTTGGCGAGGAGTTGTGACGCGAACGCATGACGCAATACGTGCGGGGAAATTCGGCGCGGGTCAACACCTGCCCGAATCGCAAGGTCGTCGAGAACCTGCGCAAAACGTTGACGAGATAGGTGCCCGCTTTTGCCGCGCGAGGGAAAAAGCCAGGGCGACTCTTGATCGTTGGGCAGGAATCCATCACGCACCGCTAGATAGGACTTGATCGCCGCCGCCGCCGATTCGCCGATCGGGACATAGCGCTGCCGACCGCCTTTTCCGACAACCAGCACCAGTTCCGCGTCAAGGTCGATGCGCGCAAGCGGCAATCCTACGAGTTCGCTCACCCGAAGGCCGCAGGCATAGAGCAATTCAACCAGCGCGCTCGTTCGCAGCGCTTCGGGCCCGGTTCCATTCCTCGCCTCCACCAATAGCGCCTCGACTTCATGATCAGATAAGACGCGCGGGAGCGACCGCCCCTGGCGCGGCGCGTCGATCAAGAGCGAAGGGTCATCGCCACGCACCCCTTCGAGGACAAGGAACTTGAAAAACTGACGAAGGGTCGAAATTTTCCGCGAAATGGTGGCTGGCGTCATGCCGCGCGACCCAAGGTCGGCCACAAACGTCCTTAGGCGAGCCACATCGCACGAAGCTGCATCGTCGCGGTGGTGTAGCAAAAACGCCGCGAAAGCGCGTAGGTCGCGACCATAGGCTTCAAGCGTCCGAGGCGACGCGCCCTGCTCTGCAGAGATCATTTCGAGGAATTGGTCGATCAGGTTTTCAGCGCTTCGACCGCGCGACATTTCTAGAGACTCCGGCCGACAATCGCTTCGAGTGCCAACGCCCTTGCATCATCGCTCAAACCGACCTCGGCAAGGGCCGCAATGACGCGCGATAGGGTGCCAGCATCAACCTCGGCGGGATGCGCTTCCCCCAGGATCACCAGAGCGAACAATACTGTCTCACCCACACGACCGCCCCTTGCCGCCGCGTGAAGACCTCTCAACGCACCCAACGAAGGGCGTTGCACCAGAACCGGCTTAGTCATTACCGTGAACGCGTCCCATGTCTCATCGGGAACAACCAACCCCACCGCGTCGAACGCGGCGAACGCTACGGCACCGAGACCCTGGGCTCGGTCGAGGTCAATACTGGCAACGCCATCCCACCATTCGGCAAGCGCCGAGGGTACCCACGGCAGAGGATCTTCCGTCATGCTAACCGTCAGCGGAGCCCAAAGCCCTAATACTGCCGCCGCCGCATCGGGCTGGGACTCCGACACGATCTGCCGCGCCGTGTCGAACCAAGCCCGCGCGCCCTTTTTTCGATCGGCATGAAGCAAAGCCAGACCGGCATCATTGCCAAACCACATGAGGTCGGAACTCGGCGTCAAAGCCGCCAGTCGATCTGCATTGACGCGCGCGATCATGCCGTGGGCCCGAACGTTCGCCAATCTCAACGCCGTCTGCAAAGCCTCTGCCTGAGCCGCCGGAATCTCCTCTGCGACGGCCGCCTGAAACAACAGCGCATTTGCGAATGGGCGTGGCATATCGAGCGCCGCAGACAGAACGTTGGCTCGCTGGACATCGTTGAACGCGATACTTGCGTAAACCTGCGCCAGCGATTCGGGCGAGAGAACCCCCGCGATCTCGGCCGCTTCTGCTGCGCGCAGACGGGCCTCGATCGAAGCGTTCGCCGACGTCGCAATCGCCCGCAGCATCGCCGGATCGGTGGTATCGGCCGCACTGTCAGGTAACGCCCGGCGAGCCGCACGGATCATGGCGAAATGAAGTGGCGTCAGAGGCGTTGTCGAGACGACTGGGGCGTCCGTGCCGTCCGCCAGCACCGTCAGCAGTTGGTCGAATAAGGCATCTGGTTCGCCGGGAAACTCGCGTAGGACCGCCGCCGTAAGCACGGCGCGTTCCAAATCGCCCTCGAGCACGCGGCAGAAAGCCAGACGACGCACCCAGTAGGGCGAGCGGCGACCGGTCGCCAAGACCGCCTCGACAACCTCGCAGGCGTTCTGGTGGTTGCCACTCAGAAGCGCGCCCTCAACGCGAACGATGTCGAGGGCTGGATCGTCAATCTGCGGCGGCGCCAAAGCGGCGAGCGCGAGCGCCGAAGGGTAGTCACCCGCAGCCGCAAGGCGCTCAACGCGCAGGCCCAGGAAACTGGGCGCCGCCGACACGCCGGACGGCACCTGAGCCGTCGTCAACAGAAGCCTTTTTCGCAATGACTGGAGCGCACGGGACGGCGTCACGGCCGGAATCCGCGGCAACAGGGCCTCGACAAGGGACCGTCGAGAGCCGGCCCAAAGTGACACCTCGAAACCGCCCTCAGCGGCGGTCAACACCCCCACCGACGAGGGATCGGGCCGATCCAGTGCAATCACGGCAACCGAGGTATCGGCAGGCCGCGGCGCAGCTTGTCCAGGAGGCGGGCTTTCGGCGGCATTTGTCGCTGGTGCCTGGTTGGAGGGCACAAGCCGGATTGGGCCATTTTCGGTTGCTTGCTGCCCGACTGCCGGTGAAAAAGCGGCCAAAGAGACCAGGACGAGACCCGCCCGCCAAACGCTTCGTCTAGCCTGGTGATTCATTCGGCTACCGAGGAAACCGGTTGTCGGGAAGGGTCTTCTCAACCTGCCGAGTGGGTGCGGGGATATCCCACGTCGCCAGGAAAACCGCCCCACCCCCGACGAGCACCAAGATCAATAAGATCGTCAGTTTGGACGCAACAGACATCGGTGGTGATCCTGACCTCAACTCTTAACACGACACTTCAACGCACCGCGCCAAGATAGGTATAATCTTGCCAAATTATGGCGATGATACGGCATTCTACTTAGTGCAGATTTCGCTTTCAAACCAGCATCGGTAGCAGTCGAGTTCATGGGACGTAACGCAAACCGTGGCGGCAGGGATATGCCGCCGGCACAGGCCGTGGTGCTGGTCGGCCTGATGGGAGCTGGCAAGAGTACCGTCGGGCGCAGACTAGCCAAGCGCTTAGGCCTGCCCTTTGCCGATGCGGATACCGAGATCGAAAAAGCGGCGGGGTGTTCGATAACGGACATCTTCGAGTTCCATGGTGAAGACTCCTTTCGCCAAGGAGAACGCCGGGTCATCAAACGGATGTTAGAGGGCCCCCCAAAGGTGATCTCAACCGGCGGCGGCGCCTTTATCGACCCCGAGACGCGCAGGCGGATTCGTGGAAAGGCGCTATCGGTATGGCTTCGCACTGACCTGGACACCATCCTCAAAAGGGTCAAGCGCAACGACAACAGACCCCTGCTCAAGAACGGCGATCGGCGAAGCACCCTAGAAAAACTTATGATCGAACGGGACCCGATTTACGCCGAAGCCGACATCGTCGTCGACAGCGGCGACACCGCCATCGAAAGGGTCGTAGATGCGATCGTCGCGGAGATCGACGCTCGAGCGGGCACCTCGCCATGAACGTACTGGATGTTGTGCAAGTCGGGCTGCCGGGAAAACACTACGACATCACGATCGGACGTGGATTGTTGCAGGAAGTGGGCACCGCGATCGCGGCGCAGATGCGCGCGAAGAAATGCGCGATCGTAACGGACGAGGTCGTCGCACCTCATTACCTTGAGCAGGTGGCCGAGAGCTGCGCGGCGGCAAGCATCAAAGCTAGCCGCATCGTCATTCCGGCAAGCGAATCGACAAAGAACTTTCAGCAACTCGAACACGTTCTCGATGCGCTCTTGGAGTCAGAGATCGAACGCAACGACGTTGTCGTCGCTTTGGGCGGTGGCGTCGTGGGAGACCTTGCGGGATTCGCTGCGAGTATTTTGCGCCGAGGCGTCGGCGTCGTTCAGATTCCGACGACCCTGTTGTCGCAGGTCGATAGCTCCGTCGGCGGCAAGACAGGGATCAATACGCGGCAAGGAAAGAATTTGGTGGGTGCCTTTCACCAGCCGGCGATGGTGATGATCGACCTCGATACGCTTGATTCTCTACCGGACCGACAAATGCGTGCCGGCTATGCCGAAGTGGTCAAGTATGGATTGATTGCCGACGCGGACTTCTTCGGATGGCTCGAAAGCAACGGCGATGCCGTTCTCAACAGGGAAACGAAAGCGACCCAGCACGCGGTCTCGGTCAGTTGCCGCGCCAAGGCGGCGATCGTGGAACGCGACGAACGCGAAACCTCAGGGACAAGAGCGCTGCTCAACCTCGGACACACGTTCGGCCATGCGATCGAAGCCGAAGCCGGATATGACGGTCGCGTCCTTCATGGCGAAGCGGTCGCCGTCGGCATGATGATGGCTCTCAACCTTTCGCGATCGATCGGGTTTGAAGAAGTCGATCGGGTGGGCACCCATCTCTCTTCGCTGGGCCTGCCAACCTCGTTGAAGAACCTAGGAATCAGAGCGACAGCCGAAAACTTGTACGCTCATATGGCGCAAGACAAGAAGGTCGAGGCTGGTCACATTACCTTTGTGCTTTGCCAGGCAATTGGCGCCGCGCACCTTGAACGTCAGATTCCGCCCGATGCCGTGCTGGACGCGCTTCGCGCCGGCGGCGCTGCTTAGGCCCTGGTATGAGCATTGAAATCATCATCACGGTGATTGCGATCGTCGCGCTGCTGTTTCTCTCTGGCTTGTTCTCGGGTTCCGAAACGGCCCTAACCGCCGCGTCGCGACCCCGCGTGATGCACCTTGAAAAACAAGGAAACCAAAGAGCCAAGACAGTCATTCGGTTGATCGAAGCGCGAGAACGCCTCATCGGTTCGATTCTTCTGGGCAACAATCTGGTCAACATCTTGGCATCCGCACTCGCCACTAGCGTCTTAATCGACCGCTTCGGCGATGCCGGCGTCGCCTACGCCACAATCCTGATGACCGCGCTCGTGCTCGTTTTTGCCGAGGTTCTGCCGAAAACCTATGCCCTGCGTCACCCGACCCGTACCTCGCTTCGCGTCGCCCCGATCATTCGGTGGACGGTTATTGGGCTAACCCCGTTTGTCCTTGCCGTCGAACGGGTCGTCGCCCTGACGTTGCGACTGTTTGGCGCGGAGAGAGACGCGCGGGCGTTGCTCGTATCGCCACAGGAGGAACTTCGCAGCGCGATCCAGATCCACGCCGAAGAAGGCGGCCTCGTAAAGCACGAAAGCGACATGCTGCACGGCATTTTCGATCTCAGCGAAACCAGCGTGCAAGATGTGATGATCCACCGCAGTAATATGACAATGGTCGATGGCGGCGGGGCAGCGGCCGACATCGTTAAGGAAGTACTGAACAGCCCCTACACACGGCTTCCGCTGTGGAAGGACGAGCCTGAGAATATCGTCGGCGTCCTTCACGCCAAAGACGTACTCCGGGCCCTGGTCGCCGCGGGCGGCGACGGCTCCACGATCGACCCCTTGGAGATTGCTGCCGAACCCTGGTTCATTCCGGAGACCACCACGTTGATCGAGCAGATGGCCGCGTTCCGCGATCGTCGTCAGCATTTTGCGCTGGTTGTCGACGAATACGGGGCGCTGATGGGCATGGTCACGTTGGAAGACATCCTTGAGGAGATCGTCGGGCCGATCGCCGACGAGTACGACGTGGCCCATCGCGGCATTCGCGCCCAACCCGACGGCAGCGTGGTCGTCGAGGGCAGCGTCACCATCCGCGACCTCAACCGGGATCTGGGTTGGACGCTCCCCGACGAAGAAGCCGTGACCGTCGCCGGCATCGTCATTCACGAATCGCAATCCATCCCCGATGTCGGGCAAGTCTTTCAATATTACGACACACGATTCGAGATCGTTCGGCGCAAACGAAACCAGATAACGCTGCTACGCCTCACTCGGCTGAAGAAACCGTAGCGTTGTCCACCCTCACATTTAGGTCGAGCGGATGACCGGCGATCTCTTTGCGATTGTCGCACCGGTGTTTTTGACGGCGGCGATCGGATTTGCCTGGGAACGCTCCGGGCGCGTCTTTGACACCGACTTCGTGACCGGCATCGTCCTGACGATCGCGACGCCCTGCCTTGTCTTCTCTTCTTTGACCCGGCTGGACGTCTCGCTCGAGACGCTCGGTGCGATCGCCGGCTCCTATCTCGCCGTTCTATTCGTCCTGGCCGTCGTCGGTGCGCTCGCCATTCGATACGTTCTCAAGCTCTCGCTGCCCTCCTACCTGCCGTCGGTGATGTTCGGCAACCTGGGCAACATGGGCATACCCTTGGCGTTCTTCGCTTTCGGAGACGAAGGGCTCGCCCTCGCCGTCGCCGCATTCTCGGTGCATTCGGTTGCCCAATTCACGGTTGGCATTTCGATCCACGCCGGCGGCATTCAAGCCAAACAGCTCATTCGAACGCCCGTCCTTTGGGGCGTATTGCTGTCGTTACCTTTTATGGCCACCCGCACCGCCCTGCCCGATTGGGCCGGCAATACGGTGGACCTTCTGGCCTCGCTCGTCGTGCCGCTCATGCTCCTCACGCTCGGTGTGTCGCTGGCCCGCATGAGGATCAAGCGCATTACGCGAAGCGCCGGATTCGCAATAGCACGGCTTCTCGGTGGACTCGCGGCAAGTTTGGCGGTCGCGGAGATTTTCGGCTTGGATGGAATCGTCCGGAGCGTCCTGATCCTGCAGTCGACCATGCCGGTGGCCATTTTCAACTATGTTTTTGCCCTGCGATACAAGCGCGAGCCGCAGGATGTTGCCGCCGCCATCATCGTCTCGACGATCATCTCATTTGCGACGATGCCATTTCTCTTGGCGTTCATCCTCTGAGTCCTTACGCCAATAGGACTATTCGCCGGGAGCACGGGCCTGAATAGACAAAGCGTGCAAGCCCGCATCGAACTCCTCTTTTAGCCTATCCAGCACCAACCGCTGGCGCTGCACCCGTGATAGGCCGTTGAAAGCCGCAGAAACGACCCGGAGATCGAAATGCGTCTCACCTCCGTCGCGCCACCCCGCATGGCCGCGGTGGGCTTCGGATTGGTCGACCAGCTCCAATTCGAGCGGTTCAAGCACGGCCAGCTTTGTCCGGATTCGATCGCGAATGGTCACGCCCATGGTTAACCCTATTTCTTGTCACCAACACGCTCGGTTTGGTTTGCCCGAGCCAATGCGAATCATCATACTTAACTGATGACCTTTGATCCTCGCGAAACCATCCGCGAAACAACCTCAAAACGCGTCTGCGACCACGAAGGGTGCGCCGAGGAGGGGACCCATCGCGCACCGATGCGGGGCGGCCAAACCGGCCAATACCATTGGTTCTGCCTCAAGCATGTGCGGGAATACAACAAGTCCTGGAATTACTTCGAAGGCATGTCGGACGAAGAGGTTGCGGCCTACCGCCACAATACCAATACCTGGCACCGTCCGACCTGGAGCGTAACCGGCAAGAGCCGCAATAAGGCCGACAAAAAGGCGATTTTCGATGGAATCGACGATCAGTTCGGGCTCTTTCGCGACGACCCGTTGGGCATGGAAAGCCTGTCCGTTCGCCGCCCAAAACGTCGCGTCCCGGCCCCGGTGGCCAAGGCTCTACGCCGCCTCGGTCTATCGACCGACGCCTCTCCCCAGGAGGTGAAAATCCGCTATAAGGAACTGGCTAAACGGTTCCATCCCGACCTAAACGGGGGCGATAAAGAAGCCGAAGAACGGCTCAAGAGAATAAATGAGGCCTACTCGTATCTCGTTTCGGCAGGCCACGCCTAGTACTCCAGACTTAGGACGACGACGTTGCAGAGTAACGAAAACACCTTGGCTGCAGCCAAAGACCCCGATCACATCCCAGACATCGACGTTTCTGCCCGTCAGGTATTCGGCTTGGACACCGATCTGGTTGTTCCGGCGTTCTCGCGACCCAACGAATACGTCCCGGACATCGACGAGGCCTATCAATTCGATCACGACACCACGACCGCAATCTTGGCCGGCTTCAAATTCAATCGGAAGGTCATGATTCAAGGCCTTCACGGGACCGGCAAGTCGACCCACATCGAGCAGGTCGCGGCACGCCTCAATTGGCCCTGCATTCGCGTGAATCTCGATAGCCACATCAGCCGGATCGATCTAATCGGCAAAGATGCAATTGTGATCCGGGACGGCAAACAGATCACGGAATTCCGAGAAGGCATTTTGCCGTGGGCACTCCAGACCGCGACGGCCCTGGTCTTCGATGAGTACGACGCCGGACGCCCCGATGTCATGTTCGTCATCCAGCGTGTCCTCGAAGCCGAGGGTAAAATGACCCTGCTTGACCAGAACCGCGTGATCCGGCCCCACCCGGCGTTCCGTCTCTTCGCGACGGCCAATACGATCGGTCTGGGGGATACCACGGGCCTTTACCACGGTACGCAACAGATCAACCAAGGCCAGATGGACCGCTGGAACTTGGTCGCCACCCTCAACTACCTTCCGTTCGAACAAGAAGTAGCCATCGTGCTGGCCAAGGTCCCGGAATTCGACACCGACGACGGCCGCAAGACGATCGAGAAGATGGTGCGTGTCGCCGAACTCTCGCGTACCGGCTTTCAGTCCGGCGATATTTCAACGGTCATGTCGCCACGCACCGTGATCACCTGGGCGGAGAACTCGCAGATTTTCGGCGATGTCGGATTCGCTTTCCGCCTCACCTTTGCCAACAAGTGCGACGAGATGGAGCGCACCTTGATCGCCGAGTACTACCAGCGATCGTTCGGTGAAGACCTACCCGACAGTGCAGCCCTCGCAAAACCGCACTAAGACGTGAGCGATTCGCGCAGCCCCGCCGAGAACTTCAAGCGGGCGGTCGGTGCCGCAACGCGTGCGATCTCGGCGGTCAAGGACCTCGAAGTTACCTTTGGCGTCGAAAGCCCAGGTCTCCGCGACGATGCGGTCCGCTTGCCGCAGCCGGCCCGCGACCTCAATAGCGCCGATGTCAGCAACGTACGTGGCGTTGCCGATTCCTTTGCGCTGAGACTTCGGCACCACGACAAGAAACTTCACGCCCGGCGCCGACCGGACGGCGCCGCCGCCCAAGAAGTCTACGACGCCGCCGAACTGGCCCGAATCGAGGCACTCGGGGCGCTCCAGTTCGAGGGTATCGCCCAAAACCTCGATGCCGCACTGAACCAGCACTACAGCCAAAGCGGCGCCGAGGAGGCCGGGTCGCGAGAGGATGCGCCTTTGGCCGAAGCGGTGCGTCTCGAACTTCGCGAACGCTTGACGGGAGCACCGGCGCCCGAGGCGGCGCGCAATATTGTCGACACCTGGCGCGAAACCTTGGACAGCAAGGCCCGTGAAGACATCAAAGCACTCTGCGATTCAGTTGCGGACCAAAGCGCTTTTTCCAAGCTGGCGCGCCAGCTGATTGCGCACCTCGATCTTGCCGAGGACGACGTTCTTGAGCCCGATCCGGATGAAGCGGAAGATGCCGACGACGCCGATCAAGATCAGGAAGGGCAATCCGACGAAGGAGAAGGCGAATCCTCCGGCACGATGCAGTCCGTCGGTGACGATGCCGCAGACGGCTCGATGGATGATGCCGCTGAATCGGCGGCCGGAACCAGCGCCGAAGAACGCCGCGAGATGGCGGGCGACGGAGAACCCGGCGGACGACCCGAGCAATGGCAGGACGATGCCAACCAGCGGCGCAACGAACCTTCGTATCGCGCCTACACGACGGCCTTCGACGAAATCGTTCATGCCAAAGATCTCTGCGATGCCGACGAACTCGGTCGACTGCGGCGCCATCTCGATCAGCAGTTGCACTACCTTCAAGGGGCTGTCAGTCGGCTCGCCAATCGCCTCCAACGCCGGCTTATGGCAAAGCAGCAGCGCGCTTGGGATTTTGACCTAGAGGAAGGCCTGCTCGACTCGGCCCGCCTCGCCCGCGTCGTCGTCAACCCGCTTTACTCGCTGTCCTACAAGATGGAACGCGATACCGACTTCCGCGACACGGTCGTCACGCTCCTCATCGACAACTCCGGCTCGATGCGCGGACGGCCCGTGACCGTTGCCGCGATGTGCGCCGACATCCTGGCCCGGACCTTGGAACGATGCGGGGTGAACGTCGAGATTCTCGGTTTCACGACCGTCGCATGGAAAGGCGGCCAGGCAAGGGAAAAATGGCTGGCCGAGGGCAAACCGTTGAACCCCGGCCGGCTCAACGACCTACGCCACATCATCTACAAATCCGCCGACGAACCTTGGCGGCGGGCGCGTCGTGGGCTGGGATTGATGTTGCGTGAAGGATTGTTGAAGGAAAATATCGACGGGGAGGCTCTAACCTGGGCCCACCAACGCCTGCTTGCGCGCCCTGAACAGCGCCGTATTCTCATGGTGATCTCCGACGGTGCCCCGGTCGACGATTCGACGCTATCGGTGAACCCCGGAAATTATCTGGATCGGCACCTTCGCGAGGTCATCGAGTGGATTGAAAACCGCTCGCCGGTCGAGTTGATCGCGATCGGGATCGGCCATGACGTCAACCGCTACTATCGCCGAGCCGTGACGATCGTCGACGCCGAACAACTGGGCGGCGCCATGATGGAGCAACTGGCTGCGCTGTTCGACGACGACCCCGGCCAGCTTCGTACCCGACACTAAAAACACGGAACAGTTCAATGAGCGTACTTGATATCCAGAACGACGCGGCTCGCGCTTTCAAGGTTCTCAAAGGGGGCGGGATCGGCATTCTTCCGATGGATGTGGGCTATTCGTTGATTGGTGGTTCGCCGGAGGCGCTAAAGCGAATCTTCGATACCAAGAAGCGGGCGCCGTCAAAACTCAACGCCATGCTCGGCAACGACGATATGCACCGGGCCCTTCACAAGGTCAGCACGCGCGGCAGCGAGATCTACCAAGCGATTTGCCACGACTATGACCTGCCCTTGGGCCTCATCGCACCCTGCAATACCGAGCACCCGCTGCTCCAAACGCTCGATCGCGACACCTACTCGCGAAGCACAAAGGGCGACACGTTGCTGATGTTGATGAACTCGGGTCGGTTTCACGCGGAAATCACCCGCCTGAGCCTTGAGCAAGAGCACTTATTGTTTGGCTCTTCGGCCAACCTCACGCTGACCGGCACGCGTTTTCGGGTTGACGATATGCAGCGCGAAATTACGGATATCGCCGACGTCATCATCGACTACGGTTTGATGAAGTACCACAGCTATGCAGCCTCCTCGACCCTACTCGATGTCGAGAACTGCACGGTCCATCGGTACGGCGTGTGTTACGAGAACATCGCCGACATTCTTCAGCGTCACTTCAAGGTCACCCTGCCGCCAAAACCGGCCGACTGACGCTCGCTATGCGCCGCGTCGGGACGCTCGCGCTTCTTTTTGTTTTCGCGACTCTTGCGGCACCCGTCGCCGCCGAACCCATCGCCGTGGGCTTCACGCCGATCCGGCTGGATGCGGGAGACCTCGCCCTTTCCCGCCTCGGACCTCTGAAGTATTTGACCGGTGGCTCCCTTGGGTCCCGCGACAACCGGTTCGGTGGACTGTCGGGACTTTTGGTCGAAGGAGATCAGTTGATCGCGGTCTCGGATCGCGGCTTCTGGTTCCGGGCCCACCTCATGTTGGATGAGGACGGCACCCTTGCGGGACTGAACGAAACTCAGCTCGCGCCGATTCTGAGCAGCAAGGGCGTCCCCCTGGCGATCGTGCGCGGCGAACACGATGCAGAAGCGATCGAACGCTGGGGCTCGGTCTTCGCGGTCGGTTTCGAGCGGTTTCATCGCATCGGGCTCTATGACCCGGCTCTTGGCGACACAGCGCGACCGACGTACGTCCGCGAGATACCCGGCCTTGCGAAGTCCCCCTCGAACGGTGGGATCGAAGTCCTTGTCGCGTTGGGCGACGACCGCCTTCTTGTGGTGACCGAGGAACTAGAGAATGCGGACGGTGATCTAGCCGGCTGGATCATCGCCGGCGACCGACGCGACCCGATTTCTTATCCAAAGTCGGAATGGAAACCGACCGACGCCGCCTACCACCCGGATGTCGGCCTTCTTTTCCTCGAGCGCAAATTTTCCGCACTTACCGGGTTTTCGGTGCGGATCAGGCACGTCAATCTCGCGTCAGTTGAAGCCGGCGGAACGATCAAGGGGCCGGTCGTCGCGCGAATCTCGGGGTCGGCCATTAGCGACAACTTCGAAGGATTGGCGATATCCACGTCGGCGACCGGGCAGCCGATCGTGTGGATGGTGTCCGACGACAACTTCAGTTTCTTTCAGCAAACCCTGCTGCTGGCTTTTCAGTGGGTGCCGACCGAATAGGCAAACTTACTTGGTCCCGAACAGACGGTCCCCCGCGTCACCCAGGCCCGGTACGATGTAGGCGTGGTCGTTTAGTTTTTCGTCGAGCGCCGCGACGTAAATCGCGACATTCGGATGGCTTTCGGCAATCCGCTGCACGCCTTCCGGCGCGGCGACCAACGCCATGAAACGAATGTTCTCGTCTGTCACGCCGCGTTTGTTGAGCACGTCCAACGCATGGGCCGCAGAGTTCCCCGTGGCCAACATCGGGTCGACGACGATGAAGAGACGGCCCGCGACCTCGGGAAGTTTCACGAGATACTCGACCGGTTCCAAAGTCTCTGGATCGCGATAGACCCCAATGTGGCCAACCCGCGCTGACGGCATAAGCTCGAGAAGGCCGTCCGCCATGCCAAGGCCCGCGCGAAGAATCGGGACAATGGCCACCTTCTTCCCGGCAATGAATCGCCCCATCGTGTCTGCCACTGGAGTCGTGATCTTTTCCTCTCGCACCGGCAGATCGCGGGTCAGTTCGTAACCCATAAGAAGTCCGATCTCGTGAAGCAGCGTACGAAAGTCCTTCGTTGAGCACGCGACATCGCGCATCAGGCTGAGCTTATGAGCAATCAGCGGATGATCGAGAACATTGAGCATAGGGTGCGTCATGGCAATCGAACCTAGGGTCGGACGTTGTCGGGCTGCTGGGTTGGTGCGGCCTGAACAAAACGCATCAACGCGCCGTAGGGGATGAGGAGTGTGGCCGCCATCGCAAGTTTGACCGCGAAATCGCCAATGCCGAGCGTTACCCAGGGAACACCCGTTCCGACGAACGCGAGGCTGAAAAACAGGGCCGTGTCCACGGCCGACGCCAAGATCGACGACGCCAGTGGTGCACGCCACCACGCCATGCGCCGCAATCGATCGAAGATGGCGACATCGAGCAATTGCCCCGCCAAAAAAGCGACCGCGCTCGCGGCACCGATTCGCGGGCCGGCCAGAACAACGGAAAGGGCTGCACCGATAACAAAACCGACAACGACAACACGCTGCGCGGATCCAGGGCCGAACCGCCGGTTGGTCAAGTCGGTTACCAAGAACGCGACCGGAAAGGTGAACGCCCCCCAGGTCAGGAAATCGTTGATCGGGTATTGAACAAGGACATTGGACGCCGCAACGACGACGACCATTGCAAGAACGGGAAGCGCAAGACCGCGCTGGATCATTCTTGTGACGCCTCTTCGATAGGGCGGGTCATTCTTGTGACTGGCGTACGATCCGCGCGTCGTTACGCGGCGGCGGCGACGCTCTTCGCAATGCGCTTTTTGATATCCTTGGCACGATCGCTCAGGTTTTCGTCACGCGCCTTCAGAATAAAGGTGTCGAACCCACCAGCGTGGTCGACGGACCGCTGCGCTTGGCGGCAAATTTTCAGACGGAAAGACTGGCCCAAGGCGTCGCTCAGCAACGAGACCTCCAGGAGATTGGGGAGGTAGCGCCGGCGCGATTTGTTGTTTGCATGGCTGACGTTATTCCCGGTCAGCACACCTTTGCCGGTCAACTCGCAGCGCCTAGACATGTCTTTTCCTTTTTTTAGCTCGTCCGGCGTTGGCCGGAAGGGCGTTTGTTTAATTGGCCGCCACTTCACCGTCAAGGCAGCCCTTCACCGACCCACCGGTCGGCGGGCAGAAAACCAACCTGGGCGAATTTTTTCGTTATAATACAAATAGTTAGAAGCTATGGGGTGCGATCGAGTGCGCGCCGACGAAAGAACGTCTCCTGGATCTGGCGCGCCGCAACCGGCGGCAGCGCCCGTTGGGCGGCGACGTCGGCCTCAAGGACCTGTCGTACTGCGGCGACCTCAGGGTCCCGCCGAACAGCGTCCAAAATGCCTTCGGTGACTTCCTGCGACATCCATTCCTGCAACTGCTGAGTCCGCCGGCGGCCAAGTTCGCCGCCCTCTTGGAGCGCTTCGAAGCAACGGCTGACGCTCTGCCAGACCCGATCGATTCCGTCGCGCTGCAACGCCGAACACTGCACGACTTCGGGTTGCCAAAAGGATGACATGCTTCTGAGCAGACCAAGCGCCCCGTGATAGTCCGCTGCAATTCGACCCGCCGCAGCCTTGAGATCGCCGTCGCTTTTGTTCACGACGATGAGGTCGACCAATTCGACGATCCCCCGTTTTATGCCTTGAAGCTCGTCCCCGCCGCCGGGCGCGATCAGCAACAAGAAAACATCGACCATATTGGCGACGGTGGCTTCGGATTGTCCGACCCCCACCGTTTCGACGATGACTGCATCGAATCCCGCCGCCTCACACAAGAGAATTGCTTCGCGGGTACGCCGCGCCACACCGCCCAACATCCGACCGGCAGCCGTCGGACGGACGTACGCCGACGGATGCCGGCTGAGCTCTTCCATGCGTGTCTTGTCGCCTAGAATGGAACCACCCGACAGATGGCTCGACGGGTCGATCGCCAGTACAGCAACCCGCCGACCCGTCCCTACAATGTGCATGCCGAGCGCCTCCACGAAGGTCGATTTGCCGACGCCCGGCGGCCCTGAAACGCCCAACCGGGTTGCTTTCCCTGTCTTGGACAGCAGGCCCGTGAGGAGGTCTTCGGCCTGGGCCTGATGCTCGGGCAAATCCGATTCGACCAAGGTGATGCCTCGCGCCAAACCACGACGGTCGCCGCGCAGGATGGAGTCGCGTAGTGAGGGGATATCGAGGTCTCGGGTCACAGGCGTCAAGCTTGGGGGGTGCTCACAAGGCGGGGTACCGTCGGTAGTTCGCGGGGATCAGGTCTTTTCGTCATCCGGGGGATCGGTTCCCATGAGGGCGCGGTACATCGTGTTCACCGTGTCCTCACCCAAGGCCTCTCGTGTTTCGCTTCGGATTCGCATCGCATCGGCAATGAGCTTTGCCCGGTCCTCTTGGCGGGCCGCCTCAGCCCGCTTTGCTCGGCCAAACGGATTGAAGGATGCCCGGGACACCAGCTCCCGCAATCGACGTGCGCCACCTCTAACCACCATTGAATCGGGTTCTACCACATCGGCGTCGATAGCGATCTGATCATCGAAGGGATCCGTTCTCGTCTGCTCGACCTCACTATCCACTTCGACCGCCCATGCAGGCTCAACGGGCGGGAGCGGCACATCCTCGATCGACCTCGGCGTCTCTTCCCAGCCGGGATCGAACATCGCCCCGGTCTCGGGACTAGCCTCTTGCGAGTCGTCCGCCGCCCAATCGGGTTCGATCGGTGGAGGCGGTTCACGGGACGTTTCTTCCCAATCGGGGTCAAACGGTTTTAGCGGTTGAGACGGAGGCGCTCGGGCATCATCGACCCAGTCGGGCTCGATAGGAACGGGGGGGCCGGGATCGTCGGCATTGGTTGCCCAGTCCGGCTCGAATGGCAGCGCCGCCGCTTCCTCGGCCTCTATGGCCTCCGAAACATCGTCGGGCACCCATGGTGGATCGATCGGACCACGCAACACCACGGGCCCTCGATTTGTCGGTTCGTCGGCCCACGGTGGATCGACCGGCGCCGGAGCCATGTTCGGCTCTTCCAAATCCGCGGTCGCCCAGTCGGGTTCGATCGGCGCCGGGGGCGCGGTGTCCGCCGGGAGGTCGTCCGCCCAGGGCGGATCGATCGGCGTCGCGTCGGCGCTGGGTCGCTCGCCCCCGCGCGCCCAGGGTGGATCGGGGGGCTCTTTTTCCTCCAGGGCCTCTCGCAAGGCATCTTCGTCGTCGTCACGCTCTTGAGCCCAGGGCGGGTCCACCGGCGTCGGGTCGGGCGGCGTCGCCTCAGTCGCCCACTCAGGTTCGTACGGTGGCGGAGGTTCGTCGGCTCCTTCATCCGTTTGCGCCCAATCGGGCTCAATAGGCGGCGGGTCGCGATCAGGTCGCGCATTGTCGACCCACGGTGGGTCGACAGGTGTGGGGTCGCGTTGCTGCGACCGCCTATCCGGACGTCTGGCCATTCGTTAACACCCCAGCGGCTATGATAGACCGGATCAATCGCCTTCAGGCACAATACAAGCGCGACAACAGGAAATGCCGACACATAGCCGGCCTGTCGCCCGTTGTGACTCACAGTCGATTCGTGGCAACGTCACACCTGTCCACTCGAACCGCTTAGGTAGTCGATCCGCAGATGGCCGACCGAGATACAGAAATCGCAGGAAACCTGACCAATCCCGAGGTATGGATACGCTTGGTCTTCATGCTGCTGTACGCCGCGGCGTTCTATATCGGAATATGGATCGGCGCCGCGGTCGCGTTGATCCAACTTGCCTTCAAGCTAATCTCCGGGAAATCGGTCCCCCGGCTTGCCGAGTTTGGCGCCAACTTGGGCACCTACCTTAGCCAGATCATTGCATTCGAAACCTTTGGCAGCGAACGCCGTCCTTGGCCTATGTCGCCGTTTCCGGCGGCACGGCACGCGCGCGCGCAAGGCGCCCGGCCCGGACAATCCGCCAACCGCACGCGCGTCGTGAAAACCGCACGGCGGCAGGCACAGGACGAAAAGAAGTAGCGAATACCTTCGTCGGTCTAGGCGGCCGCGCGGTTGTCTCCCAACAAGGACAGGATTCGGTCGGCGGCTTCGACGATATTGCTGCCGGGCCCGAATATTTCGCCGACCCCAGCCTTATAGAGAAAGTCGTAGTCTTTGGGCGGGATCACACCGCCCACCACGACAATGATATCGCCGCCACCTTCCTCTCGCAGCGCCTCGATCAGTTGCGGGACTAATGTTTTGTGGCCCGCGGCTTGGGAGGAGATACCGATGACATGCACATCGTTTTCGACGGCCTGCCGCGCGGCTTCTTTGGGGGTTGCGAACAGGGGCCCAATATCGACGTCAAACCCAATATCAGCCATCGCGGTCGCGATCACCTTAGCACCCCGATCGTGTCCGTCTTGACCGAGCTTGGCGACCAGAATTCTCGGCCGACGTCCCACCCGTGCGGCAAAACGATCTGCACCCGCGCGCGCGCGCGCAAAACCGTCATCATCTTTGAAGGCATCACCGTAGACACCCGTGACGGCCATGGTCTCGGCGCGATGCCGCGTAAAGGCATCTTCGAGCGCGCTCGACACCTCGCCCACGGTCGCCCGAACACGCATCGCGTCTACACTGAGCGCCAGCAGGTTGCCGTCGCCACGGGCACCATCGCGTAACGCATCAAGCGCCTTTTTGACCGCACCGTCGTCCCGCGTTTTGCGGATCGCGTCTAGGCGCTCGATCTGTTGGGCTCGGACCTTGCGGTTGTCCACTTCGAGAAGGTCGATATCGTCAGCGGCATCGAGGCGATATTTGTTGACCCCGACCACTACTTCTTCGCCGCGATCAATCCGGGCTTGCTTTTTCGCCGCGGATTCTTCGATCCGCAATTTGGGCAGACCTTGCGCCACGGCCTTCGTCATGCCGCCGATTTGCTCCACTTCGTCGATGAGCTTTCGCGCCTCTTCGATAAGCGAATCGGTGAGCGCCTCAACGTAGTAAGACCCGCCGAGCGGATCGACGACATGCGTCACGCCGGTCTCTTCGGCGAGAATGAGTTGCGTGTTGCGTGCGATCCGCGATGAGAGGTCTGACGGCAACGCCAAAGCCTCATCGAATGCATTCGTATGCAGACTCTGGGTCCCACCCAGGACAGCCGCCATTGCCTCATACGCGGTCCTGACAACGTTGTTGTGTGGATCCTGCTCGGTCAGCGAAACGCCGGAGGTTTGGCAATGAGTCCGCAACGAGAGCGATCGCGGGTCTTTCGGCGAAAACTGACTCATGAGCTCTGCCCACAAGAACCGCGCGGCACGAAGTTTCGCAACCTCCATGAAAAAATTCATGCCGATGCAGAAGAAGAAGGAAAGCCGCGGCGCAAAGGCGTCGACATCCATGCCCGCCGCAATGGCGACCTTTACGTATTCCAGACCGTCGGCCAGCGTGTAGGCCAATTCCTGGACCAACGTCGCGCCCGCTTCCTGCATGTGATAGCCGGAAATCGAAATCGAATTGAACCGCGGCATTTCTTTCGCGGTGTACTCGATGATGTCCGAAACGATCCGCATCGAAGGTTCGGGCGGGTAGATATAGGTGTTCCGCACCATGAACTCTTTGAGGATGTCGTTTTGGATGGTGCCCGACAGTTTGTCGATGGAGACGCCCTGCTCTTCGGCCGCCACGATGTACCCCGCCAAGACCGGCAGGACCGCGCCGTTCATGGTCATCGACACGCTCACGCGGTCGAGCGGGATTCCGTCGAATAGGATTTTCATATCTTCGACGGAATCGATCGCGACACCTGCCTTGCCGACGTCTCCCTCGACCCGAGGATGGTCTGAGTCGTACCCCCGGTGCGTCGCCAGATCGAAAGCGACCGACAAGCCCATCTGCCCCGCGTCTAGCGCCTTGCGGTAGAACGCGTTCGAGTCCTCGGCGGTGGAGAATCCGGCGTATTGGCGGATGGTCCAGGGCCGATTGGCGTACATGGTCGACCGCGGCCCACGAAGATAGGGGGCGAACCCCGGCATGTCCGAGGTCACCCGCGGACTTTCGTCCTCGCGCGTGTAAAGCGGTTTGACCCGAATTCCCTCTGGCGTGTGCCATATCAAGTCGTCGAGCGACTTGTCTCGGAGTTCCTTTTGCGCCTGATCGCGCCAGTCATCGAGGGTTTGTTTCGGAAAATCAGCCATGAACGTCTCTTTTCGCAGGTGCGAAATGAGTATGAGAAACCTACGTTGATCGTGTCAAACGTGCCCGCTCGCTGGGGCACCTTTTCGTGAAAACCAGGTATCCCCGTCTTGCGACCGACAGCCCTGATCTGATTTGCTGGGGGGGATGTCGCGTACGCCTAGCCCGGACGATTCAGCCCCCATCGTTGCCGTCCTCGGACCAACGAATACCGGGAAAACCCACCTCGCGATCGAGCGCATGGTGGGCCACCGCAGTGGGATGATTGGGCTGCCGCTGCGCCTCCTGGCTCGCGAGGTATTCGATCGTCTGGCAGCGCTGTGTCCTGGCGATGAGATCGCCCTCGTGACCGGCGAGGAGCGCATCGTACCGCCCCGGGTCCGCTATTGGGTTTGCACCGTCGAAGCCATGCCGCTTTCGGTGCCAGTCGAATTTCTCGCCGTCGACGAAATCCAACTTGCGGCCGATCCCGAGCGTGGCCATACATTCACCGATCGTCTTCTCCGCGCGCGCGGCACAAAGGAGACGATGTTCTTGGGTGCGGACACCATCGCCCCCCTTCTGCGAAAAACGATCGCCGGGATTCGTATCGAGCGGCGCCCGCGGCTCTCAAAACTCGGCTTCTCAGGACATGCGAAACTTTCCCGGCTGCCGCGGCGCAGTGCGGTCATCGCGTACCGGGCCGATGATGTCTACGGCATCGCGGAACAACTGCGACGCCAAAAGGGTGGGGCCGCGGTCGTCATGGGCGCCTTAAGCCCGCGCACCCGAAACGCCCAAGTGCGCCTTTTTGAGGAAGGCGAGGTCGACTACCTCGTGGCGACCGATGCGATCGGGATGGGGCTGAACCTCAGCATCGATCACGTCGCATTTGCCACGCTGCGTAAATTCGACGGTCGACAAGAGCGCCGACTGACTGCGCCCGAAGTTGGCCAGGTCGCGGGTCGCGCAGGGCGCTATCTCAATCACGGAACGTTCGGCACAACCGGCGATGCTCCACCCCTTGATGCCGATACGGTGTTAGCGGTCGAGGCCCACAAGTATCGCCCGCTCTCGCGCATGCGGTACCGCAACGCCGATCTTGATCTGTCGTCGGTCCCGGGTCTGCTCACCAGCCTGGAAGCGCCGCCACGATTCGCGCACTTCCAGCCGGCGCTGGAGGCCGCCGATATCAAGGCGCTTCGTAGCCTCTATCGAGAACCGGACATCGCCCAGGCCGTACGATCGCCCGGAAACGTCGCGTTGCTGTGGGAGGTCTGCACCATCCCGGACTTCCAGCAAATGCTCCACGAGGCCCATACCATTCTTTTGGGCCGGATATTCCGCGCGTTGATCGGCCCTTCCCGATCGTTGCCGGAATCCTTCCTGGCCAAGAACATCCAGCACCTCGACCGGACCGGCGGCGATATCGACACGCTCCAACACCGCCTCGCCCATATCCGCACGTGGACTTACATCGCCCATCAGACCGAATGGGTGCGCGATGCCGCGCATTGGCAAGGCCAAGCCTTGGCCGTCGAGGATCGACTCTCGGAGGCATTGCATGACCGACTGACCCAGCGCTTCGTGGATCGGCATCATGTCGCATCGTTGCGCCGTCGCCGCGCGTCCAACAGTCACACCGTTGCTATTGATCAAGACGGCCGAGTGGGTATCGACGATGTCGTCGTGGGCCAGCTGCGCGGCTTGCGCTTTATCGCCGACAGATCAGCCCCGCGCTTCGAGCGAAAGGTCATCCAACGAGAATTGGCAGCCGGTCTCGAACAGCGTGCCGCCGCCGTGCTTGCGGAAGAAGACGCCGCTTTCGACCTTGTCGACGGCACAATCCTTTGGGCGCAAAATCCCATCGCGAAGTTGGGACCTGGCCCCACGATTTTGCAACCCAAGATCCATTTGTTGGTAGACGACGGTTTGCGAACCACACCGGTCGCCGATGCCCTCAAGGCACGGCTCACCGACTGGCTGATCCGGCACACCGCAAAAAAACTCGGACCGCTCGAGCAACTGGTCGCGGCCGGACTAAGCGGTCCCGGCCAGGGTTTGATTTTCCAGCTTCGCGAGAACTTGGGTTTCGTCGCGCGCACCGATGTCGGCGCCCTGGTCAAGGCACTATCTAAGCCCGACCGGCAATACCTCGCGCGCCGCGGCGTGAGAATCGGCCGCTTTTTCGTTTTCCTTCCGGCGATGTTGAAGAAGCGCCGCGCCGTTGTGGCCAGACAGTTAGCAAACGCGTTCGGTGGCACAGACGCGCCCGCACCGCCGGATGGCCGCGTTTCATTCGACGTCAGGCCAAACGACGACGCCGGCATTCTCAGAACTTGCGGCTATTGGATGGTTGACCAACGCGCCGTACGGGTGGACTCGCTAGAGCGCCTCGGACAAGCCCTCGCAATGATCGGCCCTAAGGTTGCGACGGACCCCAATCTTCTGTCCATCGTCGGATTTCCGCGCCAAGGATTTCCCGCCGTCATGCGGTTTGTCGGATATCGACCCATCAAGCCCGGTAGCGAACTATTCCGGCGCGCGCCCCAACGCATCTCAAAACCCAAGAAGAACCCCTTATCGCCCTTCTCCGTTTTGGCCGACCTGCCTAAACAGGTGGGCGGCACACCGCCGCAATGAGCCACGATACGACCAGCCGGCGACTGGACCAGTGGCTTTGGTTTGCACGTTTCTGCAAGAGCCGCTCGGTCGCGACGACCTACTGCACAAAGCGCGGGGTGCGCATCAATTCCCGAGCCGTAAAAAGAGCAAGCCAACCCGTTCGAATCGGCGATGTCCTAACGCTTCCCTTCCGGGGCGACATCGCCGTCGTCCGGGTGGTCGACCTTGGCGTTCGGCGGGGACCTGCCCGCGAGGCCGCAGCCCTGTATGAAACCATCGACCCCATCGCCTCACACGGGGCCTAATGTCACGAGGCGACCTAATACTCACGTAGCCTTGTTCTCGGCTAATCCAGTCAGACTTGATTGCGGACAAACTGGCTGGTACGACCCCGAGATGCTCGGTCGACTCCGCCGCCTCATTGAGGAACCCTCCCCCGCCAAAACGGTGGGCGAAAGCCAGGACGCACGCAATCTAGCCGTCGTCGCGTTGCTCTTTCACGCTGCCAGCCTCGATGGCGAGATCGACCCGCAAGAGGAACAAACCATCGCCAAACTCGTGGCAAAGCGGTTTGAGCTGTCGCCGACCGATCTTGCGACGCTCCTTGAAGACGCGCGCGCCGCTGAGGCCGAGTCGCAACAGATATTGCGCTTCACGCGGGACATTAAGGAGCATTGCAGCCACGAGGAACGGGTCGCCATGATCGAGATGCTTTGGGAGGTCGTGTTTGCCGACGGTGAGGAACACGCCTTCGAATCCAATCTGATCCGACGCGTTGCGGGCCTCATCTACGTTGCAGACCAAGAATCGGGCAGCGCACGGCAACGGGTACGGGGACGCCTGGGGCTCACCTGATAGGCGCCAGCCTCAAAAACGGTAGCACGGTCCGGCGGTCTCAGTTAGGCTCTGCCGTCGTCAAAAGTGGAGAAAAATAGCGATGACGTACGTGGTCAACGATGCCTGCATCAAGTGCAAGCTTCAGGATTGTGTCGAGGTTTGCCCGGTAGATTGTTTCTACGAGGGCGAGGTGATGCTGGTGATCAACCCGGACGAGTGCATTGATTGCGGCGTCTGCGAGCCGGAATGCCCCGTGGAGGCCATTCTTCCGGACACCGACGACCAGTCGACGGCTTGGATCGAACTCAACGCCGAATATTCGGAAAAATGGCCGAATATTACCCAAAAAGGTGAGGTCCCCGCCGACGAAGCGGAATTCCGAGGCGTCGACGGCAAGTTCGATAAGTTCTTTTCGGCTAATCCTGGCGGGTCCTAGCCGCCCCAAGCGATCTGCCGGAGACGAACTAACCGCCCCCAAATGGGGAGCGGCGTGGCGCGTTTTGCCCATCTATGGTAATCCATCCGATCGAAAAGCAGATTTCGCGGCCGGCGAACTCTGACAGGACCGATAACATGACGCGCCCGCGTTAGGCGGGCCTCCCGGTGAGAGGATCCGGGTTGTGTTCGCTGCGACCAAAGGTACGCGGCGGATCGCAGCGCATAGAAGAGGGCTGAGCGGAGCATGGCAAAACCGAAAAAGAAGGCAGCAAAGAAAAAGGTGGCCGCGAAGGCAGTCAAGAAGAAGTCTGCTTCGACGAAGAAGAAAGCCACGGCGAGCAGCAAGAAACCTGCGGCCGCCAAGAAAAAGAAAGCAGCGCCGAAAGCAAAACCGAAAAAGAAAACCGCGGCCGCCAAGCGGAAACCGGTTCGCGCGCCGTCGAGCGAGAAAGCCGAGATCAAGAGCCAAGCCAAATCCACGGACCAAAGTACCAGCACGCCTAGCACCCAGCAGCCGACACGAAGCGGAGCAAAAGTGACGTCCCAGAAGACCGAAAAAAAGGCAAAGCGGAAACCGCTTCCATTTTCAGTAAACGACTACGTTGTTTATCCAACCCACGGCGTGGGCAAGATCACGGCAATCGAAGACAGAGAAGTGTCCGGGATACAGCTCGAGATGTTCGTCGTCGAGTTCGAGAAGGACAAAATGCTCCTTCGGGTTCCGGTGGGCAAAGTCGAGACGACTGGCATGCGCAAGCTGGCCTCGCCGAAGATTATCGAAGACGCGATGACGACCTTGAAGGGCCGGGCCCGTATCAAACGGACGATGTGGAGCCGTCGGGCCCAAGAATACGAGGCCAAGATCAACTCCGGCGACCCAATTTCCATTGCGGAGGTCGTACGCGACCTTCATCGCAACGCCAACCAACCCGAGCAATCGTATAGCGAGCGACAAATATACGAAGCTGCGCTCGATCGGCTCGTTCGGGAGGTCGCCGCGGTCGAAAAAATCGATGAAGACACCGCCCAGGATCGCCTGCAAACGGTTCTTCAGGCAGCGTAGGTCCGTCAGAATGGTCGCGATTCGCGATCGTGTGGAGGACACCTTGAACGCTTCGGCGTCGAACGGATGATCGACGTAGACAGCGACGTTTACGCGAAACTGACCGCAGTCCGCCGGGTATGGGCGATCGGCGCCATACATGGCGACGCAACAAAGTTGAAGAAACTCCATCAAGAGATCGGCGCCCGGACCGTTCGCGGCGACCGTTTCGTCTATCTCGGCAACCTCATCGGGCATGGCACGGAAATCGTCGAAACACTCGATGAGGTTCTTCGCTTCCGCCGCGCAATGTTCCGCCCCGGGATGGAATCCGGTGACTTCGCCTATCTTCGTGGCTCGCAAGAGGAGATGTGGACCAAGCTCCTGCAAATCCAGTTCGCACCCAACCCGCCGGAAGTTTTCGAATGGATGATTCAGCAAGGCGTTGAGGCGACGCTTGCGGCTTATGGCGGCAGAACCGACGAGGCCCGCTCACTTATGGGCGAAGGCGCGGTTGCCATCACTCGGTGGACCAATGCCCTGCGGACCAGCATTCAGCGACGGCTTGGACACGACGACCTTCTCAATAGCGTCAAGCGCGCCGCCTTTACCGAAAACGGAAATCTTCTTCTGGTCCATGCGGGGCTCGACCCGCATCGGCCCTTGTCCCAACAAGGCGACGCGCTTTGGTGGGGCTCCGGATACTTCAGCGCGATCGACAGCGCCTACGGCGACGTCAAAATGATCGTCCGTGGATACGACCGACGGCATGAAGGCCTAGCCATGAATCAGTGGACGGCCACCGTGGATGGAGGATGTGGATTCGGCGGACGCCTCGCGGCAGCCTGCTTCCTACCCGACGGATCGGCAACGGAGTGGGTTGAGGTTTAGCGGGGATTTCACTCCGCAATGATTTTCACCCTTTCCCCGGGGACCGGTTGATCGCCGGGATCGAACCCGTTGAGCACCCGAAAACGCTCCACCTTCAAGTCTGGGAATGGCAGTCCGGCCGCCAACGACTCGGTCGTGGCCCCCGGGCGCACGTCCAACACCTCGACCGTTAACGGCACCAGTTGCGCGGCTTCTGTGGGCGACAAGGTGCGAAGCGAAAACGTCATCCGTTGAAAGTCTGTTTCAAGCCCGGCAGTACCCTCCGGTCGCGACAAAAATAGGAGCCGGTATAGCCGGTTGCTTGGAAACTGAACGGCCACAAACCGGGCGTCCAACGGGCCGCGATAGTCGTCAAGACTGCCGGAAACGCGCGCCGCAGCGGTAGCCGCGGGCAAGCCGTTGATGGTGATCCGTTCGATATCCGAAAGTCTCACGCGCGGGGCCCAAATCTCGGTCAAATAGATTCGCGGGTCCGGGTGGGTCTCGTCACGGCGTGCAACATCAAATCGAACGATCGCCGTGTTCTTTTTTCGGACATAGACGGCTTGCTGGGTATTGATCAGCTTAAAGCCCGGTGGGGCTTCGAAGGTCAGTCCGAGATCAGGATGAGAAAAACGGCGCCCCCGAACCAACCCTTGGGAGGGATCATCGCCGAAAATGAGGCCCGAAACGGTATCCAGCAGCGCATCCCGTCGTGTGGTACCCGGTGCCCCGGCGGCTCTGGCCCGTGCGACGCGATCCGGCGTATTGGGGTGGGTGGAGAAAAAGTCGGCGTCGGGGAGATCGTCTTCGAGTATTTGTTCTTGCAGCGATTTGTTGCGACTGAGCTGCTCCAGAAAATCGGCCATCGCATAGGATTCGTAACCGGCGTTCTTCAAATAACGAACGCCGAGTTCGTCAGCCTGGAATTCTTGCTCGCGCGAAAACCCGGCGAGATACAATTCACTCCCGAGTTGGGCAATTTGTTGGGCATCGCTCCCCACGACGGCACCTAAAAGGGCCGCGCCGACCCCGGCGGCCACGGCTTGACTGTAGCGCTGCGCGGTATGGCGCGCGACGACGTGGCCGATCTCGTGACCGATCACGCCAGCCAATTCGGCCTCGCTGTTGGCGAGGGCGACCAACCCCCGCGTGACGTAGAGGTAGCCCCCCGGCAACGCAAACGCGTTGACCTCGGGCGAATTGAGGACAGTGAAGGTGAACGGGAAGTTCGGCATTTCGGAGTTCGCCACCAGGCGTCCGCCGATCTCCGCGACATAGCCGCCCAGGTCCGGGTCGTCATAGACCCCGCCGAAACGGGCTAGAATTTTGGGATGCTCTTGCGCACCGACGCGGACCTCGTCCGACGGCGACATGAACAGCGTGAAGCTCGACTCACCCGTCGCCGGGTTGGTGGTACACCCGGCAGAAACCAGCGCCAGTCCGACAAAAAGAAGGAGGGTCGGGAAAATCCGGGGTGGCGACACGCGACTCACCGAACGACGAAACTGCGTCACATTCATTTGCTTGTTCCACCCTTTCATGGCTTCTGACCGACCTATTCCCAACATATTTGACGCCTCTAACTCGTCATCCTAGAACCAACCGGGGCGCCCGTAGCTCAGTCGGATAGAGCACAGGATTCCTAATCCTGGGGCCGCAGGTTCGAATCCTGCCGGGCGCACCACAGGATACAATAGGCGAAGGGCAATGATCGCATGCTGGAGAGTCATCAAATCGAACAATACGAGAAAACGGGCGCATTGCTGCTTGAAGATGTCTTCACGGATGCTGAAGTTGCCAAGCTACGCGCGGCCGCCGACTGCGTTGCCGCGGAGGACCGGCCCAACGTGACCCCGGAGCCGGGCGGGTCGACCGCACGAATGGTGCATGGCGCCCATGCCTATGATCCAACGTTCGAGCACCTCTGCCGGCACCCCCGGCTTATCGAACCGGCGATGCAACTCATCGGCTCGGATGTCTACGTCCACCAGTCGCGGCTCAACTACAACGCCGGGCACGGCACCGGTGGCTTCGACTGGCACCAAGACTTCTCGACCTGGCACAAAGTCGACGGACTTCCCAAGCCTCGCGCCATGATGATCGCCGTTTTTATCGACGACATGGACGCAACCAACGGACCCCTTCTGTTTATCCCCGGTAGCCAACATGAGGGTTTGATCGATGAATTCGAGCCCGTCGAGGACGCGATCGGCAATATCCTGATGAAACTCAGCAGTCGGCGTTTGAACCAGATGGTCGATAACGGTGGGATAGAAGCAGTGTCAGGTCGCGCGGGGTCCGTTCTTTTTATGCACTGCAACCTCGTGCATGGCTCGAGCGCCAACATTTCGCCCCGTAGCCGCACGCTTTTCTACGTCAATGTCAATTCCGTCGAAAACCCGCAGACCACGTTCGAGCGCGCCGAATACCATGCCGGCAGCGATTTCTCGCCGATCGTTCCTGCGGACAACGGCTGCCTCTTGTCGTAGCGGGCCCGCCCCGATCTGGAAATCAACCCGCCAGAGTTCGGAGGATGTCTCGTACAACCGCATCCGATGGTGTCGGGACGGTTTCCAACAAACCGGGGCTCGTCTGCAACGACACATGGGGCGGGGGGTCTTTTAGGTCTATTGCCGCCGCGCCAGGCGGCGCTTCCAAGACCCTGTCCTCGGGGAGACCCATCGCGCCGCACATCCGCTGTGCAATCTCAAGATAGGTGATTTCATCCGGCGCGCTCACCTGAAAGATTTCCGGCCCGAAACGATCCAGTACGGCCACCAACGCTTTTGCCACAGTGTCGACGCTGATCGGCGCGCAGGCGCTCTGTGACGGTGGAATCACCGCCACACCTTCCTTGAGTGCGTTCCACCAACGCATCATCAACGAGTCCTCGGCGCTAAGCACGCGGCCCTGGCGTAGAACGAGACCGTGTTCGCCGCGCCCCATCACGCGATCTTCGAGGGTCGCCAAAAGCCGTCCGTAGTCTGACCGTGGCGCGCGCACAGCCGCTCCCGGCGCAAGAGGACGTTCGCCCGCAAAGACATGACTCGACGACAAAAGGACGACGCGCACGTCTTGCTGCAGGATCGACAGCACGCGATCGATGAGGTCAAAGGCCAAATCGTATTTCCCGCCAGCGTCGAGAGGGTGGAGCCCCGGGTCGAGCACCCATGTTGGCGCGCGCCATCCATCTTCGTGCGGCGGCGTATCGCGATCGACAAAGTGGACCGTAAAGCCACCGGCGCGAGACGCAGTCGTCAAAACCGCCTCGATGAGAGGCGATCTTGCGCCGACGAAAGCGACTGAAGACGGGCGCGGCATCTTCGCGAACCTTGTGTTAAGGGCTAGCGCGCGTGCAGCGCTTGCCAAACGCGATGGGGTGTCGCCGGCATATCGAGGTGTTCGATCCCCCGTTTGCTCAGAGCATCGACGATGGCGTTCATCACGCAGGGCATGGCGCCCACGGTACCGGCCTCGCCCGCTCCTTTGATCCCCAGCGGGTTCAGCTTGGTCGGTACCGGGTTGCTCAACACATCGAATTGCGGAAAGTCGAGGGCGCGCGGCATGCAATAGTCCATGAACGAACCCGATAGTTGCTGCGCCGTCTCCGGATCCCAAGCCACATCCTCCATCAGAATCTGACCAACGCCTTGGGCGATGCCGCCATGAATCTGCCCTTTCAACAGCAAGGGGTTCATCACGGTGCCCACATCGTCGACGACGATGTAGCGAAGGATCCGCGTCGTGCCGTCCTCGGGATCGATTTCGACCTCGCACACATGGCAACCGTTCGGAAACGTCGCCCCGGTCGGCACGAACGCCGCACGTTCGTGAAGGCCGGGCTCGATGTCGGGTGGCAGTTTTGCGGCGGCATAAGCGGTTTGCGCCGCCTCTCGCAACGTGACTCGGCGATCGGTACCCGCAACCGTGAAGACCCCGGCCTCGTATTCGATATCGGCCGCATCCGCCTCAAGCGTGTGCGCCACAATCAGACGACACTTCTCGATCACTTTGTCGGCTGCGCGTTCCAAGGCGGCGCCACCCAAGCCTGACGACCGCGACCCGAACGTTCCGAATCCATGTGCAACGAGGTCCGTGTCGCCTTGGACGTAGCGCACTTCGTCGAAACCTAAGCCGAGTTTGCCCGACAGCATTTGTTTGAAGACCGTTTCGTGGCCTTGTCCGTGGGAATGCGTCCCCATGAGGAGCGTCACCCCGCCGGTGGGGTCAAATCGAATTTCCGCGGTTTCTTCTCCTAGGGCCGCGGCACGTTCGATCACGTTGGCCAATCCGAAGCCACGCAACCTGCCGCGCGCTTCCGAGTCGGCGGCTCGGTCAGCGAACCCGGCATAGTCGATCGCCTCTAGCGCACGGTCCATGTTCTCTTCGAAGGCCCCGCAATCGTATGTAAAGACCAGTCCTGTCTTGAACGGCATTTCGTCGGGTGTGATGGTGTTGCGCCGTCGCAGTTCGGCACGGTCGATCTTGAGTTCGCGCGCTGCCGCATCGATCAAACGTTCGATGGTGTATGAAGCCTCCGGACGCCCGGCCCCGCGATAAGCCGACGTCGACGGGGTGTTCGTCAACACGCCGCGAACCGCCACATGGATCGCCGGCGTCCGGTAGACGCCCGCTAAACCGCCGATATTCATCGTGGCGGGCCCCGCCCCGCCCATCGACACGTAGGCGCCCATCGACACCACGGTTTGCACGCGAAGGCCCAAAAACGTGCCGTCGCGACTGAGCGCCAATTCGGCCTTGGTCCGGTTATCGCGCGCCTGGTCGTCGGCGACGAACGCCTCGGACCGGTCGATCGTCCAGCGCACCGGGCGGCCGAGGCGCCGTGCGGCATGAAGGACCAACGCCAACTCAGGATAGGGCGTCGACCGCATGCCGAATGCGCCGCCCATATCGGGACTGATCAGGCGCAGCTTGGTTTCCGGGATATTCAGATATTGCCGCGCCAATATTCGGCGCATGATATGCGGGTTCTGAACCCCACAAATGAGCGTCAAGCGGTCATCCGCTGGATCGAAATCGGCGACCGAGGCACGTGGCTCCATCGGGGCCGCCGACACGCGATTGATCACGAGATCAAGGCTCGTGACGTGGTCGGCCCGGGCGAACGCGTCGTCGACCGCTTTCTCGTCGCCGGCTTGAAACAGAAAGGAGATGTTGTCGGGGCAATCCTCCCACACCGCGGGGGATCCCGGTTCCAACGCGGCGAGGGGGTCGGTCACCGCCTCAAGGGGCTCGTAGTCGACCACGACGGCTTCTGCGCCCAGACGCGCAGCCTCAAGCGTCTCGCCGATCACGAAGGCGACGGGATCGCCGACATGTCGCACCTGCGCATCGGTTACCAATACCGACCGGGTCGCCTTGAACATCGGGCCACCGTCGGGCCGCGGGTAATCGGCCATCGATCCCGCAGAGCCAATGCCTGCCGCTTCGATGTCGGCGCCCGTGAAAACCGCAATGACGCCTTCTTGGGAGAGTGCCGGGCTCGTGTCGATCTTGACGATCTTTGCCGCTGCGTGGGGAGAGCGAAGGACCACCGCCCGCGTTTCGTCACGCAAGGCATGATCGTCGGTAAAGCGACCGCGTCCCGATAGCAACCGATCATCTTCCGTTCGCGCGACTGAGTCGCCGAGGACTGCGTGCACCGAATTCCTCCCATTAGGCAGCGTCATACGACGCAGACTACCCGCGACGGTCCGCGCCGTCACCGCCAAGACGGTTCGATCTATTCGTGCGCAAGAACGGTCGAGGACTCCAGAGCGAACGTGATGGGTATGGCGATGGTGACGCTCACCGCGCGGCTCCCGTATCGTGCTGGTTGAAACGTCCATTTCTCGACCGCACCGAGCGCTGCCCGATCCAGAAGCCGATGCCCGCTTGAAACGGCGACCGTCGCGGTCGCGACCCCTCCATGCCGATCGACCCGCACCTCGATCACGACACGCCCCTCCATCCCGCGACGGCGCGCGGCGAGAGGATATTTCGGCGGAAGATTGCCCAACGAAGGAACCGCATGTTGCGGTGCGCTGGATTGGACATCGGGCGTGGACTCGTGCGCCGCGCTCGGCAACATCGCAACCGATGGCCGCACCGCCTCGCTTTCCGGGGCATCGCTCGGGTTTTCGTGCGCGGTGATGCTTCCCGCCGGCGCCTTGGCGCTTGGCGCCGCCACCGACATTTGTTGCTCGTCTTCCTTGGCGCCTGCCTCGGGTCGATGCTCGGGTACTACGGGTTTGATCCGGGGCGTCGGCCGAACTTGACCCGGGTCGATCGGCAACGCCGGGGGTGCCGAGACGATCGCCTGCCGGATTTCAGTCACCGTAAGCGTGGGTTCAGGCGCCTTAGCTGACTCAAGCCTCGCTGCGATCGGTGGATTCACCGCTTCCACGGGAGAATCGGCAAAAGTATCGTCAGTCGCCTTGGACAATGCCCCCAGCCGGCTTGCTCGAACGAGATCAGCCTGCGGCGTTTCTCGCCGCGATGCTTCTTCGGCGGGGATGATGGGCGCTTTCTTGGCAGGACCAAACGACGGGCGCAGCGGCGCGTACACGAGGTCGGCAACAATGGGTGTCGGCTGGTCCCATCGAGCATCCTGCGGCCAGGCAACATAGGCACCGGTCGCCACGGCAACATGGGCCGCCACCGAGATACCGAATGCCGCACCTAGGCCCCTCATGGTCGCGGCGCCTCCTCATGACCTTTCGGGAGCCGGTTATGAGCGATGACCTGGGTCGTGCCGCCACCAGATGAAAGAGTGGCGTCGACCCCATAGGTCTCGCGCAAATGACCCGGCGTGAGAACGTCGGACACCGCCCCCGCCGAGAAAACACGCCCCTGATCCAACAACACGAGGTGAGAGCAATAACGTGCAGCAAGGCTCAGGTCGTGAAAGACGACGATCGCCGTCATGGCGGCGGCGCAGAGATTTTTGATCTCGTCCAAGACCAGGAGCTGGTGTCCCAGATCAAGCGATGCCACCGGCTCATCGGCCAGCAAAATGCGCGGATTGCTTGCGAGTGCCCGCGCAAAGAGAACCCGCGCGCGCTCGCCGGTCGACAACGTTGAAACGACCCGATCCTTAAGATGCAAAGCTTCCACGCTACCCAGCGCCCGTGCGACGACCTCGAAGTCGGACCTGCTGAGGCCCCGCCAAGTATCGAGTGTGGGAATTCGTCCAAGGGCGACGAGACGTTCGACGATAAGCGGCCAGTGCACCTCGGTACCCTGCGGCAGATAGGCCATCGCCCGGGCCCTTTCGGCGTCCGGCAAGTCGGCCAAGCTATGACCGTCGATCAATACGCCGCCGGTGCCCGGTCTCAATAAGCCCGCCAGAATGCGCAGAAGTGTCGTCTTGCCCGACCCGTTCGGGCCGATCAGCCCAACGAAACCGCCCGCCTCCGCTTGCAGCCCGACATCGGCCAGGATTTGTCGCCCCCCCAACGCCACCGAAACGCGCTTTGCCTCGAGTACCGTCATCGCATCGTCCGCCTGATGTGGAGCAACAGATAAAAAAAGAACGGTGCGCCGACGATCGCGGTCACGACCCCCAGCTGAAGGTCGGGCTCTACGGGAATGACGCGCGTCGCAATGTCGGCTGCGAGCACAAGCGCCGCGCCACCCAGCGCGCTGGGCAGAAGAAGGCGCCCCGGCTCGTGACCCACCAAGGGACGCAACAAATGCGGCACCACGAGGCCGACGAACCCGATCGTCCCTGAAACCGACACCGCGGCACCGACCGCCAACGCGGTTCCAACGATCAAGCGCAACCGCGCCGCCCGCAGGTTGATCCCCAGCGACCGGGCGACGTCTTCACCGAGCGACAGCGCATCGAGCGCCTTGCCGGTACCGATGAACAAGGCGCCGCCCAGGATGACCAGCGGCAACGCGATTACGACATGTTCGAAGGATCGGTCGGCGAGCGACCCGAGCAACCAGAACACGATCTCAAGTGCCGCGTAGGGGCTGGGCGCCAAGTTGAGGGCCAGCGACGTCAACGCCGCAGCAAACGCGTTGAGCGCAACCCCGGCCAAAATCAATGTCAGGATGCTCGCATCGCGACCGGACAGCGCATAGGTCAGCAGCACCGCAACCAGCGCCCCCGCCATACCTGCGATCGGTAGCGCCAAGCTGAAAACCTGAGTCAGACCGAAATAGAGCACGATGACCGCGCCCAGCCCGGCCGAAGCAGAAACACCGAGGATGCCGGGCTCGGCCAGCGGATTCCGAAGTAGTCCCTGCATCGCCGCGCCGGCAGCGCCCAGGGCCGCCCCAACCACGGCCGCCAGGATGGCACGCGGCACCCGAATCTCCGCTAAGATGAGAGCGTCTGTCGTCCGTTCGCCCGCCCAGATCTCGCCAAGCGTGTGCAAGAACGCGAGTGGAACGCGACCCACAACAACCGACACGACCCCCAGCACAAGCACCAAAACCACCAGCGACATCACCAATCCGGTGTCACGCGGCGCGATGCTCGCGGTGGGTGCTGATCCGCTATCGACCGTCATCGGATCGCGTCAGCCAGAAGTTCGACGGCATGCACCGTGTAGGGGCCACCGCAGGTCCAGAGCGCCGGGTTCATATGGATGATCTGGCCCTCAAACTGCCGCAACGCCGGATGCGCAAGAACCTGACGTGCCAATGATGGCGCGCCGGTCACCGGCTGGTTGAGGATGATGATGTCGGGGTTTGCGTCGACGATTTCCTCAAGATCGACCCGGCCAAAGCCGGTGATACCCAAATCGCCTGCCACGTTCTGTAGGCCTGCCGATGAGAGTACTTCATGGACGAGCGTTCCCGGACCGCTGGTAAACCCGCGAGCCCCTAGCACCAATGCGCGCGGCATTGGTCCGTTTGCCACCGCAACCGCGGCCAAACGTTCGTCCATGTCCGTAATCATCGCCGCCCCACGTGCGTCGACGCCTAACCTTGCCGAGAGCAGCATGATATGCGCCCGGATTTCGTCGAATGACGCCGGTATCGGCAGATCCAACACCGGTATGTCGAACCGCCTCAACAGCGCGACCGCCGGTCGCGCCGCGAAACGACCCGCGACAACTAGGTCGGGTTGCAAAGCGAGAATTTCTTCGGCCTCGCCATGGTTCACCGGAATGTCTCCAACTCGGTCCGCCACATAGGACTGGTCGGGTTGCGCCGATAGGAAAGTAACCGACCGCAACGAGTCGTTCTCGGCAAGCAAGACCAAGAGTTGATCGGCGCAAAGATTGATGGAGACGACCCGCTGCGGTGCGTCGGCTTGGGCCCAAACGGGTGCGCCGGCATAGCTTCCCACCAGAATGGCAGCAATAAACCAGAGCCGACGCACGCGCATGACTAGAAGCGCACCCGCGCGCCGACAAAGATGCCGCGGCTCGGGCCCGCTAGTCCGTCGGCGGTTTCGAACGTCCGATCTAGGAGATTATCGATCCGGCCGAATACTTCGGCATTGTCGCGAAGGTCGAACGATGCCGACAGATCGACAACGGTGTGGCTGCCCTTGTGGATTTCCTGCGACGACGCCAACGGATTGCCGGAAACATCTTTCCCAGATCCGATGACGCGCAAAGCACCGACAATGGACAACCGATCGGTCGCCTGATGTCGAACGTCGAGATCAAGCTTTTGCTTGGGACGCCGCCGCAAGTCATTCCCGGTATTCTTGTCTTCCGCCCGCGTAAACGTATGGTCAAGCCGCACAACCCAGCGCGGTGACAGACGGGCAGCAACGAACGTTTCAACCCCATAGATATCGGCCCGCTTGAGATTGATGACCGTCGAATCGTTACCGGTAAATCTCGTCTCCAGAAGGTTTTTGATCTCCTGATCGAAATAGGTCGACCCGACAATCAGGTTGCCGCCCCTGAGACTTTTCTCGAACCCGACTTCCCAACCCGTGCTTTCTTCCGGACGCAGATTAGGGTCGCCCGAGAACTGGCCCCCATTGCTACTGCGGGTGTTTCCGAAGAGCTGGAACAGGGCCGGCGCACGAAACCCGGTACCCACCGAGCCCTTTATCCGAAGCCCGTGGTCGGGAAGCGCCAGGACCGGGGCAAACCGGTAGGTCACCTTTGACCCCAGAGCGTCGTGCTCGTCGAAGCGCACCCCAAGCGTTCCAAAGACACGATCGTTCAGGGAGAACTGATCCTGGACATAGACCGCATTGGTCCGCGCATCGGCCTTTGTGCTGCCTTGAATGGTGAACCCGCTGAAGTTCGAAAACTGGACGTTGCGTAATGTGTCCAGCTCGCTCTCGAGGCCCAGCGTCAAAATATGGTCGTCCAGCCCGAGGTAGTTGTTCTGAAGTTCGAGTTTTTCTTTGTCGCCTTGACCGTCACTTCTTTGCAGGGTGTTCGCGATCCCGGGCACATTGAAGGAATCGCGATTGTGTCGCGTGAACGAGACCGCTGCGATCGACTCAACGAGGCCGCCGAACGACTCGATGCGCGCATCTGCGCGCGCGAACCACTGCCGAGTTCTTTCGTAGGCATCAGGATCTTCGATCGGTTGATCCGTTTCGACCTCCGTTCGGATGTGATGCAGGGCCAGTCCAACATCCAGGCCGGCGATGATGTCGTAACGGAGTCGCGCAGAGAACGACTTATAGGTGTAACCGTCGTCTTCCTCGGTCGCGCCGGCCTGCAACGCCCGAATACGTGCCGGGCTGACGCTCTCGCCATCGCTGTCGAGATAGGTTGTCCCGAAGGCGTAACGGAGCTTTCCTTGGCCACCGGCGGCCTTCAGTGCCCCCCGCGCGGTGTCGAATGACCCGCCCTCGATTTCCGCTACGTATTGTGCAGGCCCGGTTCCTAACGTGGTCGATATATTGATCACGGCGCCGATCGCATCCGATCCGAAGAGCGTGCCCTGCGGGCCACGGACAACTTCGACTCGTTCGATATCGTTGGTCAGGAGATGCGCAAAATTGAACGCGCCGTTTGGCGTACTGGCGTCGCTGATTTCGATCCCGTCGATGAGGATCAACGTGTGATTGCTATTGCTCCCACGGGAAAAGACCGAGGTTTGCTTGCCCAAACCGCCCGACTGCACCACCCGCAATCCCGGCACCGACGCCAATACGTCGACGATGGTCCTTTGCTGTTTCGCCTCGATGTCGGCCCGTGTAATGACCGTGACCGAACTCGCAACTTCGTCACGGGGCGTCAGCAACCGTGTCGCGGTCACGACGGTATCGGGAAGAAGCGTTTGAGCGCCCACGGGTGCAGCCGCGCCCGCGACAAGAACGCCCAGCACGAGCGCCTTCATTGAAGTCTTTTTGTTCATGATTTTCTCCGAAGCGTTGAACGTAGCGCACGCTCGCAACATCGAAGGCCACATAAGGATGCAGCGCCCAAAATCCGGGTCGATTCAAATACCGAAAAGGCAGGGACTTCCATCTCACGGACCCACGGCTACGACGTTCAATCGTCGTCACCGCTACGGAAATCCGCACCACCGAGCGCCCCGATCGACGGATGGATGACGGCGACGGCAGGTCTCCTGGCTTGCGGGTCTAAGCCTCGCGCCCTGCCTTCCCGGTATTCCCAGTGGCTAGAATGGACGCCAACTCGCCGCTCACAGTTGCGGGGGCAGCCACGGTATTGGCCGATGCCTCACCGTGTTCCCTTTTCACCCCTTTCGGGGAACCGTCTCGGCCATTGTCACACGGCGCGGGTAGTCGGAGTCAAGTTGGATTCAGTTTGGCGCGGGCCCGCGACGTCTCGGCGCGGCCCGTTACCGCGGTGTCGGCGTGAACCACCCTTCTTCTTTGAGTTGGTCCCATAGCTTCTTGTTGACGACGGCGCCGCGTTCGAAAATCTCGTCCTCTTTTGCAACGGTCAGGCCACCATCGAAAACGAGAAAGTGACCGTCGACCGCCACGTTCCGAACGATTGACCCGTTTGCATACAGGAGATTGTTCAGTGGCTCCGGGGGCAACGTGCCCGCGCCCACCAACCAGTCGGACAGGTCTAGCGTAATGAAGTCGGCCTTCGCGCCCACCGCGATGCGTCCAAGATCGGGGCGCCGCAGTCCATCCGCCGCGACGACCGTGGCACCGTCCACCGCCCCCCAAATGGTCGGCCACGGCGCATCGACGAGCTTCGCACGAGCCTTCCCCGTAATCACCGCAAGCTTGATGTTCTCAATGAGGTCGTTGGAATGGGTGTCGATCGCGATGTTGGTCGCGATGCCGGCACCCAACGCCTCGGGGTAGGGCTGGGTCGCACCCCCCGCACCACCGGCGGACGGGCAATGCGCGTAGACCGCCCCGTGCCGCTTGAGGATCTCCGGATCGGTGCCCCAATCCAACGCCATCATATGCGCGCCGAAAAACGGCCCTTCGAAGGCACCTAGTTTCTCCAACCACTGCGTCGGTGACAGGCCGTCGTGCAACCGCCGAACGGCTTCGGTTTCGGAGTCTCGTTGAGAAAGATGAATATGAATGCCCGTACCCAACTCGGCGGCGGCTTTCACGATGGCCGACATCGTTTCATCGGTATGGGTATCAGTCGCATGGGGCGCCATCATCGGCATGATGCGTCCGTTGTGCGAACCCAGATGTTTTTTTCCGAATTCGAAGTTCGCGGCGATCTCTTCCAGGGTTCCCGGAACCGAATCGAACAGGGCCTGATCGTCCTCTCGAAACCAAATGCTATCGAGCCGCGAGGTGCCGGGGATCATGCCGCCGGGAAATCCGCGCACGCCCCAGGCGCCGGCGACGCGGACATAGGATTCCGCCTGTCGCAGACTGAGGCTCATTTCCACCTGCGTGGTGCACCCGGCCTTCACAACCTCGGCCAGATTGAAAGCGGTTAGGTCGTCGAGTTCCTGGTCCGACAACTGATCCATCAACTTGATGGGCCGCGAATAGGACCGGCCGCCCTCAATCAGGCCTCGGGTCGGTGTGGCGCTGGCAACGTGGGTATGACCGCTGATCAGGCCGGGCATCAGAATCTGCTCGGGCAGCGAAAGACGCGGTCCCTCGCCGGCTAACCGCGTGGCACTCACCTCGACGATTATGTCGTTTTCGACGCGGATCGACCCCCCCTCAAGGAGGTGAGATCCCTCTTCGCCATAGGCCAAAATCCACCCTGCATCGACGATATAGGCCCCTTGGGGCGCCTGTTTGCCTGCCATTTTTGGGTTCGCTCCCCTGTTTTCTGATCCCGTTAGGCCCATCTTAATTCGCATTTTACTAGAAGCCCCTATTAGTAATGCTGGTATTTGGCGCCGGGGAACGCCATCTCTTGGATATTCGTGCCGCACGAGTTTGGTTGGTAGTGATGGTTTGTTTTTCCGGCGGTTCAGCAACGAAATGCTGACCGCTCAGGAGTTCGTGGAGGTCCTGCGGGCCCACGAACGGTTCTCCCGACGTGAGCCGCATGGCAAGCGGGCTCACATTGAGGGAGAGAATCTTTCCGGGCTTCGCCTCCCCGGACTCAACCTTCGAGAATCGGTTCTTACAGGAACCGACTTTTCGCGCTGCGTCCTCACGGGTACCGATTTCGGTCGGGCATCGCTCTCTCTAAGCAATTTTGAAGACGCGGACGCCCAAGGTGCGAATTTCGAATTCGCCGAACTCCGTGGCGCAAAGCTAACGAACGCAAAGCTGACTGAGGCAAATTTCGCCGGCACCGACTTGCGGCCGGCCACGGCAGCAGACCGCTCGGAACTGAAGACCGTCCTATATGGCGCTGCACTTGAACGCGCGTCGTTCGCCAAGGCGCAACTTCAGCATGCTGACCTCGGAGCCTGCGACCTAAGTGATGCAGACCTTTCCGGGGCCAATGCAACGGGAACCAATCTGCGCGGCGCGCTGCTGCTGAAAACGAATTTAGAAGGCACAGAGTTGACCGGCGCGAAGGTCAACAAAGTGGGCGCTTCCTTGCCGGACGATATCCAAAAGATCCTGCGTGAACATGCGCTGTGGGTCGACTCGTTCGGTGCGAAAGGGACGCGCGCCGATTTCGCCGGTCGCGACCTGAGCGGCATCAATTTGGGCGCTGCCTACCTCAGCGGCGCGAATCTCAAAGGAGCCAACCTAAAGGGCGCAGCCCTTCCCGGCGCCTTTCTTGTCCTGGCGGAGCTTGATGGTGCGACGCTCAACGGCGCAGACCTAAGGCGAACCGATTTCGCCGGCGCGTCGCTAAAGTCGGCCAAGATCCGTCATGCCCGTCTCGAGGACGCACGTTTCGAACCGACCGATATTCTTAGCGCCAGTGGCGCCGCCACCGGTGATGAACGGCGATCGGACTTGAGCGACGCGACCTTGCGCCAGAGCGCGATGTCAGGCGCCAATCTGCGCCTTGCCAATATTCGAAGCGGCGATCTGCACGGCATCGCCGCGGAGAATACTGTTTTCCGCGGCGCCGACCTTTCGGGTGCGAATCTTTCCAATGCGCTCCTGGTGCGGGGAGATTTTGCTGAAGCTAACCTGACCAGTGCCAACCTGCGTCAAAGCGATCTTCGTGAAGCGAATTTCGAGAACGCAGAGGTCGATGATACCGACACGACCGGCGCGAACCTCACCGGCGCAAAAAAACTAGGAACCTCGCTCTAAGCGCAGGAATCGCAGTCGTTACTGCGCCGGCTGGGGCGCAACTGGCGTTTTACCGCGGCCCGACCGACGGCCTTCGATCCATGACACCGTGAGCGACATCATCGGGGGCACGATGGCCATCGTGAGAACCGCCGATAGAGCAAGGCCACCGACCACGACGGAACCCAACCCGCGATAAAGCTCCGAACCTGCGCCCGGAAAGACAACCAGCGGCAACATGCCAAAGACACTGGTCAGGGTAGAGCTGAAGATCGGTCGGATGCGGTTTCGAGTGGCCTCGACAATAGCCACTTCGGGTTGCATGCCTTCCTTTCGAATATTGTGCAGCGTCTGATGCACTAAGAGAATCGCGTTGTTCACGACGATCCCAATCAGAATGACAAACCCCAACATCGTCAGCATGTCCAGGGGCTGAATGACATAGAGATTGAGGAGGGCGAGTCCGGCAAGCCCACCCGCAGCAGCGACCGGAACGGCGAGCATAATGATCAGCGGATAGACGAAGCTCTCGAACAACACCGCCATCACGAGAAACACGATGACGAGCGCCAACAGAAGATCGATGGAAAGCTCGTCCATGGTCTGGGACAGCTTGTCGGCGGAGCCCGAAAGGTTGAACCGAACGCCTTCGGGGAGCCCCGCCGAGACTATCGGGGCGATAACCTGATCGTTGATGATGTCGATGGCCTCCTGCAGCGGCATCGTCTGGGCGGGCGAAACCTGGAGGGTCACCGTGCGGGCGCGCTCCACGCGACGAATTTCCGTTGGGCCTGACGTGACCACGACATCGGCGAGGCTTTCCACCGGCATGATCCGGCCTTCGCGCGTTACGACGGGCAAAGCGGCGATTCCTTGGGTTCGTTCTTGCACCGGCGCACGACCCGCCAACGTCAGATCGATCCTCTTGCCCCCGAAATTGATCTCGGCAACTCGCAGGCCGTCATTGAAGGCATCAACAGTCTGACCAAGTTCGCGCGCCGTGAGACCGTTGTCCGCGAGACGCGTTCTGTCCGGCAAAACTCGAACCTCGGGGGCGCCAAATTCTAGTCCAGGACGGGGACGGGTCCGGTGGCCGCCGCTAAACGGTAGGACCTGTTGAATACGGTCGAAGGTTCCTTGGGCAACTTCAAAAAGAACCCGCAAATCGGCGCCCGAGATATCGATATCGATAGATCGGCCACCCCCCACCGATCGGCCAAAGAGCGAGGGCTGGAACATGAACGCGAGCGTCCCGGGTTCGCCTCGCGCCGGGTTCTGCAACAAGGGAATGATTTCACCCGCGCGGCGTTCGTCGACCGTCGTACCGCCGACAAAGGCGCGCCCCTGTAGGGCGATGGAAAAATAGTGCTTGAGCAGCGGCACGCCATCGATCTCGAGAACGTTCCCTTGTGCTTCGCCGGCCCAGTAGGACCGGGTGCCCGATTCGATGCGGTTCGTAATCGTTTCCGTGGTCCTTAGGTTGTAGCCCGACGGCGGCTGAATGAACCCGAAGACGAAGTTTCGGTTTCCGGTCGGCAGATAATCGACCTTGGGCAAGACGCTGGCGGAGAAGACAACGGCGGCGCCCGTAACAACTAATATGACACCCGCCGCGACCCCTTTGCGCGCCACCACCAACCGCGAAAACCAAACCCAAAATGCGGAAAACGCGCGGCCAAACCGGTCGATACCGGGCAACGGAATCATCTTGTTGAGGCTGGCTTCGCCACCCGCCAGCAGCCGATTGGCAAGCGCCGGGATCAGGGTGACCGAAACCAACAACGACAACATGACGGAGACCGAAATCGCAACCGCAATGTCGCGGAACAGCTGCCCCGCCTCCAAATCCATCGCCAAGATCGGAATGAACACCATCACCGTGGTGAGTGCGGAGACCAGAACCGCCGGCCAGACCTGGGTGGCCCCTTCGAAGGCGGCATCCCGCGCGGAGCGCCCTTGTTGCCGCAATCTGTAGATGTTCTCCAGAACCACAATCGCTGCATCGACCACCATCCCGACGGCAAATGCGATGCCCGCCAAGCTGATAACATTGAGCGATCGGCCGAGGACCGCCATGGCGACGAACGAACCAACGACCGACACGGGAATCGAAAGCGCCACGACGAATGTCGGTCGCCAGGATCGCAGGAACACCAAGAGAACCACGATCGCCAGCGCACCCCCCACTACAACGTTCTGCAGCACGAGATTGATCGCCGACTTGATATAGTCGGTCTCGTCGAAGATCTGTGTCGCGACCAAGCCGGCTTCTTTGAGAGGCCCTTCGGCAAGTTCCCGCGCCTTGTTGCGGATGCGCTCCATCGTCTCGATGACGTTGGCGCCCTGCTGACCGGTGATACTCAACGTCATCGACGGTTCACCCATCGTCTTGGCGATGGCGTTGCGTTCCTTGAATTGAACGAAGACGTCGGCGATATCGCCGACCGAGACACGGCCGACACCGGCACCTTGCGTATCGCTACGCAACAAGATTGAGCGCACTTGGTCGACTGAGGTGAAATCTCCCTCGGTGCGCACGACGTAGCGTCGCTTTCCTTCGTCGACATCGCCCCCGGTTACGGACGCGTTCGCAGACCGCAAGCGCCCCACCACGTCATTCACCGTCAGCGCGTATTGCGCGAGTCGTTCGGGATCGATTTCGATCCGCATTTCTTGCTCGGTGGCGCCCCAAACGTTGACCCCGGCAACCCCGTCAACGCGCTCGATGCCGTCTTGCACGACGTCGCGCAGGAACCCCGAATAGCTCGTCAGGTCTTGTGTGTTTCCCGGCGCCCGACGCAACGTAAACCAAGCGATCGAGTTATCTTCCGTGCCGAACGTACTCAGCGTCGGCTCGTCCGCTTCTTCCGGATACCCGGTCACCCGATCCAACCGGTTCGCCACGAGCAACAGCGAACGGTTGAGGTCGGCATCAGGCGTGAACTCCAACTCGACGCTGGCTTGGTTGTTGCGCGCCGTGGACTCCATGCGCTGGAGACCTTCAATGCCTTTGAGGACTTCCTCTTGCCGGTTGATGATCTCCCGCTCGACTTCGGCAGGGGCAGCGCCGGGCCACAGCGTGGCCACCCGGATGACCGGCTGCCGAACGTCCGGCGCCATCTGAATGGGAATGCGGTCGAGGGACACCCAGCCGAACAGCACCACCATGATCACCGCCGCGACGACGGCGATCGGTCGCTGGATCGACAGAAGGATGATGTTCATCTAGTTCGTCCTTTGAGGCGATGCGCCGGATTCGCTGATGACCCGCACCGCATCGCCTGAGGAAAGCTGCTCGTTGCCGCGTACGACGACGCGCTCGCCGGCTTGCAGCCCGCGAATGACCGCAAAGCGCTGCCCGACGCTCTCTCCCAAAACCACGTCGCGGCGTTCGACACGCCCACCGGCAACCACGAAAACCAGAGGCCGTCCTTCGTCTCGAGTCACCGCATCTTTATGGACGGTCACGACCTTATCGGCCCCGCCAAGAGGTACGCCCACCGTCACGCTCTGATAGAGCGCCGGTGGTTTGAGGACATCGCCGAGCGTCGGCGTGAGGCGCACCGCGCGCGTTCGTGTGAGCGGGTTCTCCTCGGGCACTACAGCACGGACCTTAGCCTTGTGCCGCGTGCCGTCGTCCAGCGCGATTTGCACCTCCGCGCCGGGGCGCAACCCTCCCAACCGACTGGTCGGCACTTGAACCTCGATCTCAAGGGTTTTTTGGTTGACTAACGTGACAACCGGCGACCCGACCGCGACGTATGCGCCGACCTCGGTCATTTTGGCCGTCACTACGCCATCGTAGGGTGCGCGGACTGCGGCATCCCGAAGATCGATATTGGCGCGGTTCAATTGTTCGACGGCCTGCGCCAGCTCCGCCGTCCGATTCGCCAAGCTGCCCTGTTTCATGGCCACGTCTTGAATGACATCGTCACGCCGTTTTTGGGAGAACGCCGACGATTGGCGGAGATCGTCGATGCGTTGCCGTTCTTGGCGCAGTTTTTCCAACTCGGCTTCCGCGATCGCCACCATCGCCTGTTTCTGTTCGACCAGCGCAAGGTTGCGGTCGCTTTCGGACTGAAGCCTGTCCGATGCGACGACGACGAGAACATCGCCTTTCTTGACGCGATCGCCTACTTGGACTTGTACCGATTCGACCGGGCCGGACACGCGGGCCGAAACCGGCCCGGCTTGACGCGCCACCAATTGACCGATCACAGGGGTTGTCTGACTAAGATCTTCTTCGATCACCGCGTCCGCAACGACGGCCGCCCCACTGCCGCCGCCCCCGAAAAACGCCGCCAACTCCGCACCATCGATACCGCCGCTCTTGTCTCGATCGATGGTGTCGAAGTTGGACGCCAGCGGCCCGCGCGCTTCGTCGCGGTCGATCACGCCGTTCTTGTTGGCGTCCAAGGCCGCCGCCCGACCGGGTAGCTCTTGCGCCAACGCTCCCGAGCTCAACCCAAGCAAGGTCGCCGCGACAAGCAGAAGTGCCCCGGCGATAGGTTTCGCTATTTGGTTCATTAAACCCGACCTCATTGCGCGCTTGCGCCTACACATTGCCGTACGCCGCCTTGCCCCGAAACGCACAATGACGGGCCCTAAAGTAGCGCGGCCCGTACGGCAACGTCATGCGGAATCTGAACGCCTTGACCCCCACGAACGCGTTACCGTGAGGGCGAAAAGGGATACCGTTTGCGCGCGTTCGGTCTAGTGCCCGCGCGCCGGGAACGGTACGCTGGGTGCCGTTTGCACCGCATTGGCTCACCCATGCCCTCCACCCCCCAAAGCGTCCTTCGTCGGGCCAGCATCTTCGTTCGCGACATGGATCGGTCCATCGGATTCTACCGCGGGGTCTTCGGACTTTCGGTCTATATCGACCGAGAAATGCCTCTGTCCGTCGTCCCGGACTTTCCGGTCGACGCGCCGGGCCGAGAGGGAAATATGCGCTTCGTGATGATGCAGGGTCGGGATCCGTTGATCGGGCTCATCGGCCTCATGGAGTTGAAGAACCCGCCCCTTCCCGACACGCCGCGGTCGTCACGTCTCGGCCATGGCAACGCCGCCTTGGTATTGGAAACATCGGACGCCCGTGCCGTCGCCGAGGCGATCCCAGAACATGGCGGCACTTTGTTGATGCCGCCGACCGAAGGGCGAAACCTCGGTGACGCTGAGGGGAACTTCATCCCCGCCATCGTCCTGATGGCGACCGACCCCGACGGCCAGTTTTTGGAAGTGTTTCAACCCCTTTGACCTCGAACACCCCTTCCCAGGATGCCCGGCGCGCTCTGGCGGGTCGTTGCCCGTGACCGCGCCCGACCCTAACCGCTCGGAATCGCTACGGTTGGCGACACTGGTCGCCTATGGGCTACCTAGCTTACCCACCACTATTCTGACCCTGCCGCTGTTCGTGGTGCTGCCGACTTTCTATGCCCAGGACCTCGGGTTGGGTCTTGGGCTCGTCGGCGCCATCCTTTTGGGCTCGCGTATTTGGGACGCCGTGTCCGACCCGCTCGTCGGAATCCTAAGCGATCACATCAACACCCGGTGGGGCCGGCGCCGGCCTTGGATGGTCCTCGGAGCGCCGATCGCCTTAGTCAGTTTGTGGTTCCTGTTGGTTCCCGGCGAGAACGTCGGGGGCGGCTATCTCTTGGGCTGGACGATCGCCCTCTATATCGGCGGGACGATGATTCTCATCCCGTACAACGCTTGGGGCGCCGAGATTTCCGGGCACTACCACGAGCGCGCCCGGGTCACATCCTTCCGACAGATTTTCGTCCTAGCCGGCGGAATCACCGCCGCCGTGCTGGTCGCGGCCTTGCAGAGCGACCGCGCTGAAGCTCTTCGCGTCACCGCGCTCATCGTCGTGATCACCTTGCCCATTGCAGTGGCGATCGCGGTACGGTTCGTGCCCGATCAACCGAAGTCGCTCGAACAGCGCCTTACCTTTGCCCGCGCCCGCGCCGCCGTCCGCAGCAACAAACCGTTTCAACGCCTCGTCGCCGCCTTCTTTCTGAACAGCATTGCGAACGGGTTTCCGATCACCTTGTTCTTGCTGTTTGTGCAGCACAACCTCCGCGCCAGCGACACGATGTTGAGTTGGATTCTCGGCGTCTATTTCGTGATGGCTCTTCTCAGCGTGCCGTTCTGGCTGGTTCTATCGAAGCGTTACGGGAAACATCGCGTGTGGACCGCCGCCATGATCTTGGTGTGCGCCTTTTTCGTGTGGGTGCCCTTACTCGGTGCCGGCGACGCAATGTGGCTTCTGGTCATCTCACTCTTCACGGGCTTCGGGTTGGGCGCCGACCTAGTGCTGCCGCCCGCCATGCAAGCCGACGTTGTCGACCTCGACGAACTACGGCATCGCGAGAAGCGCACCGGAATCTTCTTTGCGGTTTGGTCGATCACGCAAAAACTGTCGCTAGCACTGGCGGCTGGAATCGCCTTTCCCATCCTCGAGTTCGTCGATTTCCAACGCGTCGTCGGCGACAATCTGCCCGAGACGCTCCTCACCCTCGCCATCCTCTACGCCATCGTTCCGGTGGTCTTCAAAGTGGCTGCCATCGCGCTGATGTGGGGCTTCCCTTTGACGGCCGCCAAACAGGCACAAATCCGCCGACTGATCGCCGCCAAAGATCGGCGCGATTCGGCCAACGAAGTGACTACGCCGGCTTAAGCGCCAAACGGCGTCGGATCATTCTCAGGACAAAGCCCAAAACGGGCACATGTTCGTACAGCTGCGAGGCCACATCCCAATGGTCGAGATGCGCGGTCACGCGCCCGGTCTCGTCGAAATGCACCTCGGTCATGCCATCGACCGAAAATGTCCGACCGTTCTTCTTATTCTTGAACCGGAAAATCCAGCGGATGTAGCTGTTCGATCCGGAGACCGCACTGTCGAGAACCTCGAATGTCGGCTCGGCGACGTCCTCATACATTTTCGCAAAGATGCGAATGATCTGATCTTGCCCACGCACGTCGTTGAAGGGGTCGCGGAATCGAACGTCGGGCGCGCACAGCGTGCGTAGTTCTTCCAAGTTGTCGGGCGACACGCGTTCAAAATAGGCCGCATACGCGGCGGCTTGCATTGAAATGTCGTTCATTGCGCTTGGGTCAGTCGCGTGCCGGTGTAGCCGTCGGTCAGGACGTATTCGATATCGGCACCGCGCGCGGGAAACACCAACTTCACCCACTCGCCTTTCGGCGTATACCAAACGGTTATATTGAGATCGCCGGTAATCTCGTAGCGCCGCGCCTCAACCGACTGGCCGCTCGCCAGCAGCACCTGCTCAAGATCGCCTGCTTCGACGTCAACGTCGAGCAAAATGCCGCGCTGCGTATCGAACCAACGTAAATCTTCCAGAATGACGGGATTCCAATAACTGGTCGGGATAACGGGCACCGGCAGAAGGGTCTCTTCCGCGAGCGTTTCAACAAAAAAACCGTCAGGCCGCTTCTTGGCACGAATCGCAAATTCTTTTCCATTGTCGTCGGTGTCGGTTTCCACCGAGACCAAGCGACCGTCGCGCCAGACCTCGCGGTTTTTGTGTTCGTAGCGGAACACGGTCAGAAATCCGATCTTAACGACAAGTTTGATATCGATGTCGACATGGGTTTCGTCGCCGACCTCGCGGAAGGTGATGACATGGCTGCCGATCGACTTGTCGCCACGGATAACATCGAACGCAAGTTTGCCATCGTAGGGTTCCATACCCGCGGCGGGTGCGGATAGAGCAGCCGTCGCGGCAATGACCAGAACAGTCATCAGGGACCGCCACGCCCCCATCGATATTCCCGGCATCCGCTGCATCGTTCCTCTATTCTCCGTCTCGGTTATCTTGGCCCGCCCAATATTAACCCACGAAAGAGCGGTATAGAGGCATGTATGGCAGAACGGCGTTTTAACAAGGCTTGGGTCGTAGGCGGCAGCACCGGTATCGGCCGAGAGCTCTCCCTCGAACTCGCCCGACACGGGGTCGACGTCGTGATCAGCGCCCGTGGTGCGGCCTCGCTTGCCGAGGTTGTGAAAGCGGGCGAAGGCCTTTCCGGCACCATTCGGACCGTTGCGGTAGATGTCGCCGATCCAGCGGCGACCGCTGCGGCCCACCGAGAGGTTGCGGCCATGCTCGGTCAAATCGACCTCTGCGTGACCTGCGCCGCCACCTACACCCCGTTTGGCGCACGCGATTTCAGCGCCGAGACCTTCCGGCGCATTGTGGAGGTGAATCTCATGGGCACGGTACACGTTCTGGAAGCGGCAATGCCCGACATGATCGCGCGCCAATCAGGCCACCTCGCCGTTGTCTCCTCGGTAGCGGGCTATCGCGGACTTCCGGCGGCATCGGCCTACGGCGCAACGAAAGCTGCGCTCATCAATATGTGCGAGTCGCTGAAATTCGACCTCGACCGGGCGGACGTTAAGCTGCAACTGGTGGACCCAGGATTCGTGGAAACACCGCTGACCGCCAACAACGACTTCAAGATGCCGTTTCTCATGAAGGCCGATGTCGCCGCACGTGCGTTCTACAGGGGCCTTTTGTCGGACCGCTTCGAAATCACTTTTCCAAAGCGCTTCGCCTGGCAAATGAAGTTCCTGCGGTGCCTACCGTATTCGGCGTACTTCCCGTTGATCCGTCGATCAACAAAGGTCCTGAGCTAGGCTTTGACAAGCGCAATCTGAAGGACGTCGATACCGCGCGCTCGGAAGCTTCCCTCGCAACTCGCCAGGTAGAACTCCCACAAGCGCCGGAACCTGTCGTCGAACCCCATGGTGCGAATGCGCGGCCACGCTTCGACAAATTTCTCGCGCCACTCGCCCAGCGTGCGTGCGTAGTGAGGCGCGAAGCCGTCGTCTTGCAGCCACTTCAGGCCGACCCGATGCGCATGTTCCCGCAACGCGCTGCGGCAGGGCAGCATGCCGCCCGGGAAAATGTAAGTTTGAATGAAGTCCGCGCGGCGCCTGTAGTGGGCGAAGTGATCGTCGTGGGTCGTGATGGCTTGTATGGCGACGCGCCCCCCGCGACGCACGCATTGCGCGATGCGATCGAAATAGATCGGCCAATACGATTCGCCCACGGCCTCGATCATTTCGATGGAGACGACGTGATCGAACGACCCTTCGACATCGCGATAGTCGCAGAGGCGGATTTCCGCAAGATCCGAAAGGCCGGCACGCGCGATCCGCTGCTGGGCGAACTCGAACTGAGCAGGCGAGATCGTGATGCCCGTGACCGCCACGCCACGCCGGGCCGCAAACTCGGCAAACCCGCCCCAACCGCATCCGATCTCTAAAACCCGTTCGCCGGGCTTCGCCGCAATCAGATCGAGTAAGCGCGCGTACTTCGTCGACTGCGCCTCTTCCAGCAGTTCTGCATCTTCGGGATAGACCGCCGAGGAATAGGTCATCGACGGATCAAGCCACGCCGCGTAGAAATCGTTGCCCAAATCGTAGTGCGCCGCGATGTTTCGGCGGCTGCCCGATTTTGTGTTGCTGCGTCGATTGTGACGAATGCGATCCGACACCCGTTGCCAAAACGTACCGACCCGCCGGTTGACCGCGTTCCGGGTGACGAGTTCCACAAACGTGGGCAGATCCGAGCTTTCCCAGTCACCGTCCAAATAGGCTTCGGCAAAGCCGAGGCTGCCGCGAAAAATCAAACGACGAACGGCCCGCCATCGGTGCAACAAGATGGTTCCCTCCGGCCCGGTCTCGCGACCATGGATCGTGCCCTTCGCGCCATTGGGCAGGACGTAGTGCAGCGTACCGGCGCGGAATTTCCGCTGGAATCCGCGAACGAATCGGCGGTACAGCCAGGGGATGTCATCCGGCCGTACGGCCGCGATATTGGGGGTGATTGTGGCGTCAGGCGTGTGCATCGAATTCTGCCGCTCCTATGGTCACCGAGAGAATACGCGAAGTTCCGGAGTTTGGATCATCGCAGGATGGACATTTGTAGCATCGGCGTCGTCTGCCGGGCCTTGAATGGAAATTTCGCCAATTGATTGTTCGGGTCTCTTGGCGACCGGGACGCCTTTCCGCCATAGCCGGAAAGCCTCCCAGTGGATCGCCACAATGACCTTGAGCGTCATGAGGGGATGCGCCAAAACGGCCCGTAGGAGGGCGCCATTGGTAAGGGCCCGTCGCCGCCCGTCGAACGTCGCCACGAGAACCTCGCCCTCGGAATCGAACTCGCGAATGGCAATGGCATAGCGATCGTCCGGTTCGCGGACTTTGAAGTCGTAACGATGGTCGACCGGATTGAACGGCGATACATAAAGCTTCTTGGCACAGGATTGAAAGATCGGACCTGGTTCACCGTTAGCGGAAACCGGCAGCAAATAGGAGTGACGGTCGCCGAACGTATTGCTGACCTCATGCAAGATCGCCTCAAGCGACCCATTGCTCGTATAGCAATAGTAGACACTCAGCGGATTGAAGACGTACCCCCAAAGACGGGGATAGCACTGAATGTAGATGGGCCCGTCGCCCGCGTACCCCGCGCTACGGAGATGACCGCGAATCCAATTCTTGAGATCACCCGATCCATCGCCATGGTCTTTTGCGTGAAAGCTTAGGACATTGAATCGGTCGACCGAGAAAAGCCTGAGTTTTCTCGCGGTCGTTTCCAGTTGGTCCAAGTTCAAGAAGAGCGAGAAGACCCGATACACGAACCGATGCCGCGCGGGTTTGAGGCGCGCATGCATAACCTTGCCGACATAGAGACAGGGTTCCGGCAGAGCGGTCATGCCGCGGCCGTCTCTCGATACACGTAGCGCTCTGCGTCGATCGGCGCCCATGGCGTTTCGGCGCCGAGGGTCCGCGCCACACGCAATCCCGACTTGAGGCCGTCTTCGTGAAAGCCGAAGCCGCAATAGGCGCCGCAATACCACGTACTTCGCGCCCCCTGCACAGCCGTGAGCGCTTGCTGCGCAATGACCGTGTCGCGCGAGAACACCGGGTGCTCGTACTCGTAACGACCTAGAACCTTGTCGGGTGCAGGTTGCGTCCAGGGGTTCAACGACGCAAATAGCGGTATCCCTGGATCGATGTTCTGCAACCTGTTCATCCAATAGGTCACGGGCACCGGACGGCTGGAATCCATGCCGGTCCGTGCCTGATAATTCCAACTCGACCAAGCGCCCTTTCGTGCAGGCATCTGCGCCGCATCCTGATGAAGCGTCACGGTACTGCGCGCGTATTTGAACGGCGAAAGCGCCGCATGCTCGGCAGCGGTCCGATCCTCCCCCAAAATCCCCAATGTTTTGTCGGCATGGGTGGCAAAAACGACATGATCGAATTCTTGCTCGGCGGTATCAGTCCGAACCGTAGCACCGCCGACCCCCCGCGTCACCGCGCGCACTGGGGCGCCGACGCGAATTTCTCCCGCGAAGTCGTCCGCCAACTTTTGCACGTAGGTCCGACTTCCACCCGTTACCGTGCGCCACTTCGGTCGATCGCGAAACCGCAACAGACCGTGTTCGTCGTAGAAACGAATGAAGTTGGCCGCATCGAATTCGAGAATTTGGTCGACCGGCGTCGACCAAATAGCCGAGGCCATCGGCAGGATATGAAGATACCAATAAGTCTCCGAGTACCCACCTTGTTCGAGCAGCTCGCGCACCGTGAGGTCGGCTGCCGTCCCTTCCCTCTGCGCGCGCAGCGCATGTCGGTAAAACCGCACGATGTCGATCAGCATCCGCAGGAATTGCGGACGCAAGAGATTGGCCGGTTGGCAAATCGGCCCAGTTGGCAGCGGGCTAGCGTATTCGAACGTCCCACCATCGAGCGATACCGAAAACGACATGTCGCTCGGCTCGGTCGGCACGTTCAGCGTGTCGAAAAGCTCGATGAGGTTGGGGTAGTTAACGTTGTTGTAGACGATGAATCCGGTATCGACGGCAATCTTCCGATCGCCCAATGGGGCATCGACCGTGTGGCTGTGGCCGCCGAGCCGGTCCGCCGCCTCGAAAAGGGTGACGTGATGGTGCTTGGAGAGCGCCCACGCGCAGCCAAGGCCTGCGATGCCGGCGCCCACCACGGCGATACGGGATCCGTTCCGACAACGGGACGGAGCAGAAAAATTCAAATTGCCAACCTCCGCCAGGGGTTCTAGCGGTCCGGGCCGCGCCTCTCAACCGCCAAATTAAATACCCCGGGGGCGCTCAGGCGGATGCCCGACCTACTGCCCAAGTCCTGATAAGATCAAGCCCGGAGGTGGCATGCTCGAGACTGTTCCTGTCCCGATCTGGATGATCGTCCTGGTTGGGGTGATGGCCGCCTGGGCGACGTTGGACCGGCTCTTGATCCCCAGCGTGCGCTGGTACCTCCGCCGGCGGGTCAACCGAGTCATCAACGATCTCAACACGAGGTTGCAGCTTAGGATTGAGCCCTTCCGGCTCACGCGACGGGCGGTGCTGATTGATCGCCTCACATACGACCCGGAAATCATGAAAGCCGCCGAGGCCGAAGCGGAAGAGAGCGACAAACCGCGCGAAGCCGTCGTCCGGGAGGTCGCTCGGTACGCCCGAGAAATCGTCCCGTCGTTCAATGCCTACGCCTATTTTCGAGTGGGCTATTGGCTGGCTCGGCAAGTGGCCCGTTCGCTCTACCGCGTTCGACTCGGCTACACCGACCCGGAGCAGATTTCTGCGGTACCGGAGAATGCTTCCGTGGTTTTCGTCATGAACCACCGCAGCAACATGGATTACGTTCTGGTTGGGTATCTAGCCGCATCAACCGCAGCGCTCAGCTACGCGGTGGGAGAATGGGCCAGAATCTGGCCACTCCAAACGCTGATCCGAACCCTGGGCGCCTATTTCATTCGGCGGAAATCAGGCAGCCTGCTCTACCGCAAAGTCCTCGCACGTTATGTCCAAATGGCGACTGAGGGTGGCGTGGTGCAGGCTGTCTATCCGGAGGGTGGACTGAGCCGAGACGGCCGCTTGCGCGAGCCCCGCTTGGGACTTCTTTCCTGCATGGTGGGGGCGTTCGACCCAGCGAGCGGGCGTGACCTGATCTTCATCCCGGTCGGGATCAACTACGACCGGGTCCTCGAAGATCGAACGCTGTTGCGTTCGCTCGATAAAGAATTGCCCCGCATCGGCACCGGCTCTGCCCTAACCAAGGCGTTTGGTTTCCTCGGCCACCAAATCGGTCTTATCTTGCGCCGCCGTTGGCATCGCTTCGGCTACGCCTGCGTCAATTTCGGCACGCCGATCTCTTTGACCGATTACCTCGCGAGCAACGGCACCGAATTTGCCGATGAAGAGGCGACCGAACGTTTCGACCAGATCGAAGCGCTCGGTCGCCACCTGATGGACGCCGTCGGTGCCGTCGTCCCGGTCACGCCGGTCGCGTTGGTGGCCACCGTCCTTTTGACCAAGGACGACCAACCGGTCAGCGAGATCGAGATCAAGGCCTCAGTCTTCGATCTGATGAAATCACTCGAAGCGCAGGGGGTTCAAGTTTATCTGCCGCGGGCCGACCGCGACTACGCCGTCGGTGTCGGGCTACGCATGCTCTTGCTTCGTCATATGGTGCTGGAAACGGACGGCCTATACCGAATCAATCCGGCCGACCGTCAGCTCGTTGCGTATTATGCAAATGCCATCGCGCATTTGCCGGGAGTCGGCGCGGAAAACGGCCGCAGTGGCTAGAGCGTCGCGCGGCGGTCGAGGGACTTGGTGGCCGTTTCATCGGCACCCAACGCTCGCGCCACATGGGCAAGGACATGGTCCGGCCGGGATGCGCCGCAGGAAAAAATATCCAGCGCGATGTATCCGTATTCGGGATAGCTGTGAAACGCCGCATGACTTTCGGAGAGAATGTAGAACCCGGTAACGCCCGAATCCTCGCCAGGGAACTTGTAACTCTGCGCTCCCAAGATGGTGAAGGCTTGTGCCTCAAGCGCTTCTTTCAGAACCGTCATCAGGTGGTCTTCGTCCATCAACAGACTCGGATCGATGCCGGAAAGATCGCCCACTACATGGGTCCCAATGTCGATTTGACCCGACGTCGCCGGTGCCGCGAATTTGAGAGCTTCCAATTTTTCCTCCCCAGTGGCGCGGTGGATGCCAGCCAGTCCAAGAAAGGCGATGCCGCCAGATGATCCAAAACTACGAGAGACGCCCCCACTGGACGTGGACGAGCGCCTCTGCGGAAAAGCGAAATAGAGGCTTCTGACAATCAGCGCAACAAGATTCTACGCCTCGGAGAACCCCGCACCCCGGCGACGAAAACCCACGGCCGGGTTCAAGAGCCTATGGCGTGAAATCCTCTGCAAATGTGCGCAATTCGGCGAGCAGCTGGGGGTCGGTCAGGATACGCGGCACTTTGTTTTGGCCGCCGAGTTTGCCGCGCGCCGTCATCCATGACCTGAACATGCCGGAGGCGCCCACGACGAGTTGGGGGCGCCCGACACCGAAGTCGCCCGATCGATGGGCGCGATAGTCGTCGTTCTCTTCCTGGAGGGCCGCGTCGACCAAAGCCGTGAAGCGATCGGGGTCCGGCTGGCGGCTTTCGAACTCGGCAACAACTACGTGATGCCCCTTGGCGTGTCCGTCGCGCGGGAAGACGGCGCCGACGGCATAGTCGACAACGGCGCACTCCGTCGCACGACACGCCGCCGATATCGCCCGGTCCAGTTCGGAAACGATGACATGTTCGCCGAACGCCGACAGCATTTGGGCGGTGCGCCCAGTTACAACGATTCGCGCGTTGGCCCGATCGACGAACCGAACGGTATCTCCCACGAGGTAGGACCAAAGCCCGGCGCAGGTCGTCACGGCGATCGCGTAGTCAACACCTTCTTCAATATCGTCGATCCAATAACGCCTCTGTGCTGTCGACTCCAAGTCGGTGACAGGCACGAATTCGAAGAAAATGCCGTGATCGAGACAAAGACGGAGCCCGTCATCGGGACCGGCGTCGGCGATCGCAATGAACCCCTCGCTCGCCGGATAGACCTCGCGCACATCCGTCGACATCCCGGCGCACAATCTTTCGACGTGGGTCCGATAAGGTTCGAAACTAACCCCGCCGTGCACCAGAAGGTCGAGGTCCGGATACACGTCGACCAACCTTGCGCCGCGCGCGTTTTTCAAGACTTGGTCGAGAAACAGCACCAGCCAACTTGTGGTGCCGCCGACGACGCGAATGGTCTCCTGCCGCGAGCGGGCGGCAATAAGGGCCATTTTCTCTTCCCAATCCTGGATGCGGCCGATGTCCGGCGGCGGAAAGAAGCGCGACCGGGCATACCAAGGCACCGAGGCCGCCATGATCCCGCTCAGGTCCCCACTGCTGACACCGGGCGCCTCCTCGGTCAGTTGGGTCGACCCACTCAGCATCATGCTCTTGCCGGCAAGGAGTCGGCTTTCTGGATTGGCCCGCAAATGAAATGCGTAAATGTCGACCGCGGCGCGCCGGTTGCTCCGCAACATTTCCCTACTGACCGGGATGTAATTGCTCCGCCCCGACGATGTGCCCGAGGTCAACGCGAAATAGGGAATGTGGCCCGGCCAGGTAACGTCGACGAGATTGGGAAATGAGCCCGCCCAATAACCCGACCAAAACTCTTCAAAATCGCGTAACGGCACCCGGTGCTGAAAATCGGCGACATCGCCAATGCGCGAAAACCCGTGATCATGTCCAAAACGCGTGTTACGTGCGCGATGCACGAGTTTACGCAGGGTCCTGCGCTGGATCGTTGCGGCATCAAACGTGTGCAGCCCATTGAGTCGGTATCGTGCAAATGCGCGCAAGAGGGGCGTCGCATCAAACACCGTGGTCAACCGGTAGGGTCGACGAACTTGAACACTTCTTCGGCAAACCGCTCCGGGTCTGTCCAGCACAGCTGCGGCTGCGCATTGGGAACGTACAATTCGCGGGCGCCATGCACGAGGCTGGCGGCGTCGCTGTTCTCTGGCGACAACTTGTCATGCTCCGCGCTGATGAAGAGGGCCGGTACATCCAAGGCGCGTAATGCAGTGGCCAAGTCGTATTTGGCGACCGCCAATAGGCCCCAATTGAACCGGTCGTACACGCGGATGGTTTCCGCCACCGCCATTTGCACCTGGTCAAGATCGTTGTCGGGTCCGTAGTTTTCCATGCGGCTGTCCCAGACCTGTTGGACGTGGGCCCCGCTGGCTTCGAGGTTCGGTTCGCCGAGGTTTTCGGCAAACATCTTCAGCCGCGAATCGCTCAGAAGAGGCGTCCCCGACAAAACGAGATGGCTTCCGCGCTTGCCCAATTGGCGCGCGACCTCGACCGCGATCGCCGCGCCGGTGGCGAAGCCGCAAACCGCCACGCGATCCAGACCGATGGCATCCATCGCGGCCACCAGCTGCGCCGCATAACCCTCGAGAGTCGGCGGACCGGGAATAAGAGGCGTTGATGCGCCGTATCCCGGCGTATCGAAGGCGAATGCCCGAAGCCGCGCACCGAGCAGCGGCAAGGCGCGCTCGTACATGCGCGAGGACAGAGGCGTTTGATGGAAACATACCAGGGCGCCACCGGTTCGGCCGCTCGACCGGTAATGGACCTGCCCACCATTCACATCGACGTAGGCATAACGGATTTGTTGTTGTGTCATCCGCCCAGCGTGTCACCCAAACACCAGCCGGTGCAAGGGCCTTAACTCGGTTGAAGCCGGTCCATGCGCTCCGCGATCGCGGTCACGATGCCGTCGTGCTTGAGCCCCTCTAGGCGGGCCTTATGCATCGAGGTGTAGGCGACTTGCACCCCCGTGAGGTCGGCATTGGTCAGGTCGGTCTTGACGAGCTTGGTACCTTTTCCGTCGCGTCGCTGCTGAACGACCGGCTCCATCCGAACGCTGGTGAGGACAGCCCCGCACATCGAAACACCTGACATCTTCGTTCCCGACAAATCCGTCCGGGACAAGTACGCGCCGTCCATTTTTGCATTGCTGAGGTTCGCAGAAACGAACTCGGTATCGCTCAAATTCGCGCCCGACAGATTGGCACCACTTAAGTCCGCCCCCGAGAGAAAGGCATGCGATAGATCGACCCCCTGCAGGTCGGCGCCGGAAAGCTCCGCGCGTCTCCCTTTGCGTCCATCTGAATCGGACCATAAAGCGTGTTGACGTAACGTGTCCCTCAGAGTCGGGGTCCATTCGGCAGATGCCACGCTCACTTTGGCGCCGACGAAGTCGACGCTCGTCAACCGAACATCAGACAGAACGGCGCCTCTCATATTCGCCCCTTCCAGCCGAGCGAAGTTTAGGTTCGCCCGATTGAGATCGGCGCCGACCATCTTGGCGCTCTGTAGCTTTGCCGCTTCCAAGTTCGCCCGACACAGATCGGCCCCCGTGAGGTCAACGCTCCGTCCTTTGTCCTCAGTGGTTTTCTCAACCGTAAAGTCGCTTTTTCCGCTGCTTCTCGGCTGCTGTTGGTCAATAACCAGCGCCCCGGGACGCAGATCCGCTTCCTTAAGGTTGGCGTCACGCAGCACGGTCTCGGACAGTCGGGCGCCACGCAAGTCGGCCCGGTGAAGGTTGGCGCCACGCAGTTCGGCATTTCCGAAATCGGCCGCGAATAGATCGGCAAAGGAAAAGTCGGCGTTGACGAACCGGCATCCACGAAAACTGACGCCTGTCAGTTTTGCTTCTCTGAGATTTAGGTTCGTCAGACGTAATCCGGATAGGTTGCAGTTCGTCAGGACCGCACGTTTTCCACCACTTTGTCGGTTCAAGAACCGATCATGGCGACGCAGCATGTCGACGAAATCTTGCGGGGTCATGGTCCCTACAGCCCAAGGGCGCCCGCCGAGGCACCGCTGTGTACGGCGGTGATTAGAGACGCAAGGCCAAGACTGGCAACCGCAATCGCGACAAGCTTCGTCAGGACACGACCCACCGGGGGAACAAATTCGGGTGGCGCCGGCGGGTCAGGATAGATGGGCTCCGGCAAGAGCTCTTCGTCATCGGTCGCCGCTGCCAACAGGTCGGCATAGGGCCCAGGGGCGTCCCCACGTGCGGCGCGCCATGCTTTGGCTTTGCGACGCCGCCAAGTGTTGTACACCGTCGTTCGTTCGATCCGCCCGGTACCGGCATCGACACGCTCGCGAATAACCTGGACACCATCGGCACTTTTATTGTTCTCAATTCGCCGGGCGAGATTGAGTGCCTCATCGCGCCGATCGGCCGCGTAGGACGATTCCAAGACCCAACGACCACGCTCGAACACGTAGATTTCATACGTAAACATGAAACGGACCCCCCTTGTCCGGCGGCGCGGTTACGTCCGCCGGTTCCCCTTTTTTGGGGTTGATTTGCCGCCGTTAGTCTCGGCGGAAGCTTGTCCTTACTTTCGCGTCGGCGCGGCAGCGCGGTGGTTTCGAACCTGCCAATAATCGGTGTAGGCGGCTCGACGACCGCTGCCGTCGGCTTTTCTTTTTTGTAGGCCCAGCGAAACCAGAAGCTGCCTTAGTCGAAACCAGCGACTGATCCCTGTCTCGTTCGCAAGTGCTTCTTTCACGTCAGTCCTCCTTCCAGAGAAGAGATGCATTGAGGGCGCGGGTCGCGAGACGGACCCCAGAGGAGGTCGGTGCCCGCCGCCGGCAGGGCCGGCATCCGAGTTGCGCTCCTGGGTGCGGTACAGGAAACGCAGGGTCGCAGGACGCTATGAACGCCACAGACCCGGCCCTCAAACCGGTAAGGCGATGGCCATCGTTGGTCGACCAGGCCGATCGCGTTGTCATCCGAACATGCCCAACACGGCGGCCTTGGAGACGGCGTGCGCCTTGGTGTGCACGGCGAGCTTCTTCATGGCGTTGCGGATGTAGTAGTTCACCGTCGAATCCGACAGACATAGAATCTGAGCGATTTCCCAGGTCGTTTTGCCTTGCGCCGTCCATTCGAGGCATTCGGTCTCGCGTGGACTGAGCCGCGGGATAGGGCGACCGGGCTGGTCGCCCAGAATCGCGGCGGCGAGCGGGCTCGGAAATCCAGGTAGCGTCGGCGTCACCGTGCCGCGCGCCGCGGCTGGCGACGACATCGGGAACGGCAGGGGCGCCGAGGCGCGGTCCATCTGGCGTTCCAGCGGTTGGTCCGTTTGTTGAAGCATGACTGGCCCTCCCCCAAATAGGCTCTATTTCCAGAACTAGAGCTTAGGCAGAGGTCACAGGGCGCCACATCACCGAAGGTCGCAAGAATGATATGCAATTCTGCATAACACAGCTTGTGAATCGCAAATTTGCATCAATTGTGGATAAGTTTGTCGCGGAACTGGTCACGCGAGACTCAGGCCAGCAGGGTTGGCGCGTTAGGATACGGCGCCTTCCCACCACTGAACGGGCCCCCGATGAGCAGCAGAAACGCGGCCGAGATCCGAAAATCCATCGACCATCCCATCATCGATGGCGATGGCCATATTGTAGAAATTCTACCGGTCTTCTTGGATTACTTGCGGCAAGTGGGCGGCAAAAGCTTGGCCGAGCGGTACCGCCAAATCCACGAAGCCAATAGCCCGTACCACGACGACGCGGAAGGCTGGTACGCGCTTGACGCAAAGACCCGACAGCAGCGCCGGTTAATGCGACCCCCGTCATGGCTGGTCAACACGGCCGACCCGCGCGAGCGCGCCACGACCATGCTGCCCAATCTCATCCGCGAACGCCTCGACGAGTTCGGGATCGACTTTGCGATCATGTACACCTCCGTCGGCATTCCGATCGCTTCGAGCGACGACGAAGAACTCCGGCTCGGCGGGTGCCGGGCCCTCAACGTGATGTATGCCGACCTTTTCGACGCCCACCGCGACAGAATGGCGCCCTCGGCGGTCATCCCGATCCACACGCCGGCGGAAGCGATCGCCGAGATGGAATTCGCGGTCAAAGAACGTGGCTTCAAGACGGTGACGATTCCGGGCTGCGTCCGCCGCCCACTCGAGGGCGCCGAGAACAAACAAGCGGCCTGGATCGATCCGCTCGCCGTCGACAGCCTTTACGATTACGACCCCGTCTGGGCCAAGTGCCTTGAGCTGGGCGTGGCGCCCGCAACCCACCACAACGGGATGGGCGCCGGCTGGGGTGCGCGCGGGACGACCACCAACTTTATGTACAACCATATCGGCCATTTCGCGGCCGGGGCCGAGGCCGCGTGCAAAGCCTTGTTCATGGGCGGCGTCACCCAACGGTTCCCCGATCTGCGCATTGCCTTTCTCGAAGGCGGTGCGGGTTGGGCGTTGAGCCTTTTGAACGACATCGTCGAGCACTGGGAAAAGCGGAACGTCGACGCGCTTCGGCGGGTCACCGATCCGGCGCTCTTGGACCGGGCCGCCTTGGCGGACTATTTCACCCGGTACGGCGGCGATCTCGTCCATGCGACAACGGATCCCGAAACGCTCGACAGCATCTTTGCCAGCCCCCCGGGCGGCGAGACGGCGGCCGATGTCGATGATTGGAAAGCGATCGGGCTGGAGAAGAAAGAAGACATCGGGACACGCTTCCTGCCCAACTTCTATATCGGATGCGAAGCCGACGATCGTATGAACGGTGCTGCTTTCGATTCCCGCCTCAACCCGTTCGGGCAAAAGCTCAATGCGTTCCTCGGCTCCGATATCGGTCATTGGGACGTGCCCGACCCGACGAAAGTCATTCCCGAAGCTTGGGAGATGGTCGAGGACGGGTTGCTCACCGAGCCCGACTTTCGCGCATTTGCATTTGAAAACGTGACGCGCCTTCATACGCAAATGAATCCGGACTTCTTTAAGGGCACCATCGTTGAAGAGGCCACCGCGGCGCTTTAGCCAGCGGCGGCATATTGCACCGTCGGCGTGATAGGCTGCCCGCCATCAATCGATTGTTTGGGGTCAGCACATGAAGCTTTACTACACGCCGCTCAAGGGACTCATTCATAAAGTCCAGGTCGTCGCCATCGAAAAGGGCGTGTACGACGACCTGGAGCCCAGGCCCTGTATCCCCTACGAGCAGTGGGATGAACTCGCGGCGGTAAACCCGCTGTCGAAGGTGCCGACGCTGGTCCTCGACGACGGCACGCCGATCTACGGCGGGCACGTGATATACGAATTCCTCGATTCGCTCAGGCCCGAACCGCGCCTGTTCCCCGCAGACGGCGCGGCACGTTGGATCGAACTCACTCGGCTAACCCTTGGCGATCAACTCTTCGACCTGTCGAGCCAGCGTCAGTTCGAGATCAACCGCCCGGAAGATCATATCCGGGGCGAATACCGCGACCGGATCGAAGCGGCCATCAAACGTGGGCTGGATCGGGTGAATGCGGATTGCGCCGGCTACGAGGGCCTCACCGTCGGACAGATCTCGATCGCCTGCGCGCTGAAGTACCACGACTGGCAGCACGAAAAAGGCATCCTGCCGTGGGATTGGCGCGACAAACGACCGGCGATGAAAAAGTGGTTCGACCGGTTCACCGACCGGCCGTCCTTCGTACCGCGCGACGATGAAATCGAGACCCGTCCCATCCTGCCAATCAAAGATCGCAGCTAACTAGTCCCAGGTTGGCGCGAGCCCCGGCGGGTTCAGCAGGCGACCGTCGGGCTGCGCCAGCGCGTCGATCTGCTTTACTTCGTCGTTCGACAGCGCAAAGTCGAGGATGCCGATGTTCTCGTCGGCATGTGCCTCGCTGGCGGTTCGCGGAATCGCCACCACGCCGTCTTGCTGATAAAGCCAGCGCAACGCGACTTGACCCGGCGTCTTGCCGTGCGGCGCACCGATCTCGCGAAGCGTTTCGTCTTCGAACACTTTGCCGCGGGCATTGGGCATGTAGGCCGTGAGCGTCATGCCGCGGTCGCGGACGACCTCCAATACCGGGCCTTGGTTGAGATAGGGGTGGTACTCCACTTGGTTGTTGGCCAGCGGCACCTCGGTTACGGCCCACGCCTCGCGGAGAAGCGCCGCAGTGAAGTTGCTGACCCCGATGTGGCGCGCCATGCCGGCCCGCTGGACCGCATTCAAGGCCCGCACCGTCTCATCCAACGGGCGATCGAACTTGGGCCAATGGAGAAGAAGTAAGTCGACCGCGTCGACCCGCAGCTTCGCGAGACTCTCCTCCACCGAGGTCTGCAACGGCCCGTCGCCGAAGTTGTCGGGCCACACCTTGGTGGTCAGAAAGATCTCGTCTCGCGGCACTTCGGCGTTCGCGATGGCTTCGCCCACTTCCGCTTCGTTGGCATACATCTGGGCGGTATCGATGTGGCGATACCCTGCCTTGAGGGCATGCGCGACCATGCGTCGGGCATCGTCGTCTTTGAGCGGAAAGGTACCGAAGCCGAGCTTCGGTATAGCCGCCCCATGGGCTTTCGCGACATCCATGTGGGTCCTCCAAAATAGGTATGGCCCGCCGCGTGGGCGGGCCATTGTGTTTGAGTTCGACGCTTAGCGCGTCGCGCTGAGCATGAAGTAATCGCCCTTCATGGTGTCGTTGATCGGCGCTTCGAGTCCTTGGCGCGGTTTGTAGTGCGACGGAATATAGGTTTCGAGAATTTTGTCCGCGGCAAAGCCCGCATCGCGCGCGGCGGCAACCAGATCCGTGTCGCACAGGGTGCCAAAGAAGGGTTCGTTGTTGTAATGCGCATCCCACTCTTGCTGGTACTGGTCGTAGATGTTGGCACTGACGAACCGGGCATCGAGGTGCATCATGATTCCGCCGGGACGCAGCAAGCGGAAACACTCCTTGTAGATACGGGGCAGCGCCTTGGTCGAGGTCTCGTGCATCATGATGTGCGACACCACGACATCAAAAGACCCGGCCTCGAACGGCGTACGCTCGGCGTTCATCTGATGGAAATGCACGGTCTTGTTCATCGCTTCGGCCCGGGCATGGGCGTAGCGCAGGCACGGCGCCGCGACATCAATCGCGTGGATCTCCGCATCGGGGTACTCGTCGCACCACGCCAAGGTGGAATGGCCGATGGTGCATCCCATGTCGAGCACGCGGTCGACCGCCATCTTGGGGTGGTTTCGTCCCAGCCACTTCGCGGCCGAGCGGCCGAAGTCGTCGTTGTTCGGCCCCATCGCGCCCATGAGGTACATATGGACCGTGCGGTCGTACTCGGCGCCTGCGTAAATGTCGCCGTCGTCGTGTAGTTCGGCGTGATAGCCGCCCGGTTTGCAGTGGATGTTGACGGCCGCGTGGTAGCTCGGAATCTTCAACGCCGGGTCTAGCGCCAATGTGCCACGGCGTCCGGCATAGGCCTTGGCGCGCTTTTGCAGGGCCGGGAGCTGTCGTTCGACGCTCGGCCCGACCGATTCGTAGAGCAGTTCCTGCGACGTTCTGAGGAGGGCGCTCCACATCTTGTTGTAAGGCTCGCGCCCCATGGCCTTGCGGACTTCGCTGCGCGACCTCGGAGGCCGTTGCGTGGCGCGTTCGAAGGCGGGCTTCACCTTCTTTTCGTAGAGCACCCGATTGCCGGGGCCGAAGCCGCCTTGCACCTGCAGTTTGAACATCCGGACGAAATCTTGACGCGCCTGTTCGTCATGGTTTGCGTCGGGAAACATGTCGTGCGTCGCGTGAACGGGCATGGCGTCGCTCCTTTGGTATCGCGGACCGTGTGTGCCGGTCGACGTAGTGTAGGGGAGGCCCGTCCGCCGTCACAACCGGGGCGTCGATTGACCGCTGGGGTCGTCCTGCCTAGCCTTCGGGTTGGAGGCCCAACATGACCGAACCCGTGACGATGATCGACACCAACACCCTCGCGTGGGGTGATTGGCACCCGCAATTCCCCGGTACGAAATCGAAGGAACTTCATTTCGATCCCGAGACCGGGGCGAATTTGCGCAAAGCTTATCTGCCGCCGGGGTTCAAGATCGACAAGATCGAACGCCACCACCACGGCGAGACCCGCGAAGGGGTGTTCATTTTGTTCGGCAATATTCCGTATCACGAGTACGACCTGCCGACGACGATCGAAGGAACGCCGTTCGATTTCCGCAAAGGCTTTTTGCTCGACCGGACGCCACGGTCGATCCATGGGATTTCATTGGACCCGACCAGCGAGTTGGGGTGCATGATCCTGGAATGGGGCACCGGCCCGCTGGAGTTCAACTACATTCCGTTCGAAGGCGATCTGGACTCCTTTGGGACGGATTTCAACGCACCGCACGTCGCGAACTCGGAGGCCTTGCCGTGGGCGCCGCATCCCGACCTGCCGGGCTGCAAGATCAAGATGCTGTCGGACGGCCGCGATGCGCCCGACCCCCGATTCCACCCGGTGTGTCTGGTTCATATTCCGCCTGGCTGGGCGCCCGCCAACACGGTGCATCGCGGCAGCGTCCAGGACAAACGCCGGTGGGTGTATGTCGTGCACGGCGATGCCCCGATGTGGACCTACGCGGATGCCAATGCCGCAACCGGCACGCAACACAACCTCACCGAAGGCTGCTATCTGGAATGGCGCGACCCGGCGGCGCTTGGCTTCGAAAGCGGCCCGGCCTCGGAGATCGGGTGCGTGGCCTTGTGCGTGGGCACGAATCTCGGCGACTAGTCCGCCGCGTCGGGCACGTGATCCCAATGCAACCACCGTTCGCCGAGTAGACGACCGTAGGTCATTGCCGGCATGAGCCCGAGGCCACCGACGAAAGCGTTGGCCGAATGCAGTCCCATGCCGAGAATCTCGCCCGCGGCGTAGAGGTTCTCGATCACCGATCCGTCGCCACGGATGACCTCGAACTTTTCGTTGATGGAGAGGCCGGGGATCGTCGTCGCCGCCGCGCCGTGATGTTTGACGGCATAGAACGGCCCGTTTTCGATCCGACGCGGCAAGTGCGTGCGCCCCAACGGGTCTTTGCCGGCATCGACGGCGGCGTTGTAGTCGGCGACGGTCTTGAGGAAATTGGCCGAGTCGATCCCGGCGGCAGCGGCGAGCTCTTCGAGGGTGTCGGCGGTCACGAAGGACGGATGTTTGCCCATCCAGCCATGCGCCTTTTCGGGATCGACTTCGTCGAAGAACGGCGGCGCGTCTTGGCGAATGGTCTCGTCGTAAACCACCCAAAAGGTGAGGTCCGGCACTTTGAGAAGCGCCTCTTCGCGCGCGAGGGGTTCGGCGACGTCTTCCGGAACGAAGCGTTTGCCTTCGTTCGTCACGTAGATTTCCCAAGCCGGACGCCGCGAGGTCGTATCGCTGATCCGCGCGACGAGGTCGCCCGATTCGGGCGTCGAGACGCCGGACCAGCGCGGCATGAAATAGTCCTTGTGCCACATTTCGGCGCCCGCCTTGACGGCCATGCGCGCGCCTTCGCCTTTGCAATCGGGCCACGCCCAGGTGAACAACGGATAGCCGGTGACTTCCTTGAAGAAGTCGTGTCCGCCGCCGAAGCCGCCGGTGGCGAGCAACACCTTTAGGCCGGCAAAGGTTTCTGTCGCGCCGTCATCGCGCCGCGCCGTGACACCGGTAACCCGTCCGGCATCGTCTTGCACCAGGTCGGTCACTTCGGTGCTGGTGCGCAACGCGATGGCGCCGCGCTCGACCTCGGCCAGAAACGCGGGCCGGATCGCCTTGAGCAACGAGACGCCAAACTCCGGCCCCCAATAGGTCCGCGCTACGGAATACGGGCGATGTCCGACCTTGACCGGATGCTCGGGCAAAGGTTCCCACCCAAGATCGAGTAACCAGTGCAACGTATCGGCGGAATGATCGGCCGCCATGCGGGCGAAGGGTTTGTTGGTGCGCCCGTCGGTGATGTCGACGATGTCTTGATAGTGCCGGTCGGCGCTATCTTCGATGCCCTTGGCGGCCTGAACCCGGGTGCCGGCGGCACTGATCTGGCCCATTGCGACATGGAGCGTCCCGCCCACCTCGGCCCCGCTTTCGAGTACCAACACCTTGGCCCCGCGTTTGGCCGCGAACATTGCGGCGGGCATACCGGTCGTCCCGGCTCCAACGACGATTAGATCAAAAGTCTCGCTCACTCGGTCCTCCCCAGGATTTCGGTCTCTTTTATCGCGGCAGGGCCCGTGCGACGCAAGCGGGCACGGTCGATTGCCGTTAGACTGTATCGACATCGCCGCCCCCTTTTCGGGAAGGTGGAGAACGACCTATAACAGACGCCCGCGACGGAACAGCGGTCGCGACGAGGGACTGAAGCATGACCATCGAACGCGCCTTTGTGCGCATCAAAGAAGGCCAGGTGCACTATCGGCGCACCATGGAAGAGATCGGCGGGCGGCCCTTGGTGACGCTGCACATGTCGCCGGTGGCGAGCAGTTTCTTGGTCAATTTGCTGGAGACGTTGGACGACGGCACGCGGCGGCTGATTGCGCCCGACACGTTGGGCAACGGCGATTCGGCGCCGCTGTTCAAGAAGGTGGCCGAGATTCCCGATTTCGCAGAAGCGTTGGGCCGGGTGTTGGATGCGCTGGGGGTCGATGAGATCGATCTTTACGGCGTACGCACGGGCTCGATGATCGCGACGGAGCTTGCGCTGCAGCAGCCCGATCGAGTGAAGCGCCTGATCCTCGACGAACTGACCGTGCCGGGCCCGGCGCGCAGCACCGGCCAAGTCGGCGTGCCCTGCCCGCCGCCCGACGCGATCGGCAGCCAGTTCGATTGGGCGTTCCACGTGATGAAAGATCATTGGGCGTTCTATCCCTGGTGGTCGCGCGACGCCGAGCATCGCAATCCGTGGAACATGCCCGACCCGATGGAACTACACGACCAAGCCGTCGCCGTGCTCAAAGCCATTCGCACCTTCGGCAATGCCTATCAGGCCGCGATGAAGTGGGACCGCGATTCGCGCCTGCCCCATCTCAAGGTCAAGACGATGGTGCTGCACGAGCCCACCGGCGCGATCTACCCCGACATGCGGCCGACCGCCGAGGTGATCCCGAACTGCGTCTATCGCGAGCTGCCGCCGGGCGATACGACCCAGCCCGCCAAGGCACGCACCATTACGGCGTGGCTGAACGAGGACTAAGGGCTCTCCGCCGAAACAAAGCCAAGGCCCGCAGTTTTCCTAGGGTTCTGCCAGGGTATGTGCTGAATTACCAAACGAACCCAAATTTTCTTTTATTTTCAATAACTTAGCGTTTTCGCCGACGAACGAAGCCAAAGATAGCTTTGTTTTCAGGGGCTTAGGTTTTCCGCGTTGTTCTCCTGCGTTGGTAGTTGCCCGTCGGGCCGGGCGTTCGGTGACAGATGGCCACGGCTCTGCGGCATGACTAGGGCGGGACAGGGATCGTGATCGCGGGGACCGAGATTGTGATCCTTTGCGACGCGGGCCTTGGCCGCGCCGTTGGTTCTCCAGGGAATAGAGGCCCTTCGGCACGGATAGCTGCGCCGGGCGGCTTAGGAGGCGGCGATACTTCTTGAAGAGGGCTAGGGGTAAGGGGTGGCGACGCTTCAAGAGCGGGACAGAAAACGTGATCCCGCTAATCGATCTTTTCGAAGTGGATCGCGGTGAGGACGGTGTCGCCCGTGAGGGCGAGGTGGGGCCAGCCTTGGATGTGGGATTGGCGAAAGGCTTGGGCGCTAGGTTCGGCTTCGGCGCGCCAGAGTTTTTCGGGGATGGCGTCGAAACGAACATCGTAGACATCGGTGATGCGAAGGCGGGCGTGGACGGCACCGGCGTTGTCGACGAGATCCGCGAGGTCGCCGATCTCGAAGCGCGCATCGTCGTAGGCGTTGCGCGGAACGCCCCAACTTGAGGCCGGTCGGGCGGTGGCGGTTTTGAGGCCGTCAAGCACCTGCGCGATCAGGTGCGCGACGATGGCGTCGTCGTCGGCCCAGAAGCAAAACGATTTGACCGCACTCACAGCGGGACGGTGACGGCGTCGTAGCTGAAGATGTCGGGCGGCAGGCCGTCTTGCATGTTTTCGTCGGCACTGGCGGGTTGGAAGGTGCGTTGGCCGCGCGCGGCGGAGCGCTCGACGATTTCGTTGGCGCGGGGGCTGCGTACCGCTTCGTAGCGGGCGAGCGCGTCCGGCATGAGGCCGTGATCGGCCAGCGCGCGGGCAAGCACGATGCCGTCTTCGATCGCCATCGAAACCCCCTGGCCGAGGAACGGCAACATCGGGTGCGCGGCATCGCCCAGCAACGTGACGCGGCCCTTGGTCCATTGCGGCATGGGCGGGCGACCGAACATGCCCCACTTGTGGCACCGCCCTTCGGCGGTGTTTTCGATAATGAGGCGGGTCTCGTCGTTCCAGCCCGCGAAGCTTTGCAGGACCTCGTCGATCGAGGCGGTGACGTGCCAGCCGTCGTCGATCCAGTCGTCGCGTTTGGCGAAGCCGACGTAGTTGACGATGGTGCCTTGGCGAATGAGATAGCGCGTGAAATGCGTGCCGGGGCCGTGACCGCTGGCGGCCGCCGGCGAGATGAGCCCGGCGGGCAGACGATCGACCGGGGTCAGGCCGCGATAGGCGACGTAGCCGAGATATTCGGGCTGGCCCGGGTTCCATAACTGGTCGCGCAGGACCGATTTGAGACCGTCGCAGCCGACGAGGACCGACCCCGTCGCGGACGTGCCGTCGGCGAAGCGCACCGCGACACCTGCGTCGTCGGCCTCGAAACCGACGACGTCTTTGTCGAGGGCGATGGCATCGGGATCGTTGGCGCGCACCGCTTGGGCCAAGACGGCGTGAAAATCGGCGCGGTGGGCTTGCCAGTAGGGCGCGCCGTATTTCGATTCGTATTCGGGCGAGGCATCGACCGCGATGAGCGCGCCCGTTTCATGGTGCTTGCGGCCCATGCCGTCGGGGCTATTGGCGATCTTTTCCATCGCATCGCGCAAGCCCAGCGCAATCAGCACCCGTGTCGCGTTGGGCGCGAGCGAGACGCCGGCGCCGACCTCGCCCAGCGCGGAGGCGCGCTCGAAGACCTTGACCGGCACGCCCCGGTGCTGGAGCGCCAAGGCGGCGACCAGGCCGCCGAGCCCGGCGCCCGCGATGATTGCCTCTTGCGCCATCGGTTTGCCCTTTGATTTCCGCCGTTATGCGCCGGCCCATCGCGGGGCGAACGCGGCGCCACTATAGTGAGTGGCGAACGGAACCGCCAAAACGAGGAGAGCACGCCATGACCAAACGGATCGCCGTGATCGGTGGCGGCGTCGGCCGCCGCGAACCGCTGGCCCCCATCGAGGAAGTACGCAGCGAGGGCTTTGAGGCCACGCTGGTCAACCCGCGGCTGAAAGTGTTTCCGCACACGCCCTACGAACGCGGCCTGTCGATCATGGCCTATCTCGATAGCGCCATCGAAGCGCAGAAGGCGGGCTACGATGCGGTCTTCATCAACACGATGGGCGACTACGGCATCGACGAGATGCGCTCGGCGCTGCATATCCCGGTGGTGGGTGCGGGCGAAGCGGCGCTGGCGATGTCGGCGACGGTGGGGCGCAAATTCTCCGTCGTGAAGATCTGGCCGCCGCGCATGAACTTCATCACCGAGGAGCGGCTGCGGAGCACCGGGGCGGTCGCGCGGTGCGCGTCGATCCGCAACGTGCTGCGCGACGACGAGGTGGTCAGCACGACGACCGCGGTGGGCGCGATCGAAACGATGAACGACGGCAACAAGGACATGACGCAGCGCATCCACGACGCCGTGCGCCAGGCCGTGGAGGAAGACGGCGCGGACAGCGTCGTCCTAGGCTGCACCTGCATGGCGGTGCTGGGACCGGAGATCGCCGCACGCGCGCCGGTGCCGGTGATCGAGCCGATGCGAACGGGGTACGTCGCGACAGAAGCGTTGCTGCGGTTGCGGTTGGCCCAGAGCCGCGTCGCCTATCCGCAGGCCAACCCGGACCTGCTGCGCGCGACCGAGGATATGATCGTCAACATGGAACGCCCCAACCTGTCGGCCGACTGCGACATGTGCGTGGTGAGCGAAGCGGCGGAGTAGCTGCAAGTCGTGGCTGCGGACTTATGAGCAGACAGCGCGCGTGAACCGGGCGCCGACTGGGCATCGCACGGTTCCGGCGGGCACCGCGCGCCAGTGGCTCCGCATTGTCGCGGTGTATCTCTCCATCCCGCTAGCCTTGTTGGCGAGCGGCGGCGATCTCGGATGGTGGCAAGCGTGGATCTACGCCGTGCTGATCGTTGCCTCGGGCATCGGCGGGCGCATCTGGGCGCTGCAGCGGCATCCGGACCTGATGGCCGAACGACAGAACGTCGAGAACATTGAGAACGCGAAAGCCTGGGACAAGGTGCTGGCGCCCCTGATGGCCCTGAGCATCGCCTACCCGTTGGTCATCGTGGCGGGACTGGACCACCGCTACGGCTGGTCCCCCGCGTTTCCGTCGTGGCTCGTCGCGCTCGGCTTCGTTCTGATAGCGCTCGGATACGCCTTTGCGACATGGGCCTTTGCCGAGAACCGTTTCTTTTCGAGCGTGGTGCGGATTCAGACCGAGCGCGGGCATGTGGTGTGCGACAGCGGCCCCTACAGGGTGGTGCGGCACCCGGGGTATGCGGGGAACGTCCTGCCGCTGCTCGGCATTGCACTGGCCCTGAGTTCAGTTTGGACGCTCGCGCCGGCAGCAGCGGCGTTGACCATCACGGTGATCAGAACCGCACTGGAAGACCGGACTCTCCAGGACGAGCTACCGGGCTATAGAGAGTATGCGCAGCGCGTGCGCTATCGATTGATTCCGGGCCTCTACTGAGGGCCTTTCCTGCGCGCCCTATTCGAATCCCAGATTGCCCGGACTCAGCGCGTGGTCCGGGTCGAGCAGGTCCTTGAGCTCGCCGACGAGCCGCGCGGTCTCGGGCTGCAGCGATTCCTGGTAGCGGTAGAACTTGGCGAGCTGCACGTTGGTCGCGCCGAGGTCGTAGAACAGGTCGCGCAGGTCGAGGCGTAGCTGCTGTGCGAAGGCGCGCGCCTCGGGATCGGCCTTGTTGCCGCGGAACCTGTCGGCGTCGGACTTGTCGAGATGCCGGAAGTGCAGTTCGCTGACCTCGTCGAACCAGTAGAACGACGGCTCGCACAGGAAGTACTGATCGGTCGCGTGCGTCATGTAGGACTCGATCATGTTGTGGCGCGTCAGGCCCTCGCGGTGCGATTCGAAAAAGCGCTGCACCTCGGTCGCGACCTTCACGGCCTGCGACAGCGGGAACATGGCGTTGGTCGGCACCCAGCGCTCGCCATCCTCGCCTAGAAAGCCGCGCACGAAGAAGCGCCGCGCCGCCATCGCCTTGGGCAGGATGTTGGGGAATTCGCGCCCGTACTTGAGGCAGATCTTGCGGGCGATCTCCATCTTGGCTTCGGCGGCAGCATCGTTGACGCCGTCGAGAGTGAGGTGCATCGACCAGGTGACGCCGTCCATGAAGTGGCGGCCTTTCGTGGCCATCTGCACGGTGTTGCGCAAGCCGCCCTTGCCCTTGGAGACCTCGGCCATGGAGGCGATCGCGTCCTTGAAGCTGACCCTGGTGAAAGCCTGGCTCTTGTAGGGGTCGAGGCCGAGGATGCCCTTGCCGGCGACGAGGCCGGCGTGGGCGATGTCGATCATCGCGCGCACTTCGTCCTCGTAGGTGTCGAAAGCGAACGAGCCATAGGCGATACCGGGCAGCGGCTTGACCAGCTTCATGACGGCGCGCGTCTTGATACCGAACGACCCGGTGTCGCCCAGGAAAAGACCGGTGAGGTCGGGGCCGTAGTGGCGGAAGAACGGGTTGTCGTCGTTAGTGCGCCCGAAAGAGCCGGTGCGCAGCACGCTGCCGTCGGCGCGCACGACCTCGATGGCGAGGATCTCGCCCATGCCCTGGGGCACGTTCTGCGACAGCGCGCCGCCAACGGTGGAATAGACGCCCGAATAGGGCGCGGCAAAGGCGACCGCGAGGCCCGCCTTCTGCACCGCCTCGAACACCGCCTGCCAGGTGCAGCCGGTTTCGGCGATGACGTAGCGGTCCTCGGCGTTGACCTCGACCACCCGATTGAGCCCGAGCATGTCGAGCATGACAGTACCGGCGCGCGCCGGGATGTAGCCCTTGGTGTAGGACATGCCGCCGCCGCGCGTGGCGATGACGAGACCGGCCTCGCGCGCCTTCTTGACGACAGCGGAGACGTCTTCGGTGTTGCGCGGGCGGACGACGACGTCGGCGGTCTGCGCGTCGTTCCAGAAGAAGATGTCGCGCGAGTAGTAGCGGCGCTCGGCCTCCTCGGTGACGACGTTGGCGGCGCCGACGATGGGCGCGAACAGGCCGTGCAGATCGTCAATGGGTTGGGCGGCGGCAGTCATGGGTTTCTCCCGTTATCTTTGGGGCTACCTGACACCGCCGCAGTGGCCTTGGCAAGACGCGGCGGACTGGCCGTCGCGTAGCGTTCACGGTGCGGCGCTTGCGAGGCCGAGCGCCCACAGGACGAAGGCGTACATGCGCCCGACTTCGTCGAGGCGGTCGAAGCGGCCCGCTTTGCCGGCGTGGCCGGCGTCCATGTTGATGTGCAGGAGCAAGGGATGGGTGTCGGTTTTCGTGGCGCGTAGTTTGGCGACCCACTTGGCGGGTTCCCAATAGGTGACGCGGGGGTCGGACACGCCGCCGGTCACCAGCATCGCGGGGTAACCCTGCGCCGCGACGTTGTCGTAGGGCGAATAGGACGCGATGTAGGCGCGCGCGGCCTCGTCGGTGATGGGGTTGCCCCATTCGACCCATTCGGGCGGGGTGAGCGGCAGGGTGTCGTCGCAAATGGTGGTCAGCACGTCGACGAACGGGACGTCGGCCACGACGGCGCCGAACAGGTCGGGACGCATGTTGACGACGGCGCCCATCAGCATGCCGCCGGCGCTGCCGCCATGCGCCGCGATGTGGCCCGCCGCGGTGTACTTCCCGGCGATGAGATGTTCGGCGCAAGCGATGAAATCGGTGAAGGTGTTTTTCTTGGTGCCCAGTTTGCCGGCGCGATACCAGCCGTAGCCCTTTTCCATCCCGCCGCGAATGTGGGCGATGGCGTAGACGATGCCGCGATCGACGAGGCTGAGGCGGTTGGTATTGAAACCGGCGGGGATGCTGATGCCGTAGGAGCCATAGCCATACAGCAAAAGCGGCGCGGTGCCGTCGCGCGGGGTGTCTTTGTGGGCAAGCAGCGAAATAGGCACCTGTTCGCCGTCCGGCGCGGTGGCCGTCAGGCGTTCGGTGACGTAGTCGGCAGGATCGTGGCCCGACGGCACCTCTTGCCGTTTGCGCCGGGTGCGCGTGCCGGTGGCGAGATCGTAGTCGTAAACCGTGGCCGGCGTGGTCATCGACGAATAGGTGAAGCGCATGACCCCTTGGTCGTGCGGCATGTCGTGCGACAGGCTGAGGTCATAGGCGGGTTCGTCGAAAGCGATGGTTTCCTCTCGGCCATCGGCGACGGTCCGCACGATCAGGCGCGGCAGCGCATCGATCCGTTCGAGCCGGACGATGGTTTCGCTGAAAACGCTGACGCCGAGGATCAAGCGGCCCGCCTGGTGCGGGACAAGGTCGCGCCAATGCGCGCGACCGGGTGTCGCCACGGGACAGGTGACGATCTTGAAGTCTTCGGCGTCGTCGGCGTTGGTGACGATGACGAGTTGATCGGCGCGATGGGACACGCTGTAGCTGACGCCGGTATCGCGCGGGGCGACCAAGACCGGGTCGGTGTCGGGCGCGTCGGCATCGATCAGACGAACCTCGGTCGTGTTGTCGTGGGCACTGCTGTCGATGGTGATGTAGCGCCGGCTTTCGGTGCGCCCCAGCGAGAGGTAAAAACCGGAGTCGCTTTCCTCATAGACCAGGACGTCGTCGGCTGCATCCTCGCCGATGACGTGGCGGTAGACCCACCGGGGTCGATGGTTGTCGTCGCGGCGAATGTAGAAAAGCGTGTTCGAATCGTTGGCAACGCGGAAGTCGCCGGCCGTTTGCGCAAGGTTGTCGTCGATCAGGGCGCCGGTGGCGCAATCGCGCACGCGCAGCGCGTAGTCTTCGCTGCCGGTGAGGTCGACGGCGTAGGCGTAGCGCGTGTGGTCGGCCGCGATGAGCCACATCGAAATGCGGTAGAAGGTTGCGCCTTCGGCCTCTTTGTCGGCATCGAGCAGCACTTCTTCCGGGCCCTCGTCGCCGCGGGTGCGGCAATAGACCGGATGCTGGCCGCCCTCTCGGTAGCGCTGGTAATAACGCCAGTCGCCGATCGGGATGGGCACCGTAGCGTCGTCTTCTTTGATGCGCGCGCGCATTTCGCGCACCAGCTCGGCCTGCAAATCGGCCAGCGGCGCAAGGACGGCGTCGGTATAGGCGTTCTCCGCCTCGAGGTAGGCGCGGATCTCGGGGTCGAGCACGCTGGGGTCGCGCAGGACCTCCTGCCAATTGTCGGCGCGGAGCCAGGCGTAGGGATCGTCGGTTGCGTTTGTTTTGCGCGCGGCGACCGGCGGCGCGTTCTTGTTGGTATTCATGGCGCGCATCCTAGGCGGTGTCGCGCGGTGCCGATAGCCGGGGGCGCATGCTAGGCTGCGGTGATGAACGAGCCATCAAACCTAATCGACGAACGCCACGACGAAAGCGCGCGCATGCGGTTCGTCGCGGGCTTGCGCAGTTTCATCGGCGGCACGTTGATGCCCGGCGCGCGCAGCTATGCCGAACACACCTTGGCGCCGGCCTACCGGCGGCGACACGGGCACGCGCCCGACCGGCGCGACCTGCGTCTGATGCTGGAAGAGACGGCGCTTTATCCCTGGACCAGCGTGTTGCGGCGGACCCAACAGGAAATGATGTGGGACGTATCGGGCGAGACGCTCCAGCGTCAATGGCCGACGGTGCGCGCCGGCGAGACCACAGGACGTGCCACGCTGCGGCTCGACCCCAGCGTCAGGACGCCGCGCTATGTGTCGGCGGTCGATATTCACTGCATGCCGGGCAACTACCACACCGAACTGACCGATGGCGACGCGTTTGCCGGGGCGCTGTACGACCATGTGATCGTGTCGAACGGTTACATGGGGGCGGACGCCGCCGGGGTCGGCGCCGCGCTAGCCGCCTTCGTCCAACGCAATTTCCCCGACCTTGGGGTGAGGCGCGTACTCGACATGGGATGCACCGTGGGCCATTCGACGTTGGCGCTGGTCGAGGCATTTCCGGCGGCGGACGTGGACGCGATCGATGTAGCGGCACCGTGCCTACGGCATGCCAAGCGGCGCGCCGACGCCGCCGGCGCGGCGGTGCGGTTTTCGCAACAGAACGCGGAGAAGACCGACTTTGCCGACGGCAGTTTCGATCTGGTGGTGTCGAGCATCATGCTGCACGAAACCTCCAACAAGGCGATCCGCAACATCTACCGCGAATGCCGCCGCTTGCTGCGGCCGGGCGGGGTAATGCTGCATTGCGAATCGCAGCAATATTTCGCCAAGCAGCCGTTCGACGCGCAGTGGCATCGCTGGGGCGCACACTTCAACGCGGAACCGTTCATGGAAACGATGCATGAGATGGACCTGAAGGACCTCGCCGTCGAATGCGGTTTTGCGCCCGCGAAATCCTTTCCCCAGGTGCCGATGCTGGCGACCCTGGCGGGCGATTTATCGGTGGCCGACCAAGGGCGGGCGCCGCAAACCTATCCGGAAATTCTCTATGTCGCGGGCGCGGTGCGCTAAGTCGAGCCCTCGACCGGAAGCGGGCTTTGTGCTGGATTGCCGGTGAATCTCGGACGTCGACAAGACGTTTAACCACATTTGCGGCGGGGAGATTCCTTTTGCCCCGGCACAACCCGTGGCCGACACGGACGAATCATGCATAATCGCGGGTGGGGGAGCGGAGCTTAGAGTATGGAAGTTGATCAAATAGTCCGGCGCAAGAACCGGAAGGTCGTTACCGTGACGCCGACATCGACGGTCGTCGACGCCGCCAAGTCCCTGACCGACAATCGTATTGGACTGCTGATGGTCGTCGGCGACGAAGGCAAGTTCGTCGGCGTGCTGTCGGAACGCGACATCGTCAAAGCAGTTGCCCAAGGCGCCGACCTGATCCACGGCATGGCGGTGGAAGAGATCGCCGTCAAAAAGGTCGTAGCGTGCCGCCCCCAAACGACGGTCGCAGACGTGTTTCGCACGATATCGACGCGGGGGTTTCGGCATATGCCGGTGATCCATGACGGCAAGGTCGTCGGCGTGGTCAGTCTGACCGACGTGCTCTTCGCGATGGCGCAGGCGCCGGGCGCCTACCAAGAAGCCGTGCAGGAAACGACGACCTAGGACGCGCCCGACCCGCGCCGGGACCTGATCCATGGCCAAAAAGCCGACCGGCCGCCGCAAACCAAGCAAGAAGAAGACGGCGTCCAAGACCCGCGGCAGCGTCACCGATCTCGAGGAATACAAGGCCAAGCGCGACTTTCGCGTGACGCCGGAACCGGCCGCCTCGGCGCCCAGCGTCAGCGGCAACATGTTCGTGGTGCAAATGCACGACGCGAGCCGGCTGCATTACGACTTTCGTATCGAAATGGGCGGCGTGCTGAAGAGCTGGGCGGTGACGCGCGGCCCGAGCCTTGACCCCAAGGTCAAACGCTTGGCGGTACGCACGGAAGATCATCCGGTGAGCTACGGCCGTTTCGAGGGCACGATCCCGCAAGGCGAATATGGCGGGGGTTCGGTGATCGTGTGGGACACCGGCGCGTGGGTGCCGATGACCGACGATCCCGAGGCCGACTACGAGCGCGGCGACATGAAGTTTCGGCTCGACGGCAAAAAGATGAAGGGCGGCTGGGCGCTGGTCCGCATCAAGGGCGACAAGGCGACCGGCAAAGAGTGGCTGCTGATCAAAGAGCGCGACATCTATGCGCAACCCGAAGCCGACGGGATTATCACCGAGGACGCGCCCGAGAGCGTGGTGTCGGGCGTGATGGTGCAGGAACTGGAAGACCACGCGGCGCCGGCACCGCTGCTGCGCGCAGCCAAACCGAAACCCAAGCCCGCCAAGATCAAGGGCGCGAAAAAAGCGGCACTGCCCGAAGCGCCGAAACCGCAGCTCGCCACGCTGACCGCGCACGCGCCGGACAACGACGATTGGCTGCACGAGATCAAGTTCGACGGCTATCGCACCATCGCACGGATCAGCGACGGCGAAACGCGGCTAACCACGCGCAACGGCCATGACTGGACCGAGAAGTACCAGCCCATTGCGGATTTCCTGGCCGAGCTGCCCTGCAAAGAGGCGCTGATCGACGGCGAGGTCTGCGTACAGACCCCGACCGGGATCACGAGCTTTGGTTTGTTGCAAGACGCCTTGGCGGACGGCGCCAAGGAGAAGCTGGTCTATTTCGCGTTCGACCTGATGTACCTCGACGGCTACGACCTGCGCGGCGCACCCTTGGCGGCGCGCAAGGACGCGCTGGAGGGGTTGCTGCAGGACGCGGTTGGCGCGGATAGCCCGGTGCAGTTCAGCGACCATCATGACGGCGGCGGGCCGGCGTTTTTCGCCCAGGCCGCCAATATGGGGTTGGAAGGGATTATCTCGAAGCGGGCGGATGCGCCCTATGCGTCGGGCAAGACCAAGACCTGGCTGAAGGTGAAGACGTCGGCGGCGGGCGATTTCGAGGTGGTGGGCTATGCCGCCGGGAAAGCCGGTGGCGGGTTGGGCGCGTTGCTGTTGGCCGAACGCACGAACCACAAACTGCATTACGTGGGGCGCGTCGGCACCGGCTTTGCCGAACGCGAAGGCGCACGCTTGATCAAAGCGCTGAAGGAGATCGCGCGCGACGGGCCAATTGCGAGCTTGGTGATCGATCCCGACAGCGAAGCCGACGTGCAAGACGCGGTGTGGGTGCAGCCCAAGTTGGTCGTGGAGGTGGAATACGCCAACCGGACCGGGCGGAACCATTTGCGGGCGGCGCGCTACAAGGGCCTGCGGGCGGACAAGGCCGCCGGGGCGGGCGATGCGCCGGTGAAGCCGAAGCTGGTGACCGACGCGGTGCTGGCCGGCCTATGGATCACCAATCCCGAGCGGCGCATGTTCGCCGAGGACGGGCCGACCAAGCTCGACCTTGCGCTGTACTACGCCAAGGTCGGCGACTGGATGCTGCCCGACATCGTGGGCCGACCGATCACCTTGGTGCGTTGCCCGACCGGCAAGCTGGACGACATGTTCTATCAGCGCCACGCCAGTGACGGCATGCCGCCCGAGATCAAGAAGATCGGCATGTACGGCGACGACGACGAAAAAGAGCGCGACGACTATTTGTTCATCGAAGACGCCAAAGGTCTGCTGTCGTTGTCGCAATTCGGGGTGATCGAGTTTCATCCCGGGGGCTGCAAGGTCGACAATATCGAGCGACCCGACCGGATCGTGTTCGATCTTGATCCCGACGAGTCGGTGGATTGGCGCAGCGTGGTCGACGCGGCGTTTCAGGTGCGCGACGAATTGGAAGACCTGGGGATTACCAGCTTCGTGCGCACCACCGGCGGCAAAGGGCTGCACGTCGTGATGGCGATCGAGCGGCGGCACGACTGGAAGGAGATGAAGGGGTTCTCGCACGGGGTGGTGCGCCTGCTCGCCCGCAAGCATCCCAAGCGCTACACGGACAATCCGCAAAAGCCGGCACGCAAAGGCAAGATTTTCGCGGATTACTTGCGCAACGGGCGCGGCGCGACGGCGGTGGCGTCGTATTCGTTGCGGACCCGCGCGGGTGCGCCGGTGGCGACCCCGGTGGCGTGGGAGGAATTGCGCGACATCGAGGACCCGCGCGACTTCGACTGGCAGTCCGTGCCCGAGCGCCTGACGCAACTCAGCCGCGATCCGTGGCAAGACCTCGACAAGTCGGCGGCAAGACTCACATCGGCGCTGAAGAAAAAAGTGCCTATTAACAAATAGGTACAAAGTCATGTAGAAGTATTGGTTGAAGGTTTCCTAAAGCCCTCGGGGCTCGGAGGTTGGTCATGGCGCCTCGCGCGACGTGGAAAGGCTATCTCAAACTCTCGCTCGTTTCGTGTCCGGTGCGGATGTACAACGCGACCAGCGACACCCACCGCATTCGCTTCAACATGCTGCACAAGGACACGCATAACCGCGTGCAGATGAAACCGCACGACCCGGAACTGGGCGCGGTGGAGCGCGCCGACCTGGTGAAAGGCTACGAGTTCGAAAAAGACAGCTATGTCGTGATCGAGGACGAAGACCTCGATCAGATCCAGATCGAATCGACCAAGACCATCAGTATCGAGAAGTTCATCGACCTCGACACCGTGGATACGATGTATCTCGATTCGCCCTATTACATCGCGCCCGACGGACCCGTCGCCGACGAAACCTATCGCGTCCTGCAAGAGGCGATGAAGGAACGCGACAAGGCGGCCCTGGCGCGCGTCGTGATGTCGGGCCGCGAGCGATTGGTGTTATTGATCCCGCGCGAAAACGGATTCGTGCTCAACACGGTACGGACCGAGGCCGAGGTGCGGCAGCACACCGAGTACTTTGCCGAGATCGGCAACGGCAAACTCGATGCGACGGCGGTGAAGCTCGCCAACCAATTGATCGAGCAATTCGAGGGCGCGTTCGATACTTCGGAATTCGTCGACTACTACCAAGAAGCCCTGACCGAAGTCGTCAAAGCCAAGGTCAAAGGCACGACGCCGGTGATCGCCAAAGCGCCCGAACGCGGCCAGGTCATCAACCTGATGGATGCGCTGAAGCGGTCGATCGACGAGGGCGAAACCAAAAAGCCGCCCGCCAAAAGCCAGTCGCGCAAGAAAGCCAAGACCGCCGGCAAGACCAAAGCCAAGGCGGCCCCCAAGGCCAAACGCAAGAAGGCCGCTGGCGCCGCGGGCTAGGTGACGGCACAATGCCAGCACCGGTCTGGGCCGGCGCAACGTAGGCGAACGAGCGAGTGTCGGTGACCGGCTTCAACCGCAAAACCATCACCCTGATCGGGCGGCTGGGTGCCATGACCCAACGTGCCGCCGCGCAAGCCGTGGCGGCCAAAGGCGGTCGGGTGAGTCGCGGGGTGACCCGCCGGACGCGCCTCGCCGTGGTCGGCCATGGCGGCTATACCTTGATGGATAGCGGGGTGCTGGACGCCCGGCTGGAGCAGGCGCGCAGCGTCGGCGCCGAGTGCATCAGCGAGAACGCTTTTTTGCGCGCTCTGGGCAAGGGCCCGGCCCTGCCCGCAATCGAGCGTTCGATCACGCCGGACATGATGGCGCGGCAAACCGGGCTGAGCGCAGAAACGATCGCCATGTTGATGCTGTTCGACGTCATTGAAACCGACGATGGCACCGCGGGCTTTCGCGATTTGGTGGCCGCGCGCGAGATCGCCCGGTTGCAAGACGAAGGGGCGGGCCTGCCCGACATCATCGCCAGCGTGTTCGCGATGAAGCGGCACGACCCGGACAAGGGCCTAAGCCAGGTCAAGCTGACGCATTCGGCGGCCGACGGGATCGTGATGCAGATCGGCGACCGGCACGCCGATTTTGACGGGCAGATGCAATTGCCGATGCCGGGGGCCGCGTCCAACCCCTCGGTCGACGAATTGTTCGAAGCGGCCGAGATCGCCGAAGAGGACGGCGACTATGCGGCGGCCGAATCCCTGTACCTGCGCTGCCTCGACCTGGATCGCAACGATGCAGTGATCGCGTTCAATCTGGGCAACGTGCAACGCGAGCAGGGCAAGCTGCGCGAGGCCAGGTTCTTCTTCCAGCATGCGCTGTCGAGCGATCCGCACTACGTCGAGGCGCTCTACAACCTGGGCGACGTGCTGGATAAAGAAGACAAACGCGACGAGGCCAAGGAGACGCTGGCGCGCGCGGTGAAGAAAGACAAGAACTACGCCGATGCGATCTTCAATCTGGCGCAATTGCATTTCCGCGATTCGGATTATGCCGAGGCGCTGGCCGGGTACGAGCGCTATCTGACGTTGGACGACGCCAGCGAATGGAGCAAGATCGCGCGGCAGACCCTCATGCTGTGCCGCCAAATGACGGCGGCCGGCGGCTGACGACCATCCCGCCCGGCGTGCCGGGCCTCCTGTGGACCTCTGAATGATCCTTCTTCGCGCGGTGGCGTCGGTACTGTCCTGGCTGGGTCGCCAAGGAACACGCGCCGTGGCGGCGGTGATCTTCATTGCGATCGCGGTGCCGTGGATGGGCGAGATCTTGCGGCCGTTTCTGACGTTTTCGATCTTTGCGTTGCTGACCATCGCGTTCATGCGGGTCGACCTCAACCAAGTGCGCCAGCGGTTGCGCCAACCGCGGTTGGTGTTGCTGGCGTCGGGCTGGTCGATGCTGGTGGTGCCGGGCGTGTTCGGTGCCGTGATGCTGATCGCGGGCGTCGATGCCAGCACACCGGATTTGTTTCTGGCGATCATGCTGCAATCGATGGCCTCGCCGTTGATTTCGGCGCCGGCGTTTGCGGCGCTGGTCGGGCTTGATGCGACGCTGATTCTGGTAACGCTGGTGGTGACGACGATTTCGGTGCCATTCACCGCGGCGCTGTTTGCGTTGATCTACTTCGGGCCCGAGATGTCGTTGGCGCCATTGGTGCTGGGTGGGCAGCTCGCCGCGTTGCTGGGCGGGGCCGCCGTGGCCGCAACGATCATCCGACGCGTTGCGGGCTATGCGCGGATCGTCGGTCGCAGTGCCGAGATCGATGGGGTCAACATCATCCTGCTGTATGTGTTTTCGGCGGCGATCATGGAGAACGTGACCACGGGGTTCTTGGCGGCCCCGTGGCTGATGATCGGCCTGACCGCGCTGTCGTTCGTGATTTTCTTCGTGATGTTCACCGCGACGGCCGTCAGCTTTTGGTGGGCCGGACGCGATAGCGCGCTGTCGCTGGGGTTCATGGTGTCGCAACGCAACATGGGCCTGATGCTGGGCGCGACCGGCGGGGTCTTGCCCGACCTGACGTGGATCTATTTCGCGCTGGCGCAGTTTCCGATCTACCTCACGCCGCAAATGCTCAAGCCGCTGATCCGCAAGCTGCGCAGACCTAGTGGTGCACCTTCTCCACCGCGCTGAAGGCTTCGTCCATTACCCCGGTTGCGAAGTCGACTTCTTCTTCGGTGATGGTGAGCGGCGGGGCCGCCTTGACCGTGTTGGGCATGAAACCGCCCGCGAACAAGCCGCGCGCGCCGCACGCCGCGGCGAAGATGTTGTTGGGGTTTTGCGAGAGGTCGCCTTCGAACAAGGTATCGCGGTCTTCGGCGATGATCGGATCGCCGTTCGGATCGACCAAGTCGATCGTAAAGTAGATCCCGCGGCCCGAAATGCGCCCGATGCTGGGATGCTTGTCCTTTAGAGCCTCGAGCCGATCTTTGAGTTGCGCGCCGCGCGCACGGCCTTTTTCGATCATGTCGTCTTCGATCATCGCTTCGAGGTTGCCGACGATGGAGGCGCAGACCAAGGGATGACCGTCGTGGGTGGACCCGCTCCACCACCGGGCGCGATCAAAGAACTCGGCGATGTCTTTCGAGGCGACCACCGCACCGACCGGCAGCGCACAGCCGTTGATGCCTTTGCCGAGCGCCATCAGGTCGGGCGATATGCCGGGTTCGATTTGGTAGGAGAACCATTCGCCGAGGCGGCCGAAGCCGCACAGCACATCGTCGAGAATCCACAAGATGCCGTGCTTGCGACACAGATCGTGCAGGCCTTTGAGGTAGCTGTGGTGCGGCATAAAGCTGGCGCCACCGAACATGGTTTCGGTGATGATCGCGGCGATCTTGCCGGCGCCTACGCTGCGGATGATTTCCTCGGTCTGTTCGAGCGAGGGCAAGCGTCCTTCGCCCTGCCAGTCGCTGTGTTCGGGGGTCGGCACGGCGACGATACCGGACCCCGGAAAGCCCGGCACGTCGCGGTTGTCGCCGGTGTTGGGGCCGGTCGAGAGGTTGCCGCGGTAGCCCGGCACCTGCGTCGCGCCGGGCACCAGCCCGTGGTAGGAGCGTTCTTGGGTGAGCACGATCGGTTTGTTGGTGTAGAGCCGCGCCATGGTCATGGCGTTTTCCACGGCTTCGGTGCCGCTGGATAAAATGCGCAGGCGGCCGGCCCAGTCGTCGGCGCCCAGGATGTCGTCGATCACGAGCTTGGCGGCGCGGGCGCGGTAGTCGGTGCCGAAGCCGAAGAACACATGGCCGAAGCGTTCCATCGCGCGGTTGATCTCGGCATGCACGCGCGGATGGCGGTGGCCCATGTTGTCGGACACCAATTGGCTTTGGAAATCCAGGAGCTTGTCGCCGTTTGCGGTGTAGAGGTAGTTGCCGTCGGCCCCTTCGATGCCGGCAAACACGTATTCTTCTTGGGCGGCGACGTTGTGCAGGTAGTAGGCGCGGTCCCAACGCTCGATCTCGGCCCAATCGATATTGGGTTTGGTGTAGGGCAAGGCAGCGTCGCTCATCGCGGTCTCCTCAGATCAGGGGGTGGGCGTATAGGCGTGCGGGGCAAAACACAATTCTAGTTTGAGCCCGTCGGGGTCGGCAAAGAACACCGCATAATAGCCCTTGGTATAGGCATAGTCCGCCGGGGCATCGAGAATCGTGACGTCGTTGGCCACCAAGAGCGCGTGCAGCGCGTCGACCTCGGCGCGGGTGTCGGCTTCGAACGAATAGTGGTGTAGGCCCGGGGCGGTGCGGTCATGGGCCCGATCGGTCGACGCGGCGTAGATCAGGACGATGCCGACGCCAGGCTTTTTCCATTTGGCCTGACCGGCCACGGCGGGCCAACGGGTGTAGCCCATGAACCCGAGCACGAGGTCGTAAAACGCCGCCGAGCGATCCAGGTCGCTGACGGTGAACGCGATATGACTGAGCGCGCCGAGCGCCATGGCCCCTCCGGTTGCGTGATGGCCGGGGGGCCATCATCATCCGCCAGGGACAGCGAGGGAAGCGATGAATACGCCAGGACCGAAAATCGAAGGCACGTGCGATGCGCGCTTTGCCGGCGTCAAAGACGCCTTCATGGAGAATTTCGCGGAGCACGACGAACTGGGCGCGAGCGTCGCGGTCTATCTCGACGGCGAGCCGGTGGTGGACATGTGGGGCGGCTTCCGCGATGCGGCGCGCACCAAGCGTTGGGCGAAAGATACCCTGTGCGCGAGTTTCTCTGTCTCAAAGGCGTTCGTGTCGGTGATGGGCCATATGCTGATCGACCGCGGGCTGTTGGAGATCGACAAGCCGGTGGCGCATTACTGGCCCGAGTTTGCCCAAAACGGAAAAGAAGACGTAACGGTGCGCGATATCTTTCAGCATCGCGCCGCGCTGGCCTATGTCGATGCCGACTTGAAGCCGGGCGATATCTACGATTGGGAGACGATGACGACGGCGCTGGCCGAAAGCGCGCGGCACCCGCCGTTCGACGCGCAACCGACCTATCTCAACCTGACCTACGGCTATCTGCTGGGCGAGGTGATCCGGCGCATCGACGGGCGGACCATCGGGCCGTTCATGCGCGAAGAGATCGCCAGGCCGTTGGGCATCGACTTCGCGTTTGCCTTGCGCGACGACGAGATCGCGCGTTGCGCCGAGATCGTGCCCGAAGCGCCGCCGGAAGGTGCGGACATCCCGATGCCGGCCGACATGGAGGCGCTGACGAAAAACATGCGCGGGTTGGCCGAAGGCAACGACCGGTTCAACCTCGAGGTCTGGCGCAAATCGGAAATCGGCGCCGGGAGCGGCCACGGCACGGCGCGCGGCATCGCCAAGTTCTTCGCCTGCCTCGGCGCGGGCGGGCGCCTGGGCGGAACGCGACTGATGAAGCAAGAAACGCGCGATCGGGCGATCACGTTTAGCGGCGAGAGCGTCGATGCGATCTTCGGCCAACACAACAAGTATGCGAACGGGTTCTTGCTCAACGACCCGCCGGGCGCGCCGATGGGGCCCAATGCGCAAGCCTTCGGTCATCCCGGTGCGGGCGGCCGGATCGGGTTTGCCGATCCGGTCACCGGCCTTGCGTTTTCTTACCTGCCGAACCTGATGTATTGGGGTCCCGGACTGGGGCCGCGCGGGCGGCGATTGGTCGATGCGGCGTTCGCCGCGCTTTAGGCGGGAACGGGTTTTTTGGCCGGGACGTTGGCCCAGATCAGCAGGGCGACCCAGCCCAGCACCGTCCAGGCGAACATACCGTTGAACAGCGCGATCAAAAGCATCTTGGGATGCTTGCGCGAAATCGCGATGAGGGTCGGCAACATGACGACCGGCCCGAGAATGGCGAAGCCGACCAGCATCGACAGGAGCTGCCAAACGGTCATCGGCTAGGTCCGGCGCCGCGCGCCGAGGATGCTGAGATAGCCCCCGATGCGGTGGCGGTAGTCGTCCCCGCCCTCGCCATCATCGACCCCCGGCACGTAGAGCGGGAGATCGCCGTTGGCGATTTCGTCGTCGGCAAAGCCGGCTTCGCGCATCAGCGCATCGGCATCGAGGCCGTGCATCGGCCCGACGAAAGGTTCGTTGTTGAAATAAGTATCCCAATCGGTTTGCGCCTGATCGAAGGGCGACAGGCGATCGTCGTACATCGGGGTTTCGCAATGCACCGTGACGCCGCCGGGCCTTAGAAGGCGGCGGCATTCCTTAAGGATGTTGCGCAGCGCCTTTTGCGAGGTTTCGTGGACGACGATGTGGGTCATCACGAGATCGAAGGAGGCGTCCGGGAAATTGGTGCGCTCGGCGTCCTGTTGCGAAAAATGGACCTTGCGGCCCAAGGCCTCGGCCCGGGCATGGCCGTAGCGCAGCATCGGCGCGGCGACATCGATGCCGTGAATCTCGGCATCCGGAAAAGCATCGACGAAGGGCAGCAACCCGCTCCCGATACCGCAACCCATGTCGAGAATGCGTTTGGGTGCGAAGTTCTCGAAGTTGTCTTGCACGTAGCCGACCATCATTTGGCCCAAAGCATCGCCCAAGGGCCCCATGCCGCCCATGATGTAGATGTAGGCGCCGCGGTCGTAGACGGCGGCGGCATAGACATCGTCGTCGTCGGACACTTCCTGGTGGAAATTGCCCGGCATGCAATGAATGTCGACCGCCGAGAGATAGGGCGGGATGGTCACGGTGGGATCGAGGGTAAGCGTGCCCAACGTCTTGTCGCGCGGTTTGGCGGCGGCGTTGATGTGATCGATCTGGCGCAGCGCGGAATGACCGGGCGAATCCCAAATCAGTTCCTGGGTCGTGCGGATGATGGAACTCCAGGACTGATGGAACGGGTGGCGCAGCATGGCGCGGCGTACCTCGTGGCGGTTCGCCGGCGCGCGGCCATGGGCCTTTCGATAGGCCGGGGCGACGTCGTGCTCGAACGCGGTGCGGATGCCCGGCGTGAGGTTGGCCGAAATATGGCCGCGCATGCTGATGACGAAGGACTGCAACGCATCTTCGTCGTGCGTCGCTTGGGGAAGCAATGGATGCTGGTATTGCTGCGGCATGATGATGTTCCTTTGCCCGACTCTACGCGCGGTGGGCGGCGAGTGCCAAGCCAGCGGCGCTTTGCTATGGTCCGCCCGCATTCAACAGGAGGACGATATGCGCGCGGTGATTTGTCGGGAATGGGGCGACCCCTCGGTTTTGAAGCTAGAGGATGTCGCGCCCCCCGCCGCCGGACCCGGCGAAATTCTGATGGACGTCAAGGCCGCGTCGGTCAATTTCGCCGACATCGTGATGACCCAAGGCAACTATCAAACCAAGCCGGACTTCCCGTTCGCGCCGGGGTTGGAAGCCGCGGGAACCGTGGCGGCGCTCGGCGAGGGCGTGAGCGAGTTTGCGGTGGGCGACCGCGTGCTGGCCAAGCTGGCCTATGGCGGCTTTGCCGACCAGGCGGTGGCGCGGGTGCAAGATACCTACCGCGTGCCCGACGGCATGCCGTGGGAGGTCGCGGGCGCGTTTTACGTGGGCTATGTGTCCTCGCACGTGGCGTTGCGCTGGCAGGGCGAGGTGCAGGCCGGGCAAACGGTTTTGGTACTCGGCGCCTCGGGCGGCACCGGTCTGACGGCGGTCGAGATCAGCAAGGCGATGGGCGCGACCGTGATTGCCGGGGCGAGCAGCGCCGACAAGCTTGATGTGGCCGCCGCGCATGGTGCGGACCACGGGATCAACTACCGCGACGAAGACCTTAAGGCGCGGGTCAACGAACTGACTGGCGGCGATGGCGTGGACGTCGTGTTCGATCCGGTGGCGGGCGATTTGTTCGATCCGGCATTGTCGTCGTTGGGGTGGGGCGGCCGCTATTTGATTTTCGGTTTCGTCGGCGGCATGCCGAAGATTCCGGCGAATCGGCTGTTGGTGAAGCATCGTTCGGCGATGGGCTGCAGCTTGCGCTATTTCACCGAGCGCGCGCCCGACAAATTGGCGATCAGCATGGACGAGCTGTTCAAGATGTACGCCGACGGCAAGCTCAAGCCGTTGATCTCGGCGACGTATCCGCTGGAACAAGCGGTCGAGGCGATGGAGACGCTGCGCCAGCGCAAGGCGACGGGGCGGGTCGTGGTGACGGTGAGCTAGTTTCTTGCATCACCCATCCCCGATCGGACTAAGATCGCCCTCGAGCAAAGGGGGGCACCATGGGGAAGGTGACAGCAACAATGATCGTCGTCTCGATCATTACGGGTGCATCGTCGGCGAGCGCCGTTGTTTTTGGCGGGACGAATTTTGGCTTCGGCGGCTATCCCGACCATCAGTGTTCGCAGCCGTTCGGAAAGCCGATTAAACCGTTTCGGTTTACCGACCAATACGAAGTCGACGCCTACAATCGCGAGGTTCGCCGATACAACAGAGACCTCGACTACTATCTTGATTGTGTCCGGACCTATATCGATAACGCCGACAATGACGTTCAGCGAATCCGGGAAAAGGTCGACGATGCCATCTCCGAGGCGAACTCTCTTTGACGAACGCCCGTTAGACCGACCATGACGACCGCCCAGAACACCGACACGGCCACGCTCGACGACTTGATCGCGCGCGCCGGTGCTTTGGTGCCCGCGCTTGAAGCCCGTGCCGCCGAAACCAACGCGCTGCGCAAACTGCCCGACGCGACGATCGCCGATTTTAAGGCCGGCGGGTTCTTTCGGGTGCAGCAGCCGGCGCGGTGCGGCGGGTATGAGCTCGACTTCGGGGCGTTGGTGCATGTGTCGGCGAAGCTGGCGGAAGGGTGTGCGTCGTCGGCGTGGATCGCCAGCGTGGTGGCGAGCCATCATTGGATCGTTGGGATGTTCGCCGCCGCGGCGCAAGACGACGTGTGGGGCGTCGATCCGGATGCCATCGTGTGTTCGGCCTATGCCCATTCCGATGTCACCGCGGTGCCGGAAAACGACGGCTATCGGATCAACGGCACCTGGCATTACGCGAGCGGGATCGACCATGCCGATTGGGTGATCGTGCTGATCCCGGTCGACGAGGGTGGCGATGCGCCGCGCATGACGACCGTGTTGGTGCCGCGCGGCGACATCGAGGTGCTGGACACCTGGCATGCGAGCGGATTGAAGGGGACTGGGACGAACGACTTGAAAATCGCGGACGCGGTCGTACCGAAGCACCGCGAACTGGGATTCGACGACGCCAACCAAGGGACCGCACCGGGGACGGCAGTGAACGCCTCGCACCTCTACAAGCTGCCGATGATGGGGGTGGGCTCGTTCACGACGATCGGGCCGTGTTTCGGGGTGGCACAGGGGGCGTTGGACGCTTATCTCGCCTCGATCCAAGGACGCATGGGCGTCTTGTCGGCCGACAAATTGGCCGAACATGCACCATTGCAATTGAAGATCGCGGAAGCCGCGGCCGAGATCGATGCGGCGCGGCACCTGATCGCCGCCGATCTTGACGAGATCAACGCGGTGGGCCGCGCAGGCGGCGTGTTGGACCGGATGCAGCGAGTACGGTTCAAACGGAACGTCGCTTTTGCCGCCCAATTGTGTCGGCGCGCGGTCGATCGTTTGGTGATGGCAATGGGGGTGCCGGGACAAAAAGACGATCACCCCGTGCAGATGCGGGCGCGCGACATGAACGCCTTGGCCTCGCACGGGTTGATGTCGTGGGAGCCCAACGCCCTGCCCTTCGGCCGCGCCAGTCTTGGGTTGGAGTCCGGCAACCCCTATTTCTGAGCCGCCACGCTGCTAGGATACGGGCCATGAGCCCACCGGCCACCTTTCGCACCGCGACCCATTGGGGCGCCTACGACGCGACCGTCGTCGACGGCGAACTCACATCGCTGACGCCGATCGCGGCCGACCCCGACCCTTCGCCCATCGGGCCGGGGATGGTGCAAGCGATCCAGGACGATCTGCGCATTCGCCAACCGATGGTGCGCGCCGGCTGGTTGGAAAACGGGCCCGGCGACGCCAAGGGCAACCGCGGGGTCGATCCGTTCGTGCCGGTGTCGTGGGACCGTGCGCTTGAGTTGGCCGCGGAAGATATCGCGCGCGTACGCGAAACCCACGGCAACGACGCGATTTACGCCGGCAGTTACGGGTGGGCCAGCGCGGGGTGCTTTCACCATGCGCAAACGCACCTGCGGCGGTTTTTCAATCTGATCGGCGGCAACGTGAAATCGGTGCAGTCCTACAGCTTGGCCGCCGCCGACACGATCGTGCCGCATGTCGTGGGGAGTTGGAACGAGGTCTATCGGAACATGACCTCGTGGTCGGTGATTGCGGAACACACCGACCTGATGGTGGCCTTCGGCGGGGTGCCGCTGAAGAACGCGCAGATCGACGGTGGCGGTGTGGGGCGACATCGGACGTCGTCCTGGCTGAAGACCTGCCACGACAAGGGCGTCGCGTTCGTCAATATCGGGCCGGTACGCGAGGACATTGCCAAGCTTGCCCATGCCGAATGGCTAACGCCGCGCCCCAATACCGATACCGCCGTGATGCTGGGGCTGGCGCATACGCTAATTGCGGAAGGGCTGCACGACGAGGCGTTCTTGGCGCGCTATGCCGTGGGGTTCGAGCGCTTCAAACCCTATGTCATGGGCGAAACCGACGGGGTCGCCAAAAGTGCGGCGTGGGCGGCCGAGATTTCGGGACTGCGTGCGGAAGAGATCCGCGCGCTGGCGCGGCGCATGGCGGCGGGGCGCACGATGCTGACGGCGGCCTGGTCGCTGCAGCGCGGCGATCACGGCGAACAACCCTATTGGATGTTGATCACTTTGGCCGCGATGCTGGGACAGATCGGCTTGCCGGGGGGCGGCTTTGGGTTCGGCTATGGCGCGGTCTCGAACGTGGGCAGCGTGGAGCCCAAGATCGCGGGGCCGCATTTGACCGCCGGCTCAAGCCCGCTCGACCGCTTTATTCCGGTAGCGCGGATTGCCGATATGTTGCTGAACCCCGGCGGGACCATCGATTACAACGGCCAAAAGGTGACGTTTCCCGATACGCGGATGATCTATTGGTGCGGCGGCAATCCGTTCCACCATCACCAAGACCTCAATCGGTTGGTGACGGCGTGGCAAAAGCCCGAGACGGTGATCGTCAACGAGCCGTGGTGGACCAGCTTGGCACGCCACGCCGATATCGTGTTTCCGGCCACCACGTCGTTGGAACGCAACGACATCGGCAGCGCCTATTCCGACCGGTTTCTTTTTGCCATGCAGCAGGCCGTCGACCCGGTCGGCGAGGCGCGCAGCGACTTCGACATTTTCGGCGGGCTGGCCGAGCGGTTCGGGGTGCGCGAGGCCTACAACGAAGGGCGCGATGAAATGGCGTGGCTGCGCTATCTCTACAATCGGTTTCGCCAATCGAGCGCCGAACGAAATGTCGAGTTGCCCGAGTTCGAAGCGTTTTGGGCCGACGGCGAGCTTGAAATGCCCGTCGACGATGTGGCGATCACGTTGTTCGAGGACTTTCGCAACGATCCCGATGCGGCGGCATTGAAAACGCCGAGCGGCAAGATCGAGATTTTTTCCGAGACCATTGCCGCGTTCGACTATGACGATTGCCCGCCGCACCCGACGTGGATGGAACCGGTGGAATGGTTGGGCTCCGACAAAGCCAAAGAATTTCCGCTGCACTTGGTCTCGAACCAACCGCGTACGCGATTGCACAGCCAGTTCGACAACGGCGGGTATGCGCAAGCCAGCAAAGTGCAGGGCCGCGAAGCGATCATGATCCACCCCGAGGATGCGGCGGCGCGCGGCATCGAAGACGGGACGATCGTGCGCGTGTTCAACGCGCGCGGCGCGTGCCTTGCCGGTGCGGTGATTAGCGAGGCGGTGCAACGATCGGTGGTGCAGCTGCCGACCGGAGCTTGGTACGACCCGGTGGAACCCGGCGGGCTGGATGCGCACGGCAATCCCAACGTGCTGACGTTGGACAAGGGCACGTCGAAGCTGGCGCAAGGCTCCAGCGCGCACTCCGCGCTGGTGGAGGTCGAACGGTTCGAGGGGACGCCGCCGCCGGTGCGCGCCTTTACGCCGCCACCGATGATCAGCCGGTTGCGCAAGGCGCGGGCGTAGAATTCAACAACACGAATACTCGTGACGGGCGGGGGTTTCAGGCCGGCGGGCGCCGGCCGTGGAAGGCGTCGTCCAGCAGCGTGCGGATGCGCTCGCGCCTGATCGGTGCGGGGTTGGGATAGGGCGAGGCGACCGCGAGGTCGGCGGCGCGGTCGAGGTCGGATTCTTTCATGCCGAGCACGGCGAGGCTCATCGGCGCATCGAGCCCGCTGGCGAGGTCGAACAAGCCACCGGGCGCGTCGCGCGACCCCAAAGCGGCGGCGATGCGCGCCATCGCCTCGGGGGCGGCGGCGGCGTTGTAGGCCGCGGCATGCGGCAGGATGACGGTATGCACGCCGGCATGGGGCAGATCGAAGGTGCCGCCCAGCGTGTGACACAGCTTGTGATGGAGCGCCATGCCGACGGTGCCGAGCACCGCACCGGCAAGCCACGCGCCGTAGAGCGCGTCGGAGCGGGCATCGAGATTGGCCGGGGTTTCCATGACGCGCGGCAGGCCGCGGGCCAACGTCGCGATCGCCTGTTCGGCCATCGTCGAGGTGATGGGATTGGCGTCGACGGCATAAAGCGCCTCCACCGCATGGGCCATGGCGTTCATACCGCTGGTCGCGGTGACCCCCGGCGGCAAGCCGACGGTGAGTTCGGGATCGTAGATCACGCCTTTGGGCAAAACCTTGGAATCGCGCCCGGTGGTTTTGACGCCGTCTTCGGTGAGCCCCCAGATCGGCGTCATCTCGGAACCCGAATAGGTGGTGGGGATCGCGAGCATGGGTAGGCCGGTGTCGCGCGCGATGATTTTGCCGAGCCCGATCGCCGAGCCGCCGCCGACAGCCACCACGCCATCCGCGTTGTCGGTTTGCGCGCGACGCACCGCCGTGGCGGCGATCGCGGACGGGACATGCATGCGCGCTTTGGCATGGAGGCCAACGGCGCGCGCGCCCAAGAGGTCGGCGGCGCGGGTCCCGAAGGCCTGCTGCCCCGGCGTCGAGACAACCAGAACGCGGTTGAGCGAAAGCCGCGCGGCCTCGTCGGGCAGACGCGCGAGCGCGCCGGCCTCGAAGACCACATGCATGGGGAGCGCGTCGTAGGTGAAGCCCTCCACGCGGGATCCGCCTACCAGCTGTTGCGCAGCTCGCGCAGCTTGACGAAGATATCTTGCGCCGACGGGTCGGCCGGCAGATCGGGATAGGCCTCGCGCAGCTTTTCGACAACGGTCGGCGAGTGCAGGCGGAAGAAGGTGTTGACCTCTTTTTCCAGCGCGAGGGTCGTCACGAAGGCCTGGTCGAGGTCTTGGCCCTCGAGTTCGCCCAGCAGGATTTTGGCGCGCGCGTTATCGGGTTCGCGATCGAGCGTGAACTCGAGGTTGTTGGCGATGTAGTCGTGGCCCGGATAGATCAGCGTTTCGTCCGGCAGCTTGTCGAGTTGACCGGTGAAAGTGGCGTAAAGCTCGACCGGGTGGCCGCCGCCTTTGCAGTTGCCGGCACCGGCGTTGAACAACGTGTCGCCGCAAAACAACGCGGGCTGATCGGTGTGCGACAGCAGGCACACGTGGCTCATGGTATGGCCCGGGGTGTCGAGCGATTCCAGTTCGACCGTCTTGCCGACTTTGACGACGTCGCCCGCGCCGAGCCCGACATCGATGCCGGGGATTTTGTCTTTGGCGTTGGCATGGGCGAGAAGCTTGGCGCCGGTCGCCGCAACGACCTGTTTGTTGCCGCCGATGTGATCGCCATGCTCGTGGGTGTTGAGCACCTGGGTGATGGTCCAGCCCTTGTCTTTGGCGCGGGCCAGGCATTTTTCGTGATCCAGCGGATCGATCGCCATCGCCTCGCCGGTTTCGGGGCAGGCGATCAGGTAGTTGAAGTTGCGGTAGTCGTTGGCAGTCCAGATTTGTTCGACAATCACGGGCGCGTCCTTTCGCTATGGACGCACCTTAGCGCGCGGCGCGGGGCGGGTGAAATCGCTACTGCGCGAGCTTTTCCTTTTGGCCCGGCCAGTTGGCGTCCGCCTTGCTGATGTTGCTCGGGATATCGGCCTGCCACCACAAATGCACGGCCTTGGAATTGTTGAGGTAGAGCTTGCCGTCGACCACTTTCCAGGCCGTGGGCGTGATGTCGGCGACGTAGTCGCGCGACATCGCATAGGAACAATAGCCGCCGTACTGGGGGGCGAACTTCTCCGGTTCGGCGGCGAAGGCATCGCGATTGGCGGCCGTGGCGAAGAGCCACTTCACGCCCTGCCACATGTGGCTGTGCTCTTCGGCGCCTTTGACCGCGTCGCTTTGGGTGAAATAGGCGACGGGATCGTATCCTTTGATCGCCGTCCCCCCGCTTTGATTGAACACCGTCCCTTGGGCAAGGGCGTGGGTGGCGCCGAGGCTGGTGAATAGGGCAACCGCCAGGACGGCGACGAATCGGGACAAGAATTGCATGGCACGCTCCATTTTCTCTTGGATCGTCATCTAGGGGGAAATTGTCACAAGACAATCACGGGCGGGGCGCGCGCCTAGAGCCCTCCCGCAATGTTGATGATCGCGCCCGAGGTATAGCCCGCTTCGGGCGAAACGAGGTGGCCGATGAGGGCGGCGACTTCTTCGGGCCTGCCGAGGCGGCCCATCGGAATGGCGGCCATCGACTCTTTCATGCGCTCGGGCGGATGGGCGTCGAGCATGGGCGTGTCGATCGGCCCCGGCGCGATGCAATTGGCGGTGATGCCGCGCGGTCCCCAGTCGCGCGCGATTTTCTTGGTGAAAGCCTCGATGCCGCCTTTGGAGGCGCTGTAGGCCGGGCCGGTGATCTTGCTGGCGGCATGGCCCGCCATCGAGCCCAGAATGACGACGCGGCCACCGTCGACAAGCCAGGGGTCGGCCTGCTGTACGCAGGCGAACATGCCCGTGAGGTTGATCGCTATGATCTCGTTCCACAGATCGAGCGTGGTGGTCTCGAGACGCTTGTTGTCGACCACACCGGAGAGGTGCACATAGGCGTCGAGACGGTCCACCGCCTTGCGCGCCTCGGCAAAGACGTCCGGTACGCTGACCGGGTCGCGCAGGTCGATGTGATGGGCGATGCCGCCGTGCGCCGCGGCGAGGTCGTCGACGCCGGACTCCTTTGTGTCGATCAGGATCAAGGGCGCATAACCCTGCTCGGCGAGCAGGGCGGTGGTTGCCCGCCCAATGCCGCCGCCTGCACCAACGATGCATGCACTTCGCTGTCTTTTTGCCATCATGTCGATTCCCGTGGTGCCAAACGATGAAAAGTTGAGGCCTAATATAAACGCAGAATTTCAGGAGCGGCGCCATGGCAGCGACATTCGACGGATTTCCCAAGACCGCGACCAAATTTCTCAAAGGATTGCAGAAGAACAACACCAAGGCGTGGTTCGACGAACACCGCACCGACTACGAGAAAGGCTTGCTGGAACCGTGCAAGGACTTCGTCGCGGCGATGGGGCCGAAGCTGGCCAAGATTTCGCCCGACATCCATGCCGAGCCGAAGGTCAACGGCTCGATCATGCGAATCAACCGCGACACGCGTTTCTCCAAGGACAAGACGCCGTACAAGACCTACATGGGGCTGTGGTTCTGGCAGGGTGCCGGGCGATCGCGCGAATGCCCAGGGTTCTACTTCGGCCTAAGCGGGGACTCGATCACGCTGGGTGCGGGGATGCACATGTTCGGGCCCAAACAGTTGGCGGCCTATCGTGCGGCGCTGGTCGATCCCAAGAAGGGCCCGGCCGGGCGCAAGGCCTACGACAAAATCGCCAAGCTGAGGGGCATCGACATCGGCGGCGGTCATTACAAGAAAGTGCCGCGCGGTTTCGATGCCGACCACGCCAATGCGGATTTGCTGCGCCACAACGCGCTGTATTTCGGGTTCACCACAAAGGTACCCAAGGAGATGCACACCGCGGCGGCGACGGACTATTGCATCAAGGTCTACAAACAGGTGTGGCCGCTGCAGCAGTGGCTGGTGGAGGCGATCGGCTAGGCCGCCTCGCCGACCGTCGCGCTGACGTGGCCGAGCGCGCCGCAGTCGAGCACGACCTCGTCGCCCGGCGCAAGCGGGACGAACCCCGTACATGTCCCGGTGGTGACGATGTCGCCGGCGTTGACGGTGCGGCCTTGGCCGCAACGTTCGTTGACGAACCATGTCAGCGCGGTGAGCGGGCCGCCCAGCGCATCGGCCCCGGTGCCTTTGCCTTTTTCGATTCCGTTGACGGTAAGGACGGCGGTTTGCGCGGCGAGATCGAGATCTTGCCAATCTTCGACGGGCGATCCGGCGATGAAGGCCGCATTGGCGGCATCGTCCGCAATCAGGTGGCACGGGTCGGCGCCCAGCACGCCGCCGGTGAGGCGGGTGCCGGCAATCTCGAGCGCGGGACAGGCCGCGGCCACGGCGGCGGCCACGTCGTCCTCGGTATAGGGTGTGGCGCGTGGCGCGAGATCCTCGCCGATGACCAAGGCAAACTCGCCCTCGCCGCCCGGCCCGAATGACGTGACCCCGAAGACCGTCGCGCCGGGGTCCAAACAGAACGGCGCGAGCAGCGGGCCATAGAACGGCCCGCTGAGGCCGAGGGCTTTTTGCGAGGCCGCGCTGGTGGCGCCGAGCTTCCAGCCAACGATCGCCGCGCCCGACAACGTCGTCATGGCGGTTTGCAACGCATAGGCGGCGGTTTGGTCGGAGATCATGCCCAAAGCGTCCGCGCTGACGGTGCGCCCTGCCTGGCGCGCTTCCCACAATTGTTGTGCGATGTCGGGGCCCACGATCAGGCCTTTGCGTAGGGGTTCTCGAGGGCGGCCACGAGATCGGCCATCACGGTGCGAAACTGCGCCTCGTCGCCGCCCATCAAAATGGCGTCTTCGAGGGCGTCTTGCGCGAGCTGGCGGATCTCTTCGATGTTTTCGTTGAGGACCTTGATCTTTTCGACGCAAGACAGCGCCTTGCCGTTGGGATCGAGCCAGATCGGTGGGGTGAAGGCAGTCTCGGGCATCGCGTCTCCTTGGCCCCCGAATGGCGAGGGCGGGTGCCTCCAATCTATGGGCTTCAGGGCGCTTTTTCCACGGGTCGGGCGGGGGCAGCGCGTGTCCTTGAGTGACTCGGCGGAATCTGCGTATCGTGCCCGGCCTCATCCAAGGAGCGATATGACCATGGCCGATACCCTCAATAAACGGCTGAAAACCTTGCTGAACAAGCGTGCCGCGACGGTGGTGCCGGGGGCGTTCAATGCGCTGGCGGCCAAGATGGTCGCGGACCAGGGGTTCGAGGCGGTTTATGTCTCGGGCGCCGGGGTGACCAACGCCTATCTGGGTATTCCGGATTTGGGCCTGATTTCGCTGAGCGAACTGGCGGACAACGTGGCGGCAATGCGCGATGTGGTCGATATTCCGATCGTCTCGGACGCCGATACCGGGTTCGGCAATGCGGTGAACGTGACCCGCACCGTGAAAGTGCTGGAGCGCGCCGGGGCCAACGGCATCCAACTGGAAGATCAGGTGTTTCCGAAAAAGTGCGGGCACTTTTCGGGCAAGGCCGTGATCCCGGCCGACGAAGCGATCCAGAAAATTCGCGCCGCGGTGGACGCCCGACAAGACGACGATTTCGTCATCGTGGCGCGCACCGATGCGCGTTCGGTGCTCGGTCTCGAGGCCGCGCTGGAACGCGCGCACGGGTTTATCGAAGCCGGCGCGGACGTGACGTTCGTCGAAGCGCCGGAATCGATCGAGGAAATCGAGCAGATCGCCAAGCTGCCGGTGCCGCAGTTGATCAATCTGGTGTTCGGCGGCAAGACGCCGGTGCTGGAACAAGCCGAGTTGAAGCGCATGGGCTACGGCATGGTGCTGTATGCCAACGCGCCGTTGCAGGCCGCGATGTTGGCCCTGCGCAATACCTTGGCGCACTTGAAGGAACACGGCTCGACCAACGGGTGGGACGAACACCTGTTGCCGTTTTCGGAACGCCAAGTGGTGGTCGACAAAGCGTCGTTCGACGCGATCGAACAAAAATACGCCGCCGCCGATTAGACGCGGCCTAAGGGAGGAAAGCCGATGCGACCGTGGGACGGCATCATCAGCGAGGACGAACAAAAGGCCTATCGTGCGGCCGGGTTCGGCAAACCGACGGGCATGGGCACGCGCCCTGCCCTTTTGATCATCGACGTGCAGTACCGCACGACCGGCACGGTGGAAAAACCGTTTTGGAAAGCGATCGAAGAATTCCCCACGAGCTGCGGCGACGTGGCGTGGAACGCGGTGCGCAACATCCAACCGATCCTGGCGCTGTTTCGCGAGAAGAATTGGCCGGTGCTGTATCCGCATGTCGCGCCCAAGAAGGCCTATGACGGCGGTCGCTTGGCGGCGAAGGTGCCGAGCATCATGACGATCCCCGAAAAAGGCTATGAGTTCGTTGAAGAAGTCGCACCCGCGGAGGGCGACATCTTGGTGCCGAAGAAACAACCGAGCGCGTTTTTCGGCACGGCGCTGACCTCGTATCTGATCGACGTCGATGCCGACACGCTTGTGGTGACGGGCTGCACGACCTCGGGCTGCGTGCGCAGTTCGGTCGTCGACGCCTTCGCCTACAACTTCCGCATCGCGGTGCCCGAGGACGGAGTCTACGACCGCAGCAAGGTGTCGCATGCGGTCAACCTGTTCGATATGTCGGAGAAATACGCCGATGTGATGCCCTCGGCGGACTTGCTCAAGCGGCTGTCCGACATTCCCGCACGCCAGGCGGCGGCATGATCGATTTCTACGGCTTCAACACCGCGAACGGCCAAAAGGTCGCGGTCATGCTGGAAGAGACCGGCCTGCCCTATACGTTCAAATACCTCGACATGATGAAGGGCGCGCATCTGTCGGACGAATACAAGGCGATCAACCCGATCGGCAAAATGCCGGCGATCCTGGATCACGACGGGCCGGGCGGCGAACCCTTGGCGCTGTTCGAAACATTGGCGATCTCGGTCTACCTGGCCGAAAAGTCCGGCAAGCTATGGCCGACCGATCCGCGCGAACGGGCCTTGGCGATGGAATGGGCGACCGTGTCGCCCGCCAACCTCAATCCCGCGTTCAACGTGCACTATGTGTTGGGCACCCGAATGAAGGGCGACCACGCCGAGGTAAGGGACTATTACACCGGGCAAGCCCACCGGATGATGGCCGTGTTCGATCAACGCTTGGGCGAGGTGCCGTATTTGGCCGGCGAGACCTATACCTATGCCGACGTGCAACTGTACCCGGTTGCGGTGGTTTCGGTCGCGGCGATGGACGGCGGACTGACGCCCTATCCCAACGTGCGCGCCTGGGCCGAAAAGATCGGCGCCCGACCCGCCGTCAAAAAAGGCATGGCGGTCATCAAAGAGGGAACACCCGCGTCATGATCGATCTGTACACGGTGCCGACGGCCAACGGACAACGCGCGTCGATCATGCTCGAAGAAGTCGGCCTGCCCTACAACGTGCATGTCATCGATTTTGCCAGCGCCGGTCACCAGGCGCCGGATTTCTTGGCGATCAACCCCTTGGGCATGGCGCCCGCGCTGGTCGACCATGACGGACCGGACGGCCAATCGGTGAACCTCTTCGAGACCTTGGCGATCTGCTACTACCTTGCCGAGAAGACCGGCAAGTTGATGCCATCCGGCGGGCTCGCGCGCGTCGAGGCGCACAAGTGGGCGGTGATGGTGGCCGCCGATTTGGGCCCGGCCTTCGCCGGCCAATACTATTTTAAGGTCCAGGCCGATCCGCCGGTGGCCTACGGCGTCGAGCTTTACGAAACCCGCGCCAAACGATTCCTCAAGGCGATGGACGATCGGTTGGCCGACAACGCGTTCCTCGCCGGGGAGGCCTACACGATCGCCGATGTCATGGCCTATCCCAGCGCGACCTCGTCGGCGGCGCGGATGGATGACGGCATTGCCGAATTTTCCCATGTGGTTCGCTGGGTCGACGCCGTCGGCAGCCGGACCGCCGTCCAGAAAGGCATGGCGGTCCCCGCCTAGAGTTTTATGAGCGAAACGGTCCCCGGGCCCCTATCGGGCTGGAAAATCATCGACATGTCGCGCGTGTTGGGTGGCCCCTATTGCACGCAATTGCTGGGCGACCTCGGCGCCGACGTGATCAAAATCGAACCGCCGCAAGGCGACGAGACCCGCGACTGGGGCCCGCCCTTCGACGACGCCGGCGAGGCCGCCTATTTCATGGGGGTCAACCGCAACAAGAGAAGCGTCGCGTTGGACATTCGTGCGCCCGAGGGCCGCGAGGTGCTGTTGCGCCTACTGGCCGACGCCGACGCGCTGGTCGAGAACTTCAAGACCGGGTCGTTGGAAAAGTGGGGCTTGGGCTACGACGATGTCCTGAAAGAAAAGTTCCCGCGCTTGATCCATTGCCGGGTGACCGGGTTCGGCGGCGACGGTCCGCTGGGCGGGTACCCGGGGTACGACGCGGTGCTGCAGGCGATGTGCGGCTGGTTCACCGTGAACGGACCGCCCGAGGGCAGCGGCGTGCGGATCGGCATTCCGTTGGTCGATATCGGCACCGGTCTGTTTGCCGCCAACGCTATTTTGGCGGCCGGTTTGGAGCGCGAGAAATCGGGCCAAGGGCAGTCGGTCGAGGCGAGCCTGTTCGATACCGGGATTGCGTTTCAACATCCCCACGCGCCCAACTGGTTCCTGTCGGGCAAACCGCCGGTCCGGGTGGGCAACGCCCACACCAACATCGCGCCCTATGACGCGTTCCCGAGCAAGACCGTGGATATCTATTTGTCGGTCGGCAACAACGGGCAGTTCGGGCGGCTGTGCACCGCATTGGGGGCGCCGGAACTGATCGACGATCCGCGCTTCGCCAGCAACGCCGAGCGCGTGCAGAACAAGCCCGCGCTGCGCGAGGCCTTGGTCGGTTTGTTGGCCGACAAAGACGGCGAGGCGCTTTGTCTGGATCTCTTGAAGCAAGGCGTGCCTGCCGGTCCGATCCTGGGCATGGAAGGCATCTTGAACCACCCGCACACCAAGCACCGCAAGATGGTGATCGAAAAAGACGGCTATCGCGGGGTCGGCATTCCCATCAAGTTCAGCCGCACACCGGGCACGATTCGCAAACGCCCGCCGATGTTCGGGGAAGACGATCGCGACGTGTTGCGCGCCGCGGGATTCGACGACGGCGAGATCGATCGCTTCGTTGCGGCCGGTGTGGTGCTGGAACAACGCCGCAAGGCGAAATAGGGTCGGGCGATGGCGCGTTTTGAGGACTGCCTTTACGCCGACGAAGCGTTGGAACGCAAACTCGGCTTTCCCCGTTTCGTCAAAGCGAACGGTATGCTGTACATGTCGGGCATGCTATCGGCGGACGAGAATTTCGACCTCGTTGGGGCGGACGACATGGAAGCGCAGGTCGAGCGGATTTACACCCGGTTGGAGACGGCGCTGGCGACGCAAGGCGCGACGCTGCAGCACGTGGTAAGCGAAATCCTATTCACCACCGACCTCGACGCCTTGTCGGCGGCGGCGCATGTGCGGCGGGCGCGCTACGACAAACACGGGGCGTCGATCCCGGCGTCGACGGCGGTTCAGGTCGCGGCGTTGGCGCTGCCCGGGGCGATGCTGGAAATCCATCCGACCGTGGTCGCGCCATGACGACATCTCGTCCCTGGGTCGCGGCGCTCGCGCTGCTGGCGGTGTTTTGGACCTCGCCGGTGCTTGCCGCCTCAAAAAGCAGTGCCGAAGAAGAAGCCCCTGTCGTCCGGTTCATCGATCTGGGGCCGTTGAGTGCGGCGATTCTTAACCGAAACCGCGTGCGCGGGCTGGTGACCATTCAGATCACCATCGAAATTCTCAAGCCCGAAGCGGCAACCGAAGTGCAAAGCAAGATCCCGCGGGTTCAGGCGGCATGGCTCAATGTCTACCAGCGTCACATCGGGCGGCTATCCAGCCCGTCGGAGCGGTTGGACCTCGAGGTCATGATCGGCGACATGCGACGGGCCAGCGATATCGTGATCGGCAAGGACGCGATTCGCCCGCTGATTCAGAACATTCAATATTCGCGCTAACGCGCGTCGGTCGCCAACCACTGATCGAGAAAGCCGTCGAGCCACCGGCGGACTTTGTGATCGTGCGCATCGCGTACGGATTTCATTTCGTCGACCGGCTGGGCGCCGGGGACTTCGCGCTTGTGCGCAAACCCCGACCAAAGCTCCATCGTGCTGGGCGTGAGTTCGGGGTGGAACTGAATCCCAAAGGCCGATTGGCCGTAACGAAAGGCTTGATTGGCGAAGCGATCGCCGGTCGCCAGAACGGTCGCGGTGTCGGGCACCTCGTAGCCGTCTTTGTGCCATTGGTAGGCGTGGACGACGTCGGCGTCGCCGAAAATTTCCGAACCGGCTTCGGTCGGGAAGACCGGAAAATAGCCGACTTCGAACAGCCCGTCGGGGTGGGTATGCACCCGGCCGCCCAAGACCTGCGCCAGCATCTGACAACCCAAACAAATGCCGAGGAAGGGCACCTCTGCGTCGAGGACCGTGGGAAACCAATCGAGCTCTTGGCGAATGAAATCGAACTTGTCGTGTTCGTAGGCGCTTTGCGGACCGCCGAACACCACGACGCCGGCGTAGTCGTCAAGCCGTTCGGGCAAGGCATGGCCGATACAAGGGCGCCGGATGTCGAGCTCGAACCCTTTGCGCTTGAGGAAACGCCCGACCCGGCGGGTACGCGAGTGTTTTTGGTGGACGATGCAGAGAATGCGGTCGGGCATGGCCGCGAAAGCTAGCCCTCGGCGCGAGGGTCTGCAATCCTTGGCGCTATGAACGTTGGCTATTGGTGGTGGGGCGCCCTTGCCGCGTTGGCGCTGGGGGCCTGTGCGGGCGGCGGCGTGGCGGCCGAACCGCCCCCGTTGGTGCAAAAGGCGGCCGTGAGTTGCCCCGCCCATGGGCGCCCGGCGATGGGCTTTGCCTTGTACCCCGGCCAATTGATGGCGCTGGCCAGCGGGCGCAAGCGGGTTGCGCCCTATGTCGAAGCGGTGACCTCGCGTGCCGATATTTTGTCGTTTCACTGGGACAACAATGTGCCGTGGGCGTTGATGGCGGCCTGCGGCAGCGACCTGGACCGCTGCGCGCCACCGCGACGGTTGCGCAAATCGCATGACCGCCAGCAGGCGTTTTTCAACGATGCGCTAACGACCATGAGCACGCCCGGCGTGGTGCGCTATGTGGCTATCAATCCGCTCGACATCCAGCGCAAAGGCGTGTCGGCGAGTTTCGAATCGCAACAAGGCGTGCGAGGTGCGCAGGCCCCGGGCACCGATTTCGCGCATCCCGAGGTGCGGCGGCTTTACCTAGCGTTCGTGCGCTATGCGGTAACCAAATTCCGCCCGGCGTACTTTTCGCCGGGGATCGAGATCAACATGTATGCGGCGGAGCGGCCGGACGATTTCGCGAATCTTGTGTAGTTGATGGCGGAAGCGCATTCGGTGGTGCGCGGCATCGACCCGGGGATCATCGTCGCACCGTCGATCCAGTGGGAGTTCTTCAAACGCGACTGGCAAGACGTCGCCGTACGACCGCAGCTTGACGCGTTGGTGGCGGCGCTGCCGCAAATGGCCGACGGGTTTTTCTTTTCAACCTATCCGACGGTGCTTGGCGCGCGCCCCGACGTGACGCCCGCCGACTATGCTTTCGAGACCTACGGGTTGGTCCCGACACGCGGAACGCCCGTACTGGTGGCCGAAGCGGGAACCCAGCCCGCCCTACAAGAATCGTTGATCGAGACCTTGGTCGGGTTGGATGCGCGCCATGACTTGCGCGGGGTGGTGTGGTTCCTGGCGCAAGATATGGACCGTCTCAATATCCCGATTCCTGGCCTGAAAAACATCGGGCTGTTCGACGACTCGCGCAACAAACTAAGGGCCCACCCGGGTGCGCGCGTGTGGGACGGCTATTTCGCCTGTCCGGCGGCGCGCCGTTAGATCGCGGACGCGGGCCGACTGCCGACGACCTGCAGGGTCATGGCGCCAAAGCCGAGCATCAAGGCGACAATGGTGACGATCGGCCCCAGGATCGGAATGAAGCCTGCAACGGCGAGGATCAAGATACCGAGCGCCAAGGCGCCGACGCGGCCCCAGAACCCGACGCTGTCTTCGCCGCGGAACCGGCGCAGGATGAGTTGGCCGAGCGTCAGCGCCACCGCCAAATAGGCGGCGAACAAGCCGGCCAAGAAGAGCCCGACCAAGAAGATCGTGACCGGGAAGCCGATGAAGCTGATCGCCAGCAGGATCGCGAGGATGGGCGTACCGATGAACACCGCCGCGCCCACGGCCAGCGCGCGACCCGGGCGGGCCCGCATATCGCGCGTGACATCGCGCACGGCGCCCGGGAACAACAGGATGACCACGCCGCCCAGCACAATCAGGCCGATGAGGAACAGCAAACTGCCGGCCCCAACCCCGGCAAAGGCGCCGCCGAGAAATTCGTCGGTCGCGTCCGAGCGAATGAACGTCACGTCGCCGTCGATGCACGCGTTCGGATCGATCTCGGCTTCGTTCAAGCTGCGATAGACGAAATCGCCCGCGATATGCGCACCGCCCAGGACCCGGATGGTCTCGCCCGTGGCCTCGACATCGCCCCCGAAGCTGCCGCCGAGATTTACGCGACCGCCGGCCACGCGGGCATCGCCCGCCACGTCGGCGTCGATATCGAGGTTGCCCGCCGCGGCATCGAGACGACCCGCGATCGTGAGATCGCGCGCGAGGCGCACGTCGCCACCCGCCGCGAGGACGTCACCGCCGATCGTGCCGCGCACCACGATGTCGCCACCGGCAACGCGGACATCTTCGCCAACCGTGGCGTCGACAAGGATGTCGCCGCCTGCGGCCAGGATGTCTTTGGTGATTTGGCCGCGAATGGTGATCTCTCCGCCCGCAACGACGACATCTTCGGCGATATCGGCTTCGACCCGCACGTTCCCCCCGGCAAGAAGAATGTTGCGATCCGCGGTGGCCTCGAACGTGACGAACTCGCCGGTATCTTGGGCCCATGCGCTCGACGACAACGCGACGGCCAAGCCGAAGGATGCAATGGCGGCAGTGAGAAGGGTCTTCATGAAATCACCTCTACTGTACGGGTCGACGATGCTTTGGAGTTCAACGGATCGGGTTGGGTGCCGACGACGCGACGATAGAGATCGGCCGGCAAGGCAACGGCGTCGCGGGCGAACCGTCCGATCACCGCGAGGCCCTGAATCAAGGTGGCGACGGCGCCCGGTGCGGTCCCCCGTTCGGTTTCCGCGGCGGCGAGTTTTTGGGCGAGCGAGCCTGCGATCTTGGTGGCGATCTCGTCTTGGAACGTCAGACCCTCGGCGGTGGCGCGATCGAAGCGACCGCCCCACAACTGATAGCCACTGCTTTTTTCGACCAGCAATGCGGTAACACGTACGGTTTCGTCGGCGATCCGCACGCTGCCCTCGAGGACGTAGTCGGGTGGCGGGTCTTCTGCCGCTGTACGACTGGCCACCGCGATAACGCGCAGGCGGTTGTTGGCATCCGACAGCGAGACCATCAGATCTTGCCGCAATCCGTCGCCGATTTGGCTTAAGCGATCGTCTTCGCCGATCGCGTCGAACGGATAGACCACGAGTACCGGCGCGGCGTCGGCGATCTGGGCCGAGCGCTCGCCACCGACCAGGAAGAACCCGCCGACGAGAATCAGGATCGCGAGAACGGCGGCGACGCGCGCCGTGTGACCGGCACGACGGCGGCCGCGCCGATGCGGCTTGAGCTTGCCGATGCTGTAGGCGCGCACCGGTTGGTCGATGTTCTTGAAGGTTTGCCGCCCGAGGTCGCTTATCGGGGCGTCGATGCGGTTGCGAACCTGATCGTACACCGCGGCCGACACGCAAATGCCGCCCGGCGGCGCCAAGCCTTCAAGCCGCGCGGCGACGTTGACGCCATCGCCTAGGAGGTTTTCGCCGTCGACGATGACATCGCCGAGGTTGACCCCGATGCGATAGTGCATGCGTCGATCTTTGGGCAGGTTTCGTTTTGCGTGGCGACGTGTTCTTGAATCGCAAGTGCCGCGCGCACCGCTTGTACCGGACTGGAGAACTCGTCGACCATGCTGTCGCCGGCGCCGCCGAACACGCGGCCTTCGTGCGCCACCACGACGTCGGCAATCGCGCCACGATAGGCCGACAGAGTCCGAACGGTGGCCTCTTCGTCCTGACCCATCAACCGGCTGTAGCCGGCGACATCCGCCGCGAGAATGGCGGCTAATTTGCGTGGCGCGGAATCTTCCACCGTCCCCCTCGCTATCTTGGGTATGTAGGTACGGGCTGGCCCATTGTTAAGGGAAATTCATGCGGGCGACAGGGCATTTGACCGGCCGACACTTGAAACGCCTTCGCGCCTGCCAATGTGAAAAAGATCCTATTCATTGGTTAGAGGTGAATTCATGGGATTGCGCAATGCATTTCGAGGACGTCGCAAATGGTACGCCGCACTCGGCACGGTCGCCATCATTGCGGTGGCAGGGTTCGCGTTCGGCGGGCACCACCACCATCACGACCCCCAAGCGCGTGCGGATTGGGCCACCAAGGTCGCGACCCGCAAACTCGATCTTAACGAGATGCAGCGCGTCGAGTTTCGCAAGATCGCCGATGCCTATGTCGCAACCTCGGCCGATAGTCGTGACGTCGCCCAAGAGATCGTTCGCGAGACGCGTGATCTTGTGGTGGCCGGTGCAGTGAGCGCGGGCGATGTTTCGGGCATTGCGGACAGGGTGAAGTCCGAGTTCGATCGACGCCTGGACGCGTTGATGCCCGCGCTGGTGTCCTTCCATGCCAGTTTGGACGGCGATCAGCGGGCAAAGCTCGGCCGGACCCTGGACCGGGTGTTGCGCCGGATGGCCAACTAGAAAACGATCACCGGAGGGAAGTGGTGGAGCAGAGGGGAATCGAACCCCTGACCTCAGCGTTGCGAACGCTGCGCTCTCCCATCTGAGCTACTGCCCCATTTAGGCCTGGGTGAAGGCAGGCGGATAATGGTGATGGGGTTCCTCCGGTGTCAAGACTTTGTGCCCAAGGCGGCCTGCGGGCCGCCTTGCTCGTTTAGACCCCTTCGGCTTAAATGCCAGCGCCTTCGTTCGAGGCGTGCCCCGAAAGCACCCGCGGTCGGGCCCAAACCCAGGGAGAACGATGCAATCCATTCTCGGTCTGATCGACACGCTGGTCGCCCTCTACATGTGGGCGATGATTTTTTCGGCGATTCTTAGCTGGCTGGTCGCGTTCAACGTGGTCAACACCAGCAATCCGGTGATCTACCGGATCGGCGACTTCCTGCATCGCATTACCGAACCCGTGCTGGGGCCGATCAGGCGGATGCTGCCCAATCTGGGCGGGATCGATATCTCGCCGATCATCGTCATCCTGCTGATCCAATTCATCGTTCGCGGGCTGATACTTCGCGAGACGCTTGGCTACCGGTCGTTCTGACCTCGCGGCCCACCGCGCCACCGGCGATGGGGTTTTGGTGCGCGTGCTGGCAGCGCCGAAGGCCTCGCGCAATATCATCGAAGGCCCGGTAGAAACCGCGCAGGGAGCCGCACTTAAAGTGCGTGTCACGGCGCCGCCCGATCGCGGCAAGGCCAACCACGCGATCCTCAAGCTGCTGGCCAAGACCTGGCGTCTGCCGCCACGCCAACTCACTATTGTCGCCGGCGAAACCGATCGGCATAAGACCGTCCTAGTGGCGGGCGAGCCGGGCTCGCTGGCCACGCACCTCAAGCCTTGGCTGGGAGACCCCGCATGACCGACGCCCAACTGATCGATGGCAAAGCCATCGCCGCCGATGTCCGCGCCACCGTCGCCAAACAGGTTGCGGCCCTCAAGGACGCCCATGGCCTGACGCCGGGCTTGGCGGTGGTCTTGGTCGGCGAGGACCCGGCCAGCCAGATTTATGTCCGCAACAAGGGCAAGCAGACGATTGCGGCCGGCATGCAGTCGTTCGAATTCAAGCTGCCAGCGGACACCACACAGGACGATCTATTGGCGCAAGTCGCCGCCCTCAATGCCGACCCTGCGGTGCATGGGATCTTGGTGCAAATGCCGCTGCCCGGACACCTGGATGAGAACGCCGTGGTGAACGCGATCGATCCCGACAAGGACGTCGACGGGCTGCACCCGGTGAATGCCGGGCGCTTGTCGTTGGGCGAAGACGGGCTGGTGCCCTGCACACCGCGCGGGTGCATGATCCTGCTCGATCGCGCGGGCGCGAAACTCGAAGGCGCCGACGCCGTGGTAATCGGTCGCTCCAAGCTGGTCGGCAAGCCGATGGCGCAGCTATTGCTCGCCGCCAATGCCACCGTGACGGTCGCGCATTCGCGCACCAAGAATCTCGACGAGGTATGTCGTCGGGCGGACGTGCTGGTGGCCGCCGTGGGCCGGCAAGAAATGGTGCGCGGCGACTGGGTTAAGCCGGGCGCCACGGTCATCGACGTCGGCATGAACCGCGTCGACGATCCGGCCGGCGGCAAAGCGAAACTCTACGGCGACGTCGCCTTCGACGAAGCCAAGCAGGTCGCGCGCGCGATTACGCCGGTGCCGGGCGGCGTCGGCCCGATGACCATCGCGTGTTTGTTGCTGAATACGGTGACGGCGGCGTGCCGTCAGACCGGGATCGCGGTGCCGTCAGTCTGAGGCCGGCGCGGGCCGGGCGAACTTGACCAACCCCTTGATGGGTTTGTGGGGGTCGGCCGGTTTGCCTTTGCGCAAGATGACGATCTCGCCGGTGCGGGCGAGGTGCAATGCCTCTTGCCGCACGGCATGCATGTATTTGCGCCACAAGTTGGGCCCGTCTTTGGGTCGGCGGTAGCGCTCGGCCATCGCTTGGGCGACTTGTTCGGGACGCACCCCGCGCGGGGCATCGGCGGTGAGGTCGAGAATCGCTTGGGCCGCGGGGTCGCGGACTTCGGACGGTGCGGGTTCGGCGGTCATCCGATCAGGGCAGCGAATCGCGGCGCTTGAGCAGCTTCAACCGCAACGCATTGAGCTTGATGAAACCTTCGGCGTCGCGCTGGTCGTAGACCTGGTCTTCCTCGAAGGTGACGTGGTCGAGGCTGTAAAGGCTGTGCGGCGACTGGCGGCCGACCACGGTTGCGTTGCCCTTATACAATTTGACGCGCACTTCGCCGGTCACCCTTGCTTGCGAGTGATCGATGAGGGCTTGCAGCATTTCGCGTTCGGGCGACCACCAAAAACCGTTGTAGATCAGCTCGGCATAGCGCGGCATGAGTTCGTCTTTGAGATGCATGGCGCCGCCGTCGAGGGTGATGCTTTCCATGCCCCGGTGGGCGGCCAGCAAAATAGTGCCGCCCGGCGTTTCGTAAATGCCGCGCGATTTCATGCCGACGAAGCGGTTCTCGACGAGATCCAGCCGCCCGATGCCGTTGTCGCGCCCGAGGTCGTTGAGTTGCGCGAGGATGCTGGCCGGGGACAACGGGTTGCCGTCGATCGCCACCGCGTCGCCTTGTTCGAATCTGATGGTGATGTAGGTCGGCTTGTCGGGCGCATCCTCGGGCGAGACGGTCCGCGAGTGGACGTGCTCGGCGGCCTCGTTCCAGGGATCCTCCAGCGCTTTGCCTTCGGAAGAGGTGTGCAACAGGTTGGCGTCGGTCGAAAACGGCGCCTCGCCGCGTTTGTCCTTGGCGATGGGAATCTGATGCTGTTCGGCAAATTCGATCAGCTTGGTCCGCGAGGTGAGATCCCACTCGCGCCACGGGGCGATGACGGTGATGTCGGGGTTGAGCGCGTAATAGCCGAGCTCGAACCGGACCTGATCGTTGCCCTTGCCGGTGGCGCCATGCGAGACCGCATCGGCGCCGGTGGCCGCCGCAATCTCGATCTGCCGCTTGGCGATCAAGGGCCGAGCGATCGAGGTGCCGAGCAGATAGACACCTTCGTAGAGCGCATTGGCGCGGAACATCGGAAAGACGTAGTCGCGGACGAATTCTTCGCGCAGATCCTCGATGTAGATTTCCTTGACGCCGAACATTTCGGCTTTGGCCCGCGCGGGTTCGAGTTCTTCGCCTTGGCCCAAATCGGCCGTGAAGGTGACGACCTCGCAGTCGTAGGTCGTCTGGAGCCATTTGAGGATCACCGAAGTGTCCAGCCCGCCGGAATAGGCGAGCACCGCCTTTTTAATCTGTTTGGTCATGATGCCGTGCCGCTTGAAATTAGGGCGCGGAGTATAGGGATGCCCGCGATTTGGGCAATGGCGCGGCGCTAGGGCGCCTGCCAGCGGGGCGCGCCGTCGGGCCCATTTACCGCGAGGTTCCCGCCTGCCGCATCGCTGGCGCCGATGGCCGCGCGCACCGTGTCGGCGGCATCGCGCAGCGCAATGCTGCCGCCGTTTTCGTCGCCGACAAGCTCGACACGGGGGAGCGAGTCCGGCCCCAGTACGCTGATGCGGTTGGCGAAAAGCTCGGCGACGCCGTCTTCTACCTGGATCAGGGCCTCGCCGTTGCGATCGGACAACGAAAAGAACGGCACCCCGCTGACCATCTTGGTCACCGCCGCAACGCCCGGGCGCATGCGAATCTCCATCCCGAAATCGCTGTCCGTGACGGTGCCGCCGAAAAAGGCCGCTCGATCACCGATGCCGAAGAGCGACAACCGGCCACCTTGGCTGGGGGAGGAATTGTTCAGCACGACGACGGGTTGGTCATCTGAATTGAAGAGCGTGAGTTCGGCGCCGAGCTTGGTCGGGACCAAGGCCCCGCGCACTTTGTTCTGGTCGTTGAGAATGGAGAGGCCGTGTAGCTCGGCGGTGCCGGTTTCGCCCGACAGCACGATGGTCGGTTCGCCCGCGGCATTATGGAGGACAAGGTCGGTTTCTTTGGCGCCGATGATCTCGTCCACGAACGGCAACACGAGCGCGATCGCGGCAGCAAGGACCGCGGCGGCGGTGACGATTGACAAAATGTTGCGGCTACGCTCGAGGCGCGCAATGCGCTCTTCGAGTAGGGATTCGGCGGTGGACATCGGACACTCCTGGGCTCACGGCGCTGACCCGACGGTAGCGCGCAGCTTGCCAAGGGTCCACGAACAGGGTTCAGAAAGCGTTAACGTCCGGCTTATTGGCATCATCGATTTTCGGCCAATGAACGAAAGCCAGTCCCCAGTACGCGATGATATTGATGAAGGGGATGAACGTCAGAAGGATCCACCACCCCGAACGTCCCGCCTTGTGCAAGATGCGCACGGTGGCCCAGAGGGCGAGCCCGAGGATGACGAGGGGCAGGAAAGCCGAGAGCGCGTATATCATTGTGCATCCCCTGCCGCATCGACGCGGGGTTGGGTTGCGGGCTAGGCAACGAACCCAAGAATGAACAACACGATCAGCAAGCCAATGCCCGGCACAAATAGCAGCAACGAGAGGGCCGGATGGAACCCGGCGCGCCCAAAGATGCGCCATGTCGGATAAATGAGGATAACCGCGATGATCGCTGACTCAAGAAGAATAGCCATGAGCCCCCCAATCTATGAGCCGTGGATTGACCCGATTCTACCCATCTAAGGAAAGGTTAGGCCGAAAAAAGGCGGCACTTAACGGACGGCACTCGCGCGCTGTTTGACGCTGGCGGATTTGAGTTGGCCGCAGGCGGCCATGATGTCGCGGCCGCGGGGAGTGCGCACCGGCGAGGCGTAGCCCGCATCGTTGACGATCTCGGCGAAAGCGGCGATGGCGGCGTTGGTCGAGCATTCGTAGGGCGCGCCGGGCCAGGCGTTGAACGGGATCAAATTGACCTTGGCGGGAATGCCCTGGAGCAATCGAACAAGCTCGCGGGCATCGGCCGGGCTGTCGTTGACGTCCTTCAGCATGACGTATTCGAAGGTGATGCGGCGCGCGTTGCTGCTGGACGGGAAATGCCGGCACGCGTTGAGCAAATCTTTGATCGGGTATTTGCGATTGAGCGGTACCAGCTCGTCGCGCAAGTCGTCGCGCACGGCATGGAGCGAAATCGCGAGACCGACGCCGAGGTCTTCGCCGACGCGCGCGATTTCCGGCACCACGCCCGAGGTCGACAACGTGATGCGCCGTTTTGAGATGGCGATGCCTTCTTGGTCCATCACGATGCGTAGCGCCTTGGCAACGTTGTCGTAGTTGTACAAGGGCTCGCCCATGCCCATGAGGACGATGTTGGAAATCATCCGGCCTTCTTTGGGCGAGGGCCATTCGCCGATGTCGTCGCGGGCATGCAGGACCTGGGCGACGATCTCGCCGGCCGAAAGGTTCTTCACCCAGGGCTGGGTGCCGGTATGGCAAAAGCGACAATTCAGGGTGCAGCCGACCTGGGAGGACACGCACAGCGCGCCGCGGTCGTCTTCGGGGATCAAGACCGTCTCGATTTCTTGATTGGGCCCGAACGACATCACCCATTTGCGGGTGCGATCGGTCGAGACCAGACCTTCGACCACGGTGCCGCGCGCCAAGTGAAAATGGGTTTCGAGCTCGGCGCGTAGATCCTTCGAGATATTGGTCATGTCGGCGAAGCTGCGCGCGCCGCGGTAATAGATCCAATGCCAGAGCTGGTTGGCGCGCATGCGTGTGCTGCGTGCGGGCACGCCGATTTCGGCCAGGGCCGCGGCGATTTCCTCGCGGGTGAGGCCGATCAGCCAGCGCCGGGTGTCGAGGACGGGCGCGACCTCGGGGATATCAACGGCTAGAGACATGGGGGTGTTCTAACGCGCGAACGAAGACGCGGAAAGCGCTTAGCGGACCTTGCAGGCTTTGTTGATGGCGTTGCGCGCGGCGGTGAAGCCCGACAAGGAGTAGGTATCGATGGTCAGCGTGCCCCGGCTGGAGGTGCCGCGGATGACCATTTTGTTGCCGCGAATCATGGCCTGGACCAGCTTTTTGTCGGTTTCGGCATCGCGCGCCCAGGCGGTATCGCCGTCGGTGAAGAGCTCGAAGTCCTGGCCGTCGATCTCCAGCGTGACGTCGGACCCCTGCTTGTAGGTGTACCCGGTGTAGATGCTGACCTCGTCCTTCACCCCGCGACTCGGTCGATGGGTGACGAGGAGGTAAATGTCCCCGCGGCGGACGTTCTCGGGCTGGGAGGTCCATTTTTCGGGCGACGACGACATGTAGCAGACGTCGCTGCCGCCCTCTTTGTAGGTGAGCGCTTCCCAGGCCCGGTAGTCGCCGATGAGTTTGGGGGTGCTTTGCGCAAAGACCGGCGCGGCGAAAAGCCAGGGGGTCAGGACCAACAGGATCAATCGAGTGGCGGCGCGCATCGGGTCAATACATAGCGGGCGGCGAATCCGATTTCAAACGCTGATCGTCGAAGCTGACCGTCCGAGGAACCGACACCCGGCCAAATCCTCGTGAAGTGGGGGCAATCTGGCGACCCACCAGCGATGGCCAAAGCGCAAGACATAGGCTAACCGTTAGATCATGACGGGGGCGAGATACCATGACGGATAGCGGCGGGAGCGCGACGGTCCGGGCGCACTACGAAGCTATGCCCTACCCCACCCGCGATCCCGCCGACGAGCGCCATCGCCTGGTCACAGGCTCGCCTAGCCATCTGGACGAATTGAACCACTACGTTTTCGCCGGGCGTCTGGATATGGGCCAACCGTTTCGGGCCCTGGTCGCGGGCGGCGGGACCGGCGACGCCGCGATCATGCTGGCCCAGCATTTAGCCGATCGCGTTCCTGGGGGACACGTCGACTACCTCGACTTGAGTACCGCCTCGCAGGCCGTCGCACGGGCGCGGGCCGAGGTGCGCGGATTGTCGAATATCGCGTTTCACCAGGGATCGATCACCGAGCCACCCGATTTCGGGGCGCCGTTCGACTACATCGATTGCTGCGGGGTGTTGCATCATCTGCCCGACCCCGACCTGGGCTTGCGTTGCTTGGCTGGTCTGCTGCGGCCCGGCGGCGGGATGGGAATCATGGTGTACGGCGCGCTGGGGCGGACCGGGGTCTACCCCGCGCAAGAGGCCTTGCGCGCGTTGGCCCCGGAGCCCGACATGCGCCGACGCCTCAAGGTGTTGCGGCAAATGCTGCACGATGCGCCCGAGACCAATTGGCTGAAACGCAATCCGTTCTTGTCCAGCTTGGCCGATGACGATGCCGCGTTGGCCGATCTCCTGCTGCATCCGATCGACCGCGCCTACACCGTGCCCGAAGTCGCGGCGCTGGCCACACAGGCCGGGCTGACCGTGTCGGCGTTGATGGCGCCGGCACGCTACGACCCGGCAACCTATCTGGACGACAAAGATTTGTTGAAACGCGCGCGCAAGCTGCCGTGGCTCGAGGCCTGCGCGTTGGCCGAAAATCTGAGCGGCGCGATCAAAGCGCATATCGTCTATCTGACGAAAGGCACGCCGCGAGAGAACGCAGTGGCCGCCATCGCCGACGAGGCGGTGCCATTGCTGTTGCGTACCGACGCCAAGGCGCTGGCGACGAGTTTGGCGCAACGGCCCGAGATCAAAACGACGCTCGACGGCGTGCCGGTGACCTATCCGGTCGATGCCGACGCGGCGCGGATTGTCGGCTTGATCGACGGCATCGTATCCATTGGGGCATTGCGCGACGCCTGCGGACTCAAAAATTTCGACCGGCAGTTTCGCACTCTGTATCGCACGTTGAACAATTTGAACCTGATGCTGCTTCGTCACCCGGCCGCACCATGACCGAAGCCGCACTGGCGCAACCGGACTGGCACCGCTTGGTATGGCGCTTGGCGATCCCGATCATCTTGTCGAATATCTCGGTGCCACTGCTGGGGATGGTCGATACGGCGGTGATGGGGCAATTGGACGCGCCCTATTACATCGGCGCGGTCGCGGTGGGGACGTTGATCTTCACCTACATCTATTGGGGCTTTGGGTTCCTGCGGATGGGTACCACGGGGTTCACCGCGCAAGCCTTCGGCGCAGGCGACGCCGCCGAGATGCGCGCGACGTTTCAACGCGGGCTTATTCTGGCGGGCACGATTTCGGTCGCCGTGCTGAGCCTGCAGTACCCGATCCTGGCATTCGGGAGATGGGCGATCGACGCCGGGCCGGAGGTCGAGTCTCTGGCATCCACCTACTTTCAGATTCGCGTCTGGGGCGCGCCCGCAGCGCTGGCCAACTACGTGGTGCTGGGCTGGTTGTTGGGACGACAGCAAGTGCGTTTGGCGCTGCTGTTGCAGGTGTTCCTCAACGGACTGAACGTGGTGCTCGACGTCGGGTTCGTTCTCGGGTTGGGTTGGGGCGTCGAAGGCGTCGCCGCCGGGACCGTAATCGCGGAATACGCCACCGCCGCGGTGGGGCTGTGGGTGATCGCGCGGACGCTGCGCGGGTTTGCCCACGGTGCGCCGCGCGCCCGGATCCTCGATGCGACGCAGCTACGGCGGATGATCTCGGTCAACGGGGATATTTTCGTTCGTACGTTGTGCCTGATCACCGCGGTGGCCTACTTCACGGCCCGCGGCGCCGAGCAAGGCGACGTGGTGCTGGCCGCCAACGCGATTCTGATGCAACTGTTCATGTTGGTTTCGCACGGGCTCGACGGGTTTGCGCATGTCGCCGAGACGTTGGTCGGCAGTGCCGTGGGCGCGCGCGATCGGCACCACTTGCGCCGCGCCGTCGCGGTCACGACGATTTGGTCGGCTGTGGTGGCAGGCGTTTTCGCGCTGGGTTATGCGTTGCTGGGGGGACCGTTCATCGACTTGATGACCGTATCGTCCGAGGTCCGCGCCCAAGCGCGCGATTTCTTGCCCTGGATGGTGTTGATGCCGTTGATCGGCATTTGGGCGTTTCAGTTCGACGGGGTGTTTCTCGGCGCGACCCGCACCAAGGCGCTGCGCAACGGCATGATCCTATCGTTGGCGACGCTGATTGCGGTCAACACCGTGATGATGCCGCTATGGGGCAACCATGGTTTGTGGTTGTCGTTGGTCGCCTTTATGACGATGCGCTCGGCGATTTTGATCGTGCGCTATCCCGCGTTGGTGCGCGATCTGACGACCGACTAGCTGCGCAGTTCGGGTATGTCTTCGAACAGCTTGAGCGCTTCGGGATTAGCGAGGGCGTCCATATTCTTCACGGCGCGGCCGTACACGATATCGCGCACCGCCAGTTCGGTGATCTTGCCGCTGATGGTGCGGGGGATATCGGCCACCGCGATGATCTTGGCCGGCACATGCCGTGGCGTCGCGTTGGCGCGAATGTTGGCTTTGATCTTGTCGCGCAAGGCATCGTCAAGCGACACGCCGTCGCGCAAACGAACGAACAACACCACGCGCACGTCGTTGTCCCACGACTGGCCAATGCACAGGCCTTCTTCGATTTCGGCCATCTGTTCGACCTGGCGGTAGATTTCGGCGGTGCCGATACGGACGCCGCCCGGATTGAGCACGGCATCGGAGCGCCCGTAAATCACGAACCCGCCGCGTTCTGTCAGCTCGCAGTAATCGCCATGGGTCCAGACGTTGGGAAAGACTTCGAAATAGGCACTGCGATATTTGGCGTCGCCCGGATCGTTCCAGAACCCGATGGGCATCGATGGAAACGGTTTGGTGCACACCAGCTCGCCCTTTTCGCCCTGCACGGGCTGGCCGTCATCGTTGAAAATTTCGACCGACATCCCGAGAACCCTGCATTGAATCTCGCCGCGGTAGACCGGCAGGACCGTGGCCCCGGCGGCAAAACAACCCAAAAGGTCGGTACCGCCCGAGACCGACGACAGCCGCACGTCCTGTTTCACGGATCGATAGACGAAATCGAAGCTCGCGGGGGCGAGCGGCGAGCCGGTCGAAAGGATCGTGCGCACGCGGGCAAGGTCGTGGGTCTTGATGGGCGCGATCTCGGCCTTGTTGCAGGCATCGTAGAACTTGGCCGAGGCGCCGAAGACATCGACCTGTTCGCGCTCGGCCAACGACCACAGCGCATTGGCGTCGGGTTCGAACGGCGAGCCGTCATAGAGAACCAACGTGGCGCCGACCGCGAGCCCCGAAGCGAGCCAGTTCCACATCATCCAGCCGCAGGTGGTGAAGTAGAAAAAGCGATCGCCTTCGCGCAGATCGGTGTGCAGCAGATGCTCTTTGAGGTGCTGCAACAACGTGCCGCCCGCGCCGTGCACGATGCACTTGGGCACGCCGGTCGTCCCCGACGAATACATGATGTAGAGCGGGTGATTGAAGGGCAGCTGGGCAAAGTCGATATCGCCCGATGTGTGGGGCGCGAGGTAATCGTCGAACAACGCGCCAAACGGCAGGTTGGAGATGTCCGGTGCCGTCGCAGCATAGGGCACGACAACGAGGCGGCGCAGGCTGGGGAGCTGGGCCGCGATATCGCCGATCCGTTCCAGGGAATCGTGCTGTTTGCCGGCATAGAAGTAGCCGTCGGCGGTGAACAACACGGTCGGTTCGATTTGACCGAAGCGATCCATCACCCCCTTGATGCCGAAATCGGGCGAACACGACGACCACGTGGCGCCGATACTGACGGCCGCAAGCATCGCCACGATGGTTTCCGGCATGTTGGGCATAAAGCCGACGACCCGATCGCCCGCGACGACGCCGTCGGCGCGCAGGGCTTGGGCGAGTTGAGAGACCCGATTGTAGAGATCGGCGAAACTGAGGACGCGGCGATCGCCTTGTTCGCCCTGGAAGATCAGCGCCGGGGCGTCGTCGCGACGGCGCAACAGATTTTCGGCGAAGTTGAGTTTGGCGTCCGGAAACCACTGCGCGCCGGGCATCTTGTCGGCATCGATCAGGACGCGGTCGCCGCGAGTTTCGGCGATCACGCCACCAAAATCCCACACCGACTGGAAGAACGCCTCTTGGTTGGCGCGCGACCAGTCGAGCAGCGCCCAGTAGTCCGGCAGCGCGACGTCCCACTCCCTTTCGACCTGGCGGGCGAAGGCGGTGAAATTGCTGTCCGCAACGGTTTGCGGGCTGGGCGTCCACAGGGGCATCGTCTCGGTCATGTCGTCGTCTCCATCGGGCGACGGTAGCGGCGGGATTTGCGCCTTGCAACGCAGCTATGCAGCGAAAGGTTTGGTGCCGAAGGCCGCGGCGGCCCATAATCGCGCGGTCTTGCCCGAACCGATTGCGTCCGCGCTGCGGCGGGGTGACGTATCGGCGGGAAACCCAGAACCAGTATGACGGCTTTAGCGCGCTTCCGATCTTTACCGCAGCCCTTGGTCGCGGCGCTCTACATGCTGACGGCGACCGCGCTGTTCTCGGTGATGGTGGCGTCGGTGCGCCATGTGTCGGCCGAGGTACCCTCGTTCGAGGTCGTATTCTTTCGCAATCTACTGGGCGTCTTCATCGTCGGCCCGATCATCGCGCGCCGTGGGTTGGGATTCTTGCGCACGTCGCGGATCAAGCTTTATGGCTGGCGGACAGCGTTGGGCCTGGGCTCGATGTTCATGTGGTTCTACGCGGTCACGGTGACGCCGATCGCCGAGGCGGTGGCGCTGAGTTTCACCTCGCCGCTGTTTGTCACCGTGGTGGCGGTGCTGTTGCTGCAAGAAAAAGTAGGCATCCCCCGATGGATCGCGACAGTGGTCGGTTTCGGCGGAGCGATGATCGTGTTGCGGCCCGGCATTGCCGAGGTCACCACCGGGCATCTCTTGTTGATCGCCTCGTCGATTCTGATGGCGATGTCGATCGTGTCGATCAAGATGCTGTCGGCGACCGAGCCCCCCGAACGGATCGTCGCCTATATGGTGATCTTGTTTACGCCGGTGTCGTTCGTTCCGGCGTTGTTCATTTGGGAATGGCCGAGCTGGTCGTCGCTGTTTTGGCTCTGCGTGGTGGCGGGTGCCGGTACCTTCGCCCACATCGCGTTTACCCGCGCGCTGAGCAAGGCCGATGCCTCGGCGGTGATGCCGCTCGACTTCATGCGGCTGCCTTTCGCCGCGTTGATTGCGTTTGTGGCGTTTTCGGAGATCCCGGACTTTTGGACGTTCGCCGGGGCCGCGGTAATTTTCGTCAGCTCGATCTATATCGCACGGCGAGAAAACCAAGACCGCAAGGCCGCCGCCGCGGTCGCCACTTCTGCCCCGAACAGCGGTTAGGTATGGCCCACGGTGTCGAGACGTTTCATATAGAACAACCGGCTTTGGCCGGCCGGATGGTCGGCGATTTCGCCGCACCGGATGAACCCCATGCGTTCGTAGAATGCCGGCGCCTGAAAGGTGAAGGTGCTGAGCCAAAGACCGTGGCAGGATTCACGCCGCGCGAATTCCTCTGCGGCCTCGATCAAGCGACGGCCCCACCCTCGCCCACGCAAGGCAGTGCTCACACCAAGAATTTCTATATAGAGCCAGTCCCACTGGGCATAGCCGATCAGTCCGCCGTGGATGGCATCACCCTCGCGCAACGCCAACGTCACCCTGGCGGGATTCCAGACAAAGCCTTGGTCGCTCGAATGGGCGCCAAGCGGCGCGGTGATGGCAGACCGCTCTTCCTCGGTAGGGGTGTCGAGATGCGCAATGGTGGGCATCGGCGTTCCTTTGCGGGGCTTTCGATGGATCGCTCATGATAACGAAAGCCCGCGCAACATGGGCCGGCCTTGCGCCGAATACCCGCGGCGTCCTCTGGGCGCTTTTGGCGGCTGCTTTCATGTCGGTGATGGCGGTGCTGATCAAACTCATGAGCGCGCAGCTGTCGAGTTTCGAGGTCGCGTGGTTTCGCGCGAGCTTCGGCCTTGTCGTGATCTTGCCCTTTGTGTGGCGCGCCGGCGGGATCAGCGCGATCCGCACCACCCGGTTGCCGATGCATGCCTTTCGTGGCGCGGCCGGGGCCCTGGCGATGATGTCGGGCTTCTACGGGGTGGCGCACTTGCCGTTGGCTTTGGCGACATCCCTGAGCTTCGCCCGACCGTTGTTCATGGTGCCGCTGGCGATCATTTTCTTGCATGAAGTGGTGAGGGCGCGACGTTGGACGGCCACCATCGTCGGATTCGCCGGCGTGGTCATCGCGATACGACCGACCGGCGGCATCGAGTTTGCCGCCCTGTTTTCGTTGTTCAGCGCCTTCATGGTCACGGTGACGATGTTGATCACCAAGATCATTTCGACGACCGAAAAGCCGACGACAATGATCTTTTATGCGGGCGCTTTCGGATCGGTTTTCACGCTGATTCCCGCAATCGTCGTGTGGGAGACGCCGACCCTGACGCAGTTCGGGTTTTTGCTGGCGATCGGCGTCGTTGGCACGCTGGGGGCGAACAGCATGATCCGTTCGCTTGTCGCGGGCGAGGCCACGTTGGTCGGGCCGATCGAATATGTGCGGATCATTTTTTCGGCGATGTTCGGCTTCATCATCTTTGCCGAGGTGCCGACGCTGTGGACGGCGGCCGGTGCGATCGTCATCGTCGGCTCGACCGTCTACATCACCATGCGTGAAGCCCGAATCGGAAAGTCAAAGCCGGCACCCTCGGAACAGGTGTAAGGTTCCTCGGATCAAAAGCGTTTGGTACAAAAGCGTTGGCGAAAGAGAGGGCGGGATGAAGTTTGAGGGAAGCGCAGCATTGGTGACAGGCGGCGGGTCCGGCTTGGGCGCCGGTACGGCGCGCGCTTTGGCAGCGCTTGGGGTCAGTGTCGCGGTGCTCGACGTCAATCGCGACGCGGCCGCGGAACTGGCCAAAGAAATTGGCGGCACGGCCGTGCATTGCGACGTCGCCGATGCCCAGAGCGCCGAAGCCGCCGTGGCGGCGGCACGCGGCGCGCAAGGACCGGCGCGGATTCTCCTGAACTGTGCGGGGGTCGGGACGCCCGGCAAGGCGATCGGACGGGACGGTCCGATGCCGCTGGAGGACTTTCAACGCGTCATAAACATCAATCTGGTCGGCACGTTCAATCTGATCCGTCTTGCAGTCGCCGACATGCAATCGTTGGACCCGATGGAAGACGGCGAACGCGGGGTCGTGATCAACACCGCGTCGGTCGCCGCCTTTGACGGACAAATCGGGCAGCCGGCCTACGCCGCATCGAAAGGCGGCATCGTCGCGCTGACCTTGCCGTTGGCGCGCGAATTCGCGAAAAGCGGCGTTCGTGTCGCCACCATCGCACCGGGCATTTTTTCGACGCCGATGCTGCATGGTTTGCCCGACGAGGTGAAGGAATCGCTGGCCCAGAGCGTGCCGTTTCCGCAGCGGCTCGGCGAACCGGCGGACTATGCGGCGCTGGCTCTGCACATCATCGAAAACCGCATGTTGAACGGCGAGGTGATCCGGCTGGACGGCGCCATTCGAATGGCCCCGCGCTAGGTCGTCACGATGCCCTCTTCGCCCGCCCGGCGAGACGAACGCGCGCCCTCGATCGGCGAGATCGAAGCGATCGCCGACGAAGCGTTTGCCGCGATTCCCGAGGTGCTGCGCGCCCAGGTCGAGGGGGTCGTAATTCAAATCCATGAATTTCCCGACGAGGACACCATCAACGACATGGAGTTGGAGACGCCGTTCGATTTGCTCGGCCTCTATAGCGGGGTCGACCTGACGTCAAAAAGCCTGACCGATCCCGGCGGGGAGATCGATATGATCTTTCTCTATCGTCGCCCGTTGCTGGACTACTGGGCCGAGAACGACCTGACCTTGGGCGAATTGGTGCGGCATGTGCTGATCCACGAGATCGGCCACCATTTCGGCTATTCTGATGACGATATGGAGACCATCGAGGGCCGCGCCGAGCGCCCTTGACTTGGAGAGACGCAGCAACGACCTATCAATAGAAGTGGACGGAGTGCCGCGATGCCAGTAACGCCTCTACCGGTCGATCAGTTGAGACTGCGCAGCGATCTATCGTCGCTTTCTTTCGAAACGACCGACGACCTGACATCCGACGACGACGTTCTCGGCCAAGAGCGCGCCTTCGAGGCGATCGAGTTCGGCATCGGGATCGACCACCGCGGTTACAACATTTTCGTTCTGGGGCCGACCGGCGCCGGGCGGCACCGGTACGTGCGGCGAATTTTGGAGGCGCGGGCGGAAGGCGAACCCAAGGCGTCCGACTGGTGCTACCTGCATAACTTCGACGAACCGCGCAAACCCAAAGCGCTGGAAATGCCGGGCGGCATGGGCCGGACGTTGCGCCAGGATATGACCCAGCTGATCGAGGACTTGCGGGCCGGCATTCCGGCCGTCTTCGAAGCCGAGGAGTACCGCAATCGCCGCCACGCGATCGAGCAAGAGTTTCGCGAGCACCAAGAGGCGATTTTCGAGACCGTGCAAAAAGCGGCCGGGGAAAAAGGAATTGCGCTGATCCGCACGCCGACCGGACTTGCCCTGGCGCCGGTGCGCGACGAGGAAGTGATCGAGCCCCAGGAGTTCCAGAAGCTTCCCGAAGAAGAACGCAAGCGGATCGAAGCCGATATCGAGGCGCTTCAGCAAGACCTGCAGCGGCGCCTGCAAGAAATTCCCAAATGGGACAAAGAGCGCCGCGAACGTCTGCGCGACCTTAACCGCGATACGACACGCAGCGTCGTCGCCTACCAGATCATGGCGTTGCGCGCGAAGTAAATGGAATTCGGTAAAATCGTTGCCCACCTTGATTCCGTCGAAAAGGACATCATCGACAACAGCGCCCGCCTCTTCCTTGAAAGCGAGCAAGACGCATCGCCGCTGGCGATGCTCGGCGGACAACAGGGGACCGACAACCCGCGGCGATCGGACCTCCAGTTTCGGCGCTATGAGGTCAACTTGTTTATCGACAACGGCGCCGAAGCCAATGGGAGCGGGGTGCCGGTGTTCCACGAAGACCACCCGACCCAACCCAACTTGGTGGGGCGCGCGGAACATCAAGCCGAACTGGGCGCACTGCTAACCGACTTTACGCTGTTGCGCGCCGGGGCACTGCACAAGGCCAACGGCGGCTACCTCATTCTCGATGCCAACAAATTGCTGATGCAGCCCTATGCCTGGGAGGAACTGAAGCGAGCGTTGTTCGCGCGTGAGATCAAGATCGAAGCGCCGTTCCAAAGTTACGTGTCGACCGTTTCGTTGGAGCCCGAGCCGATCCCGCTGCACGTCAAGGTCGTCCTGATCGGCGACCGACGGCTTTATTACCTGTTGGCTGCCGCCGATCCCGAATTCGAGGAACTGTTCAAGATCGCCGCCGACTTCGAGGACGACCTCGACCGCAACGACGACACGGTCCAGAAGTATGCCGGGATGATTGCGGCCATCGCCAAGAAAGTCGGGGTTCGGCCGCTCGACCGCTCCGCCGTGGCGCGGGTCATCGAACACAGCGCACGCGAAGCCGGCGACAACGAGAAACTTTCGGCGCGCGTCGGCACCGTGACCGATCTGTTGCACGAATCCAACCATCTTGCGGACAGAGCCGAGCGGGCCGTGATCTCGGGGACCCAGGTTCAGGCGGCGATCGATCTGCGCATCCGGCGCGCCGATCGCATTCGCACCCGGAGCTTGGAGCAGATCGAGCGCGGCACGATCTTGATCGATACCGAAGGCAGTCGTGTTGGAACGATCAACGGGCTGTCGGTATTGCAAATCGGGGGTTTTGCTTTCGGTCGGCCGACACGCATCACGGCCCGGGTGCGCATGGGCCGGGGCGAGTTCGTCGACATCGAGCGCGAGGTCGACCTGGGTGGGCCGACACACTCGAAGGGCGTATTGATCCTGTCGTCCTACCTGGGCGCGCGGTACGCGGTGGACCGGCCGCTTTCCTTGCGGGCAAGTCTGGTGTTCGAACAAAGCTATGGCGGCGTCGACGGCGACAGCGCGTCGTCGACCGAGCTTTACGCGATTCTGTCCGCATTGGCCGATGTGCCGATCCGGCAGGGCCTTGCGGTGACCGGGTCGGTCAACCAGTACGGCGAGGTACAGGCGATCGGCGGGGTCAACGAAAAGATCGAAGGCTTTTTCGATGTCTGCCAAGAACGCGGCTTGACCGGCGACCAAGGCGTGCTGATCCCGCACGCCAATATCAAGCATTTGATGCTGCGCGACGATATCGTCGCGGCCGCCGACGCCGGGAAGTTTTCGATCTATCCGATCGCAACCATCGACGAAGGGATCGAAGTGTTGACCGGGATGCCCGCTGGGTCCCGCGAGGGCGCCGACCCGTTTCCCGAGGGGAGCATCAATCGGCGCGTCGAAGATCGCCTGGTCGCCTTGGCCGATGCCCGTCGCCGCTTCGGCGTCGGCGTCGGCGAAGGCAGCCACACGGGGTAAGGCGATGGCGCGGACCATACGACGCATCGTGGTAGCGCTGGACGATTCAGCCGACAGTCGGCTGGTTTTGGAAGAGGCCGTCGCTTTGGCGGCACGCATGAAAGCCGAACTGTCCGGCCTCTTCGTCGAGGACACGACGTTGCTCAACGCCGCACAGTTGTCGCTGACGCGACAGGTCAATTTTAGCGGACAGACCGTCGAAGCGCTCGACAGCCAGGGTCTGGAACGGGTGCTGCGCGGCCAAGCCGAAGCCATTCGCCGCGCGCTAGGCCAAGCCGCGCAACGTCACGATCTGACGTGGTCGTTTCGCGTCGCGCGCGGGAAAGCGTCGTTGCATATCCTATCGGCGGTGAGCGAAGCCGATTTGGTGATCATGGGCAAAACGACCCCGGCGGTGACCCGGCGGGCGCATATCGGCACGACGGCGCGCCTTGTGGCCAGTGCGCCGCGCGGCAGCATTTTATTTTCCGAGCCAAGGTTACGGCAGGTGTTGGGCGGTGCGGGCGCGATTGTCGTGGCGTATGGCGAAGGTCCCCACGCCGACGAGGCCCTGGACCGCGCGACCCATCTAGCCCAATCGACCGATAAAGCCCTTGTCGTCCTATTGCCGGACGGCGCGGCGGGTGCGCCGGTTGAAACGCAGATTTGCGAACGCTTGGCGCACACCGGCGTGACGGCGAGCTTCCGCCATTGCCCGCGACGGGGGTGCGATTCATTGATCCAAGCGATGTCGACGCATCGCGGTGCGTTGCTGGTGTTGGCGCAAGATACGCCGTTGCTGGGTGAGGACAGCGTGGCGGATTTGATCGAACGGGTGGATTCTCCGGTGTTGATCGTCGCCACCGGCGAGGGCACCTAACCCAACAGGCGCGCGACGAACGGCGGGACGGTGTCCACCGCCCGGCCATAAACCTTTTCTTCGAAGTGGCTATGACCTTGCGAGGGTTCGAGATTGATCTCCGCGGTGTGAGCGTGGCCTGCGGCACGCACTTCGGCGACAAAGCCGGCGGCCGGGTACACGTTGCCCGAAGTGCCTATCGAGACGAAGAGATCGCAGTCGGCGAGCGCCTGCGCGATCCGATCCATCGAAAACGGCATTTCGCCGAACCACACGACGTGAGGACGCAAGCATCCGGGCTTTCCGCATTGCGGACACGGGGTGTCGACAGAAAGGTCGGTGTACCAGGCCAACACGTGGCCATCGCATTGGCAGCGCACCTTTTTCATTTCGCCGTGCATATGGATGATGTTGGTCGTGCCCGCGCGCTCGTGCAGATCGTCGACGTTTTGGGTGACGACGAGAACTTCGGCCTCCGAGTCGCGTTCGAGCCGGGCAAGCGCGGCATGGGCGGCGTTGGGCGCGACCTCGGCGAGACCTGCACGACGCATGTTGTAAAAGTCGTGCACCATCGCCGGGTTGCGGGCGAAACCTTCGGGCGTCGCCACCTCTTGCCAGTCGTATTGCGACCACACCCCGTCGGGGTCGCGAAACGTGTCGACGCCCGAATCGGCCGAAATGCCGGCGCCGGTCAGAATAACGATGCGTTCATAGATCATGCCCTGATGTAGGCCGGGCGCCATCGCTGTGGCAAGCTGCGCCGACCATGGTCAGTGTGCTGTTCGTCTGTTTGGGCAATATCTGTCGCTCGCCGATGGCGGAGGGCGTGTTTCGGCATGTCGTCGATGAAGCCGGGCTGGGCGACCGCATTGCGATCGATTCAGCGGGGACCGGGCCCTGGCATGTCGGCAAGCCGCCCGACGAACGCGCCCGCGCGACTGCGACGCGGCATGGAATCGACATTGGCGCACAGCGCGCGCGGCAAGTCGCCCCCGCCGACTTCGCTGCGTTTCACTATGTCTTGGCGATGGACCGCGACAACCTAAAGACGCTTCATCGCGCCGCGCCCAAGGCGCATCGCGACCGCATCCGGTTGTTCCTCGACTTTGCCGCGGACGACGGCGCGAACGACGTGCCGGACCCCTATTACGGCGGCCCGGAGGGCTTCGAGGACGTCTACGCGTTGGTCGAGGGTGCGGCGGCAGGCTTGTTGCGCCACATCCGACACAACGACCTCTAACCGCTAGTCCATCGCGCCGCCGCCGATCGCAAAGCGGTTCTTGATGCGCGGCGTGTAGGCATCCGAGCCTTTGCGGTATTCCTCGGCGCGTTGTTTGTTGGTGAGTTTGCAATGACCGAGACACCCCGGTCGTCCCGGCGCAACGCCGATGCGTGTGGCGTTGTTGCAGTCGTGACAGAGAAACTCGTAGCCCATGCGCACCTCGAGCCAGCGCGTTAGCCGCTGGCTGAACGGCAAGCGGATGTCGTCGAGCGATTCGTCTCGTTCAGGGGCGTCGGTCATACCGCCAGATCATAGCTATCTTCGATCCGATAGAGCGACCCATTGGCCGATAGTTGACTGGAATATAGGTGGAACGCGGTGACCTGCCATGGGGCAGTGCCGAACAACGCGTGATCGGACAAGAATTGCGCGACCCGGCCATGGGTGGATTGGCCCATTCGCGCGACGGTGACATGCGGTTTGAACTTGCGGCCCTCGGGCGGCAACCCGGCGTCGACCAGAGCACGTTCGATCTTTGCTTGGAGCGCGACGAGGGCGGGATTGGGCGCGACGCCGACCCACAGCGCGCGCACCCGGCGACGCTCGCCGAAATGGCCGACGCCGTCGAGTTGGAGATCGAAGCCTGCGCTCCTGACGGTCGCCAGCGCCTCGCCGACATCGACCGCGACACCGCCATCGACATCGCCGATGAAGCGCAGCGTGAGATGGAGTTGGTCCGGCCGCTGCCACCGGGCGCCCGGCACGCCACCGGCCAGCAAGGATAGGTGTTGGACGATCGGGTCGGGCAGCGCGATTCCTACAAATAGCCTCGCCACCGCGCGCCGCTAGTTCGTCGCGCGCCGGTGGTTCTGCAGCACCGCCCGCACGCTCGGGAGAATCTTGCCCACGATTACATCGACGCCCTTGGAGTTGGGATGAATCAGGTCGGCCTGATTGAGCGCGGGGTCGAGCGCCACGCCGTCGAGGAAGAAGGGGTACAGTGCGACATCGTGCTTTTCGGCGAGGCGCGGATAGATCGCGTCGAAGGCCGTGACATAGTCGCGGCCCAAATTGCGCGGCGCCATCATGCCCGCGAGCATGACGGTGACCGCGCGGGCCTTGAGCCGGGTGACGATGGCCTCGAGATTGTCGAACGTGGCCGCCGGATCCAGGCCGCGTAGCGAATCGTTACTGCCCAACTCGACCAAGACGATGTCGGGACTGTCGCCCAAGACCCAATCGAGCCGGGCCAACCCGCCGGCCGACGTGTCGCCGGAGACCCCGGCGTTGATAACCCGGACATCCTCGCCGGCCTCGCGCAGGGCGGCCTCGAGCCGGGCCGGAAACGCCTCGTCTGCCGCGAGCCCGAATCCCGCAACAAGGCTATCGCCCAAAACCGCAATGACGGTCTGGGACGCCGCTGCCGGGGTTGCGCCCAACGTCAACGTGAAGGCAAAGATCGCCGCGAGGCGCTTGAAACCGCGCCAAAACAATCGATATTCAGAAGTCCTGCCGCGGCGGCGCGGCGCCCGTTCGTCCATCGTTGCCCAAGGGCAAGAAAGCGGCACTGTCATGAACGCCGACCCTGCCACCGCCGACCCAACCCGTAAAGACCTGGTCACGCTTTCGGGCGTGACGTTGACGCTTGAAAGCGCAGCCGGCCCCGTCGAAATCCTGCGCGGCGTCGACTTTGCGTTGGCCCGCGGCGAAGCCGTCGGGATTGTCGGCCCTTCGGGGTCGGGCAAGTCGTCGATGATGTCGATTATCGCGGGCCTCGAGAAACCAACGGGGGGCACCGTAGTCGTCGCCGGCAAGGATTTCGCGACCCTCGACGAAGACGGCTTGGCGCTGTTTCGGCGCCAACATATGGGGATCGTGTTTCAGTCTTTCCATTTGATTCCGACCATGACCGCGCTGGAAAATGTGGCGATGCCGCTGGAGTTGGCGGGCGCACGCGATGCCTTCGAGCAGGCGCGGGAAGCTTTGGCGGGGGTGGGGCTCGACGCGCGCACCGGGCATTACCCGGCGCAATTGTCGGGCGGCGAACAACAGCGCGTTGCCTTGGCGCGCGCCTTCGTCGGCGAACCCGATTTGATTTTGGCGGACGAGCCGACCGGCAACCTCGACGGCGACACCGGTCGCGCGATCATCGATACGTTGTTCGGCATTCGCGCCCAACGCGACACCGCTCTGTTGCTGATTACCCACGAAGAACGTCTGGCTTCCCAATGCGATCGCGTGATGCGTATGGCGGACGGCCTGTTGTTGCCGGAAGCCGCCGCCTTGGCGGCGCAGTAGCGCCATGACCGGCGCGGGCGACATTGCCTTGGCGTGGCGGCTGGCGCTGCGCGAAATGCGCCATGGGTTACATGGATTTCGGGTGTTCCTGGCTTGCCTGACGCTGGGCGTGTTTGCGATCGCGGCGGTGGGCTCGCTGTCGGCCAGCATCGTCGACGGGCTGGAGCAGAACGCCCGCGCCATTCTGGGCGGCGATATCGAAATCAGCCAAACGGCCCAGGACATCAGCCCCGAGGCGGTGCAATGGCTGGCCGCCAATACGCGTGCCGTGTCGTTATCGCGGGAAATGCGCGCCATGGCGCGCGGCACCGGCCCCGACGCGCAACGCACGATCGTCGAGTTGAAGGCCATCGCGGGCCCCTACCCGCTTTACGGCGCGATGGTGCTGGACGGCGGAATGGAGTTGACGAGCGCTTTGGCGGCGCGTGACGGGATTTATGGGATCGTTGCAGAACCCGAATTGTTGAGCCGCATCGGCGTGACGGTGGGCGATCGAATCGCGATCGGCGACGGCGTCTTCGAGTTTCGCGCCGTCATTGCCGCTGAGCCGGATCGGGTTGCCAATGCGTTCAGCCTAGGGCCCCGGATCATGATGAACGATGCGGCTTATGCGACCACCGGTCTGCAACGCGAAGGCAGCCTGATTCGCTTCAAGCATCGGGTCCAATTAGCCCCCGGTGCGAACTATGCCGCGTTCGCCGACGCCTTGAATGAGGCGTTTCCCGAGGCGCTATGGCGGGTACGCAATGCGACCGATGCCCAGCCGTCGATCCGACGATTCGTCGAGCGCTTGGCGGTGTTCCTCACCTTGGCCGGGGTGACCGCCCTGACGGTGGGTGGGATCGGCGTCGGGATTGCGGTGCAAGCCTACCTCGCGGGCAAGACCGCGACGATCGCGACGTTCAAGTGCCTGGGGGCGCGCGGCAATACGATTTTTCTGACCTACATGTTCCAGATCGGGGTACTGTCGATTCTCGGGATTGCGATCGGGTTGTTGTTCGGTGTGCTGTCGCCTTTCGTCGGGCTGGCGCTGTTCGCCGACGCCTTGCCGGTACCGACCGAGCCAGGGATCTATCCCGCGGCGCTTGGCTTGGCGGCAGGCTTCGGCGTGCTGACGGCGCTGGCGTTTTCGGTGTGGCCTTTGGCGCAAGCGCGCGAGATCAAACCCGCGGCGCTGTTTCGCGACGTCGTGGCCTCGGCGCGGCGCCGGCCGCGGGCGGGCTATGTCGTGCTCACCGCGGTGGCGGCGATCGGGTTGGCCTTGCTTGCCGCCTTCGGGACCGGGCAACCGTTTATCGCGCGCTGGATGGTGGTGGGAATCATCATCGCGCTCGTGGGTTTCCGGTTTGCCGCCGGTGGCGTTGTTGCGGTGATCCGACGCATGCCGCGCATGCGCAACGCAACGATGCGGTTGGCCCTGGCCAATATCGTGCGACCGGGTGCGCCCACTGCGAGCATCGTGGTCGCCTTGGGTGTGGGCCTTACGGTGCTGGTCACCACCGCGTTGGTTCAAGGCAATATTGCGCAGCAGGTCGCGAGCCGCATCCCCGATGTGGCGCCGTCGTTTTTCTTTATCGATATCCAGGCGCAACAGGTCGACGCGTTTGACGCGACTGTAAGAGCCGCCCCTGGTTTTTTGGAAATGGAACGGGTGCCAAACCTGCGTAGCCGGCTGGTGCGGATCAACGATGTCCCGCTGGACGAGGCCGACATCGGACCGGAGATCAGTTGGATCAAACGCGCGGAACTCGGCGCCACCTACGCCGCCGACTTGCCGCCGCGCGCCACGATCGTGGAAGGCGCGTGGTGGCCGCGCGACTATGCCGGACCGCCGTTGGTATCGGTCGAACAGGACGTGGTACGCGAACTTGGCCTGACAATCGGCGACACGATGACGTTCAATATTCTGGGGCGCGACATTACGGCCGAGATCGCGTCGACCCGCGACATCGACTGGTCGGACTTCGGCATCAATTATGTGGTGATGTTCGCCCCCGGTACGTTGGAAGCGGCGCCGCAAACCCACCTTGCGACGGCAGCCTTCGACCTCGGTGCGGAAGACGGCGCCTATGGGCGCGTCACCGAAGCCTTCCCCAACGTTTCCACGGTACGGGTGCGCGACGTGATCGAAACCGCATCGGCGCTTTTGGGGCGTATCGCGACGGCGGCGAATGGGACCGCCGCCATCACGATCATCGCCGGAATCTTTGTGCTGGTCGGCGCGGTGGCGGCCGGGCATCGGCGGCGGGTCTATGACGCGGTGATCCTCAAAGTGCTGGGGGCGACGCGGCGTGACGTGTTGAAGGCCTATATCGCAGAGTTCCTGATCCTGGGCGCGATCACCGCCACCGTGGCCGCGTTGCTGGGTACCTTGGCGGCGTGGCTGGTGATCACCCAGGTGATGCAGGCCGACTGGGTCTTTCTGCCCATTTCGACGATCGGAACGGCCGCGGTCGGGGTCGTGACCGTGACCGCATTGGGCTATGTCGGAACCTGGCTGGCCCTGTCGCAACGCCCGGCCCCGGTGCTGCGGGCCGAGTAGGCCCGATTCGGGCTCATTTTTGCGTCAAACCGGGCCGAAAACCTCCGGAAAGCCTTGAAACCGGCAGTTTGCCTGCCATATTAAGCGCGACTCATTTGCAACGATTCCAATCTGAGGATCAACATGGCTGAACCGAATATTCGTCTTGGCGCGACCGCAACCGAATCCGCTGCCATCGACGCGGGCCTGCGCAGCTACATGCTGCGGGTCTACAACTACATGACGGTGGGGACCGCCATCACTGGGCTAACCGCCTGGCTGGTCGCCAACACCGCACTGATCAATCTGTTCTACACCACCACCCCGGAAGGCTTCCTGACGCCGTCGCTGTTGGGCTGGGTTGCGGTGATCTCGCCGCTGATCTTCATCTTGGCGATGTCCTTTGGCATCAACCGAATGAAGACGTCGACGATTCAGCTGTTGTTCTGGGCGGTAACGATCGTCTTTGGCGTATCGCTCTCGAACATCCTGCTGACGTTCACGGGCACCAGCGTCGCGCGGGTATTCTTCATCACCGCCGGTCTCTTTGGCGCGATGAGCCTTTATGGCTATACGACCAAGCGCGACCTGACGAAGCTGGGCTCGTTCCTGTTCATGGGTCTGATCGGCATCATCATCGCGTCGGTCGTGAACATGTTCATCGGCAGCACGATGATGCAGTTCGTGATCTCGGTGATCGGGGTCTTGGTCTTCACCGGCTTGACCGCCTACGACACCCAGAAAATCAAAAACACCTACGACGCGGTCAGCCACAGCGGTGAGTTGATGACCAAAACCGCCGTGATGGGCGCGCTCAACCTGTACCTCGATTTCCTCAACCTGTTCATCATGCTGATGCACTTGTTGGGCAATCGCGAGTAGCCCAAGTTCAGCAGAGTCACCGAAAGCCCGGCCAGCGTGCCGGGCTTTCTTTTTGACTAGTGCGCGTCGGTTTGAGTTGGCGGCGTGGCCTGACCGGGTACGACGAGGCGCAACAACAGCGGCGTTGCAACGGTGGTCACGACGGCGGTGAGGACGAGGGCCGAAAACAGGTGCGCCACGTAGGGGCTGTCGTGACCCTGAACGAAGAGGCCGGCCTGGAGCGCGATACTGGCCACGACGATCTCGACCGCACCACGGCCCGACATGCCGATCCCCACGGCGGTGGAATCGCGTACGGCCATTCCCGACAATCGCGCCGCCACGCCGCAACCCACGAGCTTGCCGATAACCGCCGCTGCGATTAGCACGGCCAGAAAACCGGGAACGTTCCACAACGCCGACAAATCGATCTGTAGTCCAATCCCGGCGAAGAACACCGGCGCCAAAAGGCCGTAGGTGAAGACCCCCATGCCGTCGCGAATGCCTTCGTATTCGGACGCACCGACGAGGCGTTTCTCGAAAAACAAACCCGCGACAAACGCGCCCATGATGAAGTGCATGCCCATCAACTCGGCCAACACTGCAAAGGCAAATGCCACGACCAAAAGCGCGGTGAACCCGGCGGCTCTGGAGTGGGCGGCACCTAACGCGCGCATTGCCCAGGGGTAAAAATATCGGCTGCCGCCGATGGTGGCGGCGAAGAAGATTCCGACCTTGATCAGTAGCCAGACGAGGTCGGCGACGGGCGGGATCGCGCCCGTGGCAATGACCGCCGTTAGCACCGCCAACAGGATCAAACCCAGAATGTCGTCGAACACTGCGGCAGCGATGATGGTCCGCCCGATCGGATGATGCAGCAATCCGAAATCGTTCAGTACGCGGCCCGCGACCGCCACTGCCGTGATCGACAACGCGGCGCCGATGAAAAGCGCTTGGGCAGGTTGCGCCGGAGTGTTGGGCAGGAACATAAAGCCGAGGAGCAACCCCGCGGCCAACGGCACCACCACGCCGCCGAGCGCGACGAAAAACGACGATCGAGAGGCGCGGCGCATTTCGCCGGGTTGCATTTCGATCCCAACCAGCAAAATGAGGAAAAAGATCCCGAACTCCGCGACCAGCTGAACCGGCACGCTATGGGCGATGTCGGCCAGGCCCGGCAGCAACGGCGCGATAAAGGGCGCGGCCAACCCGATCAAGACCCCGGCGCCGATTTCGCCCAGGAGTTGAGGTTGACCGAATCGCAGACTGACCTCACCCAAGAGGCGGGCGACAATCAGGATGACAAAGAGAGGCAGGAAAAGGTCCACGTGCGTAGCTACCGATGATCGGGCGGCCAGTGTGGCAGATCGCGCCGCTAACGCGGCTGCGTCAGATCAAACCGACGGCTAGACCAGATTGAGACGGCGCTTGCCGGCAAGGATGCCCAACACCGCGGACAGTTCGGCGCTCATCCGTAGGACCTGACCGCCGGCGTCGAGCACCGCATAACGCGCCTTACCGGACCGCCGTTTAACGACGCGAAAGACCGGGACGCGAGATCGTTTTTTGTAGATGGCGAACGTCGCCTCGTGACGACCTTCGTTGAAAGCATAGTCGCACCAGTCGCCGGCAATGACCCGGCGGCTATAGACCGACAAAATCTGGTTGAGCTCGGTGCGGTCGAAAAAGACCGGAAACGAAAAACGGGAGCGGTTCTGATGCGACCCGGGCTCCCGTTGGTGAATGGCATGGACCTCTACCATGTCTGGCGGTCCTGGCGTTTGAAACGCAATATCGGCAACTGGCGCATCGTCGCGGTGTCTCCCCGACTTGTAGCCGGCCCCAAATGGGACCCTCCCCGTCTCCAATGATAGGCCTGCGGGTTCGCCTAGGGCAACGCCGACCGGCCCGTCTCGAGCAGTGTCCAGCCTTGGGGTGACGAAATCACAGAATCGCCCAATTTCGGCCCTGCATGCGCCCCATTGCCCCCCAATATTACTAGGCGTCGGCCCTCCTGACCCGGTCGCCGACACCAAGCGAGCGTTCCCCCAGACTTGGTGTCACCTACGCGACCGGGTCAATTTCCCGACGTTATTCTACTCTCTCAGCGCCAGCGGCCCCGCGACCAGGGGCCGTTGGCGTATTTGCCCGGTACGGCGCTATGCGGCCGCTTGCGCGGTGGGTTGAGCGTAGGCTTTGGCGCGTTCGATGTAGAACGCGGGCGCGTTGGCGATCTCACGCACGATGGGGAGCGCTTTCATCGTGTCGATCCACGTCAATATCCGTTCGCAGGATGACGGAACCCGGTAGCCGCGATAGTGCTCGATGTTACAAAAGCGCTCGAAGAACGGGTAATAGCTGAAGTCGATAAGGCTGGGAGATGCGCCAAGCCAATACGGGCCCGCGCCGAGCTTCGCCATTCCGTCTTCCATAAACGTTAGGCAGGCATCGAGTTCCTCCCGCAAGGCGCCCTGCGCCGCGGTGTCGTTTTCACGCATAAGCTTGTAAGACGCGACGTTGAAACGGGTGTTGCCGTAGTCGACCCAGATTCGCGCCATGGCGCGCGTGTGAGGATCGGACGGCATGAGCGCGGGTTCGGGAAAGACCTCGTCGAGGTACTCGTTGATGATGGCGGATTCGTAGACGATACGCCCGTCGTGGCGGATCGACGGCACCTTGCCGTAGGGCGAGACCTCGGCAAACCAATCGGGTTTGTCGGAAAGATCGATTTCGGTGAGAGAAAAATCGACGCCTTTGTGCATCAACACGAGCCGCGTACGGTGCGCGTAGGGGCACACCTCGGCGCTGAAGATATCGACTGTGGCCATGGTCATTTCCTTCCCGTTGCAAAAACGCCGCCGTAGTATCGGCGGGCAAGCTTGACCACAAGGCTAGCGCGCCCCGACCGGCGGTGGCGACTCCAATCTGTCCCGAGGAACGATGCATGACCCTGACGTTGTACGAGTTGACCGGTAAGGACGATCGCCGCTTTAGCCCCTATTGCTGGCGCATTCGGATGGCGCTGGCGCACAAGGGGCTAGAGGCGGATTTTGTGCCTGTTCGGTTTACCGACAAGGAAATCATCGCGTTTTCGGGACAAGGCAAGGTACCGGTCCTGGTCGACGGCGATACCACCGTCGTCGAGTCGTTCGATATCGCCTGCTACCTCGACGACAACTACGCCGACCGGCCGGCGCTGTTCGGCAACGAGATCGCACGCGGCGAGGCGCGCATGATCAACCATTGGACCAACAGCGTGGTGCACGCCGCGCTTCAACCTTTGGTGATCGACGATATCTACCAGCACTTGGCCGACGAGGATCGTGACTATTTTTTGGAGACCCGGTCGGCACGATTCGATCGCTCCTTTGCCGCCGTTCAAGCCCATCGCGATTCGGATGTTCTGGTGGCGCGCAACGCGCTGACGCCGCTGCGGCTGACGCTTGCGGAACAGCCGTTCTTGTCCGGGGACGCGCCCGCCTTCGCCGACTACATCGTGTTTGGCGCGTTTCAATGGGTCCGCAGCATCAGCCCGTTCAAAGTCTTGGAAGAAGACGACCCGGTTCGCCGGTGGCGCGACCGGTTGCTTAACGCTTTCGACGGCGCGGGATATGCGACCACGGCCTATGACGGTTAGGCGGGTTGGGTACGCAGGCAAGTCTCGAGCTGCTGTTGCCAAGGCGGCAAATCCACGCCGAAAACGTCCGCCGCCGCGCGACTGCTGAGCGCAGTATAGATCGGTCGCATCGCGCGGAACGGATAGGTGTCCGACGAGATCGCCCGCAACACGGGATGCCGATCAGCCGCAAGTGCGACATAAGGGCTTGCCGGCGCTTGCGACAAGATGAGCTCGGCAAAGCCGTGCCAGCTAACGGCACCCGCCGCCGCCAAATGATAGATGCCGCTGCGTTCCCGCATCGCCGCCGGCGATCGCGGTGCATCGAGATCCTTTAGGATGTTGTTGACCGCGATGGCGATCGCCCGCGACCAGGTCGGGCTGCCGATTTGATCGTCGACCACATTGATATCGTCGTGGGTGCTCGCCAAGGCCACCAAGTCCATCAAGAAATTGCTGCCGCGCAACCCGAACACCCGGCTGGTGCGAAAGATCAGATGCGGCGGATCGGTATAGGCGATCGCCGATTCGCCGCGCAGCATACTGCGGCCGTAGACGTTGAGCGGGTTGGGCGCATCGCCTTCGCGATAGGGCGCGGGGTCGGCGCCCCGCCGGCCATCGAACACCAGGTCCGTCGAAAAGTGGACCAGGCCGATGTTGCGGTCGAAGGCCTCTTCCGCGAGCATCAGGGGGATGTGCCCGTTGACGGTCATCGCCGTGGTGGCGTCCGCCTCCGCGGCATCGACGTCGGTGAAGGCCGCGGCGTTAACGATAAGGGCCGGGCGCGCGAGGCGTAGGTAGGTGGTGACTTCTTCCGGGCGGGCAAGATTGACCTGGTCGCGGGGCGGCGCCAGCACCGGCCACCACGCGCCCAGCTGGAGGCGTAATTCCCGGCCAATCTGGCCGGTTCCGCCGAAAAGTACGATAGGTCTTTCCACAAGGGCCCCGGAGGTTGGTTTGATCGAAAGACGATGCGGCAAGTGATGCAAATCGCACGCCGAAAAAGCCGTTTTCTCTTGGTTAACCGGTTAACAGGCGTGCGCCGTGCCGGCCGTGCGACGCACCCATGATCAGGATCGTGCGCACCTTGTTTCGCGGCACGATCATTGTCCTGGCGGGGGGAATCGTCGCGCTGGTCGGGGTCGGGCTGTGGCTGAGCACGTCGCTGCCGCAATGGACGGGGCGGATCGACGCGGCAGTGAGCGAACCGGTCGAGATCATCCGCGACGCGGTGGGCGGGACGCGCATTGTCGCTAGCTCGCAGAACGACGCCTATTTCGCCCTCGGGTTCGCCCATGCCCAGGACCGGCTTTGGCAAATGGATACCTATCGACGCATCGGCGCCGGGCGCGTTGCCGAGGTGATCGGCGCCCCGGGCCTGACGGTCGACCGGTTCATGCGCACGATCGGTCTCTATCGCAGCGCCGAACGCCAAGCCGATGCGTTGCCGCCGCCGGTTCAAGACGCATTACGAGCCTACGCCGCCGGCGTGAACGCCTATATCGATCGGCATGAGGGGCCGTGGCCGCCCGAGTTCACGTTGTTGGCCTACGCACCTACGCCTTGGGAGCCGGCCGATTCGCTGGTGCTGGGCAAGGTGTTGGCCTTGCTGCTGGGCGGCAATTGGTTCGAGGAATTGCGACGGGCGGCGCTCCTGGATCGGCGAACGCCCGAAGACGTCGATTTCCTGATGCCGACCGGGTTGCCCGATGGGCCGACGACGTTGGCCGAAGCCGCGGACCTGCCCATTGCGGCAACGCACCTTTTGGCCGCGGTGCCGTCGCTCGTCCAACCACGACGCGCGTCCAATGCCTGGGTAGTCGACGGGCGACATACCGATAGCGGCAAACCGATCCTCGCGAACGACCCGCACCTTGGGCTGACCGCGCCGGGGATTTGGTACCTCGCCTCGCTGGAAGCCCCGGGATTGTCGGTCACCGGCGGCACGGTGCCGGGCATGCCGGTGCACCTCGTGGGGCATAACGGACGTATCGCGTGGGGCCTGACAACGACGTACGGCGATCTCACCGACCTCGTGGTTCTCGACGTCGACGCCACAGACCCAACGCAGCACCGCGTGGGCGATGCGCGCCGCCCGTTCACGGTAAGGGAGGAACATATCGGGGTGCGATTCGGTCGCGACCAAGTCTTGCAGGTGCGCGAGACCGACTTTGGGCCGGTTCTATCGGATGTCTTGGCCCGCGCAGCGGATCGCGCCGGGTCGGACACGGTTGTGGTGCTGCAGGCGGCGTTTTTGAAGGATGCGGATCGAACCGCGGCCGCGATGTACGCCCTCAACCGGGCAACCGACTGGTCGTCGTTTCGCGAGGCGCTGCGATCCTACGGCGCGCCCCAACAGAACATCCTCTATGCCGATACCGAAGGGACCATCGGGTTCTTTGCGCCGGGACTGGTCCCGGTACGACGGGTCGGGCGCGGCTTGGTGCCGGGCCGGATGCCGGACAACAATTGGACCGGGTTCGTGCCGTTCGACGCGCTGCCCCAACAACGAGGCGCCGCGGACGGCATGTTGCTAAACGCGAACAACCGGATCGTTGGCCCGGATTACCCCTACTTCATTAGCGCGGATTGGGAGCCGCCGTTTCGCGCCGAACGGCTTGACGAAGCCCTGCGGCGCGACCTGGGCGGCGACCTGCACGCCCACGGCACACTGCAGGCCGATACGGTGTCCACCATGGCCCGACGGCTGGTGCCCGCGATGATCGCCCGGTTGGGCGATATCTCCGTTAGTACCGCAGCCCAGGAGGCCCGCGACACGTTGACCGATTGGGATTTTCGGATGGACGCCAACGCCGCCGCGCCGCTTGTATTTGCCGCTTGGTACGCTGCCCTGGTGGAGATCATCTTTGACGACGATCTCGGCGATCAAGGCGGCGGGATCGATCCGCGCCAAATGCATGCGGTGCTGACCGACGATCTCACGTACTGGTGCGATGATCGCGAGACCGATGGGGAACAGGAGACCTGCGCCATGGCGACGGCCACCGCGCTGGAGGCTGCAATGGCTTCGCTTACCGCGCGCCATGGGCCCGACCTGACGACGTGGCGATGGGGCGAAGCGCACCCGGCGCGCTTTACGCACCCGTTGTTGAGCTTTGTGCCCGGCCTACCGCGATGGTTGGGAATCACCGTGCCGAGCAGCGGCGGCAATTACACGTTGATGCGCGGCGGCTATTCAGGGGGTAACGGGGCTTTCGTCAACGGACACGGCGCCGGGTACCGCGCCGTGTACGACCTGGACGACCTCGAGCGGTCGTTGTTCATGGTCGCGCCCGGCACTGCGGGCAATCCCTATAGCCGATACTTCGCCGAGCATCACGACGCTTGGCGTACCGGCGCGATGTTCCGATTGCCGCCGACGGCGGAAGCGCGCACCGGCGCGCGCGGCATTTTGACTCTGGTGCCGAGGCGCTAACCGCCTAGACTTGCCGCCCCTATGTCGAGGAAGATCACTGCATGAACCCCGAAGTTACCGCGTTCTTTGACGAAGCGACGTACACCGTCAGCTATGTCGTGGCCGACCCCGATCGAGGCAAGGCGGCGATTATCGACTCGGTGCTCGGTTACGATTCGAAATCCGGCTGGACCAATACGGAAAAGGCCGACGAGATCATCGCGTTCGTGCGCGAGCGCGGATTTGTCGTCGACTGGATATTGGAGACCCATGTTCATGCCGACCACCTCACCGCGGCGCCCTATCTTAAGGACGCGTTGGGCGGACAAACCGGGATCGGCAATCAAATCGGGACGGTCCAGGCCACTTTCAAGACGGTGTTCAATGCGGGAGACGAGTTGCCGAGCGACGGCAGTCAGTTCGATCATCTCTTCTCTGATGCCGAGATATTTACCATCGGTGGAATCCGGGTGCGCGTGATCCACACACCGGGCCATACGCCGGCATGCGTGACCTATGTGATCGGGAACGCGGCCTTCGTCGGCGACACGATGTTCATGCCGGATTACGGTACGGCCCGGGCGGATTTTCCGGGCGGCGATGCGCGAACGCTTTTTCGATCGATCCAACGGACACTAGCGTTGCCTGACGACACTCGATTGTTCATGTGCCACGACTATGCGCCCAACGGGCGCGACTATTTGTGGGAAACCACCGTCGCCCAGCAAAAAGCGAACAACATTCACCTGAAGGACGGGGTCGGGGAAGACGATTACGTCGCGATGCGCAAAGCGCGGGACGAAAAGCTTGCCGTCCCGGCGCTCCTGCTGCCGGCGGTTCAGATCAACATGCGCGGCGGATATCCCCCGCCGCCCGAAGACAACGGCGTCTCGTACATCAAGATCCCGTTGAACACCTTCCGCTAGACGACCTCGGCTTTGTATTGCGAGTTGCGACTCGCCACCAAATCCGAGAAGGCGATCATTTGCACGCGCGGGTCTTCCTTGCGGAGCTTGCCCGCGTCGGCATCGGTAACGACATCGATCACCGCGGTTTCTTTTGCCGCGATCGCGCGATCGAGCACCGCGCCGAGATCTTTCGGGTCGGTCACCCGTTCGGCGTGGCAGCCGAACGCTTTGCCGATGAGGTCGTAATGCACATCGCCAAACAGCGTGTTGACCGGGCGATCCATGACCTGGAGCTGGCCGTGCTTTTCCGTGCCCCACGCCCCGTCGTTGGAGATAAGCGTGGTGATCTTGAGGCCCCCGAGAACGGCGCCATTGAATTCGCTGGGATAGAACCCGAAGGCCCCGTCGCCGGTCACGAGAAAGACCGGTCGAGGCGCCTCGCCCGTTTCTTTCGCCATTTCGCGCGCGCCGGTGGCGGCACCGAGCGCCAGGGGGGTGCCGATCCCCATCGAGCCCAAGGGGTAGTGATCGAGAAACCCGCGTTCGGACTTGATGCGCAAGATCGCATGCATCCAGTTCTGCACGTCGGCGCCGTCGCCGACATAGATCGCGTTGGCCGGCATCCGCGCCATCAACTCGCGCGCCAAGCGATAGGGGTGGATCGCCCCGTCATCGCCTAACCCGATAGTCTCGATGAACGACAGTCGTTCGTTGAGCGCATCCTTGAGCCACTTGGGCGCGGCCTTGCTCTTGGTCTTGCGGTTGCTTAGTTCTTCGACGATCGCGGCCACCGTGTGCGCGCCGTCCGCGACGATCGGCACCTCGACCGCGCGGTTGCGGCCGATCTCTTCGCCGGTGATATCGATCTGAATGAACTTGGCTTCGGCGCTGAAACGGGGCGCCATGCCGTAACCCATCCGCTGGGTCATGCGGGCGCCGACCCACATGACGACGTCGGCTTCCTTAGCGGCCACCTGGGCAAGGGGCCACGACCAGCCGAGATCGTCGTCCTCGGGCACCAAGCCCCGCCCGCCGGCGTTGCCGAGCACCGGGATATTCCACGTGGAGGAAAGCTCGCGAAGCGCCGGGCCGGCCCCCGCCCACATCGCGCCCGAGCCCGCGATCACCATCGGCCGTTTCGCCTTGGCCAGGAGGTCGGCGGCGGCGGCCACCGCGTCCGGCGCGGGGCCGGGTCGGATCGCTTCGGTGACCGGGGCGTCGAGCTCTTCAACGTTTTGGATCGTTTGCGCGAGGAATTCCTGGGGAACCTGTAGAACGACAGGTCCGGGCCGTCCGGTGGTGGCCTGGCGGTACGCGGTCTCGACGTATTCGCGCAGCCGCCCGGCTTCGTGAATCGTGCGCGCCCATTTCGTGATGGGCCGCACCAACGACAAAGCATCGTGATCGACCTCGGACTGCGGTTGAATCCAATTGGTCGGCAGCCGCGCCACGATAATGATGACCGGCGAGCAGGCCTCGTGCGCGGTCAGAATGCCGCCGACGGCATTCGGCATTCCCTGATCGGAAATGATCAAGGCGACGCCGGGTTTTCCGGTGACGCGCGCATAGCCGTCGGCCGCGGCCACGGTCGCAGTTTCGTGCCGGTTGGAGATGATCGCGAATTCGTCCTTGTCCATCGCGTCGAGAAGGTAGGTATGCGACGCCCCAGCCAACGAAAACACCGAACCGATACCGAGGCGTTTGAGCGTCCGGCTGATCACCATCCCGCCGGTGATCTCGTTGCTGCCGCGCTCTTCGGTCTTCCAAAAGCTATCCGGGTCGGCTTTCTTTTTCGTTTGTCGTGCCATGTCGTTGATCTCCCCTCGGCTCTAGCCGATGACCTCGCCCTCGATGAGTGCGATGGCTTCGATCTCGATTTCCAGTTCGGGCAGCCCCAACGCGCCGACTTCGACGATCGTGTCGGCGGGCCAGGGTTGTTTGAAATACTTGCCACGCGCTTCGATGATTTTCGGAAAGTTGCTCATATCGGTGAGGTAGATATTCACCTTAATGATTTTTTCCATCGACGAGCCCGCCGCTTCGAGCGCGCGTTTTATGTTGGCAAAGGTCTGTTCGACCTGGCGGTCGAAGTCGCCGACACCGACAAGGTTGCCGTTTTCGTCGATCGACGCCTGACCCGACAGGAAGACGAAATTGCCGGCACGGTATCCAATGGCAATTTTGAACGCGTCGTACGGATCGGGCGTTGTCTTGATCCGATAGGCGTTCGGATCAGCCGTGGTCTCGATTTTTCCGGTGGCCATCGTGGTGTCCCTCCCCTGGGCGTTATTGATTGGGTTGATCCTAGCCGAACGAAGGGGGTCGTCCTACACGGCACCACCCGGTGCGCACACTGTGGCTAACCTATGGCGCAGCAGCGCCGAGCGACGTCTGATAGACCGCGGTGTCGGCCGCCGCATCGAACGTCGCAATGACGGCGTGGGCCACGTCA
>JAYONB010000004.1:69350-278567 GCA_038121105.1 Alphaproteobacteria bacterium | reverse complement strand
AAACCGTCCGGGCTCTCTCATAGAAACTGGACCACTGATCTGGGGCAGGTCAGTCAGACTCCTAGTGGTACGGCAGGGGGTAGGGTAGACCCCCATCCCCCCTTCCTTCCTTCCCACCTCCCTTCCCTACCTAGCTAGGCAGCAGGGGAGGCAACGCTGCTTGTCTATCTCCTTCGTCCCCTGATTTGTGCCTACACGGTCGTCGAGACGTGCTTGCACGGTTGCTCCACTATCGTCCTTTGGCGTTCGACAAGATGAAGCTACACTTCGTCATAATGTTGCTCGCTTCAGTTCGATCCGCATCCATCGCTGCAGCTGCCGTCCTCCTGGCTGCATGTTCGACTGCCGACATTCGTCAGGCAGTACGAGACATCGACGACATTTGGGGGCAACAAAATGGCTCATACCTAGCCACTGAGGGACGCCGTATTGTTGACGCGACCCCCTATCAAGCGTTGGTGGCTTTGGAACGCACAGCACGGCAGCTCGGCTTCAGGATTGATTGGGGTGGTCCCGAAAGCGGACAGTTTCAAGCGTCGGCTCCAGCGCCTCTCCCGTTATCCCAACAAGAATGGCAAAGGGTCGAACGTGAAGACACGCCAAAAGCGCAAGCAATAGCCGCCCGATCAGTCGGTCCATTGAGTTTGGCGTTCTCCTTCAATGTGAAGGACGTCTATGTCGTCGCCAATGTGAGAGCGAGCGAGATTGAAGACGTGGGAACAGAGGTGACCGTTGATCTCGGACTTCGCGTTCCGCCGGATTTAGTAAGCAGCACAGAAGTACCACCCACCGCAACGCAGATAGGCATTCGAAAGCTGTGGCATACCTTTGATCGGGAGATCGCTGCTGTGGTTGCCCAGGACCTAAAGCCGTCCAGGCCGGAGGAACCCAGGTCTAGGTCTGCGCAAGCGCTACTTGGCCGAGCAGAGGAGCAGCAGTCGCACAAGACTTCCGGAGAAGAAGTGGAAAACGCTCGAAAGGAGCTTGAGGAAGAGAGACGCAAGCGACGAGAAGCCGAGGAGCGTCTAGCAGCACTCGAAGAAGAGCGTGAGACCAAGGAGCAGCCCCGCAGTGGCACCCGGATCGTTTCGACCGGGACTGGCTTCTTTGTGAACCAAAGCGGAAGCATCCTTACCAATCACCACGTGGTTGACGGATGTCAGAGCATTTCAGTCAAACTTGTCGGCGGCACCAGCATATCCGCGACGGTTGCAGCGATGAGCCCTGAGAACGATCTCGCCCTCGTGCAGGCCGAGGTGCGGCCCGAGAGCTTTGCGCGCTTTAGACCTCCTCAGTCTCCTGCCCAAATGGGAGAGGAGGTAATTGCTTTTGGCTTCCCCCTGATGGGCCTGCTTTCTTCGCAGGGCAACCTCACCCGTGGCGACATCACAGCGACCACAGGCCTGAGGGACGATATTCGGTTTCTTCAGATTTCCGCGCCCATACAACCCGGAAACAGCGGAGGACCGCTTCTCGACTCAGCCGGGCGGGTTGTCGGGATCGTGACCGCGAAGCCAACGGCGAGCGGTTGCCGTACAACATTTATGACGATGTCTCGCAGAGCAACATCCTGAAAGACCTACCGACGGCAACCGTCAACGAAATCCTCGTCGGATCGTTTTCGACGAAGGAAACCCAACGCCTGACCTATTCGGTCTCGATTCCACCGGGCACCGTTCTTCCGCGCGCCGCCTATCGCGACGGGGTTCGCCTCCGTCTCTACGAAGGCACGCTTGGGTCGCATACGTTGAAGAACACCAAAGGCCTGTCGTTGCGCGCGCGCATTCCCGAAGTGGCCGAGGTGGCCGTGGTGCCAACGGGCGCACCGTTCGATGAAAGTGCGACATCTTTCACCGTGAACTTCGGCGTGCTGCAGGAAGGCGAGCGCGAGCGGTTCGACATGTTGGTCCGCACCAATGCCGGCTACCGCGTTCTCATGAGCTCGACAAACCGCGGGGTCTTGGAACGCGTCGGCGGCGCGAGCGGTGTTGTGCCCTACGAAATGACGATCGACGGTCGCCTCATCGACCTTTCCGCAAGAAGCGTCACCGTGGCCACGAAGAACGGCGTGACGGGAATCGCCGGCGACCGATTCGCGGTTGAGGTGGATGTAGGCACACTCGCAGACGCCGTGCCCGGCACCTATCGAGACGACATCACGATTACCGTCAAGACCAACTAGAAAGAGCCGTAGCGCGCCCAATCTTCGTCCAGCGGGGACGGCGCCAGGTCCCCGCTGCACGGCAGATGAACGAACGTTCACCATCAATTGACTCGCTGGCGGCCCTACTCAAAAATGTACGGACCAATAATCGTGTCTGGGAGGACGCGCTATGATCAAGAAGATTCCGTCGGTATCCCGACGTTCAGTACTTAAAGGCGCCGCCGCGGCTGGCGTGATCGCCGGTTTTCCGTCCATTGTGCGGGCGCAGAGCAAGACGCTCGTCACCACGCTCTACGGCGGTATTTACGAAAAGAACTATCGCCTCGCCGTCATCGACCCATTTGAAAAGAAGACCGGCGCCAAAATCGAAATCAAATATGGCGGGTCGGGAGAATGGTTCACAAGTTCGGTCGTCAACAAGGACAATCCCGAACTCGACATCGCCTTTCTCTCGCTTCCGGTCGCGATGAAAGCGATCAAGACGAAGGATGTCTTTATCGACCTGCCCTTGGACGTCATTCCCAACGCCAAGGATGTCGACCCGATCTTTTACGATCTCTACGACCGCAAAGGCGTCGGCTTCAACTATGCGCCGTACGGGATGGTCTATCGCACCGACAAAGTCAGTCCGGCGCCCACATCATGGGGCGACCTTTGGAAGCCGGAGTACGCCGGCAAAGTACTGTTGCCCGACCTGTCCGGTGGCGGCGCCTACGAGACGATCGTTATTGCCGCGATCCTCAACGGCGGCAGCGAAACGGACCTGGAGCCGGGCTACGAAGCTTTGCGTAAGCTGAAAGAAAACGTCTTCCGGTTCTACAAGAACAACAACGAACCCATACCCATCTACGAACAGGCCCAGGCCATCATCGGCGGCTGGTATAGCGCCCGCGCCTATGCGATTGCCGACAAGGGTGTTCCGTTCGACTTCACGACGCCCAAGGAAGGGTCGCCCGTCGGCGTGCTGTCCTACCATATCGCGAAGAACTCGCCGAACCGCGACTTGGCGGTGGAATTCGTCAACTTCTCGTTGTCGAAAGAGGCGCAAGAGACCTTCGCCAACAATATGGAATACGGCGTCGTTCATAAGCACGCCAACATCACCGGTCGGGCACGTGATCGGATCACGCCGCACGATCAACTGATGCGTCTCGATTGGAAGAAGATCGAACCGCAAATGTCGGCCATGGCCGAACGTTGGCAACGCGAAATCGTCAGCTAGCGTTTTGACATAGCGCCTCTAGAAGCCTCCCCTCGTGGGAGGCTTCTTCGCGCACCCTCATACGGTCAAATCCGTGCTCCACGCTCGAACGCGCATTCTCCTCATGGCGCCGGCGGTCATTGTGATCGGGGCGCTTCTTGTGCTGCCGTTGGGCTACTTGATACGCACTAGCTTTTTCGTTGGCGAGGCCGGTTTGCCCGCCGAAGGCGGCGTCACGCTCGCCAACTATGCCAAACTCTTCAGCGATACCTTCTACATCCGAATTCTCGGCAAGACTCTGTGGCTGTCTTTCCTTGTGACGGTCGTGGCGGCGATCATCGGATACCCCTTGGCCACATTCATGTGGCGGGTGTCTAAACGCTGGCGCGGCATTCTGACCATCATCGTGCTGTCCCCGCTGTTGGTCAGCATCGTCGTCAGCTCTTACGGATGGCTCGTTATTTTGGGCAGCACGGGCATCATCAACAACGCGTTGATGTGGCTGGGGATCGTCCAGTCGCCGGTCAAGATCATGTTTACCGACATCGCCATCGTGATCGGCCTCGCGCATATCGTGCTGCCCTTCATGGTGCTGTCGATACTTGCTGCACTGGAGCGTATCGACCCGACATATCTCGAGGCGGCGAAGACGCTTGGCGCAAACAACCTTTGGACCGCCTGGTTCGTTACTTTGCCGCTTGCCCTACCCGGCTTTCTAGCCGGCACGACGATCGTTTTCAGCCTTGCGGTTTCGGCCTATGTCACACCGGCCGTCTTGGGCGCGAGCGGCCCGAACTTCATTACGACGCTGATCTATCAGCAGTTCGTCAGCCTATTTAACTGGCCGCTCGGCGCGGCAATTGCCGCGATGTTGCTCGTCGTGGCTCTTGGCATCGTCTTTCTGTATGTCCGACTTTTCTCGCGTTTCGGCGGTGCGGCGGTTCAGGCACAAGTTGCGGACGGCGCCAAATGAGCATCTACCTTCGGCTCTTCGTCTTTGCCTTGATCCTCTTCATCCTGGCACCCATCATCGTCGTCGTCTTTGCGTCCTTCAGCGCCACCGGGGTCGCCGAGTTCCCCCCGACAACGTGGTCGTTGAAGTGGTATCCACACGCCCTCTCGCAAGATCTTTTCACTGAAGCGGCGGTGACCAGCGTCTGGTTGGCCCTACTTTCGACAACGATCGGCGTGCCGTTCGCGCTCGGCGCCGCGATCGTCTTGGTGCGCACGCGGTTTCCAGGTCGCGATGCCATCCAGACCTTCCTTCTCGCCCCGCTGGTCGTGCCGTCGATCGTCATCGGACTGTCGATCCTGCTGGCGTTCGCGGCTGCCGGGATTCGAGACGTGCCCATTCGCCTCGTCGGCGCGCATGTCTTGGTCACCTTCCCCTACTTGGTGCGCACCATCATGGCGAGCCTGACGCGGATCGACCGAAATGTAGAAGAAGCGGCCCTCACCCTCGGGGCCGGTTACCTCATGACGTTCTGGAAAATCACGGCACCGCTCATCCGCCCGGGCATCATCGCCGGCATGTTGTTTGCGTTCATCGTCTCGTTCGACAACGTGTCGGTGTCGCTATTCCTGACCAACGTCAAACTCAACACCCTGCCGCTCGCGATCCTGAATTACGTCGAATACAACTACGATCCGTCGGTTGCCGCTATTTCGACAATGCTGATCGCCTTCTCGTTGGTATCCGCTGTTGTTTTGGAGCGTCTGGTCGGTCTCCGGCGCGTCGTTGGAGGGTAGATCGCGTATGGCCGAACTTAAGCTAGAGAACTTGACCAAGACCTTCGGGACAGCGCGCGCGGTCGACGACCTCTCGTTGGACCTCCCTTCCGGGGAGTTCGTCACGCTGCTGGGACCGAGCGGTTGCGGCAAGACCACCACACTGCGCATGGTTGCCGGCTTGGAGAAGCCCGATAGCGGCATTGTTCGCCTGGGCGGTACCGATGTCACGGCGCTCCCACCGTTCCGACGCAATATCGGGATGGTGTTTCAGAGCCACGCCTTGTTTCCTCACATGACCGTCGCCGAGAACGCGGCCTTCGGGTTGCGCATGCGCAAGATCGACAAGGCAGCACGTCGCGAACGGGTTCGCGAGGCGCTCGACCTCGTGCGCCTCGCCGACTACCTCGAACGCTACCCGCATCAACTGTCGGGAGGGCAGCAACAACGGGTCGCTCTGGCGCGGGCGCTCGTTGTAAGCCCCGACATTCTTTTGCTTGATGAGCCGTTTGGCGCACTCGACCGCAAACTGCGTGAAGCGTTACAGGAAGAATTGCGACAACTCACCCGAAAGATCGGGATCACGTCGTTGTTCGTGACCCACGACCAAGAGGAAGCCCTTATTCTTAGCGATCGGATCTGCGTCATGAACGCCGGCCGCATCGATCAAATCGGTTCGCCGGAGGTCATCTTCGAGCAGCCCGAAACCCATTTCGTCGCCGACTTCATGGGCGTTGGGAACTTTATTTCCGGCACCGTTTCATCTTCTGCGAACGGCGAGACCCTCGTCGACGCCGCAGGCTGCCGGGTTCTCTCGCGCATGCCGACCCAGTGGAATACCGGCACACCAGTAACCGCAGCCATTCGCGCCGAGAAGATCACGCTTTCCGCGACTCGCCTTGCAGACGGCCCCAACGTTATGGAGGGCCAGCTCGATTCGGCAATCTACCAAGGTGCTACATCGAGCTTTCGCATCCGGACCGAGTCGGTTCCGAACGGGCTGACGGTACGCACACATAACGAGAGCGACGCCGGTGACGCCCGTTTGGCCGCCGGACAATCTGTGTGGCTCACTTGGTCGCCGGATGCCGTTCGGCTCCTGCCAAAGGATTGAGGACCGCCATGGAGACATTCGTCCATCCCGATTTCGAACCCTTGAACGCCGCCTTTCAGCGCAACCTCGACGAGGGGCGCGAATTGGGTGCCGCGCTAGCGGTCTACCGGCATGGCCAACTTGTCCTCGATGTGTGGGGCGGCCAAGCGACACCCGACGGCGATGCGTGGCAGCCCGACACGATGGCCTGCATGATGTCCGTCGCCAAAGGCATAACGGGGCTATGCATGGCGATGCTGTATGACCGCGGACAGTTCGATCTCGATGCGCCGGTTGCGCACTACTGGCCGGAATTTGCCGAGAACGGCAAGGGCGATATCACCGTAACGACCGCATTGTCGCACCGTGCGGGCATTCCGGCTTTCGATGCCGCCAAACCCGGTGATATTTACGACTGGAACAAAATGGCGGCCGGTCTGGCCGCGCAAACACCCTACTGGCCGCCGGGTAGTATGCTTTTCTATCATTCGGCGACATTGGGCTTCATCGCCGGCGAAATCCTCCGGCGTATTGATGGACGCACCATCGGTGCCTTTGTCCGCGAAGAGATCGCCAATCCTCTCGGCGCCGACTACTTCTTTGGGCTAACGAACGCCGAAAGCCTACGCTGCGCCACGATGGTTGCATCGCCCAACAACGTGGTGAACGCCGCCAAAGCGCCAGGCGCACCGGAGATGCAACGGCTTCAGTGGGAATCGCTCCCGGCCGAGGAAGACTACAATTCACCGCAGTGGCGGGCGGCGCAGATACCGTCGGTCAACGGTTACGGCACCGCGCGCGGGGTGGCGAAGATTTACGCCGCCCTTGCCCAAGGTGGAGCGCTCGATGGCGTGCGGTTGCTGAGCCAGAAGAGCCTCGAGCCTTTTCTTGTCGAACGCGGCAGCGGGACGTCTGAAAGCAGCGGCCTTGATTTGCGTTCAGGCCTTTGTTTCATGCTGTCGTCGAACAGCCGTCCCATGGGCGGGCCGCGTGGTTTTGGGCATTCCGGTGCCGGCGGCGCACAAAGTTTTGCCGACCCCGATAGCGGAATCGGGATTTGCTATTGCCCCAACAAGATGCACGACGGCAGCGATGTGGGATTGCGCGTGACGCGCATTCTCGATGCCCTGGACGCCTGTACGCGCTAAGGACGGCCAACATGAAGGGAGCACTCCGTGGGAACTCTGACGCTCGATCAAGCAAGCACCATTGTTGACGCGACCCTGGCCGAGGCGCGCAAGCGATCGTTCAAGCCGATTATCGCCCTGGTCCTTGATACCGGGGGCTACGCGGTAGCCCTGAAGCGCGAAGACGGCGCCGGATTGCTGCATTTCGACATCGCCATGGGCAAAGCCTGGGGGGCGGTAGCCATGGGCAGCGCATCGCGCGCCCTGGGTGATCGAATGGAACAACGACCGAGCGTGGTCGCCGCTCTCGCCGCGGCCTCGGGCGGTCGCTTCATGCCCATCCCCGGTGGCGTCCTGATCCGCAATGCGGAAAATGCGGTGATCGGCTCGGTCGGTGTCAGCGGCGAGCTATCCGACAACGACGAGATTTGTGCCGTCGCTGGGATCGCCGCCGCGGGTCTCGTCCCCGACACCGGCGCTTCGTAAACCTGCCGGCGCCCTTCGGATAAGTGGGCGCCGCCGACCGAAATCGTCCATTCACTTGGCCGGCAACCCGTGATAAGTCCCTGAATTCCGCGATGGATGGGTGGCCGAGTGGTTGAAGGCACCGGTCTTGAAAACCGGCAGGGGTTCACGCTCCTCGTGGGTTCGAATCCCACCCCATCCGCCAATTCTGACAGGGCAACGAACAAACAATGACCAAGCAAAAACCACGCATCGCGTTTATCGGCACCGGCGGGACGATCTCGTTCAAAGGTCGTCACAGCCTGGACGTCTGGGAGTACATGGACCACGGGACATTAATCACCGTCTCCGAAATCCTCGCTCACTTTCCCGAAGTCGCCGAGACGGTGGACATCGTTCCGTTCGATTTTCGCCGGGTCGAAAGCACCGATCTCCAGCCCCAGGACTGGCACGAGCTCGTCGAAAAGATCAACGGGGTGGAAGGAAGCGACGACACGATCGACGGCATCGTCGTCACGCACGGGACGGCATCGCTCGAAGAAACAGCGTATTTTCTGCACCTCACGGTCAAGACGCCCCTGCCCGTCGTGGTGATCGGCGCGCAGCGCCCCTCCTCCGGCTTTGCCACGGACGCTGGGAGCAATTTGCTGGCCGCAGTCCGTACCGCGGCCTCGGCCGAGGCGCGCGGCCTCGGCGTGGTGACCATACTGAACGAGGAAATTCAGTGCGCACGCGAAGTCACGAAGGGCTCCACCCTCCGGCTTGAAGCCTTTCGCACCCCCGACCTCGGTATGTTGGGCTATGCGGATCCGGACGGCACCACAGCGATCTATCGCAAACCGGCACGGCCCCACACCGCCGACACCGAGTTCGACCTCAGCAAAGTCTCCGAGTTCCCGCGCGTGGATATCGTGGCGAGCTATGCCGGTGCCGATGGAGCCGCCATCGATGCCGCCGTTGCCGCCGGCGCCAAAGCCGTTGTCATCTCCGCGTTCGCGCCGGGGTTGCTCACCCCTGCCCAGTGGGAGGCCGTCAAGCGGGCCCAGGCCCAGGACGTTTTGATCATCATTAGTTCGCGCGCCGGAAGCGGACGGGTCATTCGGCGTGAGACCATGCAGAAGAGCGGCATCGTTGCGGCCGACAATCTCAATCCGCAAAAGGCGCGTGTGTTGGCCCTTCTGGCCCTCACGCAGTCGACGGACTCGGACGAGGTTCAGCGGATGTTCGATACGTATTAGGCACGTCTCACGACATTCAGGCGAGGACATCATGATCGCGATCAGCGTAGGCGAGTTTCGCTTTCGTGCCGTATGGGAAGATGCGAAAGCCCCCGCAACTTGCGCGGCCTTTCGCAATATCCTGCCCTTCGAAAACCAACTGATCCAAGCCCGATGGAGTGGCGAAGCCGCATGGATTCCGATGGGCGATTATGACCTTGGAGTCGGTCGAGAAAACGTTACGACGCACCCTTCAACGGGCGAAATTCTGTTTCATCCCGCAGGGATCAGCGAAACCGAAATCCTCTTCGTGTACGGCCATGCGTCGTTTGCCAGCACCGCCGGACCCCTCGCGGGCAATCACTTCATGACCATTGCCGAGGGCGCCGAAAACCTAGCCGCCCTAGGCGAAAAGGTCCTATGGGAAGGCGCCCAACCGATCCGCTTCGAACTCGAGCGCTAAGCCGAACGATCGGGTCTATTTCCAACCGCCGAAAGTAAACCAGACCCGACCCAAGCCGTGCTCGCGCTTGAGCGTTTCGTCGCCACGGGCCACGGCTTCGAACTCTTCGCGTGGTGTCGATCGGTAGTTCGGGATACGGATCAGCTCGATCTTGTCCTTCTCGAAACCGGCGCCTTGAATGGTCTTGAGAAAATCGAGATTGCGAAACTTTTCGTAGTGCGGTTCGTTGTTGTAGAAGCCGTCCCAATCGAGCACGAAGTTGTAATAGGTATCCGTGTGGCTCGTCGGCGGCAGCTCCATGTGCAGCATGATCCCGCCCGGCTTGAGCATCCGATAGCACTCTTTCAAAACCTTTTTGGTCGCGGGGACCGAAAGCTCGTGAAAGAAGAAGCTCGAGGTGATGATGTCGAAGTGGTTGTCGGGAAAGCCGGGGTTTTCGGCGTTCCTTTGGTGGTAGTGCATCGGGATACCTTCAGCCTCGGCCCAGGCATGGCCGAAACGTAGCATCGGCGCACCGACATCGATGCCGTGCACCTCGGCATCGGGGTAGACTTCTTTGTACGGGAACGTGTTGGCACCGGCAGTACAACCCAAGTCGAGGACGCGCTCCGGCTTCAAGTCGGAATACGCCAATTTCAGATAGTTCGCGATCGACGCCGCGACATCGCCCTTCGGCTTCACGTCTTTACCGAACCCGCCATAGAACACTTGCGTGCCGTAGTGATAGACCGCGCCCTGCGCGACATCATCCTCGACATATTCTGTATGAAAGCAGCCCGGCATGTGATGCACATCGAGGTCCGTCACCTCGCGGGGGATGACGACCTCGGGGTCAAGCTCCAACGAGCCGCCGGCCGGGTTTGCCGCAGTGGCATCACGCGCCGCCTGGATCAATTCGTTCAGCTGACGCTCGACCGCGGGTTGGACCGACCACCACGTCATGATTTGGGCGTTGTAGCGCATTGCGCTCCAGCCTTCGTAAACCGGCTCATGCCGCATTGCAGCACGCACCTCACGAGCATCCTTGGGCTTGCGACCGTGCTTTTTGACGAACTTCGGTTCGACCTTCTTTTCGTAGACCACCTTCATGTCGTCCGCGTAGTCCATCAAAATTCGCTTGCGAAACGCCGATACGAAGCTCTGTCGGCTCCGCTCGTCATGCGCGTGTTCCAAAAGGTCGCCAACATTCCTGATGTTCGACATGGTCTGTCTCCTGGTTGTGCCTGCTAGCTGTCGAGCAGCGCTTCGGCTTCCTGGTGCAGGATATTGAAGACGCGCCCGATATACTCGTCACGGCGCTGTGTCCGTTCGGTTTCTTCCTGCTCGTCGGGCTTATAGGCTTCGATATCGGCACGGCTGATGACGCCGTTCTTGTCGAGAATTCGTTCCACCGTCTCGATCCGATCGAATGCGACCGACAGTTCCTGCGTCAACATCGTGATAATCGCAAAAAGCTGATCGACGGCCGGATCCTTGTAGAACGTGGCACGCTTGCCCTTCGACCGGAGGGGAAGGTGGACCGATTTATCAGACATTTTTTTCTCCATCACTCATGCAAAGGGCCGAGCAATGATGCCCGGCCCTATGTGTCATCCCGTTGATCTAGATCACCTTAGGGGCGGTTACTTCCACCCACCAAAGGTAAACCATACCGCGCCATTGCCATGGTCGCGGCGAAGGGTCTCTTCGCCCGTCGCCACCGCTTTGAACTCTTCCGGCGGGGTCGAGGCGAAATTCGGAATCCGAACCATCATTTGTTTGTCTTCCTTGAAGCCGCATTGCGCGAGCGTCTTGGGGAAGTCCAATCCCCGAAACTTCTTGTAGTGCGGCTCGTTGTTATAGAAGGCGTCCCAATCGAGATAGAAGTTGTAGTACGGGTCCGTCAGATCCGCCGGCGGCAGCTCCATGTGGAGCATCAAGCCGCCTGGTTTCAGGATTCTGTGACACTCCTTGAAAATCTTCTTGGTGTCGGGCACCGACACTTCATGGAAGAAGAAGCTCGACGTAATGATGTCGAAGTGATTGTCCGGGTATCCGGTCTCGACCGCATTGGCCTGCTTGAAATGTAGCGCCATACCCTCGGCTTCGGCACGGGCATGTCCGAAACGAAGCAAAGGCGCGCCCACGTCGATGCCGTGCACCTCGGCGTCGGGGTAGACCTCTTTGTAAGGTGTCGTGTTGGCGCCCGCCGTGCAGCCCATGTCGAGAATGCGTTCGGGCTTGAAATCCGGATAGGCAAGTTTGAGGTAGTTTGCGATCGAACTCGCCACGCCGCCCTTGGTGATGCGGCGATGCGGAAGGCCTCCCGAAAAGACGGTGGTGCCGTAGTGATAGACCGCGCCTTGGGCTACGTCGTCGTCGGTGTATTCGGTGTGAAAACAACCCGGCATTAAGTGAACGTCGAGCTCGGTAATCTCGCGCGGCACATCGACATCCGGATTGAGTTCGAGGCTACCGCCGGCCGGGTTTGCCGCCTTTGCGTCTTTGGCCGCTTGGATCAATTCATCGAGACTGCGTTCGATCGCCGGCTGCACCGACCACCATGTCATTAGTTGCGCGTTGTAGCGCAGCGAACTCCAACCTTCGAAGACCGGCTCATGAAGCATGGCTTTCCGGATTTCGCGACCATCTTTCGGTTTGCGCCCATTCTTCTTTTCGAAATTGGGCTCGACCTTTTTCTGGTAGATCGTCTTCATGTCGCTGGCGAAGTCCATCAGAACCCGCTTACGAAGAATGGAGACGAACCGCTGACGGTTGTACTCGTCGTGGTTGGATTCGACCATTTCGCCGACGTTGCGAATATTGGACATCTTCAGGAACTCCTTTTCAGCGGTACGTCGCCAAGGCGACATCAGGGGATTCTGGACATCCTATCGAAAAACACTGTTCTTGTGGACGCCAAGGATATCCCTGCCCAAACCGTGATCAAGCACGGTGTCGGCCGGAGGGAAGCCTAGGATTCTCCGGTTTCCATGGGGAGGCTGTCATCCCTGCCCCACTCGGTCATCGACGCATCGTAAAGCTGGACCCCGTCATGGCCCAGCAGCGCGAGGGCAAATAGGTCGGTCGTCGCCGAAATCCCGCCCCCGCAATAGTTGACGACTCTCGGGGCCGACATCGCGCCGACTGGCGCGACGGCCGCGGCGAGATCCTGGGCTGGCTTGAACGCGTAGGTCTCGTCTTCGAGCAACGTCCGGGCCGGCACGTTGACGCTGCCCTTGATATGCCCCGGCCGGCCATACTGCACCCGGTCGCCGCGATGCAATTCGGGCGAAAGGGCGTTGAGAATAAGCGTGTCCGGATCGTCGATCGCGGCCAGCACCTCGTCCTTTCCGACGATGAGCTCCGGTCGTGGCCGAGATTCGAAAGTCGCAGGGGGATAACGCTCGTCGCCGGTTCTGGTGGGATGTCCCTCCGCGACCCATTTTTCGTATCCGCCGTTGAGAACCTTGGCATTGTCGAACCCGTGGGCCCGCAGGTTCCACCACATCCTTGTCGCCCACCATGTCGGGCCCACGTTGTAGAGTACGACGGTCACCCCATCGGCGATCCCGTATTGCGATGCCAAGGCGACGAACCGATCGGCCGGCGGCATCATGAAATTGAGGTGATGGTCGGGATCCTTGAATTCGTCCATGAGATCGATGAACGCCGCCCCGGGGATATGACCCGCTTCGTACTTCTCACGCCCGTTCTTGATCGAATACCCCTTCTCCGGATCGTTGGTCATATCGACGGTGCAATCGAATATCCGAAGTTCGGGGTTCTCAAGGTTTGCAGCGAGCCAGGCCGTCTCTGCCAAATACTCGGGATGAGCATACTCGGTCGCCATTCGGTGCCTCCTCGCGCTGAATTCGTTCCACACGTTTTCTCGGATGAAAGTCCGACCGAAAAAGAAAAAAAGAATAAGACTCTCACAAGCAAGTTGCATCACCGGGGGGACCACCATGCCAACGATTTACGGAAACGCGCGGTCACGCGCGACACGATGCGTCTGGGCACTCAACGAGCTCGGCGTCGAGTACGACCGGGTGAAACTCGACCATGTCGCCGGCGAGAACAAAACACCGGAATACCTCGCGTTGAACCCGTCCGGCAAAGTGCCGACGCTTGTCGACGGCGACGTCGTGATGTCTGAGTCCCTGGCGATCAACCTCTATCTCGCCCGAAAATACGACAACGGCCTATGGCCGAGCAGCGAGGCCGACCGAGCCCGGGCCGAGCAATGGACGATGTGGGCCGCCGCCGAAGCCGAACCGCATACCGTGACGATTGCGATCGAGCGGATGTTCAAGCCCGAGAACGCCCGGGACGAGAGCAAAGCCAAAGCCACCGAGGAAGCGCTGGCGCCGCGCCTTTCCTATATCGACGGGTATCTTGAGGGTCGCGATTTCTTGGTCGGCGACCACTTCACCATTGCCGACCTCAACGTCGGATATGTCCTGGCTTCAATGCTTGTAACGAACGTCGATTTGGGGCCCCACCCCCAACCTAGCGCGCTGGCTCACGGCAACCGCCACACGCGATGCATACGCCAAAGCGAGAGAGGCGTAGCGAGCCGCTTTTGCTAAGTCACCTTGACTCGCAACTCGATTCCATCGACCGCAACGATCTCCACCGTCTGCCCACTTTCCACGGGCCGGCCGTCTTCGGAACGGACGGGCCATGAGGAATCGTCAATCCTTACCCGCCCCGACCCATTGGGAAGGGCCTCGGACAGCGTGATCCGACGCCCTATGAACTGAGAACCGCGCCGATTGAGATTGGGTTCCCCAGTCTCGCCGCGATAGCGCTGCCACAACATGCGGCCACTAACGGTCGCGATTGCTGCAAGGAGCGCAAACCCAAATAACTGCAAACGCCAGTCGAGGTCGGGCACAAACGCGACGACTATTCCAACTGCGACAGCCGCGAAAGCAGGCCAAAGCAGAAAAGTCGAAGCGGCAAAAACCTCGATCGCGATCAGGATGATCGCCAGCCCCCACCAATGCCAGAACGAAACATCCCAAAGCCAGGCGACAAACTCATCCATTGTCGCGATCTCCCCAAGGCCCACTGCCTGTAGCGCTTGAGTCGTCCCCGCCGTCTTTTAGAGCTGACTTGGCGATCTCCGCGATGCCCGCAAGGCTTCCGATAACGCCTGTCGCTTCAAACGGCAGCATAATGACTTTCTGATTTGGTGCGGTGCCCAGCTTCTCCAGCGCATCAACGTAGCGCTGGGCCACGAAATAGTTCAATGCGTTCACGTTCCCTTTCGCGATAGCTTCAGAAACGTAGGTCGTGGCCTTGCCTTCGGCTTCAGCCTCGCGCTCGCGGGCCTCGGCATCACGGAACGCAGCTTCGCGGCGGCCCTCAGCCTCGAGAATAGCGGACTGTTTCTGGCCTTCAGCGCGGAGGACCGCGGATTGTTTGTCACCCTCGGCCTTGAGAATCTCGGCACGCTTCACGCGTTCTGCCTTCATCTGCATGGCCATGGCCTCCACCAAGTCGCGCGGTGGCGACAAATCCTTGATCTCAACGCGTGTCACTTTGACACCCCAAGGATTAGTCGCTGCGTCGATGACACGGAGCAGTCGGTCGTTGATATCGTCACGCTTGGACAACACATCATCCAGCGGCATCGAACCGATCACCGACCTAATGTTGGTCATTGTAATGTTGGTCATCGCCCGGGGCAGATCTCGAACCTCGTACGCAGCCCTCGCCGCATCGACAATCTGAAAGAAACACACCGCGTCACATGTTACGGAGGCGTTATCCATGGTGATCACGTCCTGCGCGGGAATGTCGAGGACACTTTCCTGCATCGATAAACGATGGCCAACGCGATCTATGAAGGGCACGATTAGGTGTAGCCCCGGCGATATGGTCCGTGTGTACCGCCCAAACCTTTCAAGCGTGTACTCCGACGCTTGCGGGACCTGCTTAACGCCTGAAAAGATGAAAATAATCACCACGATGACCACCGCGATGACGAAGAATAGAAAAGGACTAGGTGCGAATGCGCCGACGGCTTCCATGTATCACTCCTGTTGCCCTGGCCCTATGCATGGACTAGGCGCTTAACGAAGTGTAGCGATCTCGCACGTAAGTTGCAGTCGGCCCGACCAGATTGCATTCTGGAAAAAATTATCCATTTAGTTCAATAGTTTATTGCGATTTCATGATCTATTTCATGAGAACACTAGATCGGCTGAATCGCCTCTAACTCCTGGCGCAACGTTTTCATCTCGCGTTGCTCGAAGCGCAGATCTTTCGTTTTGCCTTGCTTGCGGGAGATCATGTCGCCAAGGCGCTTAATCACGCGATCGACGGTCTCGATCAGCTCCGTGAGGTCGTCCCGGCTTGCACATTCCAAGACAACCTCCTGATCCATCATCAGGTTCGAATAGCCACGGTGGTCGCGCTTGCCCAGCTCTGTCAGCTTGGCATCAAGCTCCTCCCAAGGGTCCTGCCAATTCCGGTAAAGCACGCTCCGACGGTCGCCCTTGGACCGGCGGCGTGATGCCTCGGTTTCGAGCTGCACCATGATTCGGACGAACTGCCAGACCACAATGCGAATCTCGATCATCGTCGGGGCCTAGGACCGCTTTTTTCGCTTACTGAAATCGGGATCCCAATCCGAGTCCTTGAGATCGAGCGGATAACCGTAACTATAGTCGTAGGGCGGCTTGATCACGTATTTGCGGTCGAATTCGATCCAGTTGTACGACTCTCCGGACCGGATGATGTGCGGCCAATCCGGGTGCGCGAACAAGGGTCGGCCCACCGCCACAAGATCGCCGGCGCCTGAAGTGATCACGTCCTCGATATCCGCGCCCTCGGCGATCCCCCCGTTGACGATCATGGGCAGGCCACTGGCTTCTTTGATGACCTTCGGCATCGGCACGTCCGAGTTCGGGTCACGGTTGTCCCGCCAGTCGAAGCTCGACCAATGCAGCGCATCGACCGGTGCGTCCGCCAAGGCTTTGCCGATTGCCTCGGCATACTTCACGCCGTCAGGCCAAGCACCGCCAAAGGCGTCAACCCCGTCCTGGGACAGCCGCAAAATGACCAGTTTGTCCGGCCCGATAGCCTCGCGAACCAATTGGCATGCTTCGACGGCGGCACGGACGTTGTTCTCGGGCGAACCACCATATTCGTCGGTTCGGTGGTTCTGGGTCGGGTCGATGAACTGGTAATAGAGATAGCCGTTGGCCCCGTGAATCTCGAAGCCGTCGAACCCCGCTTCGACGCCCTTCACCGCGGCTTCCGCGAAACCTTCGGCGATCTTGCGGATCTCCGCCTTCGTCGCTTCGCGGGCCGGGGGGAAGGTCACCCGGGGCCACGGCGGCTGCAGCCCACGATCGTGCATTTCATCGTCGGTGTCGGTGTAGAGGACGGCCCCGTCGCTTTGCGTCGCGCTCGCGCTTACGGGCGCCTCTCCTTCGTAAAGGCAGCGCGGGTCGGAAACCCGACCACCGTGCATCAGCTGCAGGATGGCAACGACATCCTGGTCGTGAATCGCCTTGACGCTCTTCTTCCAACCCTCGATGTGGCTCGGCGTTTCGCAACCCGGTTGGTTCAAGTAGGCCACCGAACCGAGCTCGTCCTTGGTGTAGGTCCCCTCGGTAATCACCATGGCAAGGCCGCCCCGCGCCCGACGCCCGTAATAGGCCGCCATTTCGTCCGTCGGTGTCCCGTCGTCCTCGGACGATTGGCGCGTCAAGGGCGCCAAGGCAATACGATTCTTGAGGGTGAATGCGCCGAGTTTGAGCGGCGAAAAGGCGTTGGGAAACCGGTCAGACATGGGGTTGTTACTCTTCGTTTTGTGGACGGTTGTACGCCGATACCAATTGGCGTGGCGCGGTACATTACCGGGCCACGGGTGTGGTGAACAGGCCAACCCAAGAGCGGGAGTTGCTCATCTTCATTTATCCGTACATCGTCTTGTTTTTGGCCGAAAACGGGGTAGGCTAGCAGCCGTTTTGCAATCGCCCGGTCGGCGCGATCATCTTCGGGAGGCAACAAGAAATGGCAAAAATCGGCGTCGATGTTGGCGGCACATTTACCGATCTGGTACTCGAGAAAGGGCCACGGGATGTCTACGTCCACAAAGTGCCCAGCACGCCCGCAGACCAATCCATCGGCGTCGTACGCGGCGTTCGCGAGATCTGCGACATCGGCGGCGTCAGCCCGAAAGACATCGACCTGATCGTTCACGGGACGACGGTCGCCACAAACATTACGCTCGAGCACAACGGCTCCGAAGTCGGGATGCTCACCAGCCGCGGCTTCCGCGATATCCTCCATATCGCGCGCCACAAACGGCCCTACAACTTTTCGCTTCAGTTCGATGCGCCCTGGCAGAGCAAACCGCTGGTCAAGCGGCGTAACCGCATTCCGATCACCGAACGGATCATGCCGCCGACCGGCGAGGTCGCAGAACCGCTCAACGAAAAAGAAGTGCGCGAGGCCTGCAAGCTCTTCAAGAAGCGGGGCGTCGAGGCCGTCATCATTTGCTTCATGTTCTCGTTCCTCAATCCAAAGCACGAAATGAGGGCGAAGAAGATCGTTCAGAAAGAACTACCCGGCGTCTTCATCTCGACTTCCTGCGAAGTGATCGACGTCATTCGCGAATACGAGCGATTCTCCACCACGGCGATGAACGCCTACGTCGGCCCGAAAACTTCGAGCTACATTCGCAACCTTGCGGGTAAGCTCAAGAAAGACGGCATCTCGGCCGAACTGCGGATCATGCAGTCCAACGGCGGCGTCGCGACCGTTGACATGGCCTCGGAACGGCCGGTGACTATTCTGATGTCCGGCCCAGCCGGCGGCGTGATCGGCGGACGATGGGCCGGCGGTCTGTCCAAGGAAAAGAACGTCATTACGGTGGATATCGGCGGCACCTCGGCCGACATCTCGACCATTCCGAACGGCGAAATCCGGATCATGAACCCGCGCGATACATACGTGGGCGACTATCCGGTCCTTGCGCCAATGATCGACCTCGCGACGATCGGTGCGGGGGGCGGCTCGATCGCCTTTATCGATCAGGGCGGCGCGTTCCGGGTCGGTCCGAAGTCTGCGGGTGCCGACCCCGGCCCCGCCTGCTATGCGCGCGGCGGAAAAGAACCCACCGTGACGGATGCGCAAGTCGCACTAGGTCGCCTCGACGTCGACAAATTCCTCGGCGGCGACATGACCATCAAGCCCGAGCTTTCCGAAAAGGTTATCGCGGAAAAACTCGCTAAGCCTCTGGGGATGAGCGTCAAAGACGCGGCCCTGGGGATCATCAAGGTCATCAACTCGAACATGGCCTTGGCGATTCGCGCCAATTCCGTGGCGCGTGGTTTCGACCCTCGCGAATTTGCGTTGATGCCGTTCGGCGGTGCCGGCCCGCTTCATGGCGTGGCCCTCGCCCACGAAGTCTCGGCGAAGGAAGTCATCGTTCCGCCGGCGCCGGGGATCAACGCCGCGATCGGGTTGCTCGAAACCGACATGCAGTATGAGTTCACCCGTTCGGCGCCGCTTATTCTCGAGGGCGCGACCGCAAAGGACTATGCGCGAATCAATGCGTCGCTCGCCCAACTTGAAAAGCAGTGTCGCGAACGCCTCAGTGCCGACGGTATCGCGAAATCGAAACAGAAGCTGATTCGTGTCGCGGAATGCCGCTATCACGGGCAAGGCTTCGAACTTCGCGCCGATTTGCCGCCGGGCAAGCTCTCGGACAAGAACAAGAACGTCGTGATCGACAACTTCCACAAGCAGCACATGCTCGATTACGGCTATACGTTTGGCTCCGACCAAGTTGAGATTATGACCCTGCGCGTCATTGGCGTGGCCAAGGTCGACCCCATGACCTGGCCAAAGCTCAAGAAGGCGCCAGCCGGCGCTGCGAAGAAAAAGGCGCTCAAAGAGGCCTTCATGTATTCGCGGAAGACCACGTTCGATGACGGCAAAACGGTGGAAACACCGCGCTACGATCGCGGCAAGCTGCAAGCCGGCCATGAGATTTCCGGCCCCGCCGTCATCCTGCAACACAATTCGACTACGCTTGTCCCGCCGGGCTACCGCGCACGGGTCAGCGATTTCGGCAACATCCACATCAAAAGCGTCTAAGCTTCAGACAGACCAGGAGTAGTCCATGGCCCGCAAGACCACGGCAAAATCACGCAAATCGTCGTCGACTCGACGCACAACGACCAAGCGCGCCGCGAAGACCACCGCCAAACGGTCCACCAAAGCCGCGCCGAAGCGTCCGGCAAAGAAGACCGCCAAGAGCAAAAAAACCAAGGTCGACCCGATCACCCTTCAGGTCATCGGTGGCGCGCTGCATACCGCAGCCCGCGAGATGGGCCATGTGCTTTACCGCATGTCGTTCTCGTCGATCATTCGCGAATCGGAAGATCTCGGCGCCGGATTGTTCGACGCCGACTTCCAAACCCTTAGCGAATCGGACTCCACGCCGCTGCACATCGGGTCGATCCCCGGCTACCTCCGCGGCATGGCCGAAACGCTCGAAGACGGCGAGTGGCACGAGGGCGATGTCGTTATCCACAACCACCCCTACTACGGCGCTTCGCACTCCCCGGATATCGCGATTGCAATTCCGATTTTCTACGAAGGCAAGCTGGTCGGCTTCTCGGCCAACACGGCGCACCACGTCGACATCGGCGCGGCCACGCCGGGGTTGATCATCGACATTCCCGATGTATTCGCAGAGGGCATGCTGTTCGCCGGCCTCAAGCTTTACAAGAAGGGCGTCCGCAACGAGACCCTGTGGCAGTTCCTGCAATACAACAGTCGCACGTCGAAGATGCTGATGGACGATATCGAGGCGCAGGTGGCCTCGGCACGCCTTGGTGTCGAGCGCTATAAGGACCTTATTCGTCAGTACGGCTACGACACGTTCAAAGCGTCGTGCGATGAACTGATGGATTATACCGAGCGGATGATGCGGCAAGAGATTCGCAAAATTCCGGACGGCACCTACCGAGCCGAAGGCTGGATGGACGATGATGGCCGCAACCGGGGTGAAAAGCTGCCTATCAAGGTCGCTGTCACCGTCAAAGGCGACAACGTCAAGGTCGACCTCACCGGATCGTCGGACCAGGTACCGACGGGGTTCAATGTGCCCTTCGACGGTTCGACCAAAGTCGCGGTCTATTGCGCCTTTCGCTCGCTGTTGCTCGACCAAGCCGAGCAAGAAGTCTACATCCCGTCCAACGAAGGCTCGTTCCGACCGATCGAAGTCGTTGCGCCGCTCGGTTCGATCTTCAATCCCAAGTTCCCGGCCGCGGCCGAGGCTCGTTTCACGCAATGCAACCGGGTGATCGACTGTATCTTACGGGCGCTCGGACCGGTAATCCCCAACAAGATCACGGCGGGCAACTCGGCAAGCCTGTCATTCATTTCCTACGCCGGCCTGAAACCATCTGGCGACTATTGGGTCTTCCTTGAGGTCAACGAGGGGGCTTATGGCGCACGTGCCACCAAGGACGGGCCCGATTCGATCGACAATCTGATGTGCAACACCCGCAACAATCCGCTTGAAGACCTTGGAATGCATTTGCCGATGGTGTGTGAGCGGTACGAGTTGCGCGACGACGTCATGCCCGGTGCCGGGCGCATGCGCGGCGGGATCGGTGTCGTGAAATCGCAGCGGGTTCTGACCGAAGGCGTGATCACGCACGAAAACGATCGCCACACCGACGTGCCATGGGGCGCCTTTGGCGGCCAAGAAGGTGCGGTGGGCAAAGTCGTTCGCTACAACGCTCGGAAACCGGGATCCGAGACCGAGATGTACGCCAAGTTCTCCGGCGTCGGCATCGACGCCGACGACGTCATCGAGTTCTACGGCCCCTGCGGCGGTGGCTACGGCGACCCGCTGGAACGACCGGCAGAGCAGGTCTTGGAGGACGTGCTGGACGACTTCTGCACCATCAAACACGCGCGCGACGCCTACGGCGTTGTCGTGACCAAGGGTCTCAAGCTCGACGAGAAAGCAACCAAGGCCTTGCGTGCCAAGATGGGCAAAAAGTCCAAAAGCAAGTCCAAGAAGCGTTAGTCGCCACAAATGAGAGCGGGGTCCGACGCACTGCGATCGGGCCCCGATTGATTCCTATGCGCCTTTTTGCCCCTAAACCTAAAGCGAAACTTGGCCGCCCCGGCGGTGGCCAAAAGTCAGCGGCGGGCGGTCCAGAAAAAAAATGACCCCAGGCGAGTTGGTGCGCATCGGGACCAAACTCCATGGCAAGGAATTGCACGCCGCCTTGGCCGAAGATATCGGCAGCAAATACGCCGATGTTCATTTCTGGGCAAAGGGCGAGGAAGAAATTCCGAGCCACATCGCGCGGTTCATCCGCGTTCTCAATCTTCTGCCGCCCGGCGAGCGAACGCGCTTGGTCAAATAAGCCCGCTCGGCGACGCCTTGAATCCCAATACGGCCAAAAAAAGGGCCGGTAAAACCGGCCCTTTTCGAAAGTTGAGAGAGATCGCTTAGCTGCCGCCCGGGAAAAGCGACAGAAGGGCTTTCGGACCGGCGTTTGCGATCGCCAGCGACCGCGCGCCCAACTCCTCTTTGACCCGACCAGCCGCCAGACCGGCCGCTTCTGCACCAAGATCGGCATCGATCAAATTGCCGATGCCTTCCTGCAGAACGTTATCAAGCCGCGTCGTGAATTCGCTTTGATCGGCAATGCGTTGGGCCGAACTACCGAGATTGGCAAGACCGGAACTAGCCTGAGTAATGGCATTGTCGATGGCGCTCAGCGCCGAAGCGGCATCGCCTGACGTCGCGACCGAAATGTTGTCGATCCCAAGGCCTTGCGCGCTGAAGTCCTGCGCCGCGACGTTGAACGTGTCGCCGCTCTCGCTCGAAAGCACCGAGAAATCGCCGGCGCCGTTCTCGATCAGGTTCGTGCCACCGAACTCCGATGTGCCGGCGACAGTATTCACCTGATTGACGAGTTGTTGGATTTCCGCGTCGATGGCATCGCGGCCCGCTTGATCGAGCGCCGGGTCATTCGCTTGAACGACCTTGCCTTTGATCTCTGTCAGCAAGTCGCCGACAACCTGTCCGCCGGAAATCGCTGTACCGACCACTGCCTCGGCGTTGTTCAGCGTCGTTTTCACCGCGGCAGCGCCCGCGGATTGACCCTGCAACACCTGCGCGATCGCGAAGATCGCCGCATTGTCCTTGGGGCCATTGATTTTCAGCCCCGTCGAGATGCGGTTCTGAGTCTTGTTCAAACCGCTGAGATTCTTATTGAACTGCTGGATGCCCAGCCCTGAGTTCGAAGTAATTGGATCTACCATGGGGTTGGCCCTCTCCAGTCCGGTTCGTCGGCCAACGACTTCCTATCGCACCCGCGCGTCCTGCGCTTTGCGCTCAAACCGGTGTTCATTCCTAACAAAACAAGGTTCACGTGTTAGGAACCCCCCAAAGGTGGGATCTGGATGCAGAATCGTCAAGCAAAACTAACCCCCTGAAAAAGATCAAATTTTCTCTAAATTGCGGGGATTGTGGTGGCGCCTGACACCGGTTAGAAACCGTCAACAATCGGGAGAACGACATGCTGAAAATCTGGGGCCGCGATACCTCTTCGAATGTCCAAAAGGCGCTCTGGGCCGCCGAGGAATTGGGCATGGATTACGAACAGATCGATGTCGGTGGGCCATTCGGTGGCTTGGATGACCCCGACTTCCTGGCCTTCAACCCGAACGGCAAAATCCCGGTAATCGACCATGACGGGTTCGTTTTGTGGGAATCGAATGCCATTACCCGTTACCTCGCCGGTCTCGACACCAGCGGCAAGTTATGGCCCACCGACCCCCGCCAGGCCGCGCTCGCGGATCAATGGATGGACTGGTGCAACAGTCACCTGTGGGGTCCGTTCCCCACCGTCATTATCGGTCTTTTGCGCACCCCGCCCGAAAAGCGCGACAACGATGCGATCGCCCGTGCCAACGAAGTGCTTGAGGTCGAATGGGCGGTCCTCGATGCCCAACTGGCCAAGACGCCGTTCGTCGCGGGCGACGCCTTTAGCGCGGGTGATATCCCGGCCGGGGTCTTCGCGTGGCGTCGCTACGAACTTCCGATCAAGCGCAATCCGCTGCCCCATCTCGATGCCTGGTATGGCCGTCTCAAAGAACGCCCCGCCTTCCAGAAGATCGTCATGAACCCGCTCAGCTAGGCATCTCTAAAGACCACGCAGCGTCTGTCCATCATCGACGGTAATCGTCGAACCCGTCAGGAAATTCGACTCCGGCGAGACCAAGAGCCGCAGGGCACCGTCGAGGTCGGGCGGGTGCCCTACCCGCTTGCGCAAAAGCTTGGCGATCTGCTTCTGCCCGGCCTCGGAATTGAAGTGGCCGGTATTTATCTCCGTCTCGATATACCCCGGCGCAATTGCATTGACCTGGATATCGAAGCGCGCCCACTCAAGCGCCATCGACCTAGTCATCTGAATGATTGCCGCTTTCGACATGCTGTAGAGCGACAGACCGGTGAGCACGCTGCTCGCCAAAACCGAGGCGATATTGACGACCTTGCCGCCTGTCCCGCGATCGATCATGCCCTTGCCGACGGCCTGGGCGGTCAGCCACGCGCCCCGTTGGTTGGTGCCCATCAGTCGGTCGTAGTCGTCCAGCGTAAAGTCGGTAATCCGCTTCTCGATCGAGATGCCGGCGTTGTTGACCAAGATGTCGACCCCGCCCGCGTCGAATGCGCCGGTTACCGCAGATGCAATGCTCTGCGCATCGGTTACATCCAATTCGACCGCTTGCGCCTGCCCGCCGGCCGCCCCAATCGAAGAGACCAGGCTACTCAACCGATCGACCCGGCGAGCCGCCAGCAAGACCTCGGCCCCATCCGCGGCCAGGATTTCCGCGAACCGCGCACCCAAGCCGCTTGATGCTCCCGTGACCAAGGCCCGCTTGCCCCTCAATACGTTATCAACCACTGACACCACTCCTTGTAGGTTGCGCTAGGCCTCACCGCGGATTGAGCGCCCGGCCCTCGCGCCGAAGCACTTTGTCCGTATACTACGATCATCATGAAGATTGATATTGTATCGGACACCATTTGTCCCTGGTGCTTCGTGGGCAAACGGCGGCTGGAAGCCGCCCTTGCCGAGCAGCCGGATCTCGATGTCGAGATCGTCTGGCATCCCTATCAACTCAATCCGACCACGCCCAAAGAAGGCGTCGATCGCAAGGACTACTTGCGCGAGAAGTTCGGGACCGAGACCTACCCCGAACAAATGCTCGGTGCGCTGGGCGAGGCAGGCCAGTCCACCGGAATCGAGTTCAAATTCAATTCGATGAACCGGGTACCCAACACCATCGATTCGCATCGCGTGTTGCACTGGGCGCGCGAAACGGGCCAGCAAAACGCGCTGGCCGAAATCCTGTTCCGGCGCTATTTCATCGACAACGAAGATATTGGCGACAGCGAGACCCTGACGGCCGCCGCCGCCGAGGCCGGCATGGATGCCGACCTCGTGCGCGAACGCTTATCGAGCGACGCCGACGATGAAGCCGTGCGGGCGGAGGCACAATACGCCTCGCAAATGGGAATTAGTGGCGTGCCGACGTTCATCATCGACAACAAATACGCCGTCCAAGGCGCGCAAACCGCGGAAGTCTTCCGGCAAGTCTTTGCCAAGGTGGCCGAAGATCAGGCGGCGGGTGACGCCGAACCGGCCACCGCGTCGGGAGACTGAGCCGCAAGCACGGCCAAGTTCTGAACGAGGTGCTGAACGCCGCGAATCCGTTCGGCCTCCTGCGACCAGTCGCGACCGTAAACCAACGTATGGTCAGGACGCAGCTTCGCGGTATTGGCATGACGACCGATGAACGCAACAAGGCCTGCGGGATTGTCGAAGCGGTTCTTACGGAAGGTCACCGTGGCACCGCGCGGCCCGGCCTCGAGTTTTTCTATGCCGGCAAGGCGGCACCCCGCTTTGACCTTCACGACCTCGAGCAAATGCTCGACCTCTCCAGGTAGTTCCCCGAACCGGTCGACCAGCTCGGCACCGAATGCATCGATCTCTCCGGATGTCTCCAGTCGGCTCAGTCGCCGGTAAAGGCCCAGACGGGTGTCGAGATCTTCGACGAAGCGCTCGGGGATCAGCACCGACGTGCCCAGGTTGATTTGCGGCGACCATTGACCGTCGTCCGTTGCGCCGTCGGTCCCATGACGCGCCGTTGCCACCGCCTCTTCCAGCATTTCCTGGAATAGCTCGATGCCGACTTCGCGGATGTGGCCGCTCTGTTCCTCGCCCAAAAGATTCCCGGCGCCGCGAATATCGAGATCGTGGCTGGCCAAGGTGAAACCCGCCCCCAGTTGATCCAAGGTCTGCATTACCTCAAGCCGCCTCTGGGCCTGCGCCGTCGGGACCGTGCCTGGCCGAACCGTAAGATATGCATAGGCGCGCACCTTGGAACGCCCGATCCGACCCCGGAGTTGATAGAGCTGCGCCAGACCGAACATGTCGGCCCGGTGAATCACCATCGTATTGGCAGAAGGCACATCAAGGCCGGACTCGACGATATTGGTCGAGATCAGCACGTCATAGCCCCCGTCGTAGAACGTCTGCATCACCGCATCGAGATCGCGGGCATTCATTTGACCGTGCGCCACGGCGAACTTCACCTCCGGCACATGTTCGCGTAGGTAAGCCTCGGCCTCGTTCAAATCCGACACCCGCGGGCACACATAGAAAGACTGGCCGCCCCGGAAATGCTCGCGCAGCAACGCTTCACGGACCGTCACCGGATCGAACGGCATAATGAAAGTGCGAACCGCCAATCGATCGACCGGCGGGGTTGCGATCAAGCTCAACTCCCGCAAGCCCGACATCGCCATTTGCAGGGTCCGTGGGATCGGCGTCGCCGTCATGGTCAAGACGTGAACCTCGTTGCGCAGCCGTTTCAGGCGCTCCTTGTGGGCCACCCCGAAGTGCTGTTCTTCGTCGACGATCAGCAATCCGAGATCCCGTAGCTTCACGTCCTTGGCTAACAGCGCATGGGTGCCGATAACGATGTCGACCCGGCCGTCGGAGAGGCCTTTCTTCGTTTCGGCGGCCTGTTTGGCCGTCACCATGCGCGACAACTGTCCAATATTGACGGGAAGGCCGGCAAACCGCGTGCGAAAGGTCTCATAGTGCTGACGTGCAAGCAGCGTGGTTGGCACGACAACGGCAACTTGATGCCCGGCCATCGCGGCGACGAAAGCAGAGCGCAACGCCACCTCTGTTTTGCCGAACCCCACGTCGCCACAAATCAACCGATCCATCGGGCGTCCTGACCCAAGATCAACGACGATCTCGTTCATCGCGCTTTGCTGGTCCTCGGTCAGCTCATACGGGAACCGCGCACAAAATTCTTCATAGGCTCCGGGCGGCGGCGTTACCGGCGTGCCCTTGCGGGCGACCCGCGCAGCAGCGACCTTGATAAGCTCCTCGGCCATATCCTTGAGCCGTTTCTTGAGTTTGGCGCGACGCGCCTGCCATCCGGTGCCGCCCAAACGATCGAGCACCGCAGTCGACTCGGCACCGCCGTACCTCGAGAGCACCTCAATGTTTTCGACCGGTACGAACAGCCGCGCGTTATCCGCATACGTCAGCGCGACGCAATCATGCGGTGCGCCAGTGACATCGAGCGTCTGCAGCCCTTCATAGCGACCGATGCCATGATCGACATGCACAACGAAATCGCCCGGTTCGAGGCTCGAGACCTCACTAATAAACGCCTCGGCCTTGCGCGAAGACCGACGCGATCGTCGGGAAAGTGTGTCGCCGAGAATGTCTTGCTCCGTCAGCACCGCCAAGGTGTCGGTCACGAAGCCACGCTCAAGCGGCAGAACCGCCAGTGCGATCGTGTCCCCAGCCAACGCCCGCACCTCGTCAACGCTCTCGACGCGCGCCACCGCACCCGCTTCGTGGGTCGCTAGCAGTCGCTCGGTGCGATCCATCGTCCCGGTCGAATAATTGGCGACGACGACCCGCCGCCCTTGCGCTTGTAGCTGGCGTATATGGGTCAGCAGCGTGCCGAACAAATCGACATCCGGTTGAGCCCGTTCAGCGGCAAAATCTCTACCCGCGACCCCGCCCACGTCGACGACATCACGCCCCCCTTTCGGCGCCCGGAACTGCCCAAAAGACAGCGTGGCCTGCGTGTCTTTCGCGGTCTGCCACTCCTCGGCAGTCAAATAGAGTTCCTCGGGGCCCAGCGCCTGGTAGACGGTCCCGGCGTCGACCTGGGCGGTCAGCGCTTCCCGCCGCGCGCCGAACGAATCGGCGATCGTTTCGAACCGCGCTTGCGCCGCATCGTCGGCGAGGTGGTCCAGGGCCACCGCCGCATCGGGCACGTAGTCGAGCAACGTGCTCATCGTCTCGTGAAAGAGTGGCAACCAATGTTCCATCCCGGCATGTCGGCGCCCCTCGCTGACCGCGAGATAAAGATGATCCCCGTCCACCGGCACGCCAAAGCGTTGCCGGTATTGATGGCGAAAACGTTCGATCGCGCTCTGATCGAACGGGAACTCACCTACCGCCTCGAGCCGCAGTTCCTCGAGCCGTGTTTTCGACACCTGGGTCAGCGGGTCGAAGGTCCGGACGGCTTCGAGGTCGTCGCCAAACAGGTCCAACCGAACCGGTTCATGGGCACCTGGCGAAAAGACATCCATGATCCCGCCCCGGACCGCGAATTCGCCCGGTTCCCGCACTGTCCCGACCCGCGAATAACCGTGCCGGACGAGGTAGTCGATGAAATCCTCGACCGCCAATCGATCCCCGGGACGCACCACATAGGAGGCCTCCAACACGCGGTCACGCGGCGGGACCCGTTGCAGAACGGCGTTGACGGTCGCCACCACCACGACCGATTCATCGGGCGCCAGGGTTGCCAAGGTCGAGAGCGCCGCCATGCGTGCCGCCACCACGTCCTGATTGGGTGATACACGGTCGTACGGCAAGCAGTCCCAGGCCGGGAAGACGACAACCTTCATGTCGCGGGCAAAAAAGCGCAAAGCATCGGCGAGCGCGGCCTGGCGCTCGCCGTCGCGGGCTACAAAGACGATCCTTCGCGCCGTACCGGCCCGCACCAGGTCGGCCAGAACCTGGGCATCCAGTCCGGGCGGCGCGCCTTCAAAGATAGTCGCCTTTCCAGGGATAATAGATATATTATTCAATAGGTTAATCGTACACCTTAAAGTCTAATATGAGGGAAAGTGTCGGACTCAGTTGGGTTGTGGGAACCTCGGCTTGCCCCATGTACCAAGCCAACAAGTCCGGTTCGGGCACCTCCAACACGGCCTCGAACTCGTTCATGGCCTGCTCGTCCATTGACGCTAAGTAACGATCGGCGAATCGGCCCAGCAACAGGTCCGCCTCTTGGGTGCCGCGGTGCCAGCTCCTGAAATACAGCCGCTTACGCCGCGCCGTTGTCGCCTCGTCGTCGTTTTCCATGCCCTCAACACAAATAGCCACAGCCCCGCGCCGAATTGGGGCGGGGTGTGGTGTCCGTCGGACGCCTAAGCTAAGGTCGCTTCATCCCCCGAACAAGAGCCCCTGAGCGGTGGCCCAGCGTCCGGAAATACTCTTTCCCCTTTTCAAGCCGGTTACGGCACTCGCAGGTGTGGGCCCCAAGATTGGCGCCCTGATTGCGAAGGTCGCCGGCGAGCGCATCGTCGATCTGTGCTGGCATCTACCGGCTGGGCTCATTGATCGGCGCTTTGCGCCTAAAGTTGCTGAAGCACCCGAAGGCCTCATTGCAACGCTCACGGTTCGGGTCGACGCCCACGCCCCCGCCCCGACGCGGCGATTGCCCTACAAGGTGCGGTGCTCGGACGACACCGGCTTCATTACCCTGACCTTCTTCAACGCGCGCCCTGACTACCTCAAAGCCCAGCTGCCCGAGGGCAAAACCCGCATCGTCAGCGGCCGCGTAGAGCGTTACGGCGCGGAACGTCAGATGCCCCACCCGGACTGGATCGCCAAACCGGAAGAGGCCGAAAACGTTATCGGCGTCGAGCCGACGTATCCACTGACGGCCGGCCTCACCTCGAAACCGCTCCTCAAAGCGATCACCGGCTCGCTCAACCTCGTCCCTGACCTTCCGGAATGGCTCGACGCAGCGGTGCTGTCACAGCACCACTGGCCGTCTTGGCGCGAGGCGCTTAGAGCCGCCCACGCTCCCCAGGAATTGGAGGATCTCGACCCCAACGCCCCGGCCCGCCAACGTCTGGCATACGACGAACTTCTATCGAATCAACTTGCGCTGGTTTTGGTACGCCAACGCACCCGGCGGACCCGTGGCGAACCGCTTGCCGGAAGCGGCGTCTTGACAAAACCGGTTATGGACGCCCTCTCCTTCACGCTGACCGACGCCCAGCGCCAAGCGATCGAGGAAATCACCGTCGACCTCGCCTCGTCGGATCGGATGTTGCGTTTGCTCCAAGGCGACGTCGGCAGCGGCAAGACGGTAGTGGCCCTGATGGCCATGCTGTTCGCCGTCGAAAGCGGGCGGCAAGCCGCGCTTATGGCCCCGACCGAACTCCTGGCGCGACAGCACTTCAAGGTGTTGGAGGCCCTGGCGGCACCGTCCGGCGTCAGCATCGCGCTCCTGACCGGGCGCGAGAAGGGCAAACCGCGAGAACAACTCCTCGGCGCTTTGGCCGATGGCACCATTCAGATCGCGATCGGTACCCATGCCCTCTTCCAAGAAGATGTTGCGTTCAAGAATTTGGGACTTGCGGTCATCGATGAGCAACATCGGTTCGGCGTGCACCAAAGGCTGCTCCTGGCTGCAAAGACCAACGCTAGCACCGGCGACACCAATACCCTTTTGATGACGGCGACCCCCATTCCAAGGACGCTTGCACTTACCGCGTACGGCGACATGGATGTGTCCCGCATCATGGGCAAGCCACCGGGCCGGCAGCCGGTCGATACCCGCACGATCCCCATGGCCCGTCTCGACGAAGTGGCCGAGTCGATGCACCGTGCCATTGCCGGCGGCGCGCGGGTCTACTGGGTCTGCCCTCTGGTATCCGAATCCGAACTCGTCGACCTCGCAGCCGCAGAAGATCGCGCCGCCGACCTACGTCAGCGTTTTGGCGACCGCGTCGGCCTCGCGCATGGCCAAATGAAGGGAGCGGAGCGTGACGACGTCATGGCCCGTTTCGCCCGCGGCGACCTAGACATTCTCGTCGCCACTACCGTCATCGAAGTCGGTGTCGATGTACCCGAGGCGACGGTTATGGTGATCGAACATGCCGAACGTTTTGGTTTAGCGCAGCTTCACCAGCTGCGCGGTCGTGTCGGCCGGGGCGCGCAACAATCGACCTGCCTCCTCCTTTACGCCCAACCGATCGGCGAAACCGCCCAAGCGCGTCTTGCGATCATGCGCGAAACGGACGATGGCTTCAGGATCGCGGAAGAGGACCTTAGGCTACGCGGCGCCGGCGAAGTCCTGGGCACCCGGCAAAGCGGTCTGCCCGACTTTCGTCTTGCCGACATAGAAGCACATCAGGACTTGTTGCAAGCGGCCTCTGACGACGCGCAGCTGATTCTGAAAACCGACCCGGATCTAAAAGGACCCCGCGGTCGGGCGTTGCGTATCCTGCTGTATCTATTCGAGCGTGATGCCGCGGTGCGTTACTTGCGATCCGGCTGAGCGACCATCTGGCCTGCCGGCTCTAGAACCTCGGGTTGATCAAGGCGTGAGTTGATCACATTGTCCTGTCGGGCGGCCTCGGCTCGCGGGTCGCCTGGTGTAACCAGACCACCCGAAATCACCAATTTGATTCCCTCCTCGACCGTCATGTGCAACGTGACGATGTCGCGTCGTGGCACGAATAGGAGAAATCCGGATGTCGGATTGGGTGTCGTCGGCAAAAAAATGTTCACGACATCGTCTTCGGTGAGATTCTGAATCTCCCCCTTGGTCCGACTGGTCACAAAACCGATCGCCCAGATTCCGCGCCGCGGATACTCCACCAAAACCACCTCGCTGAACGACGATGAAGATTGTTGGATAACTGCGTCGAAAATCTGCTTGAGGGCGCCGTATATCGACCGCACCACCGGCATGCGATCCACCAGACGCTCGCCATAGGACAGCAACGCCCGCCCCAGGAAGTTTCGGGTGAGGAAACCGATCATAGTAAGGAGGACGACAACTATGACGACGCCACTGCCGGGAAGGCCGTATTGGTTGTAAACCTCGATATATCGCGCCGGAATGAAGCCCGCTACGGACTGGTCGACAAAGCTGATGACCTGAACCGCCAACCAGATTGTGATCCCGATGGGTGCCGCAACGACCAACCCAGTCAGAAAGTTCGTCCGCAGACGCCGAAAGCGTCCCGGCTTTGGGACGTCGTGAAGCAACGGGATCGAGCCCGCGTGATCTTCGGAATCCGGCGTTTGGTTGGGTTTATCGTCCATATCGAACTGACGTTCTCCTGCGTTGGCCCCTATATGGAAGCCCACCCCCCCAATGTCCAGTTACTCCGACCTGTTCGGCGGACGACTTCGAGCTTAAACTCGCCTGCGTTTTTTCAAATAGCGCCAGGAGTCCGGCCGCAATGGTCCTAGCCGCCGTTTGGTCATCTCGAAGAATGCTGCACCAGGCCGTCCTCGCGGTGGCCTTGGTCGTACTCCTTGCCCAGCACCCAGCCCATGCCGACTTCGCCGCGGGGGAACGCGCCTACAGCTTGGGGCAATACGCGCAGGCGATCGAAGAACTCCAGCCGCTTGTCGAACGAGGCAATGCCGATGCCCAGATGATGACGGGCCTTATGTACCTCCAGGGCAACGGTTACCCCCAAAACCCGGAGATCGCTGCGGTATGGCTCTACAAAGCGGCCACCAAAGGCAACAACAGCGCTCAGCTCGTGTTGGGGTCGCAGTTGCTTTATGGCCACGGGATTCGCCGCGACCTGGTCGGCGCCTATATGTGGCTCTTGTTGGCCAGCCAAAGCGAGGTCGACGGCGTCGTCCAACAGTCCCAGGTCTTTCGGAGCGACGCTGAGAGACACATGAGCGCCGAACAAGTCGCTTCTGCGACCCGCCGGGCGGAACGTTTCCACCCTCGCCCCGACGGGTTCGTCAACGAGGACTAGCGGGTAAATATCTCGGGATCGAGCGCGGCACCCGCACCGTCCCAAATCGCCAACCATCGCCCGCGAAACGGCTGCACATATATCGCGGCGCCACCCACCACATCTTCGCGTCGTCGGTGCAGATAGACCGCAACGCCTTCCGGATTTTCGGCAAACCAGTCCGCCACAGCGCCACCGTCGATGACCTCCAGCGGCGCATCCAATCGGCCAAGATAATGGAACTGGCCGTGGTACTTCCCGATATGGGCGACGGGACGACCGGAAGCGGCAAGTGCACGTAATCTCTGTGCGGGTTCGCGGACGTCGTAGAGGTGCGCAGCGGTCGGTCCAAACGAAAGATGCAACGCGGCAACAGCAACGGTGGAAATCACCGCAAGGGCATACACCTGCCGACTCACCCAGCGTCCGACGACCCCCAAGCCGACAACGATCGCCAGAAGAACGATGCCGCCAGCAATCAACGTCTCGTCCCCGACGCTCAACGATGTCTCTCCAGCTAGGTTCGCGACGACATCCGGCCGCACACCGCCAACGACCAACGCCGCCCCAATCACACCGATTGGAATCAACGGCAATACCGTCGCCCAACTCGGCGCCTCGAATGAACTCACGGTGGTCAACGCTCGAGCCGCAAGAAGCGCAAACGCCGGCAACGCAGCAAGAAAGTAGTGCGGCTGTTTGTCGGTAAACGACGAAAGAACCAAAAACGCGCCCAAGAACCAGACCGCGACAAACCGCATACCCGGATCGCGCCGCCAATCCGCCGCCCACAGCCCGCGCCATAAGGTAGGCCATAGGACCCACGGGAACAGCAAGGCAAGGAGCATCGGCAGGTACCACCAGAACGGTCGGCCATGCGAGAATGAGCCTGCAATGCGCCCGGTCGTCTGACCCAGGAATATCGCGCGCGCGAATTCTTCGCCGCCCGATAGGGCTGCGGGGACCGCCCATGCCAGTGCGATTCCGGCTCCTGCCAGAATGGCACCGATGAGCATCGCGTACCAATTCGCCCCGCCTATCCGGACCCGCTGCTCCGCCGGGGCCCACCAGATCGGGGCAAGAATCGCGACCGGCAGCGTAAACACGAGAATCACCGGCCCCTTGGCCAGCACCCCTAGCCCGATACCCAGAGCAAAAAGCGCCCAGCCGCTAAAAAAACGTCGCCGATCCAGCGGTCCGCCGGTCGCACGCGCGGATGCCGCGAGCGCTAGGCCGGTAAGACCGACGAGCGCGAAGAACATGACCATGGTATCGAACATGCTCAGCGTCGTGGTGATGAGCCACAGGAGCGAGCCGCACAGGATCCAGGGCGCCACGAACTGCGCCGGGCGCGAACCCGGCCACAACAACATCGCCAACCGATGGGTGAGAAACACCGAACCCAAGCCGAAGGCCGGACCGACCAAACGTCCCCAGACCTCGGTCGGTCCGAAAACGCTCCAGCCGGCATTGATCAACCAGAACAGCAGGGGCGGTTTATGGCTATAGAACGCGCCGTTGAGTTCCGGTACGAGGACGTTGCCGCTACGCCACATCTCCCAAGCCACCGCAAAATATCGGGTCTCGTCGAGCGGCAGGATGGGCCGCAAGGCGAGCGCCGCCAGGACGACGACGGCCCATATCAGTGCCCAGGCAAGGTAGTGCGGGAATGCCTTGGTCATCCGGATCGACGCCTGTCGACTATCGGCAATTACGTCTCGGAGGCAACGGCGTTCCGTCGCTCGCGAAAAATGAGATAGAGATTGCGTGAGTAGATCAGAAGCCCGGCAGCTTGCCCGACTATGAACACCGGGTCTTCCCGGTAGATGGCATAGGCCAAAAGTGTAGCGCCGCCACCGAGGCTGAAATACCAAAACGCGATCGGGATAACGCTGCGCCGCCGCCATTCGCTGACGAGCCATTGCGCGATGAACCGTGCGCTAAAGAGCGCCTGTCCCGCAAAGCCGACGATCGTCCACAAGACTGTCGCACTCATCGCTCATTCAGCTCCTTGTCAGCGGTTTGTTCCCTGGCACCTACTACCACGCGGCGACGCTGCAGCCACATCACACCCAGTAAATCGACAACACCCACGGCTAGCCGCCCCCACATCCCATAGTGCGATCGGCCGCCGGTACGAGGGCGATGACCCACGTCTTCGGAGACGACGCTGCCGCCCATCCATATGAACAACGCGGGAAGGAAACGGTGAAAGTGATCGAAATGCGGTAACTGCAAAAAAGCATCTCGCGGAAACAGCTTAAGGCCACATCCGGTATCCGGCGTCCGGTCACCCAACAGGCGCGCGCGAATGGTGTTGGCAATCCGCGACTGCAGTTTTTTCCGTGCGGTGTCTTGCCGTTCCGCTCGGCGGCCCGCGACCAACAAAGGGCCGACCGCCGCCTCGGCATCGCGCCGCGCCATCAGCTTGAGAATGTCCGCCGGGTAGTTTTGTCCATCGCCATCGATCGTCGCAACCCAGGGTGCCCTCGCCGCCCGCACACCGCTCAGAACACCCGCACTTTGCCCGGATTGGCGGACATGGCGAACGACCCGTAGCTCGGGAAACTCGGTCGAAAGATCCGAAAGGATCGTTTCGGTGGCATCGTCGCTCGCGTCGTCGGCGACGACGATCTCGAAATCGATTTCGCGCAATGCGCCCGCCGTCTCGCGAATGAGATCCGCAATGTTGTCCGCTTCGTTATGAACCGGGATCACCACGGACAATGCGCAAGTAGGCTGAACGGACGCCGAGCCATCTGCACCAAACGGCCCGACAAGGGGAGGAACCGACGTCACGACCGGCTTAATCGGTGGCGGTCAGGTCGGATGGGGCTTTCGTCTTCGGCGTCACCATCCCGTCCGGCGCGGAAAGCTCCGCTAGGCGCTCCAACCGGTCTTTGTCCCGGATATAAAGCGCCTTGCTCTTGCGCTCGACAATACCGGCATGGGCTAGCTGCCCCAGAACGCGCGCGACGGTTTCGCGAGTCGTGCTGGCCCGGCTGGCGATTTCGCTATGGGAAAGCATCGGCCGTATCACCCAGAGGTCCGGTACGGCCACGTCGCGGTCCGTGAGCCGGAGGAGTTCGACATAAACCCGCTGAACCGCACGTAAAGTACTGAGATCCATAATTCGGTCGTCAGCAACCCTCACGATCCCCGCGAGCCGCTGGAGAACGTGCATGGCAACCGTCGGGTGTTTGACGAGCAAGCGGCTAAACACCGCCGGTGTTATGGTCGCGACGGTACAGTCCGTGACCGCCACAACATTGGCCGAACGTCGCTGACCATCGACCGCCGACAATTCGCCGAAATAACTACCAGCTTCAACCGTCGCGAGAGCGATCTCGCGTCCTGATGTCGAGTAGTTGACGATACGAACCGAGCCGCGAACGACGAAGTAAACGTCTCGGTTATCGGTCTCTCGCTCCAAAATCTGCGCGACCGCAGGGTACTGCGTCCACTTGCAGCGGGTTTCGAGGGATGCGACCTCCTCCGGCGGCAGATTCGTAAATAGGTGAATGCCACGGAGATTGTTTTCAGGGACGTTCGCCATCGCGGTGCATCAAACAAAAATCACGGGCCAAGAAGTGAGGCCCTTCTCCTAGCATGCTCTGAACAAGCTGGCATGGGTTATTCGCCCATGGGAATGTTAGAGTAGCATTTGTACCAATGGTTTACGCCAAAAACTCGAACCATTGGAATAGGTTGAGCAGGACCAATTCTTGCTACCGGACGGCGACACCTCGTTGCTGTCGCGGGACATCGGCATGGACCGGCAACGCGGCTGTTCAGGATCCGTTACCGGAGTGACCCCGGATACTGTCGGGTCGGCCCTATCGGTGTATAGTGTCCAGATATTGTGTTTTTGGGGGCTTCTCGACCACCAAATAGGACACTCAACCATCGTGCGGAATCGATACATCGTCACTCTGTCTGTTGGCACAGCGGTGCTTGGCACCCTTCTAACGGCCCTGGGGCCCGTGCCAGGTCACGCGACGCCGCAGGTGTCACGTGTCGACCCGGCGCCAATGATTGTTCTTGCCGCCGTTGAGGAGCGAGACGACGCAGCCCCGGACTTCTCACCCGACGCCGTACGGCTTTCGGCGCTCGTCTCTCGTATTCAGGACGTCCTAGCCGAACTCGGAATCTATGCCGGCCCGACCGACGGCACGATGTCGCCGGCAACCGAACGGGCTATCAGGATTTACGAATCCCAAGTCGATCTCACGGTGACCGGCCGACCGACGAAAGAGCTCCTGGATCACCTGGAGACCGTTGGGCGGGCCAATAAGCTCCTCGTGCGGCTCGAAAACACCCGCGACAAGAAACGCGAAGCCGCACGCAACATGCTCCTGTCGAGTAGCATCGCGAACCGGCTGAAGACAGGCGAGAGCGCCGCCGCCGATCCGTTGCGCGACCCCTCTGGCTGTTTCTCTACCCCCTCCCCTACCTGCCTTCTTGAAGAAGGCTTTCAGAGTGCAAAAGCGATCGGTGACACCAAGTTTCGCGACTGGGCGCTCGGGGATATCGCCATTGCGCTTGCGACTGCCGGTCTCGTGAACGAAGTCTATCGCACGGTTGGCTTGATCGAAGACCCACGCTTGGTCGTCGCAGCCCTCCGCGATGCGGCCATCGCTTGGGCCACAAACGGCCAGGCCGAGCCCGCTCGAGAAGTTATCTCCGGCATGCCCGAGCCGATGTTTTCTGCGGAAATTCTCGGTGCGATCGCGACGGCAAAGGCCCGCGAAGGCGACAAGACAGGTCTCGGTCAAGTTCTGGGTGAACTCCTGGCGATTGCAAGCGCCGGCAATGCTTTGGCGGCCACTCTGGCGCTCCTGACCGACCTTGCGCCAAAGCTCCATGTCGCAGGCGCGGCTGACGCGGCGGATCACCTTCTCCGGGTCGCCCTCGACACTGCCCACGACGCCAAGATTCGGGGCACGGAACGTGATCGTGCCTTGGGACAGATATCGGGCGTCCACGCCACGCTTGGGCAAACCAAACGCGCGCGTGAACTGATGGCTGAAATTTCTACACCCGCAATGCGCCGCCCCGTCCTTTTGGCGCTGACAGAGAACAGCGCGCAATCCAGGAGCGCCCCGCCGGCGATGGAAGACGCCGCCGATGTGGTCGATGCACGCTATCGCGTTGTGGCGTTGACCTACGTTGCCATCGCGCAAGCCCGTGCGGGAAATATCGAAGGCGCCGAGCAAAGCCTGAAACAGGCCCGATCGGATACCGAAGAGATCGATGCCCGTTTTACCTATGCCAAAGCCTTTGCGGTTAGTCGTATCGCCGCGGCTTTGGCCGAAATGCGCGGCTATCAGGACGCCGCCACCGCGGCGAAGAAGATCGAAGACGGCGGATTGAGGGCGCAGTCACTGTGGCACCTCGCTTCGGTTCAAGCGCGCGACGGCAGCACCGACGCGGAAGAAACCCGGTCCCTCGCTTGGGCGGCTGCAGAGAGCATCACCAGCGATCTCGACCGTTCTTGGACGCTCTCCCGCCTCGCGCTGAGTAGTGCCGATCGAGGGGAAGGCGACCTCGCTCGCACGGCGTTCGATGCGGCGCTGGATGTGGCGGCGGAAATCGAAAACAGCTTCGCCCGCGCCAGCGCGCTTGCGAGATTGGCGACGACTCTCGTCGCACTCGAGCGGCAGCCCTCGGGCCGCTAGCCCCCTTGAAGCTGGCTTTTTTCTTCGAACGCCGCGGCGATGTCTTGGGCCGTAGCCTGGAGATCCCCTAAGTACTTTTCGACCGCTGTCGACACCGGCATGGCGCTGTAGATATAGCGCATGCTGATCGCGGCCACGACGCGACCGTGCGGGCGTACCGGCACCGCGATCGCACTGTCGTTGAGATGCGGCCGGGTTGTTGTCGCATAGCCTCGGTCACGCACTTCGCCGAGGATTTTTCGAGTTAGTCTCGGGTTTCGGGCCATCATGTCGGAGGGATGCGAGTCAGATCGCGACAGGACATCCAAAAGGGTTTCGCGTTGTTCCTCGGGGCAATAGGCCAGATAAGCCTGTCCCGCAGACGTCGCGAGGATCGGGACCCGAAACCCACCGCTAATACGCCGAAGAACCAGCGGCGAGTTCTTATCGGTTGTCTCGCGAACCAGCATCGTGGTGCCGTGGATCGTGGCGATGGCAATGGGCCACACCACCTTTTGGCAGAGCGCCTCGATCCGCGGCTTGGCGATTTCAGACACCCAGGACTCGTCGCTAAATCCATCGCTGAGTCCGCGCACCATGATCGTCAATCTGTAACGGGCATCGGCACCATCGCGGAAAACGTAACCCGCCTCGCGGAGGGTCTCGAGCATCCGGTAAACTGTGCCACGCGACAACGACGTGTCTTCCGCCACCTCGGTCACCGTAGCGCCATTGCGACGGTTCAACGCCTGGAGAATATCCAAGCCACGAACCAGCGATCGAACGGGACGAAACTGTGTCATTTGGTTATGTTGGTGGCGGGCCTTAGGCGCGAGGTTTAATTGACCACCATACGAACAAATCACATGATCGCAATGCGAACAAGAGCGTGGCCCAGCCCCTATACGGTATAACCAAAAAATGGGCTTGATCCACGCGGTTCCGGCATGCCACTCGATGTCGGTCTTTTTTTGTTGCGGGTGTCCTGGTGAACGCTGATACCAAGAGAACCAACGCCGCCGTACCCGAGCGCGAAACGGCTGGAGCAGACAGTCGGTCGCGCCGCCGCCTGCGCGACATGCTGGGGCAGTTCGCCACCGGCGTCGCCATCATTACCACGGTCGACGACGGCGGCGCCCTGCTTGGTGTCACCTGCAACTCGTTCACCTCTGTATCGTTGGCCCCGCCGCTCATCCTCTGGAGCATCGCCAAAACCTCCATGAGCGGGCCGGCCTTTACCGAAGGCAAGGCCTTCGCCGTCAACGTCTTGGAAGCCAACCAGGAAAACCTAGCGCTGCGATTCGCCAAGACCGGCGCCGACAAATTTTCCGGTGTTGCCTGGCATGGCGGGCTTGAAGGCGTTCCGCTCCTCGAGGGATGCGTCGCCTATATGGAATGTCGGGTCGATGCCCGCTATCCGGGCGGCGATCATGAGATCATCCTCGGGGCGGTCGAGCGTTATGTGAACCAAGCCCTTGACCCCCTGCTCTTCCACTCCGGGGAATTCAGACGCTTTTCATAGCCGTCTTTGGTGCCGGCCACCGGTCGCTCAAGTCCCGATCGGATCGCCCCTTCTCTCAGTCATTCCTCGCCGCCAATTGCATTGAAATGGGCATCAAATAAAGGCCGAGGTTCATGGCAGTTAGGCCATACTAATCATCTGTCTGGTCAGATAAGCAGCAAGATGACCTACCCGCTAACTACCAAAATACTCAATAATTTTCGCAGATTTCAGCCATTTAACTTGCGGAAAACTAAATCTAGTGGACAAGCCACTACATCTATGCACAATCTCGCCCCCGAGAACCTTTGCAGCCATGTACCAATCCTTATAAGGGGGAAAACATGCCTGATATGTTTGACAAAGTCCGAGCTTGGGTAAGCCAACTCGTCGGAGTGGTCCTCGTGCTCATTCCGCTCGCGGTGGCCGCCCAAATCCTCGTAGGGCCAAACCTTCCGTGGTTCGGTAGTGTGGTCGACAACTTGATGGATCTCATCAATTTGCTTGGTGCAAACGGCCTCGTCGGCCTGATCACCTTGGGCATCATTCTGTATTTGTTCCGCGGCATGTCGAAATAGCCGCCATTTAGTTCCTTTGGGAAGCCCGGCCCTGCTCGTCAGGACCGGGCTTTTCCGCTTCTAGCCCTATGCTCGACAATCAGTGGATTCAGTTTGGCGCGATCCCTGCGATCCTGGCTCTAGCGGCCATTGGGTTGATCCGGCTGGTGGCGGGGCCGGCCATCGGCCCCAAAATCGCCAGTACGGGGACCGGCGTCGCCGTTTTGGTCAGCTACGCATTGGGACGAGACCCGAACGCACTTTGGGGCGATCCCCTTGTGCTCGTGATTGCCGGTCTAGTCCTGATTGGTTTCGCCACCGACCTGCTTTTCCAGGGCGTTCGGCCGCTGTTGAGAACGTTGATCATCGCTGCGCCACTATTGGCGCTTATCTGGCTGACAAACCCTCACATCGGCGGCACTTTCACCGCCGAAACGGCCATCTTTGGTCTTTGTTTCGTGGCGATCGCGGTGATTTCGTTCAGCTTCTCGGATTTCGATCAGACCACCACGACTCCGATCGTCCTCTTGGCCATGGCAGCTCTCGGGATTGGCTTGGTTTTGCTCCTCGCCGGCGAAAAGGACGTGGCCGGTGTGGCCCTCAGCGCAAGTGCAGCGGTCGCCGTCTACTTCGCGTGGAATTGGCCCAAGCAACGGTTTGCGGGCGGCGCCGGGCTTATGATTGGGATCGCCGCCACCGTGTTGGTGTTTGGCGCGGCCGCTACCATCAGCGGAGCCGCCAACCGATTGAGCCTCGCGATCTTGGTCTTGGTGTTTTTCGCCGATAAGATCTTTCGACTGCCCGCCTTCAGCAGTCGTGCCGGTAAAGCCGTGGAGCCTTTCGTCCTCGCCGCGGTCTCGGGACTCGTGGTTTTGGCTGCCGTTGCCGCCAGTCTCCTGACCGACCTCTGAACCCCTAAAATCAATATTTTGTAGTAAAACCCGATAGATATGCCTCTAATTTGAGGTAAGAAATCAGAACTTGTGCCCACCCCTCCGCGATGCGATAAGTCATGAGGGCGAGACAGGTCCGTGGGGGATTTTGTGGTTCGACGTTTTGGTGTTGTGGGTCTTTTGGTCGCGGGTGCCCTCGCGATCTCCAGCGGAACGATCGTTGGCGGTGCGACAGCGAGCGAGGCGCTCGATCACACCTCGGTCCACACCAGAAAGCTTCAAACTGAATTGATGGTTTCGGCGCTCTATTGCGACCAGCAAGCGCGTTACAACGCCTTCGTGCGTCGTTTTGAGGGTGAGTTGGTGTCCTCGGGCCGACAGCTTAAAGCGCTGTTCGTCTCCCGCCACGGTGCCAGGCATGCGGTTCCCAAACTTGACGCGTTCCTCACCCGACTGGCCAATCAGGAATCCCAACGTCGCCTGACACTCGGCACGCGGTATTGCCGCGATGCCCAGGACTTGTTCACGCAAGTTCTTCGACTACCCCAGCGGCACCTTGTCGCTTTCGCCAGCGACCGCGCGTCGATGCCCCTCCCGCAGGGCCGCCTCACGCGGCTTCAGACCGCGACGAACTAGTTTAGAATAATTTGGACACGGCGGTTGCGAGGTTCGCGGACGCCGTCCGGCGTCTGCACCAGCGGCTCGCTCTCGCCGCGCGCAAAGATTTCAATCTCGCCCGCCGGCACACCTTCGCTAATCAATACATCACGAACGGCCTCTGCCCGGCGTTGCGATAGCCGTTGGTTGTAGGGGTCTGGCCCGGAACGGTCGGCATGCCCGATGGCCGTCAGACGGACCGTTTTGAGCGCCTTCGCATTCGCCGCCGCCGCACGGATGATATCGCCCGCCTCGGAAGTGATATCGGCGCGATCCCAATCGAAGAACACCAGATATTCTCGGGGAATTTCGGCGAGGCGTTGGGCCTCGGTATCGGTCGCGGTCGGTTTCGTTGGGGCCGGTGTGGCTTTGGGGGTTGGCGCCGGGGCGGCTCTCTTAGGGGCTGCCGCCTGGGCGTGAGGCGCCACCGCAGGCATCGCACGCACTTTTTCCCGCGGCCCGCCTATCCGCCACCGCAACCCGACCATGACCCGACGGTCTGACAGGTTCGGCGAGACGGCAGTGCCCGCCCGTGTTGCTAGATCAAGCCGTTGGGTGGCGCGAAAGCGCAAATCACCGAATAGGGTGAGACGATCATTGATCGCATAGGCGGCACCGGCGATGCCCTGCAAATACGGCACCGTGGCGCTGTCATCCACCGTCGAGCCCCCGACAGGCGTTACGTCGTCCAACGAGACCCGCACCATCCCGGCGCCAAGCCCAACATATGGCGTGATCTCGCCAGAAAGGTGGAAATCAAAAAGGAGGTTGCCCCCCAACGCGAGGGTTTCAACGTCGCCGCTCGCTTGTGTGCCGCCAATCTGGTCGACATCGTGTTGGGTGTGCGCAAGTTCGATTTCACCACGAACCATCTCGCCAAAATGGCGTCCGATCGCGACAAATCCGGCCCGGCCAGTTTCAGTATCGATAGGGGCAAGGAAGGTATTGGAGTTTGCGTCGACATCGTCGGTCGCTGCCATACCGAGGGCACCGGAAACGTAAGCCGAACCCATGTCCGCCGCGACCGCGGCAGACGATACCAGCATGATCGCGCCCGCTAATGCGATTCCAGTTCGATACACGACTCACCTCACGTCGCGCGCGACAAAGTGCGGCGCCTGACGCGTTATATCGCGTCTCGCTTCGAAGGCAAAGCTAAGGGGTTGCGGTCGTTAGCTCGACTTGTTCGCGCGTTTGTAGGATTTCACAGCGCCATCCAGCGAACGACGTTCCGCGCAGAAAGCGCATAGCTTTTTCAGCGATGCGAGCGTCTCCTCGGCTTTTTCAAGCTGGTTGGTTTCCAGATAAGAAATACCGATGTATTCGTGCGCGCCCTTGTGTTTGGAGTCGATTTCCAGCGCCCGCTCGTAGTGACTAAACGCCATCTCGTAGTTCTTGAGCATGCGATAGGCGAAACCGGTGAGATTCTGTGCGTCCGGGTTTTCCGGCTCGCTCTTGATGACGTTGGCCAAGAGCGGCAACGCCGCCTCGTAGTCTTTGAGGTCAAGGGCGTTCACGGCCTTGTCCCAGTCGGGGTGGCTGCTTTTCTTGGCACCTGAATCGCTCATGGCCTCGGCGGCCCCGGTGCTCAGCATCAGCGCCATTGCCATCACGCCGAAAAAGGCTGCAATCGCTTTCATCTCAAACATCCTTCTTATCAAAACCGTCGTGGAGCTAACGCTTCGTAGCCAACTTTGTTCCCTCAGCGCGTCCGAGGTCGTCTCTAACAACCAGTACACCCCATACCCGCGAGTGGTTTCAATTCTGCCACGATTAAATCACGCCCTGATCACGTAATTTCTCAATATCGCTTGAACTCAAGCCCAGCAAACCCTCCAGCACGTTTTCGCTGTCCTGGCCCAGCGAGGGACCGAGATGGTCGATACCTCCGGGTGTCTTGGTGAGACGCGGCACCACGTTCGGCACCTTGAGCGTGCCGATCCGCGGATCGGCGACCTCTTTGATGTTTTCACGGGCCGCGTACTGAGGATCTTCAAAAATCTCGTCGATCGAGAACACCGGCCCACACGGCACCTCACCTTCGGTACACATGGCAATGATGTCGGCTCGGTCGTGCTGCATGGTCCAATCCGTCACGAATTGGTCAACTTCCGCCCGCACAGCTTCGCGCTTGGCCAACGTGCCGTAGATCCCATCGCCCGTCACATCGTCGCGGCCCATCACCGCCGCCAAACGGCCAAAAATCTTGTCGTTGGTACAGGCGATGGCGATCCATCGATTGTCTTTGGTCGGGTAGTGGCTGTGCGGGACGACGTTGACGGTGCCCGGCCCCATCCGTTGGCGCACCTTGCCGAATTTATCAAACGCCGGCGCCAACTCGTCTAGAATTCGGAAGATCGGCTCATAAAGCCCGATGTCGACAACTTGCCCCTCGCCGGTTTGCTCCAGCGCTTTCAAAGCGAACATGGCGCCCAAGGCACCGTAGATCCCCGCCATATAGTCGGCCAACGTCGCCGATCCAGGCGTCACAGGTGGGCGATCGGGAAATCCGGCCAGGAAGGAAATGCCGCCGAAGGCGTTGGCAATGCGCCCGAAGCCGGGCTTCGGGCTATAGGGGCCGGTCTGTCCGTAGGCTGAAATCCGTACCATGACGAGACGGGCGTTGGCTTCTTTCAAGACATCCCAGCCCAAACCCCATTTCTCAAGCGTGCCGGGTTGGAAGTTCTCGACCAGCACGTCGGCCTTGGCCACTAGTTTCTTGAATAGCGCCGCACCTTCGGGTTTCCTTAGGTCGAGCGTGATCGACTTTTTGTTGCGGCCCTCGCTCAGCCACACCAGGGTCTCGCCACAATCGGTTTTGGAACCGAACTTGCGCACCGGATCCCCCGTGCCGGGCAACTCGACCTTGATAACCTCCGCGCCGAATTCGGCGAGTTGGGTCGCACAAAAGGGCCCCGCAATAAATGTTGCGCAATCGATCACACGCAGACCTTCAAGCGGTCTACGGCCCTGAGTTGTGCCGGTCATCTCGTGTCCGTCCCCTGAATGGCGTGTTTTGTTCCCGCCATTGATAGAGCCTGTCGGCGTTGCGTCAAGCGGCGGGCGAGGACAAAGCCCTAGGGAAACAGAAGGGGATTGAGGAAAGCGGCAACGTCGCGGTTGGACCGAGCCCGTACCGCGTCGTCTCTACCTATGAGATAGCCTTCCCGCCCCACGCAAAGCGCAAGTGCGACGCCCCGTAGCCATCGGTTTGCCATCGGTAGACCGGTCCGCAGATCGGTCACGCTGCCGTTGGGCATTACTTGGAAGCGGCAGGGCGCCAGGTTTCGTCCGATCATGCGCTCGGCCGCAAAGAATCCGTCCCACTGGTGCGCGCCGTCGGGATAGGCGATGCGCCGCACGACGGCGCCACCGGCCTCAAGATCACCATCCACCTCGGCGCACCGGTCGGGATCGACGATCGCATCACGCTCACCGGAAACAAACAAGATCGGCGCGCCGGTCGATCGCACATCGACAAAGCGGGCGATACAGGGCGCATAATAGGCAACATGCGCCGCGAACCGATGCCCGTCTTGCGCAAAGGCTTCGGCGACTTGGGCATGGGCCGCATAGGTTGTCGCCATTCCACCATAAGAAAACCCAATCAACGCTACCCGTGCCGGATCGATGTCTCCGCGCTCGGCGAAATACGCAAGGCCGGCATAGGCATCAGCCAGCGACATCGCTTCGGTGATCTCGATCAAACGGTTCACAAAGCCGACCGCCCGATCGCGCCGCGCCCCAAAAACGTCGATTACAAGCGCCGCCACGCCCATTGCCGCGTACTGTGCGCCGTAGGTCATCTCCCGCGCGCCCAATACGCCGCCCGCGCCATGCAACAAGATCACGGCGGGAACCGGTTGGCCGCGATCTTCCGGTAAGAAAAGCGTGGCCTTCGCTTGCGTCGACGGGACGTCGGCACGGCCTAGATCACGCACCGTAAACGGGCTCGAACTCGGAAACGAAACGGGGACGCCCCGGGTTCCCGCGACATCGGGCCAGACGTCCGCCAACTGCGCCGCGGCTGGCGCCGTCATCAGGACCAGGAATGTGAAAGAAAGAGCGAGAAAGCGGTACAAATCGAGACGCCGTCGGTTTGATGAAACGCAGGTGATATAACGACGCTACTCCACAAAGCAAAGCGGCAGCGACAAACGAATGAGTGAGTGCGACTACATCGTGATCGGGGGCGGCATGGCAGGATGCTCGGTCGCGTACTTTTTGTCCGAGACCGCCACCGTCGTGGTGTTGGAACGTGAATCCCAACCCGGCTACCACACGACCGGTCGATCGGCGGCATCCTATACCACGGTCTATGGCAATGCCGTGATCAGAGGCCTGACGCTCGCGGGACGTGCGTTCTACGAATCGCCACCATCGGGCTTCACGGAAGTCCCGCTCCTTACCCCGCTTGGCGCCTTGTTTTTCTCGAACGACGCGCACCTACCAATGCTCGAAAAGCTCCTTGAAGAGGTCGACGACCCGGCACGGCTTGTCCGGCTAACCCGCGACGACGTGCGCGCCCGCGTCCCCGTACTCGGTCCTCAGGTCGTCGCCGGTGCGTACGAAAAGACCGCGCGCGGCATCGATGTTCACGCCCTCCATCAGGGATTTATTCGAGGCTTAAAAGCGAACGGCGGCACGTTGCATACCGACACCGAGGTGCACGGCATCGAACACAAAGCGGACCGCTGGCATATCGAGGCCGAACAGGGGACGTTCCGTGCCCCGGTGGTGATCAACGCCGCAGGCGCTTGGGGCGACGTGATTGCCGAACGCGCAGGCGTGCCCAAACTTGATCTACGCCCCTTGCGGCGGACCGCGCTCACCTTTCGTCCCAACGCCGAGGTCGATTTCGCACGTTGGCCGATTACCGTGGAGGTCGCGGAAGATTTTTATCTCAAACCGGAGTCCGGTCTTCTGATGCTGTCCCCTGCCGATGAGATCCCGTCAGATCCATGCGATGCGCAGCCCGAAGAAATCGACGTCGCCGGCGCCATCGACCTAGTCGAGAAAGCAACCACCCTGCGCGTCAAACGGATTGAGCACAAATGGGCAGGCTTAAGGACATTCACCAGCGATCGTACGCCCGCAGCTGGATTCGAGCCGACGGCGCCGGGGTTCTTCTGGCTCGTCGGCCAAGGTGGATACGGCATTCAAACCGCGCCGGGTCTTGGCCAAGTGGCTGCCGCACTGGCCCAAAACAAACCGTTGCCGGCGGTTTTCGCGGAGACCGGTCTTACCGGTCAAGAATTGTCCCCGGCCCGCTTTCGTCAAGTGTCCGGCGCAACGTAGTCCTTCATCTGCTCGCGCAGCGCGGTTTTCAGGAGCTTGCCGGTGGCTGTGTGCGGCAGTTCGTCGACAAAAACGATATCGTCGGGCAACCACCACTTGGCAACCTTGCCCTCGAAAATCGCCATGATGTCGTCCTTGGTGGGTGAAGTGCCCTTGGCCGCGACGACCACCAGCAAAGGGCGCTCATCCCATTTTGGGTGCGGCACGCCGATGACACAGGCTTCGGCGACATCAGGATGTCCGACCGCGATATTTTCCAGTTCGATCGAACTGATCCACTCGCCACCTGATTTAATGACGTCTTTCGTACGGTCAACGATTTGGATGTAGCCGTCCGGATCGATCGTGCAAACGTCGCCGGTAGAGAACCAACCGTCATCGTCAAACGCGGGATCGCCGTCCCGCTCGAAGTAACGTCGGGCAATCCAAGGGCCGCGTACCTTCAAGGCGCCGAACGCTTTGCCGTCACGCGGCAGCTCGTTGCCGGCATCGTCGACGATCTTTAGGTCGACCCCGAAAATCGCGCGTCCTTGCTTCGCTGCGAGGTCCAACTTGGCGTCCCCCTGCAATCCTTCCAGGTGTGCCTTGGGCGTATTGACCACGCCAACCGGATTCATTTCGGTCATGCCCCAGGCATGTAAAAGACGCACGTCGTGTCGCTCCTCGAACTCCTGGATCATCGCGCGCGGCGCCGCAGATCCGCCGCAAACGACACGCTCCAAATAGGGCAAGCTTTGACCTATCTCACGCAGGTGCTGCAGCAACATGAGCCAAACCGTGGGCACACCTGCACTGAGGGTGACTTTTTCGGCATCAAGTAGTTCGTGCACACTAGCGCCGTCGAGTGCTGCGCCAGGGAAAACCAGCTTCGCGCCCGTCATCGCTGCGCAATAGGGTATGCCCCAGGCATTGACGTGAAACATCGGTACGACGACGAGGATCGAATCGCGGGCGCGCACGCCAATTACGTCGCCCATGCAGGACGCAAACGAATGCAGCATCGTCGACCGGTGACTGTAGAGGACGCCCTTGGGGTCGCCCGTCGTCCCGGAGGTGTAGCAGAGCGCCGCCGCCGTGCTTTCGTCGAACAACGGCCACTCGAATTCGCTTGGCTCAGCAGCGATCAAGTCCTCGTAACAATGTGCGCCGGGCAATGTGGTTTCCGGCATGTGGGCTCGGTCGGTCATTACGACGTAGGCCCGCACGTGGGGTAGACGCGGGGCTAGTTGTTCGGCCAGTTCGACAAAGGGAAGGTCCACAAAGAGGACCACATCACGTGCATGATTGATGATGTAGTCGATCTGATCCGGGAACAGACGCGGATTGATGGTGTGGCACACGCTCCCCAGGCCCGACACCGCAAAGTACACTTCAAAATGGCGGTAGGTGTTCCAAGCCAAAGTACCGACGCGCTCACCCTCGCCCACATTCAGGCGACGGAGCGCGTTGGCCAGTTTTTTCATTCGGCGCGCCGCATCGGCGTAGGTGTAGCGATGGATGCCGGCTTCGGCCGTTCGCGAAACGATCTCCCGACTGCCGTGATACAACGCGGCATAGTCGATCAACGCCGACAAAAGCAATGGCCGGTCCATCATGTCGCCTTGCAGCATAGGTCCCCTCGTCCTCCTCTCCGACGCCGTATTATGGGCCGCCGGGACGGGGCGCCGCCAGTCTTCGGCGCACCGCGCCGACCTACTGCAATCCTACATCCGCGTGGTAGACTGCCGACATCACCGTATCGAGCCGGAGAAGAAGCCCATGCAAGTCATTTTCGTTCAGGTCAAATGCGACCCCGGCCAAGCCTATGATGTGGCCACCAAGATCATGGACGATGTCGAAGAAGTGGGCGAACTTTACTCCACCTCGGGCAAATTCGATCTCATGGTGAAGTTCCACCTAGAAGACGACACCGATATCGGGCACTTCGTCACCGAACGCGTTCAAAAGGTACCCGGGATCAAGGACACCTTTACGACAATGACCTTTAAAGCGTTTTAGTCTGCCGTCTCGATCAGTTCGAGCAGGGCCTCGACCGGGCGAATATCTGCAAAGACCTGCCCGATCGTGCGGAGCCCGGCGAGATGATCTTCCGGCGTCCGCGCACCGGCGGTGTCGTGCGGCATGAAAACCTTGAAGTCCAGCATCATTGCGTCCCGCGCGGTTGATTCGACGCACATGTTGGTCTGCACGCCGGAAACGATCACCGAGTCGATGTCTTTTTCGCGCAGCACCCATTCCAAATTTGACGACGTCCTAATCATGGCGCTGTAGCGTTTCTTCTCGACGCGGAGGTCATCGGCCTGCACGTCCAAGGCATCGTCGAGGTCGCGAAAGGGACTGCCCTCCCCGATAGCGGCCAGCGCACCGTCCCGTTGGGTGTCCGACACGAAATGATCGAGGTAGTTCGCCCAATAGTCGGGCGTGCCCGGCTGCCCGGTCACATGCTGGACCCAAACGACACTACCCCCGGCCTCGCGCAGTCCGGCCGCGACGCGATTGATCGCCGGGATCACCGCTTGCGCTTCGGGGAAATACCAAGGTCCTTCGGGGTCCGTCCAGGCCCGCTGCATATCGACGACCAGCAACGCCGTGTGGGCCGGACGAATGGTGTCAAAAACCTCAAGACGATCGCGACGCCCGGACAGGACATGTTGCAAGTTCGACGGCAAGCTCACGTCGATGCCTTAAAACTTGCGCGCAAGGTCTTTGTGCGTGCTTTGTCCAAGGATCCGGCTTGATCGATCACCACGCCGTACACTTCACGCGCCGCTTCGGGGCTCACCAAACCGGCCCGCACTTCACCGGCGACTTCCAAAGCGTCGCGAGCCAACGGGTCGCCGAAACCACCGCCGCCGGGTAGTTCTGCATACAATCGCTTGCCAGGCGGCACCGTCTGAACGGTCTTGCCGCGAAACGGCTCCTGCCCCACCAATCCGTAGGCGCCCGGCGACCCGGGTTTCCCCCCGTGCCGCCCCCGCGCAGGGTTGTCGAGGCGATCGAAGGTCGCCGCAGAAACGGTAAACGGCAGCGACGCCCGAGACTCGACCTCGACCACCTGGGCGAAACCGCCACGGTAGGTTCCCGGTCCGGCCGAGTCCGGCAACAACTCGCGGCGACGAAACACCAGTGGCGAACTTGCTTCGGTGACCTCAACCGGAATGGCCCCAACGCCTGAGGGAAACGCGGTCGAGTTAAGTCCGTTCTTCGTCGGGCGGGCGCCCACCCCGCCGACGCTTACGCTCATGGTATTGAAGGTGCCTTCAGAATTGCCTTCGCGTGTGCCGCCCGATGCCGCCAGCACCCAAATCGATCCGGCGCTTTCGGCTTGTACGCCACCTTCGATCGCCTGATCGAGACAACCGAACACGATATCAGGCAGCATTTGGCCCACGACATGGCGCGCGGTCACCGGCGAGGGGTGCGTCGGATGAACGATCGAGCCCGCCTCCGCCTCAACGATCATGGGGGCGAGCGAACCGGCGTTGTTTGGAATTTCGGGCCCGATGATGCACTTCAACCCAAAGATCGAGTACGCGTCGGTGTAGCACTTGGGCGAATTGATGCCGAAGCCCGATGCGGTCGTTGAGCCGGTATAATCTAGAATGATCCTTTCGTCCTCAACGACCATGCGAAGCTTAAGGCGCACCGGTTCTTCGTAGCCGTCCAAGGTCATTTCCGCGTCGTAGTTCCCGTTGGGAACGCGTCCGATCGCCTCAACCATCGCTTTGTGCGAATTGACCAGGATGTGCTCGGCAAGGTCGTCGATAGAGGTCATCTCGAATTCGCGCATCATGTCGATCATGCGCCGACAGCCGGTATCGTTACACGACACCAACGCCAGCAAATCGCCTTTCACTTCGATGGGCTCGCGAACGTTATTGGCAATCAACTCCATCAAGGGTTCGTTGAGCGTACCGTCGTCGAAAAGTCGCGTGTGCGGCACGAAAATGCCTTCCTCGTAAACGCTTCGCGCGTCCGCGGTGAAGCCGCGCCCCCCGACATCCACCAAGTGGCAGGTCGAGGCGAACAATGCGACCAGGCGTCCGTCGAGAAAGGCGGGTGTGACCACGACAAAATCGAACAGGTGCCCCGTCCCCTTCCAAGGATCGTTCGTCGTATAGACATCGCCCTCTTTCATTTCCTCGATGGGAAACTTCTCGAGAAAATGGGCGACGGCAGCCGCCATCGAGTTCACATGGCCCGGCGTCCCGGTCACCGCCTGAGCCAACATGCGTCCCTTGAGATCGTAAACTCCGGCCGATAGATCGCCTGCCTCGCGCGCAACGGAGCCGAAGGCGGTGCGCAACAAGGCCTGCGCTTGCTCTTCGACCACCGAGATCAGACGGTTCCACATCACTTGCATATGGATCCGTGCGAGGGGATCGTCGGTCATGCTGCCTCCGTCCGTTCGATATGCAGGTAGCCACGAGCATCGACGGAGACCCGCCAGCCGCGATCGACAACGGTTGTCGTATCGTCTTCCGCAATAAAGACCGGTCCGTCAATGGTTTGGCCGGCAGCCAGGTCGTTGCGCCAGAATTCCGGAATCTCCGCCGCCTCGCCCCGGATCGGCTCAAACAATTGTCGTGCGCCGATGGGCTTGCCTTCCGTGCCTTCCAGACCTTCGGTATCTGAGGACACGGTTTCGACTTTGGAAGCCACCGTTACCGACCAGGTCAGCGCCTCAACCACCATGTCCGGAATGACCAACCCGTAGTGCGCCCGGTACTGATCTTCGAACGCCGTAATCATGCTGCGTATTTCGGCATCGCGTATGTCGCCGATCGGTACGCGTACAGTGAGCTCGTGCCCCTGACCGACGTAGCGCAAATCTACTTCACGGGTAACCTCGAATACTGCGCCGGGTGCGCCGGGCGCTACAATGTCGCGGGCCTCCGCCTCCATATCCGCCAGCATCGCGTTGATCGGCGCGAGATCGGCGCGCGCAAGATTTTGTTGCTGGCTCCGCACCACTTGGTACGAGACGGGCGCGCGCAAGAACCCGATGGCCGAGCCAACACCGGCGCCCTTGGGCACAACGACTTTCCGAATGCCCAGCTTGGTCGCTAATCGTGTGGCGTGCAGCGGTGCAGCGCCACCAAACGCGATCATCACGTGACGATCGATAATCCGGCCCCGCTCGATCGCATGAACACGCGCCGCATTGGCCATGTTCTCTTCGACGATCTCGCTGATACCGGCTGCCGCCCAGGCGTCGCTGAGGGCCAGGGGTCGGCCTACCGCCTCGGCCACCGCGGCATCGGCCTTTGCCGCATCGAGCGAAAACCGCCCGCCGGCAAATTGGGCGGCATTCAATCGGCCAAGCGCAAGGTTGGCGTCGGTAACCGTCGCGTTCGTGCCACCCCGGCCATAACAGACAGGTCCCGGCTCCGAGCCAGCGCTATCGGGGCCGACGGTAATGCGCTGCATCGCATCGACGCGCGCAATCGATCCGCCACCCGCGCCTATCTCGACCATTTCGATCACTGGAATGCGGACCGGCCATCCGCTGCCTTTCAGGTTTCGGTAAGCACGGGCGACCTCGAAAACACGCGCCCGTTCCGGTTCGCCATCGGCGATCAGACAGATCTTCGCCGTCGTCCCGCCCATATCGAAGGACAAGACCTCGTCCAAACCGGTTTCGCGAGCAATATGGCTGGCCAAGATCGCACCACCTGCCGGTCCCGACTCGACCAGCCGGATCGGCAACCGTTGCGCTGTCTCCAAGGTGGTCAGGCCACCGCCCGACATCATCAGCAACAACGCGCCATGGAACCCCCGCGCCTTAACCGCTTTGGACAAACGTCCCAAATAGCCGGCCATCAGCGGCTGCACATAGGCGTTCGCACACGCCGTGGAGAACCGGTCGTATTCACGGATCTCGGGACTGACATCTGCTGATATGGTGATCGCGACATCGGGTAAATGTTTGGCCAGGATGTCGCGGGCACGCCGCTCATGGTCCGCATTCACATAGGAGTGCAGAAAGCCGATCGCGATCGCCTCGACGCCTTCTGCTTTGAGCGTCGGCACCATCGCTTCCAGCGCGACCTCGTCCAGTTCGGTCAGTCGCGACCCGTCGGCCGCCATCCGTTCCGTCACCGTCAAACGCAAGTGACGCGGGACTAAAGGCGGAGGGCGGTCCATGAACACGTCGTATTGCTCGAACCGCTTTTCGTAACCGGTTTCCAAAACGTCCCGGAACCCCTCGGTCGTCACGAAGGCCAATTTGGCGCCTTTTCGCTCGATCAGGGCATTGGTTGCCAAGGTCGTGCCATGCAGAAAGACATCTACATCGGCAATCGTTTTGCCGGCCTTCTCAAGGGCTGTCGAAAGGCCGTCCAACACGCCTTCTTCTGGCGCCCGCGGGGTTGTCAAAACCTTCGCGGTAAATCTCGATTGCCCGTCTTCGACAGCAACATCGGTAAACGTGCCGCCGATATCGGCGGCCACGCGCAACAGGGATTGAGAAGACGTTGAAGGGCTCATAAGGACGCAGTGACAATACCTGATCTAACTTAGGCGATTCGCGCACCAATGCACACGCCCTGGTACAGTGGATCGCGCCGCAAAGGGAGCAGGCCCATGCCGATTTCGAGAGACGACTGCGCAACGCTTGATCAAACCGATCCGCTGGCGGACATCGGCACGCGCTTTATGCGCCCTCCCGGCAGCGGCAACCGCTCACGCATCTACATGGATGCGAACTCTATTGGCGCGCCACCAAAGGACGTCCTGGATCATTTGCGCCATGCGGTTGAGGACCATTGGGGCCTGGCGCGCCGGCGCAGCTGGGGCGAGGCCGGTTGGCTCGAAGCGGCATCGAACCTGGGTGACGGGATCGCCCGCATCGTTGGAGCCAACGCTGGTGAGATCGTCGTCGCGGACTCGACAACCATCAATCTTTTCAAGGCCATTGTCGGCGCCCTCCACATTCAGTCCGGGCGTACCAAGGTCATCTCGGAGGCCGCCAATTTCCCCACCGATCTTTATGCCGCGCAGGCCGCGATCGATCTCATGGGCATGACGCATACGCTGGTCTTGGCCGAAGACGGTCGGGACGGCGACGACGACGTTTGCGCCCTGATCGATGCCGACACCGCGGTCGTCGTCCTTAGTCTCGTCGACTATCGGACAAGCCGCCGCAGAAACATGGCAAAGATTTCGGCAGCAGCGAAGGCCGCCGGCGCACTCACGGTGTGGGATTTGTCGCATGGCGCCGGCGCTGTGCCGATCGACCTCAACGCAATGGGCGCCGATTTTGCCGTGAGCTGCACCTACAAGTACCTTTGCGGCGGCCCAGGCGCGCCGGCATTCTTTTTCGTCGCGGCGCGTCATAACGATAACCTAGACCTGGGCCTCAAAGGCTGGCTCGGCCATGCCGACCAATTCGCCTTCGAACTCGACTATCGCCCGGCGCCGGGGGCGCGGCGCGCACTGATCGGAACGCCACCCGTCCTCAGCACCATCGGACTCCAGGCTGCGATGGCTGTATGGGCGAACGTGGATGTCGCGGCTGCCGGCAGAAAACACGAAAGTTTGTCGAACCTAGTGCGCGACTTGTGCGATCAGGAACTTGCAACATTCGGCGTTAGCGTCGCCTCCCCGCGCGACTACGCCGCACGCGGTGGCCACATCGCCCTGCGCCATGAGGGCGGCAATGCGCTCGTCGAAGCGCTCGCCGATGCGGACGTGATTTGTTCGTTCCGCACACCGGACTCAATTCGTTTCGGGGTCAGCCCCCTCACCACGCGGTATATCGACATCTGGGACGCGGTCGAGCGCTTTCGCAACGTTCTCGCGACCGAGTCCTGGCGCGATCCAAAATTCAACAAACGAAAATCGATCTAAGTCGGTGGACGCATCCACGTTTCGTGGAGGTGAAGCCAGGCGAAACCACCGGGGCGATCCGCGTCGGCCTGCATGAGGGCCGAGGAGAGGATCACCGATTGTTCCTCCGTACGATGAAGCCAGTGCTCGTAGTAAGTCACGAGCGCGCGGGCGCCCGTCACGTCGCGCACATCTTCGTTGGTGATCTGAATGGAAAAGTCGCGAGAGCGCTCGCCGTGGCGGTCGCGGAACCGCGGCACCACATGGGAGGCCGCTTCGGCTTTACCGTTCGGGTTGATGATCACGAATTCCGGCGCGAACGAACCAGAGAAGGCGGCAAATGCGTCTTCGGTGTTCGGCAGTGCGCCGGTCGTCCACCCCTCGATCGCTCGGTGCAGGCGATGAATCTCTTTGATGCATTGAGCGGCGAGATCGCTCACGTCAGGCGCGCCTCGCGGGAAACGATGCGTTTTTCGCGCAATATCCCTTCCGGCCGATAAAGCAGCGCGAGCGCCAGGATCAAACCGATCAAGACAATGCGAACCGCCCCGGCCTCGGTATTGAACGTCGCCGGCAAGATCGCGCCGATCACTTGCTCGCTAAAGGACCACAGCCCCCATACCACGAGACCGCCGAGAAGCGCTCCCATGTTGTTGCCGCTGCCGCCGACGATCAGCATGACGAATACCTGGAAGGTAAAGATAGGCAAGAAATCCTGCGGGCTAACGAATCCGATGAAATTCGCCTGCATTGCACCAGCAAGCCCCATCACCGCCGAGCCGACGACGAACGACTGCAATCGGATCGCGAAGACATTCTTGCCTAACGCCGCTGCCGCCGTTTCGTCCTCGCGGATCGCTCGCAAAACGCGTCCCCAAGGCGATCGCACCATGCGCTCGAAGGCCCAATAGACCGTGCCAATGATGGCGAGGCAGAGGATCAAGTAGAGAATGTTGTCGACCAGATTGGAGTCGGAAAGCCCCGACAGAGGCCGCGGCAGGGAATACATCCCATTGGGGCCGCGTGTTAGCGATTCGAAATTTAGCGTCACGAGTTGGATGGACATCGCGATGCCGAAGGTAGAGATCGCCAGAAAATCTTCGCGTAGGCGTAACGTGACAAACCCGACGATGAGCGCGGCCAACCCCGAGGTCACCATCGCGCCGATAAAACCGATCGGAAACCAGAGGCCCAGCCCGCCGATCAGCGTGTCGGGATAGGGCGGACCGGTCAAAATGGCCGATGTGTAGGCGCCGATCGCATAGAAGCCCACGATGCCGACATTGAACAGGCCGGTGAAACCCCATTGGAGGTTCAGGCCGAGCGTCGTCAGAGAAAAGAACGACACCGATATCAGGAAAAAGACGATGACCGAAAAATACGCTTCCATCACTCTTTCTCCCCCAATAGCCCCTGTGGCCGGAACAACAGAACCGCCAGCATCACCATGAATGTGATCGCGGCACGATATCCGGCCAAACCAAAGGAAACCGCGAGCGCCTCCGTCAACCCGATCACAAGCGCACCAAGGATCGTCCCGTACAGATTGCTTGCACCGCCCAGGATCAGCGCCGCAAACATCGGCAACAGCATATCGAAACCCATTTCCGGGCGGAGTTGGGTGTTGTGCGCCAACAACACGCCCGCGACCGTTGCGAGCGAAGCACCGATCATCCACGTCCAACGGATGACGGCACGCACATCGATTCCGTTGACGCGCGCTAGCGTTGGGTTTTCCGCCACGGCCCGCATTTGACGGCCCATCGACGTGCGATTCATGAAGAAGAACAACGCCGCAAAAGCGATCAACGAAATGGCGATAATCGCCAAGTCGTCGGGAATCAGTTTCACGCCGGGCAGGATCTCGAACGCCTTGGGGATGAAGAAGGCGTAATATTGCGGCTCACCTCCTGCCACGAGGGTGACGATGTTGCGGCCCATCAGCGACACCCCGAACGCCGCCATGATCAGCGTGATACGCGCGGCGTTTCGGTTACGTAGTTGTCGGAACAACAACCAATCGACGATCAGTACGACGATGCTGGTGGCGACCATCGCGAAGACGATCGAGACCAGCAACGGCCAACCGAAGGCGATCGGCCCCATAGCGCCAATCCCCGCCCCCATGATGCCGACCAGCAGCAACGCGAAGTACGCGCCCACCGTTAGAATCTCGCCCTGCGCGAAATTGGCAAAACGAAGAATGTTGTAGGTCATGCTGATGCCGATCGCGCCCAAGGCGATCAGCGCGGCACTCACGATTCCGTCTGCGACAAACTGCATCATGAGCGAGCGAGCCTCGATTTGGCGCCAAGGTACAATTCGCCGACCTCCGGATTATCCAGCAACGACCGCGCATTGCCGTGGACCTTTTCTTGGCCCTCCGCGAGGACGTAACCACGATCCGAAATCTTGAGCGCGGCGCGGGCGTTCTGCTCGACCATCAGAATGGTCACCCCGACCTCTTTGACCCGTATCAGTTGCGAAAACACGACCTGGGCAAGTTTTGGCGATAGTCCTGCCGAAGGCTCGTCCAACATCAACAACATCGGGTCGGCCATGAGTGCACGTCCGACCGCCACCATTTGGCGTTGCCCGCCCGACAATTTGCCGGCTGCGAGATGCCCTAGGCGTTCAAGATCGGGAAACAGATCCAAGACCCGCCGGCGCTGCGCCGTAAACTGATCGGGATTGTGCAATGCGCCGAGCGCGAGGTTCTCTTCAACCGACAGCCGCGCAAAAACGTTCTCGGTTTGCGGCACGTACGCGACGCGCTCGCGAATGAGTTGATGGGTCTCAAGGCCGGTAATATCCCGACCGGCGATCGTCACCGATCCACGCGACACCGACAGCAGGCCGGCGATCGCTTTGATGAGGGTGGACTTGCCAGCACCGTTCGGGCCAAGAACGGTTACGATCTCGCCCTCGAAGACTTCCAGCGAGATCCCGTGCAGAATCGGAAGCGAGGGGTTGTACCCTGCCTCGACATCGCGGACCGCAAGCATCGGTTCAGCCAACGGGAACCTCCTCGTCGTCGTCGGTCGCCCCACCTAGGAATGCTTCCAACACCCGGGAATCGGCTTGCACTTCTTCGGCGCTGCCTTCCATCAGGAGCTTGCCGCTCGCCATGACGATGATCGGATGACACAGGGTCATCACCATGTCCATGTTGTGTTCGATAATAAGGAACGTGATCCCGCGCTTGTTGAGTTTGGCAATGCGATCGACGATCTCGCCCAAAAGCGTCGGGTTGATGCCCGCGCCGGGTTCGTCGAGAAGGATCATCTTCGGGTCTGACATCAGCGCGCGGCCCAGCTCAAGCAACTTCATTTGCCCGCCCGAAAGATTGCCTGCCGCCTCCTCGCCCAATCGTGTCAGCCCAAGAAAGTCGAGAATCTCGATTGCCTTGTCGCGTAACCGGCGCTCCTCGGCTCGGATCGCGCCGATGCGAAGCCAGGTGTTCCAAAACCGCTCGCCGATCTGGTTCTGCGGCACCATCATGAGGTTTTCGAGCACGGTCATGCGGCCGAACGGGCGGGGAATTTGGAACGTTCGCACCAAACCTTGGCGAAAGGTTTGATGGGCCGACCAGCTCGTGATGTCGGTGCCATCGAACCGGATCGAGCCGCCGCTCGGCGGAAAGGCGCCCGCGACCATATTGAACGTCGTGGTCTTGCCCGCGCCGTTCGGCCCGATCAGGCCGGTAATCGTGCCCTGACCGACCTGGAACGAGACTCCGTCGACGGCCTTCAAGCCACCGAAATCCTTCGCCAGATCGACGATACTCAGCATGGACTGATCACTTGCTTCGAAGCGATGGGCTTATCCTCCCATTTGCGCCGTGACTCCCTGTCAACGCGGGCGGTATTATGGTGGTTTAAGAACAAACTACAATCGCCGCTTTACCTTATCAGGGAGGTCATCTCGATGAAGACACGTACACTAATTGCGCCACTTGCTGTGGCCGGCGCCGTTCTCGCGGCGGCATCGTTTACGCCGACGGCGGCTTACGCTCAGAGCTGCAGTCACACCATCGGTTCCGTTCTGTCTCTGACAGGCGCCTACGGCACGTTCGGCGTGCCGATTTCGCGCGTCGCCCAGCTCGCGGTCGAGCAGGTCAACGAAGCGCGCGCTGCGGCGGGCGTCGGCTGCGAGCTGAAATACGAAGTTCGCGACTCGCAAACCCAACCGACCGTCGCCGTCGATGCCGCACAGAAATTGATCGACATCGAAGGCGTGCAAGCCATCGTCGGACCGATCTCATCGGGTATCACCGGTCCCCTGCTGACCTCCGTCACCGTTCAGAAAGGCGCAGTCGTCATTGCCACGGCATCGACGTCGACCACGTTCACCAACATGGCACGCGAAGGAAAGACCAAAGGTCTCTTCTTCCGCACCCTGCCGGCCGACTCCTTGCAGGCTGTCGCCACGGCGAAGATGGCGCATGACGCCGGTTTCCGGAAAGTCGCGATCATCCACCTCAACAACGATTGGGGCAAAAACAACCAAGCCGAGTTCATCCGGGCGTTCAAGGCGCTGGGTGGCGATATCGGCAACGTCGTGCCGTTCAATCCCGACCAGCCGTCCTACCGGTCGGAAATCAATAAGGTGATGGAGGGTGGCCCCGACGCGCTCTACATGCTGAGCCAACCGCAAGACGGCTCCAAGCAACTGCGCGACTGGATCCGGTTTGGCGGCGCCCCCGGACTCATCTTCTCGCAAGGCATGAACGATCCGGCCTTCGTCGAAACCGTCGGGGAGGACGCGCTCAAAGAAGGTTGGTTCATCAGCCCCGCTTCGCCGGACACCCCGTCCTTCGCCACCGTCAATGCCGATTCGCAGGCTTGTTGCGACATTCCCATCGACGGCGGTCCGGGCCGCACCTCGGGCTACGATGCGGGCGCGCTATTGGCGCTGGCCACCGTTGCCGCCGATATCAAGGGTATGAAAGCAACCGGTGCCAACCTCGCCAAACTGGTCCGCGAAATCACCGGCCCGGGCGGCGAAGTCGTTCACGCCGGCGTGGAAGGCTTCGGCAAAGCGATCAAGTTGCTTCAAGAGGGCAAGGACATCGCCTATGTCGGCGTTACCGGTCCGATCGTCTTCGATTCGAACGGCGACGTTTCCGCGGCCTTCTCCGCGCAGCAATATGTAGGCGGGAAGTTCAAGGAAATGAACGCCATCAGCCTTGATGACGTCAACAAAATCAAGGCGATGACGTCGGGCAGCTAACCGACGAACGACTTGACCAAGATAGGAAACCGGCCAGACTTGTTCTGGCCGGTTTTTCTATGACCAAAAAACGACATCGACTGGGTTTTATCACGCCGGCGATCAATGTGATCGCCGAGGATGATTACATTGCGCTCGCCGACGACGACATCGGCGTTCATTTCGCCCGCGCCGATGTCGACACCGATCGCGAAGTAGCCGAGCAGTTCCAACAAATGATCGACGCCGCCCCGTCGCTCGCCGCCTCGATCGCAAAGGCTGGCGTCGCGGTCGTCGGATTCGCCTGCACCTCGGCTAGTTTTTTTCAAGGCAAAGGCTCCGATCAGGTCATTGCCGAAAATATGACCGCTGCGGCCGGCGTCCCGACGTTCACCACCGCCACCGCTGCCGTTTCGGCGTTGCGCACCGTCGGCGCCAAACGTCTCGCCGTCGCTACCCCCTATCTCTCCTGGGTCTACGAGGCCGAGCGCGTGTTTTTCCAAGATGCCGGGTTCGACGTTCTTGCGATCAACGGCCTAGAGCGCCGTGGCGGCACCGACATCAACTCGATCTCGGAAGAGGAAATCCGTGTCCTGGTCGCAGATGTCGAGAAGGAAAACGCCGACGCCATCTTTGTCAGCTGTACCGACCTGCCCGTGCTCGGCTTAATCGACGAACTCGAACGCACCCACGGCAAACCAGTCGTCACCAGCAATCAGGCAACGTATTGGGCAGCCGCCAAAGTGGCTGGCGTGCCCCCCGTCAGCGGATACGGCACTCTCCTGAGAGACCATCTCTAGCGTGACCGTCCCCCAAGTCGAGATTGCGCCGGGATATACCGTCAGTCAGTTGATCAAGGGCGGCTGGCAAACCATCGGTCGGGCCGGCGATGCCGTGGACGATCTTCTGGATTTCGTACGGGCGGGGATCACGACCTTCGAAACCGCCGATTCGTATCGCGGTGGCGAAGAACTTATGGGCATGCTGCGCACTGCGGCGCAGAAGGACCTGCCTGCCGCGCTGAGCCGCAAGATCAAGATCCACACCCGGTTCACCGCGCCAACCAGGGGCAACGGACCAACAACACGTGAAATCACCGACAGTATCGAGCGATCGCTCAAAAGGATCGGCGGCGAGCGCTTAGATCTCGTGCAACTGCAATGGTGGAACCTCGACGTCCCGGGCCTGGTTGACACGGGAATCGTCCTGGCCGAGCTACGGCGCCAAGGCAAAATCAACCTGATCGGGGTGTGCAATCTGGGTGTCGGCGATCTCACCACGCTGTTGAGTGCAGGAGTGCCTGTCGCCACGAACCAAGTTCATTACAGCCTGCTCGACCGCCGCGCCGACAATCATCTTGCCGCGTTCTGTCAGACCCAAGACATCGGCCTGATGACGTTCGCGCCGTTGGCCGGTGGCTTTCTCTCCGGCACTTGGATGGATGCGCCCGATCCGTTGGGCCGCGATCAAGGTTTCAGCCGCGAGTTCCGCGCGCTGATCGATACCGGTGGCGGCTGGATGGTGTTTCAGGGTCTGCTATCGACACTCGATGCGATCGCAGCGCGGCACAATCTGTCGATTGCGCAAGTTGCTCAACGTTGGGTCCTACAGTGCGGGCCGGGCCAAGCCATCCTTTTTGGCGCCTCGACCGCGGACCGCTTGAGGGAAACGTTGCCGATTTTCGCCGTTTCTCTGAGCGATCGCGACCTTGCAGAAATCGAGGAGGTCGCCCCTGCCCGTTCGCCTTTGGACATCGGCGATATCGAACGCGCGCCCGGCTCCATCATGATGCAGGCCATCAAAGAACACGTCGGCTAGGACGCGGCCGGTTTCTCCAGCGCATTCTGGTTGTAGCGCATGATCCGACCGTGACGCCCTTCCTTGTCGCGCTCAAGATCGTAACAGTCCCCTTCCGGCCCCTGCCGCCGGGCTAACACAGCGTCAAGCGCCCGAGTGTCGTCGGCATCTAGTGCGAACGAAAACACCTTGAGATTTTCGTCGACGTGCCGTGCCGAGGTGGCCCCGACGATCGCCGCACCGACATTGGGTTGATCGAGAATCCAACGTAGCGCCACCAATGCGATGGTTACGCCATGCTTGTCGCCGATGCTCTTCATGGCTTGAAGTAGTTCCTGGAACAACGCCCAGCCCCCGAAGTCTTCAATGATCAGTTTGTACTTGGTCAACGAGCGATTCGGAAAGGGCTCGAACGGCTCGGGTTTTCCCAACCAGTCGGCCGAGAAGAAGCCACCTGAAAGCGTGCCGTAGCACAACTGAACTATGCCCTGGTCTTGGCAATAGGGGATCAACTGCGCCTCGGGACGCCGATCGACGGGTGAATATTGCGGCTGGTTGGTCGTAACGGGCACGCCGGCATCGATCAGCATCTTGAGTTGCCGCGTATTGAAATTCGACACGCCGATCCGGGCAATTTTTCCCTCGGCCTGGAGGTCTCGCAGAATCAAACCTGTGTCGACGAAGCCCGGCTTGCCGTCGGGATCCCACCAGTAATACTGGACAACATCGAGCCGCTCGGCCTTCAACCGGCGGATCGAGCGGTCGATGATGCTCTCGACATAGTCGCGCGTGACGTTGCCGAGCTTTTCGTAGTCGGGCACGAACTTGGTGTGCACCTGAACCAGCGGTGCAAGGCTGGGGTGACTTTCGCGAAAGTCACCGATCATCTCTTCGACGCCTGTGTAGTGGTCGGCGCAGTCGAACGTGGTGATGCCCTTTTCGACAAACACCGCCATGTCCTTGATCGCCTGGGCACGATCGACATCGCCGTGACCGCCGGCAAGGTGCCAACCGCCTTTGATCAGCCGCGAAATGTCGTAGTCAGGGGCAATCTGAAAGCGCTCAACGCTCATGCTTCGTCCTTGTTGAGTTTGACAGCAGTCGTTTCGGAATGGCGAAAGGTCTGTTTGGCCATTCGGCTAATGCGAAACCGCGACCCGCAATTCGGATCGAGGCACGCAACATCGGTATCGGTGGTCATCCAATCGTTTGGATCGGTCATGCGCTGCTTTGCGGGCAGCAGCGGCAACAGGATCGACATCGTATAGATCGACCATTTGACCCCTGGAGGAAGTTCGATGTGTTCGCCGCGGAGAAAGAAATGATCCCCCTCTTTGGCGCCACACCAACAGGGACGATCGCCAGCCATCCATTCGACTTTGAGGTCGTAGAGCTCGAAGGAGTCGTCGCTCATGTGGTCAGACCCATCTGACGACACGCCGCTTCGAACACCGTGCCGCCTTCTTTTGCGTAGTCGTCCACGATCGAAAAGTGGTTCTGTCCCGCCAAAACCATCGCTTCGCAATCCAACCCGCCCGCTTGCCATGCCGCCGCGTAGTCGGATTGCTGGCGCATAAACTCCGGCCCCTCGTCGGTTCCGACGGCGAGGGTCATCGGTCCGGCCATCGGCGGAATCGACAAAATTGGCGACAACCTACGGACCTCGTCCTCTGTCAGGCCCAAAGTGTCGTTCATCGTCAAGTGCCGGATCGGTTCCAAGTCGTACAGACCGCTGATAGGCAGTGCGCCTTTGACGATGTCCTCGGGCAGCGCCGCATCAACGTTCGGCCAATCCGTCGACATCAGCAAGGCGGCAAGGTGGCCGCCTGCGGAATGCCCGGAAACGAAAAGACGTTCTGGATCGCCGCCCCAATCGGCCGCATGCCGATAAATATGAGCAATGCACTGGCGGCAAGACTCGACCAATTGGGTCATCGTCACCGTCGGGGTCAGGGGGTAGTTGATGCTCACGAATGTTGCCCCACGCGCGACATAGGCTGGCGCCATCGACTCGAAGACGTTCTTGTCTTGCGAATACCAATACCCGCCGTGGATAAACACCTGAATCGGCGTGCCGACGCCGCCCTGAAAGACGTCGTAGGTTTCGGCAACGGCCGCGCCGTAAGCGACGTCCAAGACCGTATCGAGCGTCTTGCGTGCCGCCTCGCTCTCCTCGATCCACCGTAGCCGGTAGTCGTCATACCCTTTGACCCGATGGCGATGCGAATAAAGCTCATCGAGTTGTTCTTTGGTGAATCCGCCGTAGACCTCGTCACTCATGCCTTTTCTCCTTGCCCCGGCGGCCAATGCCCTTTGAGACGCGCTTCGATCATCAATATTTCTGCATCGTGAAACGCGCGCACCCGCTTCCACCGATCGTTGCTCATGTCTTTGGGACGCCAACCCAACAGCGTGATCAAACAGCTGTCGGCGCCGTATCCGAAATCTTCGCCAGGCACCACTTTGACGGCGACCCGCATGGTGAGGTTGTCGACCGTCCCACCTACCTCGTATTCGATAACCCCAGGGGTGCCTTCGTCCAGGACACGAAAGAAACTCTCCTCGCTGGCATCGAGAAGAGAACGCCCCACCCAAACGTCCGCCGATCCTTCGACCGGCTGGGTTTCCCAGGTTCCGAGCGCCCAAGTCCCGACGTATTGCGGCGACCGCAAAAACGCCACGGCCTTTTCGCGCGGCACCGGCGCGAGAATGGTGGTGGCATAGCAAAGCTGATCTTCACTCATAGGGTCTTCCACGGCCCGGGCATTGCAACTGGCCCCGACTCTAGTGGGTTACGCCGCCTGGGCAACCGATGCCGCTCCTTGATTGTTCATGAGAGATGGCAAACAATCGCCGCCCTCACTCAACGGGAGGGCCGCATGACCCGCAAGACCATCTATTCCGGCACGAAGTTCGAAGATCTGGCTGGGTACTGTCGCGCCATCGTTGACGGTCGTTGGATCATCGTTTCTGGCACCTCGGGCCACAATGCTAAGACCGGGGCCATTCCCGATGACGTCCAAGAACAAACCCGCGAATCGCTCCGTACAATCGAAGCGGCGCTCAAGGAAGCGGACTCCGGCCTTGCGGACGTCGTGCGGGTTCGTGTGTACGTGGCCGATCGTGACTACGTCATGCCGGTCAGCGCCGTACTCAAGGAAAACTTCGACAAGATTCGCCCGACCAACACCACGATCGTGTCGACTCTGGCTGACGCGAGCATGAAGGTCGAACTGGAAGTCACCGCGCTGCGTCCGGAATAAAGCGCGGCGATGTCCTACCGCGTCGGGATCGATATCGGCGGCACGTTCACCGATTTCGCGTTGCTGTCCGAAGGTGACGGACGCCTGTACATACACAAACAACTAACTACGCCCGACGACCCCGCCAAATCCGTGTTGTCGGGCGTACCACGCCTCCTCGAGAAGGCATCCGTCTCACCCGACAAAATCGACGCGGTGGTACACGGCACGACGCTCGTTACCAACGCGGTGATCGAACGTCGCGGCGCCAAAACCGCCATGCTGGTGACCGAGGGCTTCGCCGACATTCTCGATATCGCGCGCGAGCGGCGTTACGACATGTACGACCTGACGATCACCTATCCCAAGCCGCTCGTTCCCCGTGCTCTACGCCGCGAAATCAACGAAAGGATGGGCCCCGACGGCGTCCCGCGCACCCCCATCGAACCGGGTGACGTGGTCGCGGCGTTGCAAGACCTCGTCGATCAAGGCGTCGAGGCCGTCGCGGTGTGCTTTCTCAACAGCCCCGCCAATCCGGCCCATGAGCGTGCCGTCGCCGAAATAGCCGCCGCGCAGTTTCCACAGCTGTATGTCTCGACCTCGACCGACGTATTTCCTTTTTTACGCGAATACGAGCGCTGGACGACCGCGACTATGAACGCCTTTACCGGCCCCCTGTTCGACCAATACCTTGCACGTTTGGCGGAGGGCTTGCGCGCAACCGGTCTACAAGGTGACTTGTTCATCATGTCCTCCTCGGGCGGGACGGTGACGCCCGATGTCGCCCGACGCTTTCCCGTACGCATGCTGGAAAGCGGTCCGGCCGCCGGCGTACTCCAATCCGCGACTCTGGGACGACAACTCAAACGCCCGAACCTTCTGTCGTTCGACATGGGCGGCACAACGGCAAAAGGTGCCCTGGTGCGCGGCGACCAACCGCTCAAGCGCTACGAAATGGAAGTCGCCCGGGTCCATGAGTTCCGAGCAGGCTCGGGCTTGCCCGCCAAAATTCCAGTAATCGACCTTATCGAGATCGGCTCCGGCGGGGGTTCTATTGCGGCGGTCGATGCGCGCGGCACCATTGCCGTCGGACCGCGCAGCGCCGGTGCGGTTCCGGGCCCGGCTTGTTACGGCCAAGGCGGTGAAGACCCCACCCTGACCGACGCCAACCTCACGCTGGGGTATCTCGACGATGCATTTTTTTTAGGCGGCGAAATGAGCCTCGACACGAAAGCCGCCGCGCGCGCCATCGACACCAAACTTGGCGATGCCTTGGCCGTGGAGACGTTGCGCGCGGCGTGGGGCGTGCATGAATCCGTCAATGAAGATATCGCCCGCGCCTTCCGCAACCACGCATCGGAACGCGGCTTCGACTACCGCGCCTGCGCCATGATCGCGTTCGGAGGTTCCGGCCCGGCCCACGCTTGCCGGGTGGCTCGCAAACTTCGCGTCCCCACTGTGATCTTTCCGGTCGGCGCGGGTGTGATGTCGGCCGTGGGCCTACTGGCCAGCCCCCTTTCGTTCGAAACCTTCCGCGCCGAGCGCGTCGACCTGGAGACATTGAACGACGAAGGTTTCGATCAACGCTTTGAATCGCTGGTCGACGAAGCAAAATCCTTTCTCGGTCGCCCACCGGAACCGGGCGAACGCACCGTTATTCGTCGCCGCCTCGATATGCGCTACCGCGGGCAAGGCTACGAAATCGAAGTCGACCTGCCCGACGGCAAGACGTTGAACGATGTCAAAGCGCTGTTCACCGAGGCCTACGAACGCATCTTCACCAAATCGTTCCCCGCCGAATCGCTCGAGATTACGAATTGGAAGATTGAGGTATCGCTCGTGCGTGCGGCGGCCGACGCCGCGTATCACCTCGAGGTCGCGGCCGGTAAGGACGCCATCAAGGGTCGGCGTCTTGCCTTTTTCCCCGAACAAGGTTCGCCGCAAGATACGCCGGTATACGACCGCTACGCGCTGAACCCGGGTGATTCGTTTACCGGTCCCGCGCTGGTTGAGGAACGCGAGTCGACCTGCATCATCGGCGTGAACGACCAGGTATCGGTGGACGCTGCAGGCAACTTGGTCGTCACTGTTGCAGGAGGCGCAAACTAATGGACTCCGAAACAAAGCAGATTGACGCCGTTGACCTGGGGATCATGTGGGATCGCTTGATCGCGATCACCGACGAGATCCTTCTTTCGATCGTGCGCACCGCGTTCTCAGTCGGCGTGCGCGAAGCGTGGGACCTTGCTTGTGTGGTCTTTGACGAAAAGGGTCGCAGCATCGCGCAAGCTACCCTATCGATGCCCGCCTTCATCGGTACCGCGCCGCTGACCATACAGCACATGCTGGCAAAATTCCCGGCGGAAACCTGGAAAGAGGGGGATGTCGTTGTCACCAACGATCCCTGGCTCGGCACCGGACATACACCCGATATCTGCATCGCACGCCCGGCATTCAAAGACGGTAAGCTTGTCGGCTTTGTGATGACCATCAGTCACCTTCCCGATATCGGCGGTGTCGGCCTCTCTGTGATGAATACCGCGATCTATCAAGAAGGCCTGATGCTGCCCGTCACCAAGCTTTACGACGCGGGCGAGCCGGTGGCGTATCTCCACGACCTGATTGCCGGCAACGTCCGCACACCAGATCAGGTTTTCGGCGACATCATGGCCGACATTGCGGGCTGCACCGTCGGCGAGCGGTTGATCGGCGAGTTCATGGACGAATACGAGATCCACGATCTTTGCGCGCTTTCGGAAGGGATCATCAACCAGTCTGAAACCGCCATACGTAAAGAGATTGCCGCTATCCCGGACGGCACCTACGGCAACGAAATCGAAGTCGAAACGGTCACCGACGCAGTCACGCTGGCCTGCCAAGTCACGGTCAAAGGCGACTCGATTGCGATCGACTTCGCCGGTACCGGTCCCTCGGCGACCTACGCGATCAACGTGCCTTTTTGCTACACCCGCGCGTTTGCGACCTACACCGTCAAATCGCTCACCACGCCCACCATCCCCAACAACCTAGGCGCGCTGTTGCCGGTCGATGTCTCTGCGCCAAAAGGCTCGATCCTCAACGCCCAGCGCCCCTCGCCGACGGGCGGCCGCCATTCGATCGGCTGGTTCATCGTGCCCTTGATCATGGGGGCGCTTGCCGACGCGATGCCCGACCGCGTCCAAGCCGACTCCGGCATGGCGTCGTTGTTCATCTGCCACACCAGCATTTCTGGTGGCGAGGCCGGCTCGACGCAGTACTTCCTTGCCGGCGGCGTCGGGGCCATGAAAGGGCTCGACGGTCACCACACAACCCCCTCGCCCACCAACAATGCCGTCGTGGCCAGCGAGGTTTGGGAGAACGAGACCGGTGTACGGATCAACTATCGCCGCCTCCTGACTGATTCGGGTGGGCCCGGCGAATATAGGGGCGGCCTCGGTCAGATCGCGTCCTTGACCAATACGCGAAATGATACGGTCGCCATCTTTATGTTCGGCATGCGCACGGAGTTCCCGGCCAAGGGATATCTCGGCGGCCAACCGGGAACGACCCGAGAGTTTTTGGTCGACGGAAAGCCCATACCGCCCAAAGGCCGGCTGGAACTAAAACCGGGCGAAACATTCACGATCGCCGAGGCCGGCGGCGGGGGCTACGGCGACCCGTTGAAGCGCGACCCCGAACGCGTCCGAGAGGACGTTCGTACCGGCGCTGTCAGCATCGACGCGGCATTGCGCGACTACGGCGTCACCGTCGACTTGGACAAGGGTATCGCGGTACGCGCCTAGCCCCCTACCGGGCGGCCCGAATCTCTTTCAGCGCGCCGAGGAACTGTCGCACTTCGTCCGGCGAATTGTAGTGGCACATCGAAACACGCAAGCAGTCCTCGACGCCCAACGCACCAAGAATATGACCGGAATAGGCATCCGAGATACGGGCATGCACGCAGATGCCGCGCTTAGCGAAAGCTTGTACGAGGTCGGGCGAGGTCATGCCTTCGAGATTGAAGGACACGATTCCCTCGCGCCCCTCAAGCGTCATCGGTCCAATCACCTTCACATCATCGAATGCGGCGAGCCCTTCGGTCTTTTCGTCGCCGTTAAGCAACAAATCGATCAGCGCCGCCTCATGACGCTCCATTGCGGCAGTCCCGGCGCGCATTGCGGCATTGCGGTCGGTGTCGTTGGTGTAGTGACCGCCGAGCCAACAGAAATAGTCCACCACTTTGGTTTCCGCGGCATAGAATGCGGGATCACGCGAACCCAACTCCCAGTCCCTATTGCTCTTACCCAACATGTGCTCGTGCGGCACCTCGTGGATCCGGTCGTTGATCCAGGCAAATCCCAACGATAGACGCGAGAAGGCTTTGTAGGGCGAGAACACATAGGCATCGACCCCGTACGACGCCACGTCCATCGTCCCGTGCGGTGCATGCTGGATGCCGTCAACGATGATGTAGCAATCAGGAGCGACGGCCCGGATCGCCTTGGACACCGCCGCAAGATCGACGACGAACCCGGTCAACATACTGGTATGAATGATCGTTGCGATACGCGTGTCGGGCGTGACCGCAACTGCATAGTTCTCAGCACTGACCGTGCCCGTCTTCGGATCGAACGGCACCTCGATCCAGTCGCGGTCAGTGTTCGCCGCCCATTGCTTCGCCGAGTCGAGACTAGCCGGATGCTCCAGCGTGCTCGATATCACTGGGCCCGGCGGGGCGGACAAAGCGATCGACCGAATAAGCCGGTATAGCAACCGCGTGCCGGTCTCGCCTGAAATCACCTGGCCCTTACCGGCGCCCAGCGCCTCGGACCCGAACAGCAAATGGAGATCGGCTCGGCCCGCATTCAGCACCTCAGTCAAATAGGCCGACGCCGCATTCTGACGGCCTTCTTGGTCCGGCAGAGCCTCAATCTCGGCGTTCGCGGTAAGTGCGTCTTTGAGCTTGAGCGAGCCGCCGCCGTTTTCGAAAAACACGCGGGGTTCCCTGAGGATGGGGCAATAGTCGGTGTGGTGGAATCGGTCCCGAATCTCACGCATCAAATCGGGGGGAAAAAGTTCGGGACGTGCGCCCATCGTCACTCTCCATACGGCCGTTACTGGCGGTCAGTAGCCAATGATATATCATCGCCACGAACGCACCGCGCGCTTCGCAGGGAGAAAAACCCCATTGGCTGAACGGTCATTCAAGAAGGAAGTCGAAGCCCTACGGCTCGGCGATGGCGAGACCTTCCACGGCGAAGGTATCCTGGCTGTGACTAAAGCGTTGCTCCAGTCCGGCGTTTCCTATGTCGGCGGCTACCAGGGCGCGCCGGTCTCGCACATGATGGATGTGTTGGAGGACGCACAGCCGATCCTGGACGACCTGGGGGTCCATTACGAAGGGAACGCGAGCGAAGCCGCCGCCGCCGCGATGCTCGGCGCCTCGATCAACTATCCTATGCGAGGTGCCGTCACCTGGAAGTCGACCGTCGGCACCAATGTCGCATCCGACGCGCTATCCAATCTCGCCTCGGCGGGCGTCAAAGGCGGCGCCATGATCGTGCTTGGCGAAGACTACGGGGACGGCGCCAGCATTATCCAAGAGCGCACCCACGCCTTCGCCATGAAGTCTCAGATGTGGTTGCTCGACCCGCGCCCCAACCTACCGACCATCGTCAACATGGTCGAAAAAGGCTTCGAACTCAGCGAAGCCAGCAGCACGCCGGTCATGCTCGAGCTGCGCATCCGCGCGTGTCACGTCTACGGCAGTTTTCCGACGCGCGACAACGTTTCGCCCGCCATCTCAAGCAAGAATTTGCTCGAGGAATCCGATTTCAACTTCGACCGAATTTGCCTACCGCCCTCCACCTACATTCAGGAACGCTTGAAGGTGGATGTCCGCATGCCGGCGGCTATCGACTACATCCGCGACCAAAAACTCAACGAGACCTTCGACGGCGACCTCGGCGACCTCGGCATCATCATGCAGGGCGGCATGTACAACTCGGTCATGCGCTCATTGAACCAACTCGGGCTTGCCGACGCATTCGGCAATTCGCGCATTCCGCTTTACGTCCTGAACGTTACCTATCCGCTTATCCCCGACGAGGTCTCGGCGTTCTGCGCCGACAAACGTGCCGTGTTGGTCGTCGAAGAGGGCCAACCCGACTATATCGAACAAGCCCTCCATGCCGTGCTGCGCCGCGCCGACCTCAACACCAAACTGTATGGCAAAGACGTTCTGCCGATGGCGGGCGAATATACCGGCGAGGTCATGCTGCGGGGCATCGCCAAGTTTGCCGAAACCGTCGGCCATGCCACCGCTGCGTTCGACGATGTCGGCAAAACGGTCGCGCAACTCGACCGCACTAAGAACCGGGCACGCGAAATTCTTGGCCAGGCCGTGCCGGCTCGACCGCCGGGGTTCTGCGTCGGCTGTCCCGAACGTCCGGTGTTCACGGCGATGAAACTCGCCAAGAAAGAGCTAGGCGAGTTCCATGTCGCCTCGGACATCGGCTGTCATACCTTTTCGACGCTCGCCCCATTCAATATCGGCAACACGGTGCTGGGCTACGGGCTCTCCCTCGCCTCGTCTACCGCCGTCAGCCCGAACTTCGGCAAGCGTGTCGTCAGCGTAATGGGCGACGGCGGGCTTTGGCATAACGGTCTGACCTCTGGCGTCGCGGAAGCCGTCTTCAACAAGAGCGACGGCGTGCTAATCGTCATGGACAACGGCTATACCTCTGCGACGGGCGCCCAACACATTCCCTCCAGCCGCGCCGCCGATCGCGAGGGCGACCAGGACCGCGTCTCGATCGAAGATACCTTGCGCGGCTTTGGCGTGACCTGGGTGCGCACGGTACGCACCTACAGTATCGATAAGGTTCTCGACACGCTCAAAGAAGCCTTCGCGTCCAAGGAAAAAGGCCTCAAGGTCATCGTTGCCGCCGGCGAATGCATGTTGGCTGTCCAGCGCCGACTGCGCCCCACCAACCGCGATAAAATCGCCCGAGGCGAGCGCGTCGTGCAGCCGCGCTTCGGTGTCGACGACGACGTGTGCACCGGCGACCACTCCTGCATTCGCCTGTCGGGGTGCCCGTCCCTCACCATCAAACCGAACCCCGACCCGCTGCGGGACGATCCGGTGGCCCATGTCGATAACGGATGTGTCGGCTGTGGGGTCTGCGGCGAGGTGGCGCATGCCGCAGTACTCTGCCCCTCGTTCTACAAGGCCGAGATCGTCCACAACCCGACGCTACTCGATCGCATGTTGTCCGGCGTTCGTCGTGCCGTCATCGGCACGCTACAAGGTGGCGGCGGTCAACCTTCAGCACCGACGCCGGCCGAGTAACCATGAACGACGACCTACGGCCTATCTGCCTAATCATCGGCGCGCTCGGCGGCGAAGGCGGCGGCGTGCTTGCCGACTGGATCACCGAAGCCGCGACGGCGGAAGGCTATCCGGTCCAACGCACGTCCGTACCCGGAGTTGCCCAGCGCACGGGTGCGACGACCTATTACATCGAAATCGTACCCACCAAGCGACAGGAGCTAAACGGCCGCGATCCGGTCCTCGCGCTGTTCCCGAACCCAGGTACGCTTGATCTCGTCGTCGCCACTGAAATCCTGGAAGCCGGCCGCGCGATGGAGCGCGGCTTCGTCACGCCCGACCGCACCACGCTGATCGCCTCGACCCATCGGATCTTTGCGATCGCCGAGAAAAGCGTCCCGGCCGATGGTCGTTACGACTCGGATCGGATCGTCGAAGCCGCGAAAGAACTCGCCCGCCAACCTATCGTTTTTGACATTGCTGCCCTGACCCGCCGTCACGGCGTGTCGCTAAACGCCGCCCTTCTCGGGATGATCGCCGCTAGCGGCGTCCTCCCGTTCGAAGATGACGTATACCGCGATGCCGTTCGTCGTGCCGGAAAAGCCGTCGAGGCGAACCTGAAGGGTTTCGACATCGGTCTCAACGCCGTCCGCGAACCCCCGAGCGAGGCGCCCGCGCTAGAGAAGCGCCACACGTCAACCACCTCGTCGCTCATCCCACAGGCGATGAAGCAACTGCCCGCACCCCTGCATGCCATTGCCGCTGAAGCCCTGCCCCGACTGACCCGGTTCCAAAACGACAGTTATGCTCGGCGCTGGCTGGCCCGCACCACCGACCTTGTGGCGGCTGAAAAAACCGCCGACATCGGAGCCGGCACCGTGACCGGCGAAGCCGCCAAGCAGCTGGCGGTATGGATGAGCTTCGAGGACATCATTCGCGTGGCCGACGTTAAATCGCGTGGCGCTCGTTACGACCTCATGCGGGACGAGATCGGGGCTCAACCGGGTCAAGTGATTCGCGTCACCGAATTTCTCAAACCGGGCATTCCCGAGTGGGCCGACATGCTGCCCCCGACGATGGGTGCCCGGCTGCGCGCGTGGGCCGCACGACGCGGCAAAACGATGAACGTCGGCCTTCACATCCGGTCCGACACGGTACTCGGATTTTTGATGCTCTACCTTTTGGCACGGCTGCGTTGGTGGCGCCCACGTACTTTGCGTTTCGCCGAAGAAAACGCCGACATCGATGCATGGTTGGCGGCCCTTAAGCATGCAATGACCAACGACATGCATCTCGCGCGGGAAATCGCCGAGCTTCCCCGTCTACGCAAGGGCTACGGCGAAACCCGTACGCGCGGTGTCGGCAAGTACACACGCGTCATGACCGACGTCGTCGCGCCATGGCTGGCCGGTACGCCACCCGACAGCTCAGCGGCAACCCTTAAAGCGTTACGCCAACAAGCTCTATCCGATGCCGACGACTCCAAGTTCGACGCCTTGCTCGCCAAATCCGCTGGGGCACCTTCCGGTTCGTTTGATAAGGCCGCCGCGGAATAGCTACCGGCGCGACCACCACCAACTCGCACGATGTCGCCGTCCGGTGTCGAGCCAACGGTCAAGCCGCAAGGCTAAGCCCCGCAAACCACCCCCGGCCAATGCGCGCCACGTGCGATGCCACCACTTGCGATAGTCGCGGTTGTAAGGACAGACCCGTACGCAGATGGAGCAGTCGCTGTTCTGCGCGGCCCAAAACCCAAAGCACTTTTCGGCGTCGGTCGACCATTTCACAACGCCTTTGAGGTTGGATCGGTTATGTCGATCGGCGCTGGGCGCTCCGTGCGCGATCGCTTGCGGCGGGCATGCCGCCGCACAGGCGTTGCAAACCTCGCAAAACGCGCGCACGCCAAAATTCTTGGGCCGATCGGCGACCAGCGGCATATCGGTAAACACCTTGCCCAACCTGACACGCGGACCAAATTCCTCGGTGATCAGCAAGCTATGTCGGCCGACCTCGCCCAGTCCCGCCTGCGCCGCCATCGGGATCGCCATCGCGGTGTCGTTCATGCTTGCATAGGCGCGATAGCCCATATTGCGAATGAACTGCGCTAGCGTGATCAACGTCGAGGCATCGTTCATGTACCCCGCCCCAGTTGCCACGCCGGACAATGCCGAGGGCACCGTGCGGATCAAATCGCGATCCATGGCGGTCGCAACCACAACCACCCAGGGCAGATCATCCGGCAATTCGACCGGCGCGTCCTGCTTGGTCGCCGAATCAAACCGCTTAGCGTAAATCCAGCGCTCGTCGTTCGCACAAATACCGGCGAGGTCGGCGCCAAACACTTTGGCGACCCGTTTCACGTCCCGGGCCGCGCTTTCCGCATCGTCATAGGGAAAAGACTGAGGCCACCCCTCGCCGTGCAGGGAAAAGAGATTGAGAAATCCCTCGCTACGCCCGTCGCCGATTTCTTTTGGGTCGCGCAGTGAATGCGTAAGGTGCCAAGCCGCGTTGCGCAAGGCGTAATCGCGTTGCCCAAAACCGTCGGCGCCCCGCGCCTTGGCATGGGGCATGACGTGCCCGCGGTAAAAAGCGTCGACTTTGTCCGACTTGACCGCCGGATCCCACGTTGACCGGCAGAAAACGTCATCCCGCTGGGAAAAGCGCTCGAAATCATCGAGCACTTCGAAACCTGTCGCCGCGTCAACCGCTTTGACGTAGGGGCGGTTATGTCCCACGGGCGGGACCTTAGATGGGTCGGCCATGGTATCCTTGTCCGGCGACGGCACCGCTTCGTCAACTAAAAGTGCATGAAATGGCCCAAAACAAAGACCTGACCCGTAATCGTCTCGCCAACGAGAAATTCCACACCGACTTCGCCAAGGGAATTGCTTACGGCGACTATCTCAATCTTGGCGACCTACTGGCGGCGCAGAACTTACTCTCTGCGGCGCACGACGAGATGCTCTTCATCATCATCCATCAGGCAAGCGAGCTATGGATGAAGCTAATGATTCACGAGCTCACCGCCGCCGTACGACTCCTGCAAGACGATCAACTGCGCCCAGCACTCAAAATGACCGCCCGGGTCAGTCAAATCCAAGATCAGCTCACGCAATCCTGGGGCATCCTCGCGACGATGACGCCGACCGACTATTTGTCGTTTCGCGACACGCTTGGCGCCGCCTCAGGGTTCCAGTCGTTTCAGTACCGCACGCTCGAATTCATGATGGGCAACAAAGATCGTAAGTTTTTAGCGCCCCACCAGGACCGCCCGGACTGGCACGATGCGCTTGAAGCAATCTTGAATGCTCCCAGTATCTACGACGAAACCATCATGTTGCTGGCCCGCAAAGGCCTTGCGATCGATGCGACGGAACTGTCCCGGGATTGGAGCGAGCCCCGCGACGCCAACGCCAGCGTTCGCGCGGCATGGGTCGAGGTCTACCGCCGTCCCGAAGAATATTGGGACCTATACGAATGGGCCGAGGAACTGATCGATCTTGAAGATGCGTTTCAAACCTGGCGCTTTCGCCATCGCACCACGGTCGAGCGCGTAATCGGCCATAAGCGCGGCACCGGCGGCACTACCGGCGTGGGCTATCTCAAACGCGCGTTAGAAATTCGCTTCTTCCCCGAATTGTGGGAGGCCCGGACCGAACTATGACAACAACCCCGTCACGTGAAGATTGCGCCAAGCGCGATCAGGCCGACCCCCTCGCCACCTTCTACGACGAATTCGCGCTGCCCGAAGGCGTTACCTACCTCGACGGCAATTCGCTTGGAGCTATGCCCCGCGCCGCCGAGAGGCGCATGCAAGACACCATCGAGAAAGATTGGGGCAAAGGTTTGATCCGGAGTTGGAACAGCGCCGGCTGGATCGACCTGCCGACAAGACTCGGCGACAAGATCGCGCCGCTGATTGGCGCCCAGGCCGGTGAGGTCATCGTCGCCGACAGTACGTCGGTCAACTTGTTCAAACTCCTCGTCGCCGCACTTCGCTTACGCCCCGACCGACGCACCATCTTGATGGAAGCCCGCGACTTTCCCACTGACCTCTATATCGCGCAGGGCGCCGCCGAACTCATGGGCGAAGACTTCACCTGCCGCATCGTACCGACCGAAGAAATCCGCGACGCGCTGGACGACACCGTCGCCGTCCTTGCGCTCACGCACGTCAACTTCAAGACCGGCGCCATGCACGACATGGCGGGCCTCACTCGGGAAGCGCACGCCGCCGGCGCGCTCACAATTTGGGATCTGTGTCATACCGCGGGCGCCATGCCGATAGACGTCGACGGCGCTAAAGCCGACTTCGCGTTGGGCTGCACCTACAAGTACCTTAACGGCGGCCCCGGTGCGCCGGCCTTCGCTTATATTCCCCACCACCAACAATCGAGCTTCCGTCAGCCGCTTACCGGTTGGATGGGTCACGCCGATCCCTTTTCCTTTGTCGACGAATATATGCCCGCCGCCGACATCAAGCGCTTCTTGTCGGGTACGCCCAACGTGTTGTCGCTGGTTGCCCTCGACGCATCGCTCGATATTTGGTCGCGGGTCGACCTTGATCTCCTCCGGGCGAAAAGTGTCGCCCTCTGCGATCTCTTCATCGACCTCGTGGAAGCCCAATGTGCCAACCACGGCTTCACCCTCGCCAGCCCCCGCGAAGGTAGACTGCGCGGCTCACAGGTGTCGTTTCGCCACGAAGACGGTTACGCCATCATGCAGGCACTCATTGCCCGCGGGGTCATCGGCGACTTTCGTGCGCCCGACATCGTGCGCTTCGGTTTCACGCCGTTGTACACACGCTATGTCGACGTGTGGCACGCCGCCGAGATTCTATACGACATCATGGAAACCCGCGCCTGGGATACCCCAAGCTTTCGCACCCGTGCTGCAGTGACCTAGTCGGCCACCGGAAAGGGGCTGCAAAGCCGCAGGCTGATCAGAGTGGAAAGACCGCCGTGGCCTCAATCTCCACCTTAGCGCCGGGCTCAACCAATTCGGTCACGGCAACCACCGCCATGGGCGGAAAGACCTTACCCAGCACCTCCTGGTAGGCGGCGCCGACTTCACGAACGCGATTGCGATAGGCCGACATATCCGTGACGTACCAAGTCAGGCGCACCAGCGCGTCCGGCGTCGCACCTGCCGTTTCCAGCAGCGTGCGAATATTAAGCAAGGCTTGGCGTAACTGGGCGACAAAATCGTCGCTGACCAGCTTCTGGTCGGCATTCCACCCGATCTGCCCAGCGAGAAACACGAACCGCCCTTCGGCGACCGCGCCGTTGCTGTATCCCCGTGGTTTCGCCCAACCGTCCGGATTGAGAATTTCCATGCCGCTCTCGATTGCCTGTATCGACAAACTATTTTAGACTTAAAACATTGATATTGGGAAGGCGATAAGCGTGACCAAACCCTTGGACGGACAACACGCGTTGATCACCGGTGCCAGCCGAGGCATCGGCGCTGCCGTCGCCAAGGCCCTCGCCGAAGCCGGGGCAACTCTTTCACTCACCGCCCGCAACGAGGATGCCGTCAGCGCCGTCGCCGCCGTGCTTTCGGATGAATACGGAATCGCCGCCACGGGCTACGCCGCCGACGCCACCGATGCCGACCAGGTTGGCGCGGCAATTCGGAATGCGAGCGCGGCGCATGGCCCGCCGACCATCCTCGTCAACAACGCGGGTGGTGCGGATTCGGTCCCGTTCCTCAAAGAAACCCGCGCACAGTGGGACCACACCCTCACGCTCAACCTCACCAGCACGTTTGTCGCCATGCAGGCGGTTCTCCCGGCCATGCTCGAGGCCGGGTACGGGCGCGTGATCAATATGGCCTCGACGGCAGGCCTCAAGGGCTATGCCTACGTCTCGTCCTACTGCGCCGCCAAACACGGCGTCATCGGCCTGACCCGCGCCACCGCACTTGAGACCGCCCGCAAGGGCGTCACCGTCAATGCCGTTTGCCCGGGATATACCGACACCCCGATGGTGGCCAACGCCGTCGACAAGATCGTCGAGAAATCCGGTCGCACTCGGGAAAAGACCCTTGCCGAACTGGCCGCCGGCAACCCGCAGCGACGTCTGGTCGATCCAGAAGAGGTAGCGGCGACCGTGCTTTGGTTGGCGCTTCCTTCGTCGTCCTCGATCACCGGACAGTCAATTGCCGTCGCCGGTGGAGAGGTCATGTGAACATCAGCCCGCCGCCACAAGACTACGAAGCCGCTGCGGCGCAAGACGACCGGATCGACCTGCGCGTTTGGCTTCGGCTCTTGTCGTGTTCCAACCTGATCGAAGCCGAGATCCGACGTCGCCTGCGCCGTGAATTCGGCGTCACCCTCCCGTGGTTCGATGCCTTAGCCCAGCTTGATCGCGAACCCGGCGGCCTGACGATGTCCGATCTATCGCGTCGCCTTATGGTGACCAATGGCAATGCCACGAGTCTGATCGACCGCCTCGAGCGCGAGGGCCATGTGGAACGCAGCACCGAACCAACCGACCAACGGGTTCAGCGCGTCCGCTTGACCCGCAAAGGGCGTACGGCTTTTGGCCGGATGCACCCGGCCCATCGCCGATGGATCAGCGAACTATTAGCCGACACCAAACAAGCTGACCTCAAACGCCTGCAAGCCCTCTTGGCCAACCTCAAGGGCTCTATCGCCGGCGCCCTAGAGGACACCGCCCTCAAATCTGAAAGCCGTTCGCCATGAAGCCCATCAAAGCCGCCACATTCAAACCCAAGCATTTCGACTGGCAGGTCGACGGGGCCGTCGCGACCATCACCTTGAACCGTCCCGAGCGTAAGAACCCCCTCACCTTCGACAGCTATGCCGAATTGCGCGATACGTTCCGCGACCTTGCGATGGCGGACGACGTCCGCACCGTCGTCGTCACCGGCGCCGGCGGCAATTTTTCCTCCGGGGGCGACGTCCATGAAATTATCGGGCCACTAACAAAGATGGAGATGCCCGAACTTATGCAGTTCACACGCATGACCGGCGATTTGATCAAGGCCATGCGCGCCTGTCCCCAGGCGATCATCGCGGCGGTTGACGGCATCTGCGCTGGCGCCGGCGCCTGCGTCACCATGGCAGCCGACCTGCGTTACGGCACCGAACGCAGCAAGGTCGGGTTCCTCTTTGCTCGCGTCGGCCTAGCCGGATGCGATATGGGGGCCTGCGCCATGCTGCCCCGCATCATCGGCCAAGGCCGCGCCGCCGAAATGTTCTATTCCGGACGCATGATGCCGGGCCCCCAAGCGCACGAGTGGGGCTTCTTCAACGAACTCGCCGAACCCGAGGATGTGCTCGCATACGCCCAAGCCAAGGCCTTGGAAATTGCGAGCGGGCCGTTCTTCGCCCACTCGATGACCAAGCGTATGATGGATCAAGAATGGGCCATGGCATTGGGCGAAGCGATCGAGCACGAAGCCCAAGCCCAGGCCATCTGCATGCAAACCGAAGACTTCACCCGCGCCTTCGAGGCATTCGCCGCCAAACAGTCGCCGGTTTTCGAGGGCAATTGATGGCCGACCGCTCTTTTCTGGCATGGCCGTTCTTTTCCGAACGCCACCGCGATCTTGCGGGCGCGCTTGAGCTCTGGGCAAAGGAAAACCTGCCGGCTTTCAAAGCACGCGCGCATGCCGAGGAGACGGTATCGGCCGCCACCAAAGATCTCGTCGCGCTGTTGGGAAAAGCAGGCTGGTTACGCCACGCCGTGCCGGCGCCGGCCGGGCTCGGCCAAACCTTAGACGTGCGTAGCCTATGCTTGGTTCGGGAAACGCTGGCCCGCCATCTCGGACTCGCCGATTTCGCGTTCGCCATGCAAGGTCTTGGCTCCGCACCGATCTCGTTCTTCGGCTCCAACGCCCAGAAAGAGGCGCTCCTACCCGGCATCGCCGAGGGCACATTGATCGGCGCTTTTGCTCTGTCCGAACCCGGCGCCGGCTCGAATCCCGGCGACATGACGACGACCGCCCGACGTGACGGCGATAGCTATGTATTGGACGGCGAAAAGACCTGGATCTCCAACGGCGGCATCGCCACCCAGTACACCGTGTTCGCACGGACGGGCGATGCGGGTGCCAAAGGTCTGTCGGCCTTTGTCGTGCCGGCCGACGCGCCTGGTCTAGAGCTTGCCGAAAAAATTGCCATCACCGCGCCGCACCCATTGGGCCGTCTAAGTTTTAATGGCTGCCGTGTCCCGGTCGAGGCGCTGGTCGGCAACGAAGGCGACGGCTTCAAGATTGCCATGACCACGCTCGACACCTTTCGCTCGACGGTTGGCGCCGCCGCACTCGGGTTTGCGCGCCGTGCGCTCGATGAATCCCTTACCCGCGTCAAGGAACGACAAATCGGCCAAGCCCCGCTCGCCGACTATCAGATGACGCAGAGCCGCATCGCCGACATGGCGTTGAGCATCGATGCCGCGGCACTCCTGATCTACCGCGCAGCCTGGACCAAGGATTCAAGCGGGGCGCGGATCTCGCGCGAAGCGGCAATGGCCAAGCTTCACGCCACGGAAGTCGCCCAGCAGGTTATCGATAGCGCCGTACAGTTGCATGGCGGCCTTGGCGTCGTTTCCGGAAACCCGGTGGAAGTACTCTACCGGGAGATCCGCTCGTTACGGATTTACGAGGGGACTAGCGAAATTCAAAAACTCATCATCGCCCAACAAACCCTACGCAATCACGAAGGGGCACCGGCATGAAGATCGCTTGTATCGGCGGCGGCCCCGCATCGCTCTACTTCGCCATCTTGATGAAGAAAGCGCGCCCCGACGCAGAGATTGCCGTATACGAGCAGAACCCGGCTGACGTGACCTGGGGTTTCGGCGTCGTCTTTTCGGACGCGACAATGGCCGGCTTTGGCGATGCCGACGATGAAACCCTGAACGATATCACCCAGCAATTCACCCACTGGGACGACATCGACATTCACTTCAAAGGCGAAGTCTTGCGCTCGACGGGTCACGGCTTCGCGGGCCTCGCCCGTCTCAAGCTGCTTCAGATCCTCGCGCAGCGCGCCCGCCGTCTCGGCGTCGACCTCCACTTCGATACGCATGTCGAAAACCATGAAGACATCGGACCGTATGACCTGATCGTCGCGGGCGACGGCATCAACAGCGCCATCCGCACCAAATACGAAGCCGATTTTCAACCCCAGGTCGCCATGCGCCCGAACAAGTTTATTTGGCTGGGCGCCAACAAGCGGTTCGATGCCTTCAACTTCTTTTTCAAGCGCGACGACCATGGGCTTTGGCGATCGCACTGCTACCAGTACGACAAAGGGACCTACGCCAACGGCAACGCGACGATCATCGTCGAAACCACCGAAGAAACTTGGAAACGTGCCGGCCTCGACGATGTCACCGAAGAACAAAGCATCGCGTTTTGCGAACAACTCTTCGAAAAAGAACTCGATGGCGTGTCCCTGATCGGCAACCGCTCCGAATGGCGCACGTTTCCAGAGCTGGGCAACACGCACTGGTCGCGCGGCAATATCGTCCTCTTGGGCGACGCCCTCCACACCGCGCACTTCTCGATCGGGTCCGGCACCAAGCTGGCCATGGAAGATGCCATCTCGCTGACACATGCGCTCACCCAAACCGAAACGATCCCCGAGGGTCTCGCTAAGTTCGAGGCAGACCGGCGCCCCGATGTCGTGAGCCTACAGCGGGCGGCGCGCGTCAGCATGAAGTGGTTCGAGGAAACCGAGCGCTACTACGACCAACTAGAGCCGTTGCAGTTCGGCTTTAGCCTGCTCAGCCGCAGCTTGCGCATCAACCACGACAACCTGCGCAGGCGCGACCCCAATTTCGTACGCAGCGTCGACCACTGGTACGCCGATCGCGCCGCCCAACAAAGTGGTGTGAACCTCGACACCTCGAAACACATTCCACCCGCCTTCACGCCCTTCAAGCTGCGTGACCTCGTGATCGAAAACCGCATCGCGGTCTCGCCGATGTGTATGTACTCCGCCGAGGACGGCACCGTGAACGACTGGCACCTCGTGCATCTCGGCAGCCGCGCCGTCGGTGGCGCCGGACTGGTCATTGCCGAGATGACCGATGTCAGCCCTGCGGGGCGCATCTCCCCCGGCTGCGCCGGCATGTACAAAGAAGAACATGTTGATGCATGGCGCAAAGTCACCGATTTCGTGCACGCCCACAGTGGATCGGCCATCGCCCTTCAGCTCGGCCATGCCGGGCGCAAAGGCTCGACCAAACTTCTATGGGAAGGCGACACCGAACCCTTGGATTCCGGTAATTGGGATCTGTTGTCGCCGTCACCGATCCCCTATTCCAGCGCCAATCAAACGCCGCATGAAATGACGCGCGACGACATGGTCGCCATCAAAGCCGATTTCGTGCGCGCCACCGAAATGGCCGAGCAGGCTGGCTTCGACATGATCGAGCTGCATATGGCGCACGGCTACCTTCTCTCCAGCTTCTTCAGCCCGCTCGCGAACCAAAGAACCGACGTCTACGGCGGCTCGTTGGAAAACCGGATGCGGTATCCACTTGAGGTGTTCGAGGCGATGCGTACCGCGTGGCCCGCGCACAAACCTATGTCGGTCCGGGTCTCAGGCACCGATTGGGCCCCTGGCGGGGCGACGCCCGACGACGCGGTTCAACTCGCGGCCGCGCTCAAACGCTTGGGCTGCGACATCGCCGATGTGTCCAGCGGCCAAGTCGTTGCCGAACAAGAGCCCGAATACAGTCGCCTCTACCAAACGCCGTTCGCCGATCGCATCCGTCTCGATGTCGGCATGCCGACCATGACCGTGGGCAATATTCAGTCCTATGGTGACATCAATGCGATCCTGGCCGGTGGCCGCGCCGATATTTGCGTCCTGGCGCGCGCGCATTTGTATGATCCCTATTATGCCCGTCATGCGGCGGCGGCGATGGGCTACGCCTTGCCGCAACCGCCGCAGTATCGTTCTATCGAAGGCTGGGAACCCCGCCTCGGCGACTAAGACACGACAAGAGAGAGAAATATGAACGATTCGGTGGTCACCTACCGCCGCGCCGGCAACGTCGGCGTCATCACGACCAACAATCCCCCCGTTAATGCCCTCGGCCATGCGGTGCGCGCCGGCATCATGACCGCGCTCGACGAAGCTCTCTCGGATAACGACGCCAAAGCAATCGTGGTCGCCTGCGAAGGCCGCACCTTTCATGCCGGGGCGGACATCTCCGAGTTCGGCAAGCCTTCGCAACAGCCCTTTCTGGGTCAGGTCATCGACCGACTGGAGAACAGCCCGAAACCGGTCGTCGCCGCAATGCACGGCACCGCGCTGGGTGGCGGCCTCGAAATCGCCTTGGGCTGCCACTACCGGGTCGCCAACGCAGATGCGCAAGTCGGCCTTCCTGAAGTCAGCCTGGGGATCATCCCAGGTGCCGGCGGCACACAACGCCTCCCGCGCTTGATCGGCGTCGCCGCCGCCCTAGACGTCATTATCGGCGGCAAGCGCCTAAAGGCCGCGGCGGCCCACGATCTTGGCGTTATCGATGCCGTGGTCGAGGCCCCGGTGACCGATGGTGCGATCGCCTTTGCCGCCAACCTCGTCGCTTCAGGACAAGGACCGCGCCCCATCGGAATCCAATCGGTCGACGGCAGCGAGTCCGATATCGCGGAGGCGCGCAAACGCTACGCCAGACGCTATCGTGGTTACAACGCACCTTTTCGCGCCATCGACGCCGTAGAGGCCAGTCTCACCACCCCGTTAGCGCAAGGTCTAATCCTCGAACGCGAATTGTTCGAGGCCTGCAACGCCACCGTGGAAGCGCGCGCGTTGCAATACGCCTTCTTCGCAGAGCGCCAAGCCGCGAAGATCAAAGATCTTTCCAAGGAAACCCCACCCCGCTCGGTCGTCGAAACCGCGGTCATCGGCGGCGGGACAATGGGTCGCGGCATTGCCATGGTGTTCGCCGACGCAGGCCTTCCCGTCACGCTGCTGGAGATCTCCGCCGAAGCCCGTGACGCCACTCTCGCGGCAATTGCAAAGGCCTACGACAGCATGGTTGCGCGAGGCCGCCTCACACGCGACGCGGCGGACGACCGAGTGTCGCGTATCACCGGCGCCACCGACTACGCCGACCTCGCCACGACCGACCTCGTCGTCGAAGCCGTCTTCGAAGAGATGGACGTCAAACAAGACGTTATCGCGAAGCTCGACGCGGTTGTCGCGCCGGACGCCCTCATCGCGACCAACACCTCCTACCTCGACGTCAATACGTTGGCCGGGGCGTCGGCCCACCCCGAGCGCGTTTTGGGCATGCACTTCTTCAGCCCCGCCAACGTGATGAAGCTGCTCGAGGTCGTGCGTGCCGACATGACCTCCGATACCGCGCTTGCGACCGTCATGCCGCTCGCCAAGCGCTTGGGTAAAATCCCCGTTGTGTCCGGCGTATGTCATGGGTTCATCGGCAACCGCATGCTGCAGGTCTACCAGCGCGAAGCAAACCGGCTGCTCCAAGAAGGCGCGACCATCACCCAGATCGACCAGGCGATCTTTGATTTCGGGTTACCAATGGGCCCCTTCGCGGTGCGCGATCTCGCCGGTATCGATGTCGGTTGGCGGATGCGCAAGGCCTTCGGCATCGGCCGCGCGCAAGACCCGCGCTACAGTGCAGTGCCCGACCTCCTGTGCCAACGCGATCAGTTCGGCCAAAAGACGGGGATCGGGTTCTACGTCTATCAGGACGGACGCAAAGCCACGGGCGAGAACCCGCTCGTTGCCGAGCTCGCCGCTGCCGAAGCAAAAGAGCTCGGCATTGCGCGCCGCGCGATCGACGACGCCGAAATCGTTGAGCGGTGTATCTTCGCGATGATCAACGAAGGCGCCAACCTCCTCGACGAAGGGATCGCGCAGCGGCCTAGCGATATCGATATCGTCTGGCTCAACGGCTATGGGTTTCCCGCCTACCGCGGGGGCCCGATGTTCTACGGCGACACCATCGGGATCGGGACATTGGTCTCACGCCTAGAAGAGTTCGCCAATGCACATGGACCGGAATGGAGCCCTGCGCCCCTCCTCACCCGTCTCCACCAAGACGACAAAACGCTGACGAGCCTCAATCGCTGACCCAACGGACGGTAATCGACCATGAAACTCTTCATTACCCAACGCTCTCCCTTCGCACGGAAAATTCGCATGCTGGCCCGTCTGACCGGTCAGATCGGCGATATCGAGGAAATCGAAACCACCGTGCGCGACCCTAATGCGCCGGTTTTGCCGCATAACCCGACCGGCAAGGTACCAACGTTGGTGTTGGATAACGGTACGGCACTTTCCGAGTCTTTGTTGATTACCAACTTCCTTGAGGAACGTGCCGGACCGCGCGCCATCAACGGCACCGGCGAAGCGCGGTGGGCCGCGTTCGCGTTCGACGCGTTCGTCACCGCGACGGCCGACAACATCGCGTGGATCTTTCGCGAACAGAACCTCAAGGAGCCCGACAAACAGTCCCAGACGTTTCTGGAACTGGAACGCGGTCGTGCGGCACGGAACTACGACGCCCTCGAAGCTGCTTTGGACACCGATCTCGCAGAACCGGTGCGCACCGGCCACCTGATGACCGCTTCGCTTATCGGGTTCGTCGATTCATTTATGCCCGACGAGGCGTGGCATCAGAATAGACCCAAGCTGCGGGCCTGGTACAAGAGCTTTCAAAACCAACCCGCGTTCCAAGAAACCGTCACGGTCGCCTAGCGGCGCACCACTGTCCCGGCCTCGCCGGCGAGAATGCGCGCGGCGTCGTTCAGGTGTCCGATCCCGGCCATCGGACCGCCCGCCTCGACGAACCCAACTGCTGCCGCAACTTTCGGCGCCATCGATCCGACCGCCAAGTTGAGCGCCTTGAGCTCATCCGTGGACGGAGACCGCAGCAGGTCCTCGCAGATGGGCCAATCCGCGTAAACGCCAGCTACGTCGGTCAACAGCAAGAGAACATTTGCCTGTAACTGCAACGCCAAAACGGCAGAACTCAAGTCCTTGTCGATTACGCCGTCGGCGCCGCGCATTTGACCCTTCTCGTCCCGGATTACAGGCACACCGCCACCACCGACGCAGACAACGATAGCGCCCGAACGGGTCAGGAACCCGATCTCCTCAGCCTCCACCACTTCCAGGGGGTGCGGCGACGGTACGACCCGTCGAAATCCGCCACGATCCGGTACGACCGGCCACCCATGTTCGGCGCTCAGTGCTTCGGGGTCGCTGCCCTGCAGCATGGGACCGATCGGTTTCGTCGGATGCGTGAACGCAGGGTCATCGGCCGCCACGACGACCCGCGTGACCATACTCAGCGTCGTGCGCTCGGGCATCCGGTTGGTCAACGCTTGTTCGATGACGTACCCAAGCAATCCCTCGCTTTGCGCCCCAAGCACGTCGAGCGGCGATTCAGGTGCTTTTTCCGCCAGGTCGCCGATCTGCGGACCGTTGCCGTGCGTGACGATCAAGTCGTGAGTGTCGGCAATCGGTGCCAACGCGTCGGCCGCGGCGGCCACAACGGCTTCCATGGCCTTGGGATCATGCGCCTGATCGGGCGGCGCCAGCGCATTTCCACCCAGCGCGGCAATAGCAAGCGGCCGCGGTTGGTTCACCCCAAACCTCGTTCCGCAAGAAAAGCGTTCAGGGCGTCGCCAAGACCGGGCGTATCAAGATCGACGTAATCGTAGTGCGCGCGAACCACCGGTACCTCGAGGTCGAGCGCCTGCGCTAGGTCGATCGGCGTTCCCGCCACCACAACGTCGGCGCCGCTCGCGTTGATCGTCTGCGCAAGATCAGCGCGTTGTGCCTCGCCGTAACCCATCGCCGGCAGAACGCGTTCAAGATGTGGAAATGCTTCGAAGACCGCGCGCAACGCCGGGGCGGTACCTGCGCGTGGATCGACGATCTCGGCCGCGCCGGCGGCTTGCGCGGCGACATAGCCCGCGCCATAAGCCATTCCGCCGTGGGTCAGCGTCGGGCCGTCATCGACAACCAAGACGCGCTTGCCGCGCACGGCCGCCGCATCCGCCAGCGTGACGGGCGATCCTCCGCGATAGATCGGCGCATCGGGTCGGATTCGAGAGACGACTTCGCGCACCGATGCGATATTTTCGTCTCGCGCCACGTCACTCTTTGCGACAACCACGACATCGGCCATGCGCAGGTTCATTTCGCCAGGGTAATACGTCGTTTCGTGACCCGGCCGCAGCGCATCCGTCAACACGATATGAAAATCCGGCGCAAAGAACGGCGTATCGTTATTGCCGCCGTCCCACAGGATGACATCGCTTTCAGTCTGGGCGAGGTCGAGAATCGCACCATAGTCGACACCGGCATAAACGGTCAGGCCGCGTGCGATGTAGGGTTCGTACTCCTCCCGCTCCTCCAACGTGCAATCGGCGGCGACTAGATCGGCTTCATCGCTAAAGCGTTGCACCGCTTGCTTTTCGAGATCTCCGTAAGGCATCGGATGGCGTACCGCCGCAGCGCGCAACCCTCTGGCCGCGAGCCGGTCCGCAATCCAGCGGCTCACCTGCGACTTGCCGCATCCCGTACGCACCGCCGTCACGGCGATGACCGGCACCTTGGCTGCCAGCATGGTGCTGCGTGCGCTCGGCAAAACGAAATTCGCCCCGACGCTTTGTGCCCGCGCGGCAGCCGACATCACGACGGCATAGGGAACGTCGCTATACGCAAATACGACATCCGTGACCTCGGCCTCGCGGCAAATCTCCTCTAGTTCGTCTTCGGCGCGTATGGGAATCCCGCTTGGATGCCGCCGTCCGGCCAGCGATGGTGGATAAACCCGACCGTCGATCCCCGGGATTTGAGTCGCGGTAAAAGCGACAACGGTCACGTCGGCGTCCGATCGATACAGCGTATTGAAGTCATGGAAGTCCCGCCCGGCGGCGCCCATGATGACGATTCGGCGAGGTTGTCCCATACGAACGGCCTAGAGCGTCGACGCGGCGTGAATCATGATCGCGAGGATCAAGGCCGGCGCAACTAAACGCAACAGCCAAAGCCAAATTGTATAAAGCCACGCGCCGTCGATTTGCGCCGCGCGAACCTCTCGCCGCCACAACCAGCGCCACCCGACGAACACCGCGACAGCTACCCCACCCAACGGCAACAAAATATTCGACGCCACGAAGTCCATGGTGTCGAGGATACCCCGCCCTTGCCAACTGATATCCGCCCAAAGGCCGAAACCGAGCGATGCAGGAATGCCGACTAAAAACATGGCGAAGCCGACCGCCGGGGCGACAACGCGCCGGGGCAGATCGTAGCGACGTACGATGAACGCGACCGGTACCTCGAGAATGGACACCATCGAGGTAATTGCGCCGGCCACCAACAATGCGAAGAAAAACGGTCCGAGAACCTTGCCGGCCGGGATGGCGAGGAAAATCTGCGGCAACGTAATGAAAGCAAGCTGCGGCCCTGCCGCCGGATCGTGACCGAACGCGAAGACCGTGGTGAAGATCGCTACCCCGGCGAAAACTGCGATGGCGGTGTCGCCGACCACGATGGCGCCGGCCGCCCGCCCGATCGGTTGTTTGCCGCCGAGGTAACTCCCGTAGGTGACGAAGATCGACATCCCCACACCTAACGAAAAGAACGCCTGTCCCATCGCCGCCAAGTAAACATCCGACCGCGTCAGTGCGCTCCAGTCCGGGGCAAAAAGAAAGGCGAGCCCCTCCCCCGCACCGGGCTGGAACACCCCCCAGACCGCCAAGGCCACCACGAGCACCGCCAGGAGTGGCATGAGAATCTTGTTGGCAAACTCGATGCCGCGACGCACCCCACGCATCACGACCAAGACGGTCACCGCGACCATGGTGCCCTGCCAAAAAATCGGTTCGTAGGCACGACCGATAAAGCGCTCGAAGAACGCGCCATACCCCGCCGACGAGGCCACCCATAACGAGCCGTCCACGGATCCCACGAAATACTTCAGTGCCCAGCCCGCGACCACCGCATAGTAGGCCAGGATCAAGAATGCCGCGAAAACGGCAATCCGTCCGACCAGGTGCCACCGCGTTCCCGGCGCAAGTACGGCGTAGGCACCAACGGCATCGCGACGCGCGGCGCGGCCCACGGCGAGTTCTGCCAGGACCAACGGCAATCCAACCAAAATCACGGCAAGGAAGTAGACCAACAAAAACACCCCGCCGCCGTTCTCGCCGGCAACATAGGAAAATCGCCAAATATTGCCGATCCCCGCCGCGGACCCGATGGTCGCGAGGATGAAGCCAAACCGGCTGCCCCATTCGTCGCGACGGGGTCCCGGTGTAAGGTCGTCGATCGCGTTATGTGAAGACGTTGCCACGCCTGCAATCCTGCTGAGGTGCCTAAGGATTTGCGTTGAGCGGGCTCAACCGCGCCACGTTAATCGCTCGCCAAGTCGCGCCGGGCGGCCTCGTACCCAGCCGCGTAATCATCGACGATTTGGGCCACAGTCCGCACCGAGTCGATCGACCCCACACCCTGCCCCGCCGACCACACATGCTTCCAGGCTTTGCTCTCGGTCCCGCGATGGTTATAGGTCGCCTTGCTACCCTCGACCAACGAATCGGGATCGAACCCGGCGTCGCGCACGCTCGGACGTAACATGCTGGCCAACGCGCCCGTCAAAGCACGCGTCAACACCAAATCGTCGAGTCCGGCATCGACGACCATTTGCCGATAGGCATCGGGTGCCAGGCTTTCGGCACACGCGATGAACTGTGTGCCGGCATAGCCGAAGTCGGCCCCCAGGGCACGCGCTGCGGCGACCGCACGGCCGTCGGTCATGGCGCCGGACACGACGAGCATTCCGTCAAAAAACCGCCTGACCTCCGGCACAAATGCAAACGGTGCGATCTCGCCGGTGTGTCCGCCGGCACCGGCGCAAACGAGAACGAGCCCGTCAACGCCCGCTGCCGCGGCCTTACGGGCATGGACCAGACCGTTGACGTCGGCAAACACCAACCCGCCATAGCTGTGCACATCTTCGATCACCGCGCGCGGGCTGCCCAAGGCGGTGATCACGATCGGCGGCTTATACCGCCGCACCAGCGCGAGATCGTCCGCCAAGCGCGCGTTGGTGCGGTGGACGATAAGGTTGGCCGCCCACAGATTGGTAGAGTGGTCCTCCCCCTTTCCGAAGTCAGCGGTCTCGGTGGTGATCCGCGCCATCCAGGCCTCTAAGTCCGCCAATTTTCGGCAATTGGGCGTCGGAAAGGCGCCGACAATGCCGGCCCGCGCCGCGGCGATCACGAGATCCGGCCCGGAGACCAAAAACATGGGTGCCGCAAACATCGGCACGCGAAGCTTGGCTCGAAGGGTTTCCGCAATTGTCATGGGTTTTTTCTCGCTCTTTTCGCCGCGTCGACGACTGGCCGCGACCGGCACCGGCAGTGTATCTTGCTTTGTTGGCGAGGCCAGCAACCGCGCCAATTCGATATGTCCCCGGGGGATCCATGCACGACCTGATCATCAAGGGTGGCACCATCATCGACGGGACCGGCGCCGAAAAGCGGTCGGGCGACGTCGCGGTGTCGAATGGCGTCATTACCGAGATCGGCAAGGTTACCGGCAGCGCCCGCCAGACCATCGATGCCGATGGACTCTTGGTCACGCCCGGGTGGGTCGACATCCACACCCATTACGACGGGCAGGTCACGTGGGACCCGCTCTTGACGCCGTCATTCTGGCAAGGCGTCACCACCGCGGTCATGGGCAACTGCGGCGTCGGGTTCGCGCCTGCCGCACCGGAGAGGCGCGAGTGGTTGATCGGCCTGATGGAAGGCGTGGAAGACATCCCGGGCGCCGCGCTCGCGGCCGGCGTCAAATGGGACTGGGAAACCTTTCCCGAATACCTCGATGCGGTCGAACGCCATCCCCATGCCATCGATGTCGGCTGCCAAATCGCCCATGGCCCGGTGCGGGCCTACGTCATGGGTGATCGCGGCGCCAAGAACGAACCGGCGACGCCGGACGACATCAAAGAAATGGCACGCGTGGTTCAAGAAGGCCTCGAAGCTGGCGCGCTTGGATTCACGACATCGCGCACCCTTCTTCATCTCGCCGTCGACGGCGAACCGGTGCCGGGCACCTGGGCGCGCGAGGACGAACTGATGGCGCTGGGACACGCAATTGCCGCGGCAGGCCACGGCATCTTCGAACTGGCGCCCGCCGGCATCTCGGGCGACGACCTCATTGCGCCTGCCAAAGAGATGGCCTGGATGCGCAAGGTCGCCGCTGAAACCGGCGTCCCGGTCACGTTCCTGTTCGGCCAAAACAACAAAGCGCCCGACGCGTGGCGCGAGATGTTGGCCGAGTGCGAGGCTGCGGCCGCCGCCGGTGCCCCGGTCTACCCTCAGGTGTTCGGACGCCCGACGACATTGCTCTTCAGCTTCCAAGGGCCCAACCAGTTCGTTCGCTTTCCGACATATGCAGCGCTCAACGACCTACCGCCATCGGAAAAACTCGCGCGGCTTCGCAACCCTGACGTTCGCGCCAAGATTCTCGCCGAATCGGACCCGGTCGACGACGCCTTTGCCGACATGGTTCAAGATGCCTGGGAAGACACCTACGTCATGGGCGATGATTTCGACTTCGAACCGCCCAAGTCCCAAACCGTCAAAGCCATCGCGGAAAGAGAAGGCCGCGACCCGCGCGAAGTCGCCTACGACGAAATGTTGCGCAGCGACGGCACCAACTACCTCATGTTCTGCGGATTGAACTACACCCACGGCAATCTCGACGCGCTGTACGACCAACTCACCCACCCGCTTAGCGTCATTGGCGGCGGCGACGGGGGCGCGCATGTCAGCTACATTTGCGATGCCAACGTTCCGACCTTCCTTATGACCCATTGGGCGCGCGATCGAACACGTGGCCCCCGGATCCCGCTCGAAGCCACGGTCAAGAAATTGACCTCGGAAACCGCCAAGCTATACGGCCTGAGCGATCGCGGCGTAATCGCACCGGGGATGAAGGCCGATTTCAACATCATCGACTTCGACCGGCTTAATGCACCCAAACCGTTTATGGTCAACGATCTGCCCACCGGGGCGCCCCGCCTGATGGCCACCGCTGAAGGCTACGTCAAAACGATCGTCTCGGGCGAAGTCGTCCAAGAAAACGGCGAAGAAACCGGCGCCCGCCCGGGCAAATTGATTCGCGGCAAAGCCGCCTAACCAAAGCCCCAACAGAAGGACCCTCGATGAGCGGCAAGACACTCTTCGAAAAGATTTGGAACGACCACGCGGTCCACACCACCGAGGACGGCTACACCCTGCTCTATATCGGTCGCCACTTGGCGCACGACGGTTCGGGCCATGCCTTCGGTTTTCTTGAAAAACGCGGCCTCAAGCTTCGCCGACCGGAACTCACCTTCGCGACGCCCGACCACGGCGTCCCGACGACCAGCCATAGAGTGGAAGACATCACCGACCCGGTGCAGCGTCGCGCGGTCGAGACGCTGACCAAGAACGCGGCCAACCACAATGTCACGTTGTTCGATCTGGGCGACCGTCGCCAGGGTATTGTCCACGTGGTTGGGCCCGAGCAGGGCATCACCCTCCCCGGCCTCGTAATGGTATGCGGCGATTCGCATACGTCGACACATGGCGCCCTGGGCGCGCTCGCCTTCGGCATCGGCGCGTCCGACGTCTATCACGTACTGGCAACGCAAACGACCTGGCAGCGCAAACCTGACGCCATGCGCGTCTCGATCAACGGCGAACGCCCCTTCGGCGTCACCGCCAAAGACATCATTCTGGCGGTCATCGCCGAGGTCGGCGCCAACGGTGCGGCGCGCCATGTCGTCGAATACGCCGGCGATACCATTCGCGGTTTGTCGATCGAAGAGCGCCTCACGGTTTGCAACATGTCGATCGAGGCCGGCGCTCGTGCCGGCTTGGTCGCCCCCGACGACACCACCTTCGCCTATCTCGAAGGCCGCCCCTACGCACCGCAAGGCAAGCATTGGGAAATGGCGCTCGATCACTGGCGCTCGCTGCCTTCGGATGCCGACGCAACGTTTGGCCGCGAGGTGTCGCTCGATGCCACGACTTTCGCGCCAATGCTGACCTGGGGTACCAGCCCCGAAGATGCGCTTCCGATCACCGGCACCGTCCCCGACCCCGCCAATGAGTCCGACCCGGTCCGACGCGAAGCGCTGCAGGCCACGCTCGACTACATCGGCCTCGCACCGGGCACCAAGCTCGAAGACGTGCCCGTGGATCAAGTGTTCATCGGTTCCTGCACCAACTCGCGGATCGAAGATCTCCGTGCCGCCGCGGTCGTGGCGCGCCAGGGCAAAGCCAAAGTTCCGGCGATGATCTCGCCAGGCTCAAGTCTGGTGAAACACCAAGCCGAGGAAGAAGGCCTCGATGAGATCTTCCGCAAGGCCGGCTTCGACTGGCGTGAATCGGGTTGCTCGATGTGCGTCGGTATGAACGGCGATCTCGTCGCGTCAGGCAAGCGCTGCGCCTCGACCTCCAACCGCAACTTTCCCGGTCGCCAGGGCAAAGGCGCCCGCACTCACCTCATGTCCCCCGCAATGGCCGCCGCGGCGGCCTTGACGGGGCGCTTCACCGATGTCCGCGACTTCGCGGAGAAAGCCTAGACCATGGAAAAATTCACCACACTGACCGCCGTCGCCGCCCCCATGGACCGACCCAATATCGACACCGACCAATTGCTGCCCGCAAGGTTCCTGCGTCGCCCGCGCGACGAAGGATTTGGCGACTTACTGTTCATCGACCAGCGCTTCGATGACGACGGCAAACCCCGACCCGATTTCGTACTCAACCAGGAACCCTACAAAGAGGCCCGCATCATCGTCGGCGACCGCAACTTCGGCGGCGGGTCCAGCCGCGAGGGCGCGCCTTGGGCGCTGCTCGACTATGGGTTCCGTTGCATTATTGCGTCGAGCTTCGGCGACATCTTCTACAACAACTCCCTGAAGAACGGCTTGTTGCCGGTGCGCCTCCCCGAAGACGCCGTGAAGGCAATTCGCGCCCAACTGCACGACAACCCCGGCACATCCATCACAGTGGACCTCGAAGCGCAAACCGTGACCGCGCCCGACGGCACCACGCACGGCTTCGACATCGAACCCTTCCGCAAACAGTCCTTGCTCAAGGGCCTCGACGACATCGGCATGACCCTCGAACACGAAGACAAGATCGACGCATTCGAAGCGGGTTTTCGGGAAAAGCGAGCCTGGCTGTTCGCCAACGCCTAAAAGGAACAATCCAATGACGGAGAAACGACAACGGCTTGCCCACGCCGTACGGAGCGGAGAATTTGTGATCGCGCCGGGGGTCTACGACGGTATTTCCGCACGCCTCGCCGACCGCCTCGGCTTTCCCGCCATGTACATGACAGGATACGGCACCGTCGCCTCCCACCTTGGGCTCCCCGATGCGGGCCTTGCGAGCTACACCGATATGGTCGGAAGGGTCGGCCAAATCGCATCGGGCACCAAGACGCCCCTCATCGCCGATGCCGATACCGGCTACGGCGGCTTGCTGAACGTGGCGCAGACCGTGCGCGGCTACGAAAGCGCCGGTGCCTGCGGCATTCAAATCGAAGACCAGGTCTCGCCAAAGAAGTGCGGCCACACCTTGGGCCGCGAGGTCATTCCGGTCGAAGAAATGGTTCTCAAGGTTCGGGTCGCTTGCGACGCGCGCGAGAGCGCCGACACCCTGATCGTCGCCCGCACCGATGCGCGCACGCACCTAGGACTGGACGAAGCCATTCGGCGCGGCGCGGCCTATGCCGAAGCCGGCGCCGATCTGATTTTTGTCGAAAGCCCCGAAAGCCACGACGAAATTCGAGAGATCGCTAAAGCCCTCGCGCCTAAAGCCAAACTCTTCATGAACGTCGTCCAGGCCGGGCGCACGCCGGAGATGCCGGCAGACGAACTCAAAGACCTTGGCTTCTCGGTGGCGATCTATCCTGGCGCCGCGCACAAGGTGGCCGCCGCCGCGATCGACGCGTCCTATCGCTTTCTCAAGGACCATCGCACGCTGATCGATAGTCCGACGCCGGTTTGGGAAGATATGCACACCTTGATGGGCTTCCCGGAGGTGTGGGATTTCGATAAACGGTGGGCCGACGAAGAGGCAACCGACGAGGCCGCAGAGTAGTCCCTTACGATGACCGACAGCACCAAACCGACCACGACCGCCAAACCCGAAAAATCTACCGCGCCTACCGCCGAAAAGCCCGCTGCGGCCGGCGCCGACAAATCACCGACTCCGTCCGCCACAGAAAAACCCGATGCCGCAAAAGACCCCGCCAAAAGCTATTCCCGCGGCGAGGGGCAAAAACCCGTTACCCAACGATACCGATCAAACTGGGATAACGTCTTCGGCAAGAAGAAGCGGTAGGGCGAACTCGTTTCTGGGTCTTTCGATGACCGGGGGCTCTAAGACGGTCCTGAGGTCGTCGCGACCGCCACCCCGGCCCGTCGGCGTACGGCATCGAGAAATACCCCGAACGGACGGCTCAGCAGTGCCATTCCGACCACGGCGGTACCCACCGCCGCCGCCATTTCGGTAACCGTCGCGCCCACGATCGCAAGTGATGCCAGGTACACGGGAATCTGGAACGTGATAAACGCCGAGGTGTCTGTCACGAACCGTCCGGTCTGGCGACGTGGCCGGAAGCGCCTGAAAATCCAGTCCCGCCAAACACCGTAAGGACGCCCGGTTACCACCATGACAGGCACCATGAAGACACGCGCAATCAAAACCTGTTGCGGCTCGAGACCGACGAACACAAGTTCCGCAACCGCGGCCACAACGGTAAAGAAAACAATGGTTGCGACGGTATCGACCAGGAATGCCTTCATGCCGGGCCAATACAACCGATTGGCGTCGCTGTCGACACAGGCTGGAACAAGCGGCACACGCTCAGGTGCACAATCTCGGCCATTCCTTACCTAAAGCATGCCCAAAAGAAAACCCGTTAAGCCACTGACTTAACGGGTATAATTTTTGGTGAGCCCGGCAGGAATCGAACCTGCGACCCACTGATTAAAAGTCAGTTGCTCTACCAACTGAGCTACGGGCCCATAGGGCCGTTTCGTAGGGGCTTAACGCCGCCAAGTCAACGCCGCAGCGTACGCTTTCGCCGCGCCTTCACCCGGAAAAAGGACGCAATTCCAATTCGATACCTAGCTCGCAGCACGCCATTGGTGGTGTATAGTGTCGGGCGGGTTCCATTACTCTCAGGGAGGACGCTCAAAAATGAGCTCATTCAGGAAACTACTGGTCGGTGCGGCCGCAGCGGGTGCCTTTTTCGGCATCTCGCAAGCCGGTGCCGCCGACATGTCTCAAACGCTGATTGTCGGCCACAGCAGCTTGCCTGCCGGTCTCGGCAATCCATTCCTCGACACTTCGCATTCCGGCGGTTTCGTCTTCCGGACCGCGTACAACCTCTACACCACCAGCGATAAAAACGGCCCCATTCCCGAGATGCTGACCTCATGGGAAGTCAACGAGGCCGACAAGACCAAGTGGACCTTCAAGCTCCGCCAAGGCGTCAAATTCCACAACGGTAACGACTTCACCGCGGAAGACGTGGCCGAAATCATCAATTGGCTGGTCTCGGAAGAAGGTCTCGCCAAAGCCGCCAATATCACGCGCAACACGCGTAACGTGGCCGGTGCACGTGTGATCGACGACCACACGGTCGAGATTTCGACCAAAAAGCCGGACCCGCTTCTGCCTTCGACCCTTGGCGTCATCAAGGTTCTCGACTGGCAGCATATGCAAGACGTCACCTTTGAAGGTATCGGCAAGGATCCGAACGGAACCGGTCCCTACAAGACCGTCGAGTGGACCAATGACGGTGTGATCGTTGAAAAGAACACTACCGGTTGGCAGGTCGGCAAAATGGATCGGATCGAGTTCCGCTTCCTGCCCGAACTGCCGGCGCGCGTTCAGGCCTTCGAGTCGAACCAGATCGATCTCGCCTTCCAGCTGGTTGCCGACAACAAAGCCAAGATCGAAAGTGCGGGCGGCAAACTCCAGGTGAACCCCGGCACCGCGACCAGCATTCTGCACTTCTTCTCTAACCAAGAAGGCGTTCCGGTTGCCGACCGTCGGGTGCGCCAAGCGCTTAACTACGGCGTGGATATGGCAACCTTCGTCGATGTCATCATGCAGGGTACGACCAAACCCACAGGTCAGCCCGGCACCCCGTCGATCAACGGCTACTTCGAAGACATCAAGCCCTACCCGTACGATCCCGATAAGGCGCGGCAATTGTTGGCCGAAGCCGGCTACGGCAATGGCCTGGAAATCATCGGCGAGTCGGTGACGGCCCAGGGCGATTGGAAAGACATCGTGCAGTTCGTCAGTGACGATCTGAAAAAGATCGGCGTCATCTTCACGGTTCGCGCGATTACCCTGCCGGATCTGATCGGGCGCGTGCGCGATACCTCGAAGTTCGGCGATGCCACTGTGTTCAGCTTCAACTACGGCTCCGAGCCCACGATGGACATCATGCGTTCCATCAATGGTCTGCATTCGTGCAAGTCGTTCATGAAGTGGACGTGCTTCCCGGAACTGCAAGACACCATCGACGCAGCAAACCAGGAATTCGACCCGGTCAAACGTCGTGCCCTGTTGAAGAAGATCGCGCAGACCTACCACGACGAAGCTGCGTCGCTCTTCTTGTTTGACTCCGTCGACCTCGACGCCGTCAAAAGCTACGTCAAGGACTACAAGCCGGTGAACCGGCTGATCAACTGGAGCGATGTCCGGTTGGAAGGCAAACGCGGCTAACTCGCCACGTTGCGACAGGATTAGGCCCGCGGGGTTTCGACCTCGCGGGCCTTTTCGTTTCTAGCGACCACCCTGGCCGTACCGACGTTTCGCCGACCACCGCGTGAAGAAGATTCCGACGATCACGCCGATCAAGACGCCCAGGCCGACCGACAGCCCCATATCGTTGCCCTCTCCGGCGCCAAAGGCGGCGCCGACCCCAATCCCCAGGACCACCCAACCGACCACCGGGTGCGCGCGGCCGCCGGCCAGGAGTTGCTGGTTGAAGGACTTGGGTTGCTGCGGGTTTTCGTCGGTCATGGCACTCGTCGTGTCGCGGGCCGCCGACTATAGCCCGACGGCCGCCGGCCCCAAAACCAATCGCCGCCTAACGGGATTGTGTCCCAACCCTGTTGGCCGCTTTCCTTGGCAGGGCAATAATGGGGCTCACAAATTCGGCAAGGCTCATGCCCTTCTCAAGCTTTTTTCGGATCGCCGTCATCGTCTTGCTGTCATCCCCGATGATCGCATTCGCGCAGGCGCAAGACCGTGCTGTGGACCTCGAACTGGTTCTGGCGGCGGACGGTTCCGGGTCGATCGACGACGATGAACTCCGCTTGCAACGCGATGGCTACGGCCAAGCCATGATGCATCCTCGGGTGCTGGAGGCGATCCAGTTCGGGCCGCGCGGTCGAATTGCGGTGGCCTACGTCGAGTGGGGCGCGCCTGACTCCCAGCACACCATCGTCGATTGGACCATCATCTCGGATCGTGCGTCCGCGGCCCGCTTTGCCCAAGCGCTTGTTGACGCCCCGCGTGCCGCATTCGGATACAACTCCATCTCGAATGCGCTGGTGTATGCGGCCGACCTCATCCACAGCAACGACATCGCCTCGATCCGGCAGATCATCGATGTCTCCGCCGACGCCGGTAATATCGGCGGCATCGCGATCGATCTAGCGCGCGACACCGTCGTGCAAAGCGGTATCACGATCAATGGCCTTGCGATCGCGCGAGGCGGCGGCCGGCCCAGCGGCGCAAATCGCGGCTATGGCACGCTCGAAAACTACTTCGCCCAGGTCGTGATTGGCGGTGCCGGCGCATTCGTCGTGGTCGCCGGCGAAGAACTCAGCTTCGCCGAGGCCGTTCAACGCAAGTTGATCCTCGAAATCGCCTCGGCAACGCCCACCGGCCCGGCCCGCACCTTGCCGGCGGCGAACCCAAGCGCCCCCGGAGCACCTAGTTTCGTTGCAGCCGACTGGCCAGCGTCTTCCGTATCCATTCGTCGGTCACGAAATCGGCGTAGTCCGTTCGGACGACCTTTAGCTGTCCGTGGTCGCGCAGGAACGTCGCGTTATCCGACAACGCCCGGGCGACACCGCTGACGCTCCCGCCACCCAACCACGACCTTGAGGCTTGTTCGCGCATCGAGGGATAGGCGTATAGACGAAGCGCCCGAACGGCAGCGGCTTGCGAACCGCGCACGATCTCAGCGATGTTCCTGATCTGCGGCGTGTCGCGGGTCCAGGCCCCGGGATTGCGACGATAAGCGTTGTCGGCTGCCGCGATCACGCCGATAAAATCGGTCATGAAGCCCGGATTTTTCTCGGCCCAGCTCGGTTTCACCGCGAGCGCGGCAAATGTCGGCCGACCCCACCCCCGCAAATGGGCCGAGGTCAAAATGGTATCGCCCGTCTTCTGGATTTCCGCCAAGACCGGATTCCAAACAAACGCGGCATCGATCTTACCCGCCTGCCAATCGATCAGCAGGTCCTGCGGATCACGCCGGACCAAGACAACATGCTGACGGCTGATATTGAACTGTTCGAGCGCAAAAAGGAGATGGTAGTGCGCGGTCGATCCAACCGGTACGCCAATGCGTTTGCTGCGCAGATCTTGCGGCCCTTCGATTCTCGACCCCTTGCGCACCACAAGAGCTTCGGCAGCATTGATGTCGTGTAGGATCCAAAAAATTTGAAAATCGACACCCACGCTGGCGGCGCCGGCCAACCCGGTGCCGCCCGCATGGGCGATCTGAATTTCGCCTCTGGCAAGGGCGCCCATCGTTTCAAGGCTACTCTCGAACGCCCGCCACTCGATGTCATACCCGGTCGCCCGTTCGAACTGACCGGTCGCAATGGAGTTCATCCAGGGGTCATAGACCCGCTGGTATCCGATCGTGACGTCGGCAGCAAAGCCAGTGGACACCCCGAGAACGAAGACGACGACCGCGATAGACACCGCCGCAAGCCGCCGCGCCATATTCCATGGACCGCTAGTTAGATGCTTGAGCACGCAACACCCATTCCGGATTGACGAACGACGAGTAGTCGTTCGCGAGCCGCTTAATCACACCCTGGTCGTAAAGAAAGCGCGCATTTCTGGACAAGGCTCGGGCGACACCGCTTGTGTTGCCGTGACCGAGCCACTTCCGCGAGGCTTGTTGACGAAGCGAGGGATAGCTATAGAGCCGCAAAGATCTCTCGGCCCGTCCATGCGTCCCCCCGACGACGCCCACGATATCTTGGAGATGCGCCGAGGCACGACCCCATAGACGACGGTTCTTCCTGTAGGACTCGTCCAGATCGGCAATCGCCTTGACGAGCGCCACCATAAAACGGCGGTTTCGCGCCGACCATTGGGGGCGGGCGACAAATACATCGAATGTCGACCGTCCCCAGGTGCCCAGGTCGCCGGAATGAATAAGGACTTTCCCGGTCCGCAGAAGGTCGCTTTGCGTCGGCTCCCAAATATACGCGGCGTCGATCCGCCCTTCTTCCCATGCCTCTCCGATTTCAGCGGGCGACATATTGATAATCTCGACCGCATCCTTCGGAATGCCGAACTGCTCCAGCGCGAACAACAGATGGAAATGCGCTGTCGAACCGATCGGCGCCGCAAGGCGTTTGTTTCTCAGATCCTGGGGTTTTTCGATTCGCGAATCACGCCGCACGACAAGGGCTTCGCTCCGGTCGATGTCGGCAACAACCCAGAAAAGCTCCAGATCCATGCCCGAACTCACGGCGCCGGCAGCGGGGGTGATGCCGAGGTAGGACAACTGAATCTCGCCACGCGCCAACGCCGCGACCGCTTCAATGCCGCTTCCGTACTCGCGCCATTGGATGTCGTATCCGGTCGAGCTTTCGTAAATACCCGATGCAATGCCGGCCACCCAAGGGGTGTAAGTCGCGACATAGCCGATCGATACCTGCTTATCGGCGGCAACCGCCTGCCCTGGAATGAGGAGAACCAGCACCCAGAGAAATGTACGAATCCAGCTTACTAAGCGGCGCAAAAACACCGAAAAAACGTCCCTGACCAAAATTTCTCGTCCCAATACCCGGACGGAAAGTAAGGTCATATCCTCGTGGATCAACCCCTGGGATGAATTTCTACCGTATGGCGACGAGGTGGTTTGCGTACTCTTCCGGTTCGGTCATGACCTCGTCCAGACGTTCGTATGTCGGGGTGCCGTCGTCCGCGTTGATGTCGAAGAACATGAACTCGCGAAACCCCGCCTCTCGCAGGATCCACACGAAATGCGACTCCGAAAGGTATTGCTGATACATCGGATTCTCGACCGCAATACGCCCCATTACCTTGTCGTCGGATTCCCGTATCACGCGAGCATCTTTGATACGCTCGATCGACAGCCCGGTCGAGCGCTCGTAGGTTTCTTCGGATTTGTACCGGATGAGCGCATCCTCGACGGGTTCGAGGCCAAAACGCTCCCGCAGCCCGTTGTAAATCGGGATCGCGATTTCGCTTTCCTCGTCCTCGTCGTCGTCTTCGCGAAACGACAGCGACTCGCCGCGCGCCGGAAACGACAGAACAAACCCGCCGTCTTCCTTCAAGTTCCGATAGGCATTCTGCGCCATTTCTAGAAGCGCCGTCGGCGAGGGCCGGCCATCGCCGCCCAATATGCTGCTGGCGCTATAGAACATTGCCAAAACGATATCGGCCGGCCAATCCGGAAAGGTCGAGGCGACCGGGCCGACCAGCAACTCGGTGCGGGGGTTCGGCGGTTTGATGGCGTCGATCCCGACATACCGCCCTATTTCGAAACGCGCCTCGTTACGAATGAAATCTTCATACTCGCCGGCGCCGGCCAGGAACTCGACGATATCCAAGGGGCGTTCGCGTAACGACGGCGCCCGCGCCATGATGTGCTCAATCATTAACACCGCCCCTTCGGCCTCAAGAAACTTGAACGACCGCGACCGCGAATAGAGGCACTGATAGAACGCGTAGTCCGCGTAGGGTGATTCAATAGTGATGTTGGTGCTTTGCTTCGATTTGGCCATGAGGATTTCCTGTCTGCGGGCGCGCCCTGACATACAAGCGGCGGCGCGCCTAGGCAAGCGCGGGCCCTATAAGCTGCCCCGCCTCAGTAGTCGCGCAGCAAGGTGCCGAACCCGTCGATTCGGTCGTTGATTCCGACGGTGCGCAGGACGTGCCAATAGTCGACCACGTTGACCGACAAGACCGGCTTTTTCAGCCAGAATTCCGCCTCGTTCGAGATTCGTGCGGTCGGCAGGTTCGTGCCGACCTGTAAGATCGCGTCCACCTCCGGCACGTTCAGTTCGGCCAACGCGCCGCGGATCACGTCATCGGGCGTTTGGGCGATCGCATGGCCGGTGTCGTACTGCAGAGCCTTCATCTTGGCCACAGTGCAGCCCGCGTCTTCAAAAAAGTCTCGCACCAGCGCATCGTCGGCGGTCAAATAGGGTGTCAAAATCCCGACCCGTTTCAGGCTCATGGCTTTGACGGCGGCCACATACGAAATCGACGGGACCAAGACCGGCATGCCCGCGTGATCGCTCAGGCGTTTCTGGAACGCGGTCCCGCCGGCGACGCCGCCCTCGAACGAATCGTGCGAATGTCCCAGCATGATGATGTCCGGCAGGGCCAACTTCACCATGTCGATCGCGCCCTCCACGTCCAGCGCATATTGCCCGATCTTGAAGTCCGCGCCGCCGCCTTCGGGCATGCCGATATTGCCCATCCGTGCCACATGGTTGGTCACCCCGGGCGGTCGCATATCGTCGGACTCCGGCTGCACCGTGGTGTTCCGGCCCGGCACCAAAATGCCGATCGTGGCGCGATGACCCAGCGTGTTCTTCATGCGTAACAACTCCCTAAAACCGGTTGCGGCACCGCCTGCCGTTCCTGTACCGCGCAGTGTACCGGCCCGCTCTCGCCCGGCCCACCCCAAGACGATGCCAGAGTCGCCTTAGAGGCCACCCGTTCGCTATAAAGGAGGCGGAACAACATCGCCCCGGGAGGATTCAAGATGGCCGACAATCCGTTCAGCTTCCAAAACCGTTACAGCTTTTCGGCGATCCCGACCCGCCCGCAATACACCTGGCCCAACGGCGCCAAGGTCGCGGTCTATTTCGCGCTCAACGTCGAGGCCTTCGAGTTTGGCCTAAACCCCGGTGCCGATTTCACGTCGATGCCCAAGGCGCCCTACCACCGCGGTTATGCCTATCGCGACTACGGCAACCGGCTCGGCATTTGGCGGCTCTTGAACCTGTTCAACGACTACGAAATGCCCTGTTCGATCCTCCTCAACGCCAGTGTCTACGACGCCTGCCCGGAAATCCTCGACCCCTGGCGCAAGCGCGGCGACGAGATCGTCGGCCACGGCCGTACCAACTCCGAGCGCCAAGCCGAAATGACCGGCAACCAAGAACGCGAAATGTTCGAGATGGCCAACGCGCGCTATCTCAAAGAAGAAGGCAAAACACCCAAAGGCTGGCTCGGCCCGTTTATTTCCCAAAGCCCGCAAACGCCGGAGCTTCTCAAGGAATTCGGCTACACCTATATGATGGATTGGTGGTTCGACGATCAGCCGCAATGGTTCCGCACCGACAACGGCCCGATCCTTGCGGTCCCCTACCCCTCGATGGAACTCAACGACATTCCGGCCTTCATCAATCGCGGCGTCGACGACGATGCGTTCACCCGCATGATGATCGACACCTTCGACGAAATGGTCGACGAAAGCGCCAAGCACGGGTGGCCGCAAATCAATTGCTACTCGCTGCACACCTTCCTGATGGGCCAGCCGCATCGCATCCGCCAACTCCGTCGCGTGTTCGAGCACATGATGAAACGCCGCGACGACGTCTGGTTCTGCCATCCCGGCCAAATCTCCGACCACATCTACGGCCTACCCGAAGGCACCGTCGCGATGGCGGAGTAGAGTGGTCCGTCGCTCGTTTGGGAGGTCGCCGGTCATGCCGCAACGACCTACCCGTTCTCATATTGCTCGGCGGCGGGGTGCTTCGTGCGAGCCGGGTTTATCGAAGACGAAATCAACCAGATGCGCGCGGGAAACACCGCAACGGTCACCATTTTCCCCGCGGCGAAACCCGACAGGCCGGTCATCCTCACGGTTTCGCTCACCGGGTTCACGAAGGGGTTTGAGGCGATTACGCGGATTTTCGCAGGCACAACCGAGTAGATCGTTACAACGCTAGGACTCGACGGCCTAGATCGCCAACAAGGCCGCCGCCTTAGCGTCCGCCAAACTGGCCCCTTCAGCATCGCCGCTTTCTTTCAGGGCCACGGCGTATTGCTTCCACGCCCATGGGCTCCCCGGCAAATTGGCGACGCGTTCGGCGAGCAACGCGCGGGCTTGGTTGAAGTCCTTCGCCCTCAGCGCGCAGTCGATAATGGTTTGCGCAAACACATCGCGTTGGGCATTGCTCCCCCCGAGGCGCCCAACGCCGTAGCGTACCGGCAGCAAGCGGTTGAGCGCTTCGGCATAAGCGCCCTGCGCGAAATACGCATAGCCCTCTTCCATCGGCAGCAACACGTCGCGCTCTAGACCGGCGACAGTGCCCTCCCCTTTGGCCAACTTGCGCGAACCTGCGATCATAGCGGCGAGGTCGTCGGCGCGTCCGTCATAGCCCAACACCATGGCGAAATGCGCTTGGGAAAACGGCAGCAGATGGTCGTCTTTCTTGATCGCACTTTTCCCCGCCAACTCCTGCCAGCGATCCGCCACGTCCACGCCGCGGCTGTTCAGGCGCCACAACAATGCCGCGGCGTTGGAGATGTCCATGTAGTCCATGGTTTGCTCGGGCCGCACGCCACGCTCGTAAAGCTCGAACACGGTGTCGAACTCTTCCAGTTCGACGTGATAGAGAGAGCGATGCCACCACATGTGATGGCTGAACGGCCCCAACGTAGGCCACCGCGTGTCGAGATCGGACAGCCACGCCACGCCCTCGCGCAGCCGGGACTGGCTCTCCAGCACATGGGCCACCGCATGCACGCCCCACACACCGTCCGGATTGGCCTCGCTCGCTTTGCGCCCCCACGTTTCGGCGGGCTCGAATGCGCCGTTTTCCTCAAGGGCGAAACCGTACATCGCATGGACATAAGCCGATCCCGGTTCCCCGTCAGGCCAGAATGGCAGTACCCGCGCAGCAGAATCGCGTAGTGGCGCCATCCGTCCCGAGAAGAACTGGACGAGATGCGACACCCACAGCGCCAGGATGTCGCGCGGGTTCTCGAGCAGCGCCTTTTCCCAGTGGGCGACCGCGCCTGGCCAGTCGTCGGCGTACCAGCGCGTCAGCGCCGCCGCATGGTGCCGTTCGCGTGGCCCAACGGCGCCCTGCGCCACGATCTCCGTGACCCGCGCCAGCGCCGCTTCGCCGTTCGGCAATAACGCCGGATCGTTGGCCAAACGCATGAAATAGCCCATCAGGCAGTGGCCAAGCGCAAGGTCCGGGTCGGCCTCGAGGGCCGCCCCGAGGTGGTCGCCACCATCGTTGGCAAAGCGCAGGAACGAATCGACCGCCGCGTCCAAATGCGCCACAGCCGCCGAACTGCCGGCGATCACCTCAACGCCATAGCGGTCAGGATGGGTGCTCATGCGAATCCCTCCGTCTCAAACCGGAACGGGCAACTAGTCGTCGTCCTCGTCGCCCAAGAGATGCCGACGACGCGATTCGTACTCGTCTTCGGTGATTTCACCCCGCGCGCGCATCTCATCAAGCTCGGCCAGCCGAGCCGGGATCGTCGCATCTTCGGCTTCGTCATGATCGCTCAACAGGGGCAGTTGCACCCCGGGATTGGCGTTCTTGTTCTCGCGCCGCCGCATCAACACCCATAGCCCGACCAAGCCAAGCAGGATCAGGCCGATGATGATGTAGAAGCGGATCATGACGTGCGGGACAGTCCCCTAGGCTTTGCGCGCGCCAAACACCGGATAGGCCGGTGTGCGCGAGACCGCGCGGTGCTTGGGCGATTTCTCCAAGAACACGCTTGGCGCCATTTGGTGTTGAAACAGGCCCTCTTTCGGAAAACCCGCTTCATGCATCAGCTTGCGCAAATCCTGGTCGTGCAAGGTACCCCAGAACGGTTCGGCGTTGTAATGCGTCGACCAGTCGCCCAGCGTGTGATCGTAGGGGTCCGGCATATCCTCGTACTGCGGCGCTTCGAAATGCGCCATCACGCCGCCCTTCGACAACAGACGATGACACTCGGCCAAGATATTTCGTAGCGCCTTGTTCGATGTTTCGTGGAACAAGATGTGCGAGACGATCAGATCGAAATGACCGTCCGGAAAGTTCGTTTGCTCGGCGTTTTGCTGCGACCAATGCACCGGATACCCCAACGACTCGGCGCGTGCATGGGCATAGCGCAAGCAAGGCGCGGCCACGTCGATCGCATATACCTCGGCATCGGGATAGAGATCTGCGTAGGGCAGAGTCGAATGGCCGACAGTGCACCCCATCTCAAGGATACGACGCGGCTTAAGGTCCTCGAAGGTCCGCGTGACGTAACGCGCGACAGAGCGCCCCATGTCGTCGTTGAGCGGTCCGGAAGCCCCCATCGCAAAAAGATTGTACGACCGGTCGTACTCGGCCCCGGCAAAAAGGTCGTCCGACGGCAGCAACTCGGAGTGGTAGCCGCCCGGCTTGCAATGAATGTCGACCGCCGTGTGGTAGCGCGGGATTTCCAGATCGGGATCCAAAACCAATGTGCCCTGGCGCCGTTGGTTGGTGGGTTTACGGTAATCCTCCGCCTTAGCCATCAAGTCACCGGTCAACCGTTCGACCGACTCGCCGATCGAATCGAACATCATCTCCTGGGTGGTCCGCCGCAGCGCGCCCCAGACTTGATTGAAGTCTTCTTGTTCCATCGCCTGGCGGACTTCATGGCGGTTGACGGGCGCCCGACCGTGCGCCTTCTCGAACTTGGGCTTCACCACCGCGTCATACAGCTTGCGCTTGCCGGGCGTAAGATCGCGCGACACGTGCACCATCATCTCGAGAACGAAGTCCTCGCGCGCCGCCTCGTCATGGTCGGGCGTCGCATACATTTCGTGGGGGGAAGCTTGGGCCATGGGTCAAATTCTCCTCGGGCGCTGGATGCCGCAGTCTATGCGATTTTGGGTCTGTTAGCGAAGGATCAAGGGGTTTCCGAAGCGTCCGCACGGTATCGGGCAAGAAAGTCGTGGGAAAAAGTCTCTAGCCCACCGGCCGCAATCGCGGACCGCAAATCGGCCATCAGGGATTGATAGAAGGCCACATTGTGCCAGGTCAGCAACGTCGACCCGAGCATCTCCTTCGCCTTGAACAAATGATGCAGATAGGCCCGGCTATAGTCCCGACTTGCCGGACAATCGGACGTAGGGTCCAGCGGTGCCGGGTCGTCGGCGAACCGCGCATTGCGAATATTGATCGGCCCGTCTCGGGTAAACGCTTGGCCCGTTCTGCCCGACCGCGTCGGCAAGACGCAGTCGAACATATCAATGCCGCGCCGTACGGCCTCGATGATATCGTCCGGCTTGCCCACCCCCATCAAATAGCGCGGGTGATCACTCGGTAGATGCGGCACGGTCGCGTCCAACACACCAAGCATTTGTTCCTGCCCTTCCCCAACCGCAAGGCCGCCGACGGCGTAGCCCTCGAATCCAATGTCGATCAAGCGTGCCACAGATTCCGCGCGCAACGTCCGGTGCACGCCGCCCTGCACGATGCCGAACAGCGCCCGTCCCTCGCCCGGTCGATACGCCGCGCGACATCGCGCCGCCCAATCCATCGACAAGCGCATTGACGCCGCAGCGGTCTCCTCGTCCGCCGGATAGGGTGTGCATTCGTCCAGCACCATCGCGATGTCGACGCCGAACAGACGCTGCAGCTCGATCGCGCGCTCCGGCGTCAGGCGATGCTCGGTACCGTCGATATGGGACTGAAACGTCACCCCGTCGGGGTCCAACCGGCGAAGCTTCGCCAACGACATCACCTGGAACCCGCCCGAGTCGGTGAGGATAGGCCCGTCCCAATTCATAAATCGGTGCAGCCCGCCAAGCTCGGCAATGCGCTCGGCACCGGGGCGCAACATCAAATGGTAAGTGTTGCACAACACGATATCCGCGCCGGTCGCATGCACCTGGTCGACCGTCAACGCCTTGACCGTCGCCGCGGTGCCGACCGGCATGAACGCCGGTGTCCGGATGGTACCGTGTGCAGTTTCGATCACCCCGCTACGCGCGTTGCCATCGGTGGCTCGAACCGTGAACGGTAGGCTCATGTGGCGCGCTCCAGCAAACACGCATCGCCGTAAGAATAGAACCGGTAGCTCGCGGCTTTGGCCTCTTCATAGGCGGCAAGAATTCGATCGCGACCGGAGAACGCGCTAACCAGCATCAGCAGCGTCGACTTTGGCAAATGAAAGTTGGTCATCAGAACGTCCGTCACGCGAAAACGATACCCCGGCGTGATGAAGATGTCCGTTTCGCCATCGAAGGGGTTCAAACGCCCCTCAGGGTCGGCCGCACTTTCCAGCAAGCGCAAACTCGTCGTCCCGACGGCCACGACCCGCCCACCAGCCTCACGCGCGTCGTTGATCTTTTGGGCCGCCGCCTCCGAAATGCGCCCCCACTCAGCGTGCATCTTGTGCGCGGCAATGTCCTCGGTTTTCACCGGCAAGAATGTCCCCGCCCCGACATGCAGCGTTACGGTGACGCGGTCCACTCCCCGGTCATCAAGCGCGCGTAACAAACGGTCCGTGAAATGCAAACCGGCGGTCGGCGCCGCCACGGCGCCCGGTTCGCGCGCAAATACTGTCTGGTAAGTCTCGCGGTCGCCCGCATCGGGTGGGCGTTGCGCCGCGATATAAGGCGGCAGCGGCATGGCGCCATGTCGTTCAAGCGCCGCCCACAACGCTTCTCCCGATGCAGAGAACCGTAACACCACCTCGCCGGCCTCGCGTTTTTCGACCACCGTGGCGCCTAGATCGTCGCCAAACACCACCTGCTGGTCCTTGCGCAAACGCTTGGCCGGTTTCGCAAATGCCGCCCAGGTATCTTCGCCCTCGCGTTTGTGCAACGTCACCTCGATCGACACCGCGTCACGTCGCCCGGTCAAGCGCGCGGGGATCACCCGGGTATCGTTGAACACCAGCACGTCGCCCGGTCGCAGCAACTCGGGCAACGCCGAGACACGACGGTGAACCAGCGACCCGGTCGGCGGCAAATTAAGCAGCTTCCCGGCATCGCGCGGTTCGGCAGGCCGCAGCGCGATCAGTTCGCGCGGCAGGTCGAAATCGAAATCGGAAAGGCGGTGACCGGCCGTCGGGTTACTCCGCCTCAGCGGCAACCTGCATACGCACGATCTTGTCAGGATCCGGCACGCTACCGCTTTGGCCTTCGCCCCGCTTGATAGCGTCGACGTGCTCCATACCTTCGGTCACCTCGCCCCACACAGTGTATTGCCCGTCCAGGTAGGAGGCTTCGTCGAAGCAAATAAAGAACTGCGAATTGGCGCTATTGGGATCCATCGTGCGCGCCATGGACACCGTACCGCGCACATGGGGCTCTTCTGAGAATTCGGCGTCGAGGTCGGGCTTGTCTGAACCGCCCGAGCCGGTGCCCGTAGGGTCGCCCATCTGCGCCATAAATCCTTCAATCACGCGGTGGATCGGACAATCGTCGTAATAGCCTTCGCGCGTAAGCTCTTTGATGCGCGCGACATGATTGGGCGCAAGATCGGGGCGGGTCTTGATCGTGACGCGACCGTCTTTCAGATCGAGATAGATTGTGTCTTCCATGCAGCTTTTCCTTCCTGACGGACGGCGCCCCTACTCGACGTCGGCGGCAACCCTCATTTGAATGATGCGATCGGGTTGACGAACAATCCCGTTGCCACCCCGACCTTTCTTGATTTGATCGACGTGTTCCATGCCTTCAACCACTTTTCCCCAGACCGTGTATTGGCCGTCTAGCTGCGGCGTCGATCCGAACATGATAAAGAACTGAGAATTGGCACTGTTGGGGTTCTGGGCGCGCGCCATAGAAACCACCCCACGCACATGTTTGGCGTCGCTAAACTCCGCCTCCAAGTCGGGAAAGTCCGAGCCGCCCGTGCCGGTGCCGGTCGGGTCCCCCATCTGGGCCATAAAGCCGCTGATCACGCGGTGGATCGGCGTGTTGTCGAAGAATCCGGCGCGAGCCAGCGTCTTCATGCGCTCCACGTGCTTGGGCGCAAGGTCGGGCCGCATCTCGATCACGACACGACCGGTCTTCAGGTCGAGATACAGAGTGTTTTCCGGGTCGGCGGCGAACGCCTGACCGTTGAGCAAAAACAACGCGACCACCGCCGCGCCGATAAAACGCCAAAGTCTCATGGGGTCTACTCGCTTTTTGATCCGTTCATCGCACTGACTTGCGCGATCAGTCTCTTGTGCACGCGTGGCGGCACGAAGCTCGTAACATCGCCGTTCAACACGGCGATCTCCTTCACGAACCGGGAAGAAATAAACGTGTGGTTCTCCGAGGCCATCAAGAACACGGTTTCGATTTCGGGATTCACCCGCGCATTCATGCCGACCATCTGAAACTCGTAATCGAAATCGGTCACGGCACGCAGGCCGCGGATGATCATCACCGCTTCGCACTCGGCCGCGAAATGCATCAAGAGATTCGAAAAAGGTTTGACCTCGATCTCGGCACCGCTCTCGCGCGAGATATCGGCGACTTCGGTACGTACCAACTCGATGCGCTCGTCCAATCCGAAGATCGGTCCCTTACCGGGATTGGCGGCAACCCCGACGATGAGGCGGTCCACGAGTCGCGTGGCGCGCGTGATAATATCGACGTGACCATTGGTGATCGGGTCGAAAGTGCCGGGATAAACGGCCGTCCGTCTGGCCAACGCGTTACTCCTGCTCTGGTGTGGCGTCGGTTTCGGACGCCGCGGCTGCATCATCGCCGCTATCACCCTCTTCGGCTTCGTCGGCGGCGTCATCCTCTCCTAGGTGCGCGGCCGAGACAACCTTCTCTTCTTCGCCGGTCTTGAAGACGATCACGCCCTGGGTGTTGCGCCCGGCAATGCGGATATCGCCGACCGGAATTCGGATCAACTTGCCGCGATCCGTGACCAACATGATGTCGTCACGATCCGCCACCGGGAACGAGGCGACGACCTGCCCATTCCGCGCCGACGTCTCGATGTTGATGATGCCCGATCCGCCCCGGTTGGTGGTCCGGTATTCGTAGGACGACGACCGCTTGCCGAAGCCGTTCTCCGTCAACGACAGGATGAACTGCTCGGCCTCGGCCATCGCCGCAAAGCTCGGCTCTTCCAGCCGCGCGGCCAAAGCCGAATCGTGCGCTTTGTCGTCTTCCTTGCCTTCGTAATCTGAGACACCCAGCCGGCGGCGGGCGGCAACGGCCTGGAGGTAGGCCTGACGTTCGTCGGCATCGGCTTCAAGATGATGCAGAACGGACATCGAGATGACCTCGTCCCCGTTCTTCAGCGCCATACCGCGCACGCCAGCGGTCGCGCGACCGCCCATCAGGCGTACGCCCTGCATCGCGAACCGAATGCATTTGCCGCCACGGGCGACAAGCAAGATGTCGTCGTCATCGGCAGCAAGGGAGACGCCGATCAGGCGATCGCCTTCCTTGAGTTTGATGGCAATGATCCCGGTCGACAGAATGTTGTCGAACTTGCTGAGCGAAATCGGCCGCACCAAGCCTTCGGCCGTCGCGAACACCGCGACAAGGTCTGCCCAGGTCGATTCATCTTCGGGCAGCGGCAGGATCGTCGCGATGGTCTCGCCCTCGGCCAGCGGCAACAAATGAACCATCGGCCGACCGCGCGCCTGCGGCGTGCCGAGCGGCAACCGGTAGGTTTTGAGTTTGTAAACCTTGCCGCGCGAGGAGAAGAACAACAACGGCGTGTGCGTGTTGACCACGCTGACTTGGGCGACGAAATCCTCGTCGCGGGTCGACATCCCGGCGCGCCCCTTGCCGCCGCGACGTTGGGTGCGATAGGTCGACAGCGGCACGCGCTTGATATAGCCCGCGTGGCTCACCGTCACGACCATGTCCTCGCGCTGGATCAGGTCTTCTTCGTCGTGTTCGACAAAGCTTTCCTCGATCACCGTGCGCCGCGGCGTCGCGAACTTCTCCTTCATCTCGACCAATTCGGCACGGAGGATGCCCATCAGCCGTTCGCGGCTCCGCAGGATCTCCAAGAAGTCGATGATCTTCGCCGCGAGTTCCTTGAGTTCGTCGCCGATTTCGTCACGCCCCAGCGCGGTCAGGCGTTGCAAGCGCAGCTCGAGGATGGCGCGGGCTTGTTCGTCCGACAACCGATAGACACCGTCTTCGACCCGGCGCCCCGGTTCGTCGATCAGCGCGATCAACGAAGCCACGTCATCGGCCGGCCAATCGCGGCCGGTCAGGGCTGCACGGGCCGCCGCCGGGTCCTTCGCTCCCCGGATCATCGCGATCACCTCATCGATATTGGCTACAGCGATCGCCAAACCGACCAAGACATGGGCGCGGTCGCGCGCCTTGCCGAGTTCGAACTTGGTGCGCCGGGCAATAACTTCTTCGCGAAACTCGACAAAGGCCTGCACCAGGTCGCGCAGGTTCATCACGCCCGGGCGCCCGCCGCTGAGCGCCAGCATGTTGACCCCGAAAGAGGTCTGCAATCGGGTAAACCGGTAGAGCTGGTTCAGGACCACGTCGGGGTTCACCGCTTTGGAAACCTCGATGACAACCCGTACGCCGTCACGATCGGACTCGTCGCGTAGATCGACGATGCCCTCTACCCGTTTCTCGCGCGCCACATCGGCAATTTGCTCGACCAAGTGAGACTTGTTCACCTGGTAGGGAATCTCCGTCACCACGATCGCCGTGCGCTCGCGCTTGGCCTCCTCCATGTGAACTTTGCTGCGAATCACCACCGAGCCACGACCGGTCCGGAACCCGTCGCGCAACCCGTTGCGCCCCAAAATAATCCCGCCGGTCGGGAAGTCCGGTCCGGCGACGTGCGCCATCATCGCTTCCACGGTGATGTCGGGGTCATCCACGTAGGCACAGCAAGCGTCGATGATCTCGCCCAAATTATGCGGCGGGATATTCGTCGCCATCCCGACGGCGATGCCACCGGCACCGTTGACCAGCAAATTGGGAAAGCGCGCCGGCAAGACCAAGGGCTCTCGCGCCGACCCGTCATAGTTGTCTTGGAAATCGACGGTGTTCTTGTCGATGTCCTGGAGCAGCGCCGCCGCCGATTCGGCCATGCGAATCTCGGTGTAACGCATCGCCGCCGGCGGATCGCCGTCCATCGACCCGAAATTTCCCTGCCCGTCGAGCAGCGGCACCCGCATCGAGAAATCCTGCGCCATCCGCACCATGGCGTCGTAGATCGCCTGATCGCCGTGCGGGTGGTATTTACCCATGACGTCACCGACGACGCGGGCGGACTTGCGATAGGGCTTGTTGAAATCAAACCCACTCTCGTTCATCGAATGAAGGATGCGCCGGTGTACCGGCTTCAGCCCGTCGCGGGCATCGGGCAGCGCTCGGCTCACGATCACGCTCATCGCGTAGTCGAGGTAGGAGCGTTTCATCTCCTCCTCGATCGTCACCGGCGAGACTCCGGTGGGTTCAGACGGTGGCGCGGGTGGTGGCGGCGGATCGTCGTCGATGGTCACGGTCTGGGTTTTCTCCAGTGCGTGGCGCCGGTCGTGCCCTAGTCGGCCAGCGCGCACCCACCACTAGATATGGTATTCGTGGAATGCAAAACGGCCGCGGGACTCGCGGCCATCGAGGAACCTAAATATACCTGAACCGGGCGCGCCAAGACAGCACTTTTTCGGGAAAATTTCTTTTATTTTCAATCATTTAGAGAGGGCGACTCGTGGCATGCTGCAGCGCCGCATCAACGCCTTTCCCCGCCCCTAATCGAGGGTACGCCGGTACCGTCGCATCGCGACCGCTAGAACGGCGAATAAGAAGGCCAAAAGCGGCCAGACCTCGGGCATGACATCGGCCAATCCGCTCCCCTTGAGCAGGATTCCGCGCGTGATTCGCAGGAAATGGGTCAGCGGCAGGATCTCGCCAATGACCTGCGCCCAGGCCGGCATTCCACGAAACGGGAACATGAATCCCGACAACATGATCGACGGCAGGAAGAAGAATATCGCCATCTGCATCGCCTGCAGTTGGTTGCGCGCGATCGTCGAGAACATCACCCCCATCGCCAGGTTAGTAACGACAAACAACGTCACGATCGCGCCGAACAGCCCGAGGCTGCCGACGAACGGCACCGCAAAGATCACGCGCGCTGCGCCAAGGACAATGACAACCTGCACCGCGCCCACGGCTGTATACGGTAGGATCTTACCGAGCAGCACATCGGACGGTCTGATCGGCATCGACAGCAGGTTCTCCATGGTGCCGCGCTCGATCTCCCGCGTCACGGCGAGCGCCGTCATGATGATCATCGTCATCGTTAGGATCACGCCGATCAACGCCGGCACGATATTGTATTGGGTGATCCCTTCCGGGTTGTAGGCCCGATGGGTGACGATTCGGAACGGCGGCGGCCCCGAGGCAAGCCGCACCAGCGGTCCGGTAAGGTCGTGGCGCAAAGCGGTCTCAGGCAAACGTTGCAGCGCGGAAAGCGCGTTGCTCGTCGCGGCCGGATCGGTGGCGTCGGCCTCCACCAAGACCGTCGGCCGCACACCGCGCTGCAGGTCGCGCCCAAAATCCGGCGGTATGGTTACCGCGAACTGGACCGCGCCGTCCTTCAGCATGCGTTCGATGTCGGCCTCGCTGTCGACCATCGCCACCACTTTGAAATAACCCGTGTTTTCCATCGCCCGAACCACGGAACGCGCGAAGACACCGTTGTCGTTCGACAGCACCGCCGTCGGTAGCGACTTGGGATCGTTATTGATGGCAAAGCCGAACAGCACGAGCTGCACGATCGGGATGCCGACCATCATCGCAAAGGTCAGGCGGTCACGCCGCATCTGGACGAATTCTTTGGCGACCACCGCAAAGAATCGGCGCAGCGAGGACATCAGGCGTTGCCCCCCGGCGCATGGTCGCTGTCGAGGCTCTCGTTCATGAGCCGAATAAAGACATCTTCGAGCGAAGGGTCGGCTTCGTGCGCTTTAAGCCCCCGCGCCCGCACACCGGCCACGGTTGCGGCCAACAAGGCGTCGTCCCGTCCGCTGACGTGCAACCGCTGACCGAATGCCGCCACGGTGTCGACACCGGGCGCGCGCCGTAAGTCACCGGCAAGACCGAGCGGCGCCCCGTCGACAATCCAGGTGTGTAGGCCGGAGCCGCCGATCACCTCGGCCACCGTGCCCTGGACCAACAAATGGCCGTAGGCAAGATACGCGATGCGGTGACAGCGCTCGGCTTCGTCCATGTAATGCGTGCTGACCAGAACGGTAACGCCGCCCTCGGCCAATTCGTGAATGTTGTCCCAAAACTCCCGCCGCGCCTTGGGGTCGACGCCGGCGGTCGGTTCGTCGAGCAGTAACAGGTCGGGTCGATGCATAACCGAGGCGGCGAGTGCAAGACGTTGCTTCCAGCCGCCGGACAGGTGTCCCGCGAGCTGGCGCTGCCGGTTGGTCAACCCGAGTCGGTCGAGGGTCTCAGCCACAACCCGGCGCGGATGCCGTACACCGTAGATGCGCGCCACGAAATCGAGATTCTCCCGAATCGATAGATCCTCGTAGAGGCTAAAGCGCTGCGTCATGTACCCGACACGGCGCTTGATCGCCGCGGTCTCGCGGATCACGTCGAAACCGAGGCACGTGCCGCTGCCGGCGTCCGGCTTCAGTAGTCCGCACAGCATACGGATCGTTGTCGTCTTGCCACTGCCGTTGGGCCCTAGAAAGCCGTAAATCGCGCCCCGCTCGACATCGATCCCGAAATCGTGCACCACCGCTTTGCCGCCAAAGCTTTTCTTCAGCCCTTTGACCGAGATCGCCAGATCGGTGTCTGTCATTGCGGTGGCTCCAGCGTGACGTCAAGGGGCTGTCCGACGTTGAGGCCGGCAAGATCCTTCGGTCGCGCCTCGACCAGAAAGACCAGCTTATCGCGCGCCGTCTCGCTGTAGATCACCGGCGGGGTAAATTCCGCCTCCGGTGCGATAAACGTCACCGTCGCCGCCACGGTGCGGGCCGCCGCGCCCCATTGCAGCCAGACCTCGGCCCCAACGGCGATGTCGCTTAGAACCGGCTCGGGCACAAAGAACCGCACGATCAGGTTCTCTGGCGGCAGCAACTCGATCACAGGTTGCCCTGCCATGACCTGCTCGCCGGCGCGGAACAGGGTATCGACCACCCGGCCCTCGGTGGGGCTCAACCCGCTCCGCTGGCTCAATTGCCATTCAGCCTGTGCGACGGCAGCTTGCGCGGCGTTCACCCGCGCCCGCGCCGCACCGATCTCGTTATCGCGCGCCGCCATGCGACCGGCCTCGAGCCGTGCCCGCAACTCCTCCACCCGCGCCTTGTTGCAGTCGACGGCCGCTTGCGCGGAATCGAGCCGCTGGGCCGCGGCAACATTGCTCTTGATGAGCTGCTGCACACGCCGCAGATCAGATTCAGAAAACGCGAGATCCGCCTCGGCCTGCGCGCGCTGGGCGTCGATCACCTCAAGTTCGGGATCACGCAAACCAGTGCGCAGGTTGTCATAGGCGAACCGGGCCTCGGCAAGGTGCGCGGCGGCCTCCCGCAGCGCCGCACTCTCGCGCTCATGTTCGAGGATAAAGACGACATCACCCGGCCCCACCATGTCGCCCCGCCGCACCCCCAGCATGTCGAGCGTCCCGCTTGTTGCCGCGGCGATACGAACGTTTTCGCCCTCGACATAGCCTTGATACGTCGCGGGCCCCTCGTCGCCGCCGCCAAAAACCGCGCCGACCGCCACAACGACGGCCATGAAGGTTTCGCCTAACCAGTTCAGGACACTGCTCATTCGGAACTCCCGGTATCGGCCCGCAGGCCATTGAGGAGGACATCGAGGTGGGTCTTGGCATAGGCCGCCGGATCGACTGGGTTGTCGTCGAATTCGACGAACATGCTTTGCCACATCGCGTGAAGAAGGAACGGGGCGATCACGAGGCGGGCCGCATGCAGCGGCTCGACCGTCCGGAATTCACCGCTGGCAACGCCCTTGGCGATGATCTTGGTCAGTAGGCCGATGCCGCGTCGCGCGACTTCGCGATAGTAGAACCGGGCAAGGTCGGGAAACGTCTTTGCCTCCGCCAACAGCAGCCGGGGGATCGCGACAAGCTTGTCGTTGCCGGCTACCCCAAGCGCGACCGATGCAAAGCGTTCGAGCAGCGGGGTAATCGGTCCGTCCCACGCCTCAGCCATGGTTTCGAGCTGCGCCAAGTTCGGCACGATGGCCGTCCGCACGAGCGACTGAAAGATGTCTTCCTTGCTTTGGAAATAGAGGTAGAGCGTTCCCTTAGCGACGCCGGCGCGGGCCGCGATGTCGTCGAGCCGGGCCGCCGCGTAACCGCGCGCCAAGAATTCCGCCCGTGCGGCGTCGAGGATGTCTTGTGCCTTGTCGCCGCGCGGCGGCTTCTTGCCAACGCCTTGACCGCTTTCTTGGTGCTGCGCCAAGCTCTACTCCAATATGACTGACCAGTCAGTCATATTGGGCGCGACAGCTGGTAAATCAAGGGCGGCGCGGTTGAGCGCGCAATCCGGCCATGTTTTTTTACTTTATTATCAGCAGCTTATACTTCTGGCTTAATGTAATAGATAATTAAGCTAGAACGGAATTTCGTCATCCAATTCCGCCGGTGGCATCGCTTGGCCTGGACCGCCATCGTCGGGCAGTTGGTCGTAACCACCACCGCCGCCCATCTGGTCGCCGCCACCTTGGCCGCGTGAATCCAGAATCTGCAGATCCCCGCGAAAGCGCCCCAGCACCACCTCCGTCGAATACCGATCCTGCCCGGACTGGTCTTGCCATTTACGGGTCTGCAATTGGCCCTCGACATATACCTTGCGGCCTTTTTGCAAGAAGTCCTTGGCGACCCGAACGAGGTTCTCGTTGAAGATCACCACGCGGTGCCATTCGGTGCGCTCACGGCGCTCACCGGTTCCCTTGTCGCGCCACGTTTCCGAAGTTGCGATCGAGAGGTTGCACAATTCTGCGCCCTGCTGGGTGGACCGAATTTCGGGGTCACGCCCCAGGTTCCCCACCAAAATGACCTTATTCACACTACCTGCCATGATTTCACCTGTTTCTCGTCACTGTCATTTTCCGGCGGATTGCCACCCGGAGTTGCTTCTGCGCATGCGCGCGAAGGAAGCGCAGGGTACACGCCCACTTCGGCGCCAGCCACGACCAGCCGACGCCGAACATGGGTTATCCACAGAAAATGTTATGACCGGACCAGACCGAGATTTCTGCGATCATTTTGCCAGCAGGCGACGGAAAGCCCCCCTGGCGCACGGTGTCCAAACAATGCGCGCCCCACCACAGCGCCGCGGCATTTGATTGTAAGCAATGTGCCCGGTCACATCGCGGTGTAAGGGACGGCCATGACAGACAACGACGCCATCGCAAACCACGAAAACGGCGGTACGCCAATCATGCGCGGTCGCCGGCGCCTCCTTGGCCTGCTTCGCCAACGCCTGTGGCTTCAGGTGCTGGTCGGCATGGCGCTGGGCATCGCCTTCGGGCTCGCCATTGGGCCGACGGGGGGCTTGCTTTCACCGTCTACCGCCTCCCTCGTCGGGAACTGGGTCGCTTTGCCCGGCAAACTCTTTCTCTTGGCCATTCAGTTCGTGGTGATCCCGCTGGTGATTGCATCGGTGATCCGAGGCATTTCGGGTGGCAGCACCGGGCAACTCGGCGTCATCGGGATTTGGACGATCGGCTTCTTTCTGGTCTTCACCGTCATTGCCGCAATCATTGGCATTGGGCTCGCGGTTTTCATCAAACCCGGCACCGTCATCGAAGGCGGGACCGACATCGCCACAACCACCGCGCCGACCCCAGAGGCCGCCACCCTGCCGGGCCTGGCCGAGTTCCCCGATCTCCTCGTCTCGATTTTCCCGAAGGATCCGCTCGCGACCTTCGTGTCGGGCAACATGCTGCAGATCGTCATTGCCGCCGTCATCATCGGCGTCGCGATGATTTCGATTTCGAGCGAACAGCGCCGCCCGCTGCTCGACCTCCTCGCTTCGGTCCAGGCAGTGGCTATGGCGGTCGTCTCCGTGGTGCTGCGCTTCGCGCCCTTGGCGGTATTTGGGTTGCTCGCTCAGATCACGGCACAGGTCGGCGTCGCCGCCTTGCTCAGTACCGCGGTTTACGTCGCCACCGTCATCCTCGGTCTGGCCATCTTGTTTGCGCTTTACCTCGCGACCGCAGCCTGGGCCGGCACACCACCGATGAAGTTTCTCCGCGCGGCGCGAGAGCCCCTGTTGCTGGCCTTTTCCACCTCAAGCTCGGCTGCCGTTATGCCGGTATCGCTCGCCACGTCGGTCGGCAAACTCGGCGCCCATGCCGCGGTGGCGCGCTTCACCATCCCGCTCGGCACCACCATCAACATGGGCGGCACCGCGTTGTACCAAGGGGTGGCGGCGCTGTTCCTGGCGCAGGTCTTCGGCGTTGAGATCGGCCTTACCGGCATGATCCTCGTCGTGGTGATGGCGACCGGCGCGGCGATCGGCTCACCCGGGACGCCGGGGATCGGCATCATCATCCTGGCGACGATCCTGACCAGCATCGGCGTACCGGCGGCGGGCATCGCGATCATCCTAGGTGTCGACCGCATCCTCGATATGTGCCGCACCGTCGTGAACGTCGCCGGCGATTTGGTGGCCAGTCAGTTTGTCTCTCGATATGCCACCAGCGCGGCCCAATCGGCATCGCTTGAAGAAGTAGAAAAGTCGGCCCCTAGAACCGCCGACATCCTCTGCTGCCCTTTCTCCCGAAAAACGCGGTACGATCTGCCGAGCATTCGAAGGGAGGACATCATGACCAGCAACGTCATCCGCAATCCGCATGGCGGCTATCGCAACCGGAGCGTCGAAATCCCACCGGGCTCACGCGTTCTCTATATTTCGGGTCAAACCGCGACCGACGAGAACGGCGACACCCCGCCCGACGCCGAGACCCAAGCCGATATCGTGTACGCCCGAGTCGTCGAAACCCTGCACGAAGCCGGCATGGACGTGACCGATATCGTGAAGACCAATCTCTACATGGTGGACCCAGGCGATATCGGCGCCATCGCCAAGGCGGGTCAGAAGCACTTCAAGGGGCACACCCCGGCCGGCACGTTGGTTTATGTCAAAGCGCTGGCCCTGCCCGAGGTGTTGCTTGAGCTCGAAGCCGTCGCCGCCAAAAAGGACTAGCTCGGCTCCATGACCGACGAAGAAATAGCGACCGCATTGCGTGGTTATGCTGTCCCCACCCTTGCCGAGGCGACCCCGCCGGCGTGCGACTTGCCGCCGGAAATTCGCCAGCTTGTGCCCGGCACCGCAATGGTCGGCACAGCCTTTACCGTGCGCTGCCCGGCGGGCGATAACACCGCGGTAACCCGCGCGGTCGGAGAAGCCAAGGCCGGGGATGTCATCGTGATTGATGCCGGCGCCAATAGCCGCAGCGCCGTGTGGGGCGATACCGCAAGCACCGCATCACAAATGAAGGGCATCGTCGGCTGCGTCACCAACGGACGCGCCCGCGACATCGACGACATCGTCGCGCTGGGCTTTCCGGTCTTCGCCATCGGTCTGTCGCTCCGCGGCTCGACCAAGGGTCAAACCGGCGAAACCAACGTGCCGATCGCCATCGGCGACGTCGTGATACGCCCTGGCGATTTCGTGTGCGGCGGCCCGGACGGCGTCCTCGTCGTGCCCCGCGATCAGGTCGAAGCAGTACTCGCCAAAGCGGCAACCGAACACGCCGAGGAACAGACCCGCACGGAACGCCTCAAATCGGGGGTCCCGCTCAGCGACATCCTCGCCACCTCCGGCAACAAGTAGCGCCTAACGCCGTGGCGCCCGCCAGCCTGCCGCTTCGGCCTCCGCCACGGAACAGAACCAGCGTTCCCCCCGCGCGGTATCGATGCGGGTGGCGGCATAGCTACGCGAACCCGGCAGGTGATAGATGCGCACGCCGCGCGACGATACATTGCCCTTGATCGCGCAGTCGCCGGGTGCCGGGGCCGCTAATGTTTCGGCGGCCGACTCCGACGCGCGTCGTTCGTTCCGGCCCGCGCGACGGTAGGCGGCCGGGGCGGCGAAGCGCGGCGACGCCACGGTATCGCCCGCATAGCGTCGGGAAAAAGCGAGATAAGGCACCGCGTGCCCGGCCCGAACCATCGCCCGGTTCAAGTCCGTCGCCCCGACAAAACAAGTTGCCACCACGCGACCATATTGATCGACGTCTTCTTGGACGCACCGAACCGCGCGACCGTCGATCAGATTCACTAGAAAAGCCGTCGCAGCGGCGCCGCAGTCGCCGCCGTCATGACAGGGCTGTCCTCGTTCCGGCGCATCGATCCCAAACAGACGCACCCGGTCGGCTCCGACCGCCAGCGTATCGCCGTCGATCACCCGCGCGGCGCCACTGATGTCCTGCGCCCAACTAGACGTCGCAAGCAGAACACCAACCGCCAAGACAATCGCACCCCAACAGCGCAAAGTCCCGAGCTCCCAACCTCAACTTGGGCCCGAACGTGACCTTGTCGCCACGTGCCGGGCTCGTCGCGCTAAGTATGCCAGATGGCGGTGCGGCGGCGCGCCACGTTCTTGCCGCAACTTCTCCGCACGCCTACCGCAATCCGGCCCCGCACCCGCCATCCTTCGCCCCTAACCTCGCGCGCATTCTGCAACGATGGAGATTTCTTAATGCGCGCATTTCTGATCGCTGGGGCGCTTCTCGCGGTGGCGGGCTGTGCCGGCCAGCCCGGCCGATCCTTTACCTGGCTCGACGGACAACAATACCGTTGGCTCAACGACCTCTCGGCCTGCGCCAACGACGGCTCCGCCGTGTTCTTTCAACGGGCCGCAGCGGACGGCACGTTCATCGAACCGCACGGCTTGACCCTCGAAAAATGCGCGCGGGCCCAGCAGCGGGAAACGGCCGGCTAGCTCTTTTTTCCAGTCAACACGGAAAGCGCCATCGTCAATTGGCGCGAGAGCTGCCCCGGCGGCTTCAAGCCGAACGGGTTGCCGTTGGCTTTTTGAAGGGCCTGGGCATCTCTGACGGCGAGAAGGACCGAGGCAAAGACCGGTCGAGCGGCTTTAGGCAGGGGTGTCCGCCGGGCTTCGGTCAAGTGTGTTTCCGCCTCGGCCACGACCGCGCTCACCGCCTTGCCCAGCTCGGGCGTAAAGTGCCCCGCAAATGTCGCCTCGCGGTCAACCCGTGATCGCGCCAGGACATCCTGTGGGATCGATAGTCGACGATGGGCGGCGGCGCGCGGTAGATCCCGCATCCTTCCAACCAAACACCAACCGGTTCCGGCCGCCCGAGCGGCCCGCGCGACCTCGGGGTCTTTCACACCCAAGAACGCTAGAAGCAAGACGTTGAGCGCCCCCGCAGTGCGAGCGCCGTACTGCACGAGCTCGGCCAAATTGGCGGGCGGCGAATCGTCAAGGTCGCGGCCGCGGGCATCGACCAGTGCCAGCAACGTCGGAAGCGGCAAGCTACCACCCAGCGCCGCCGCAAGCCCTTGGGCCACCGGGTGCGCCGCAACGGTCCCCTCGGCAAGGCCCGACAGGGTATCGCGCCAAAACTGAAGCCTTATCTCCCCCAGCGCGCGCTCGGTAACCGCGTCCGGAATGCGCGACAACTCGAGATCGAGCGCGAACAATGCCAGCGCGACCCGGCGACCGGCCGGCGGCAGCAGCGTCGCCACCAAATACCGATCGGCATCGTGCTGCTTGAGCTCATCCGCGCAATGCATCAGCGCGTCATCTGCGGACATAATTGTCTCCGGCGCCAGACCCCAGGGGGCTTTGCACACGCGGTTGCGAGGTAAATGAGAAACGTTCTATAGTTTGCCCGACTTGGGTTCTACCACACAACATCTTGTGTGAACCTCTGAGGGAGGCGCGTTTCTATGGGTTCAATTCTACAAAATCTGCAGTCTACGGTTATCGCCGGCATTGTGCTGGCCATCGTGATGATTGCCGTCGTGGTCGGCTGGCATGGCCAGGGCCTCGAATTCGACACCAATTGGTGGTCGTTCTTTTTCCGCTGGCTGCACGTCCTGTCCGGGGTGATGTGGATCGGCTTGCTCTGGTACTTCAACTTCGTTCAGATCCCGACCATGCCGAAGGTCCCGGACGAACTGAAGCCGGGCGTTTCCAAGCACATCGCACCGGCGGCCCTGTTTTGGTTCCGCTGGGGCGCGATGGGCACCCTGGTGACAGGCATCATCCTGGCGCTGATCAACGGCTACTTCATTGACGCCGTAATCATCGGCCTCGACTCCGGCGTCGCACGTCACACCGCGATCGGGATCGGCATGTGGCTCGGTACCATCATGTGGTTCAACGTATGGTTCGTGATTTGGCCGAACCAGAAAAAGGCCCTCGGCCTCGTCGAAGCCGACGCCGACACCAAGGCCGCATCGGCCCGGACCGCTATGTTGTTCTCGCGGACCAATACCCTGCTCTCGATCCCCATGCTCTATGCCATGGTGTCGGCGCAGAACCTCTACTAGGCGAAACTTCGCCGAAACGAAAAGGGGGCCTTCGGGCCCCCTTTTTTTTGTTCCGAGGCTAAGCTCCCGGGTCGGATCGTGGGCGGGTAAACAGCGCATGTTGGCCGCGGGGTAAGAAGAAGCACCCTGCCGCGCCCGGAAGCGCCACCGGGAGTTTGGCGAAGACGCCGAGTGCGCCCTGGTCGCGCAGCCGGGCGGCAAACCCCTCTTCCTCTGCATGCACGACCCATGTCCCGGCCGCCGGATTGGCGACTATCAATCCCCCCGCGGATCGAATGGCCGCCATCGCGGCGCGCTCGTCGGCCGGTGAAAACACCGTCACGACCGTCCCGGCCTGCACATCCGCAACCGAGGAGGCGTTGACGACGACCGCCATCCCCGCGGCCCAAACCGCAACGATGCCAGCGAAGATCGCCGCAGCGAGCCTATGGTGACGGTGATCGCCGCGTCCGGTGCCAGAAGCAATTTCGATCATGCCGTAGTGTCGCGCGATTGGCCGGCACGGGACAAGACCGGCGTCAATCCAAGGCAATCAATGCCGCCGCAACACGCCGGTCTTCGGCCATCAGGATGTTGTACGTGCGACATGCTGCGCCGGTATCCATCAACTCGATGCCGATCCCGGCCTCTCTCAAGGCGCCGCGCAATGCCGGATCAAGCGGTTGAATGGACGGCCCACACCCCATCAACAGCAGTTCGACCCGCGGCTCGGCCTCCGTGATCGGCTTAAGATGTTCGAGGTCGAGCTCGGACCAGGACTTGGGCGCAAAAGCGACGATCTGGTTTGGAAAGACAAGTACCGACCCGTCGTAGCGTTCGCCCGACACCATGAACCCACCGGCACCATAGCTATTGATGACCTGGCGCCCTCGCGGAACGAGCGGGGTGACGTCCATCAGACCTAGGCCGGGGTGGCGTCGCCGGGTTTCTCGTCGGTCTCTTTGTCGAATACCTCGCGGCGGACGCCGAGGTAGAGCAGCACCGGCGCGGCGACGAAGATCGACGAATAGGTCCCGATCACCACGCCCCAAATCATCGCCAGGACGAAACCGGCAATGACCGGCCCGCCGACAACCGCCAACGCCACCAGCGCCAACATTGTCGTCACCGAGGTCAGGGTCGTGCGCGATAGCGTATCGTTGATCGAAAGGTCGATCAGGTCCTTCAGATCCATCTTCTTGTACTTGCGGAGATTCTCGCGCACGCGGTCGTAAACGACCACCGTATCGTTCATCGAATACCCGACGATCGTCAGAATCGCCGCCACGATCGACAGATTGAATTCGAGACCGGTGATGGCAAAGAAGCCGAACGTCAAGATGACATCGTGCACCAGTGCCATTACCGCGCCGACGGAGAACTGCCATTCAAAACGGAACCAGATGTAGATCAGCATCGCCGCCAGCGCGAGGCCGAGCGCCAGCGCCCCGGCCCGCACCAACTCGCTGGAAACTTGGGGGCCGACAAACTCGACGCGGCGGTATTCGATATCGCCGTCGATCGCACCTTCGAGCGCGCGTTTGATGACGTCGACGGCAGCTTGCTGTTCTTCGCTATCCCCGACTTGGCGCTCGACACGGATCAGGACTTCGTCTTCTTCGCCAAATTCCTGCAGCGCTAAATCGCCTAGATTCAGGCTCCCCACCGCATCGCGCATCACGGAAATATTGGCGGGGCCTTGCGTTTTGACCTGGATGAGCGTCCCGCCGCGGAAATCGATTCCGAAGTTCAGCCCGAGAATGACCAAAAAGACTATCGAGAGAACCGCCAGAATACCGGAAAACCCAAACGCGCCGTTGCGCACCTTCATAAACGGTACGTTGGTTTTGTCCGGAACGAGTTTGAGGCGCCAAGCCATCGTCGCGCCCCTAAATCGGCAACACGGTGGGCCGCCGCCACCGCATCCAGGTGATGACGATCAACCGGGTCAGGGTAATCGCCGTGAACATCGAACTAGCGATCCCGAACGCCAGCGTGACCGCAAACCCTTTGACCGGCCCCGACCCGAACTGGAACAACAGTACCGCGGCGATCAACGTGGTCACGTTGGCGTCGATGATCGTTGTCAGGGCGCGGGAATAGCCCGCGTCAATCGCCGCAATCGGCGTTTTGCCCGTTCGGACTTCTTCACGTATGCGCTCGAAGATCAGTACGTTGGCGTCGACCGCCATACCGATCGTCAGCACCACGCCCGCGATCCCCGGCAACGTGAGCGTCGCTTGGAGCAACGACAGACCGCCGCCGATCAAGATCATGTTGACCAAAAGCGCAACATTCGCGACGGCGCCGAACATCCCGTAGGCCATCACCATGAACACCATCACCGCAAGGAACGCGATAATGCTGGCAAGCTCGCCCGCGGCCACCGAATCTGCACCCAGGCCCGGCCCGACCGACCGTTCTTCGAGAATATTCAGCGGCGCCGGCAGGGCACCGGCCCGCAACAACAGGGCTAGATCGTTGGCTTCCTGAACCGAAAAGCCGCCTGAGATAATCCCCGAACCGCCCAAGATGGGTTGGCGAATGTTGGGCGCGCTGATCACTTTGCCGTCGAGAACGATTGCAAAAGGCCGCCCCACGTTGTCGGTCGTAACCTGGCCGAAGCGCCGTCCCCCGGCGGCATCGAACCGGAAACTGACGGCCGGACCGCCGGATTGTTGGTCGAATGTCGTCGACGCGTTGACGAGATTCTCACCGCTGATGATGACCTCGCGGCGGACGATGTATTCGGTTTGATGGCTCGACGATCGCGGGTCGGCGGGCAGTGCGACCGAGCCCGGCGGCGCGCGAACGCCCGGCCGCGCATCCAAATCCACAAGCTGGAACGTCAATCGCGCGGTCTGCCCCAGCAATCGTTTGATCCGATCTGGATCGTCCACGCCGGGCAGTTGCACCAAGATACGGTCTTCACCCTGACGTTGGATCGAGGGCTCGCGCGTGCCGGTTTCGTCGATCCTCCGGCGCACAATCTCGATCGATTGCTCGACGGCCGCGCGACGGCGTTCGGCAATCGCCTCGTCGGTGAGCCTGAGCCGCGCAACGCCTTCATCATCGACTTGCACGTCGAGGTCGCGGGCACCCACCGCCAGGAACGCATTCGTGACAATGGGCTGCGAAAGCCCCCGCAGCGTACGTAACGCGTCGTCCCGTTGCTCCGGGTTGATTAACCGGACGCGCACACCGTTCTGTTCGAGGCCAATTCCGGTGTAGTTGATGCGTTCGGAGCGCAGCGCGCGGCGAACTTCGCTCTCCAACGACTCCAAGCGTTCGCGAATGACCGAATCGACATCGACCTCCAACAGCAGATGCGATCCGCCCTGCAGGTCGAGGCCCAGATTGATTTGTTGATTCGGCAGCCAACCCGGCCATTTTTCCACGTTCGCGCGCGGAAAGAAGTTAGGCAGCACGAAAACGATCCCAGCGGCGACCACAAGCGCCACCAACGTCGTCTTCCATTTCGCGAATTGCAGCATCTAACGGTGCCTGCTCACTCTTCGACTAATACTCCACCGGGCGCATCCGGCCCGCGTGGGGTCCTATTTCTTGTCGTCAGAAACCGGTTCGCCGCGCGACACCACATCTTGAATCGTGCCCCGTGCGACCTGCACTTTGACGTTGTCGGCAATCTCGACTTCCACGCGATTGTCGTCCACCACCTTGGTGATTTTGCCAATGATCCCGCCACCGGTCACGACGTTGTCGCCGCGGCGCACATTGCCCACCATCTCGCGATGCATTTTCACCTTCTTTTGCTGTGGCCGGATCAGCAAGAAGTAGAAGACGACGAATATCAGGACCAGCGGCAGCAGCCCCATCAGTTCGAAACCGCCAGCACCACCACCAGCACCTTGCGCGAAGGCCTGCGAAATCAACATAGAAACTCCTGAGAATTGGCCCAAATGGCTGCGGGACTATACCGGCCTCAAAGCCGATTGCAAACCGCGCACATGACCTGTCGCGGCCTTGTGTGGCTCCCGATTATTGGCCTGTGGCCACCGATTGGCCCGGCCTCTTGAGACTTTGCATTGGGCGTTCGGCGACGTAGGGTCGGGCCATGACTGACCCTGACCTCAAGCCCTTGTTACAGCGCATCGCCGACGCGCTGGAGGGCCTCCAACCGGCCCAAACCGCGGCGCCCGACCTTGCCGCCGCCGACGCCTTCGTCTGGCAGGCCCAGGACAGGCGTCTCCAACCGGTGCCGAGCGTGGCCCATGTCGACCTCGCCATGTTGGTGGGGATCGACCGAGTCCGGGACACTTTGCTCGACAACACCCGCCGCTTCGCGGCCGGTCATGCCGCGAACAACGCCCTCCTTTGGGGCGCACGCGGCATGGGGAAAAGCTCCCTCGTCAAAGCCACGCACGCGTCGATCAATCGAGAGTCGCCGAGTGCGTTGGTCTTGGTGGAGATTCATCGCGAAGACATCCCCACCCTACCCCAACTACTTGCGATCCTTGCCGCCGCCCCGCGACGCTGCATTCTTTTCTGCGACGACCTCTCGTTCGACACCGCCGACACCAGTTACAAATCGCTCAAGGCCGTTCTTGAGGGTGGGCTCGAAGGCCGGCCCGACAACGTCCTGTTCTACGCCACCTCCAATCGGCGCCACCTCATGCCGCGCGACATGATCGAGAACGAGCGCTCTACCGCGATCAACCCCTCGGAATCGGTCGAAGAAAAAGTCTCGTTGTCGGACCGCTTCGGCCTATGGCTAGGCTTTCATGCCTGCAATCAGGCCGAATTCCTCGCGATGATCGATGGCTACGTGACCCAACTCGACCTTAAGGTCGATACCGAACGGCTCCACGCCGACGCCATCGAGTGGTCGATGACCCGCGGCGCCCGATCCGGGCGCGTTGCTTGGCAGTTCATTCAAGATTTGGCCGGGCGCCAGGGAAAAAAGGTCTAGCCGCAATGCCGCTCATCCACGACACCATCGCGACCCATGACGGCGCCCTTCCCGCAATCGGCGCCCCGGATCGTACGCCCCTAACCTATGCCGGCCTTTGCGCCCTGGTCGATCAAACGCGCGCAACCCTCAACGGCCTCGGGATCGGGCGTAACGACCGGGTCGCGATCGTGCTGCCTAACGGGCCAGAAATGGCTGCCGCCTTCATCAGCGTGGCCGCCTCGGCAACCACCGCGCCGCTCAACCCGGCCTATCGCGCCGACGAATTCCGCTTCTACCTCGAAGACCTCAATGCCAAGGCGCTGATCGTCCAAGCTGGCGACGACACGCCGGCCCGCGCCATCGCCGAAGAACTCGGAATCGCGATCCTGACCCTCACGGCCGATGCCGACGCCCCAGCCGGCCGGTTCGTCCTCGAAGGCCCCAACACCGGGGCCGCACCAGCAGCGGGCGCCGCGACGGCGGACGATATCGCCTTGGTGTTGCACACCTCGGGCACGACCTCGCGACCCAAGATCGTGCCGCTCAGCCACACCAATATCGCGGCTTCGTCACGTAACATAGGGGTCACACTGGATCTTTCGTCGCAAGACCGGTGCTTGAACATCATGCCGCTGTTCCACATCCATGGCCTGATCGCGGCCGTCTCGGCGTCCTTGGCGGCAGGCGCCTCTGTGCACTGCACGCCGGGTTTCAACGCCCTGCGAGTCTTCGGCTGGTTCGAGGCCATCCGGCCTACGTGGTACACAGCCGTCCCGACGATGCACCAAGCCATTCTCTCGCGCGCCGCGCGCAACCAAGAGATCGTCGCCAAAATGGCTTTGCGTTTCATCCGGTCGTCGTCGTCGTCCCTGCCGCCGCCGGTCATGCACGACCTCGAAGCGGTGTTCGGCGCGCCGGTGATCGAATCCTACGGGATGACCGAAGCCAGCCATCAAATGGCCAGCAACGAACTTCCCCCGGGCACGCGCAAACCCGGCAGCGTTGGTGTCGCCGCGGGGCCGGAGGTGGCAATCATGGACGCCGATGGCGCACTGCTGACCCAAGGCGAGACCGGCGAAGTCGTCATTCGCGGCGAGAACGTCACCAAGGGTTACGAGAACAATCCCGACGCCAACGCCACCGCCTTCACCGACGGCTGGTTCCGCACCGGCGATCAAGGCGTCCTCGACGCTGACGGCTTTCTCACCATCACCGGCCGCCTCAAGGAAATCATTAATCGCGGCGGCGAAAAGATCGCCCCGCTCGAGGTCGATAACGTCTTGATGGCACATGATGCGGTCGCGCAGGCCGTCACCTTCGCCATGCCCCACGACAAACTCGGCGAGGAGGTCGCTGCCGCGGTCGTCTTGCAAGAGGGACGGGATATCGACGAAAAATCCTTGCGCGCTTTCGTTGCCGAACACCTCACCGACTTCAAAGTCCCGCGCCGCATCGTAATCTTGGACGAGATCCCCAAGGGCGCCACCGGCAAAATGCAACGCATCGGGCTCGCGGAAAAACTCGGCCTCGCCGGATGAAAATCTGTATCTACGGCGCGGGTGCCATCGGTGGCTATCTCGGCGCCGGTTTGGCGCAGGCCGGCGCGGAGGTCTCTTTGGTGGCCCGCGGCCCACACCTTGCCGCCATTCAGGCGAACGGCCTCAAGCTCACCAAAGACGGCCAAACCATCACGACCCAGGTCGCCGCGACGGATGATCCCAAGACGCTGGGCCCCCAGGACTACGTCATCGTCACCCTCAAGGCGCATTCGGTCATCCCGGCGCTCGGCGACATCGCCACCCTCCTGGGTCCCGAGACGCCGGTGGTGTGGGGGGTCAACGGCGTACCGTGGTGGTACTTCCACGCCCTCGATGGTCCGTGGCGCGACGCACGCCTTCGCTGCCTCGACCCAGATGACGCCCAATGGCAGACCTTAGGGCCCGAGCGCATGATCGGTTGCGTGGTCTACCCCGCCTGCGAGGTAAGCGCGCCGGGGGTCATCACCCATATCGAAGGCGATCGATTCTCGCTGGGCGAACCGTCTGGCGAAAAATCCGACCGCGTCACCGCCCTATCCAAAGCGCTTATCGCAGGCGGCTTCAAAGCGCCGGTGCGGCCCCGCATTCGCGACGAGATTTGGATCAAGTTGTGGGGCAACCTCTCCTTTAACCCGGTCAGTGCCCTCACCCACGCGACTCTAGAGGATATCGGCAACGACGAAGGCACCCACGCCTTGGTCCGTGCGATGATGGTCGAGGCCCAGATCGTCGCCGAGAAGCTCGGCGTTCGCTTTGCCGTCGACGTCGACAAACGCATTGCCGGCGCGGTCGCGGTCGGCGCCCACCGTACGTCGATGCTGCAAGACCTCGAGCGTGGCCGCCCGATGGAAATCGATGCGCTCGTCACCGCAGTCCAGGAACTTGCGCGGCTCACCGAAACCCCGTGCCCGATGATCGATACAGTCCTCGCCTTGGTGCAGGAACGGGCGATCCAAGCTGGGCTCTACACCCCGATCCGCGGCTAACTGGTCAGCTGCGGTAGCCGCGTCAGCGGATCGACTGGTTCGGTGCCGCGCCGCAATTCGAAATGCACTTGGCTCGCGCCGTTCGACCGTCCGACCTGGGCGATCGGCTGCCCTTGACTGACCTGATCGCCACGCCGCACGGCAACAGCTTCGGTATGGGCATAGGCGGTAATCCACCCGCCGGCGTGCCGGATCAGCAACAAATTGCCCAGGTTCTTCACTTCCTCGCCGACATAGATCACCTCGCCGTCGGCGGCCGCGCGAATCGGCGCGCCGGGCGCGGCCGCGATATTGATCCCGTCGTTCACGCGCCCATTCCCTTGTGGGCCGAATGTCTGCAAAACCCGCCCCTGCACCGGCCAATCGAACCCCCGGGAGGCCCGTGCACGTGGCAAGACCCGTGCCCTCGGTGCGGGCGGCGGTGGTGTCGCACGGGCGGTCTGCGTGGTCTCGGAAGGCTTGGCCGCGGGGGTTTTCGGAATCGCCGTTTCGTCCACCACCACCGACGACCGCGCCCGCCGTTTCTCGGGATCGGCAAACGCCGTTTGCACCCGCGCCGCATCGGGCAGCATCAAGGGTTGGCCGACGAATATCCGGTCCGGGTTGGCGAGACCGTTTAGGCGAATGATGTCCGAGACTTGCACGCCGTAGCGGTCGGCGATTTCGCCCAGCGTATCGCCCGAGCGCACGGTGTAGATCGGTCCGTCGCCAAGTTCGCGGCGCGCTTGTCGCTGAGACAGGTCAGCCCGCCGGCTCGCGTCGTCGCGCAGAGCCCGTTCGATCACCGCGGTGATCCGATAGTCGACCGGCGCGGGCACACTGCGCGCGCACGCTGCAAGCGCCAACCCGGCCAGGAATAGAAAAACGAACCGCTGCAAGGTCAAGGCCACCTCTTTCGCCGGCCACCCGCCGACACATGCCTTCAGCCGCGTCTCGTTCTCCCAACGATCCGCAACTTCCCCTGCCACGAGAAAATTAGCGCGGGTCGCCGTTGAAACTCAACGCCGGCGACCGCGCAAAACTTCGTTAGATGACGTGTGCCATCATCAACAAGACGATCACCACGCCGGCGATCACGAAAACCGACAACTCGAGGTTCCCTTGTTGGCTCGCCTCTTTGGCTTCGTCGTTGAGCGGCGCAGCCAGTTCTTCGTCAGTCCATTCCATAGGTACTACCTCGATGAAGTTTCTTTCGCGGACGATAATCTAACCAATCCTCGGCGCGTCGTCGCGGGTCAAATCATCGGTCCTTCACGTGGCCGCCGCACCTTTGTCGCGCACGACGCCCGCAACCAAGGGTACGAACCGGACGGGCAGCAGTTCCTCGGTCGTAAATTCGTCGCCCTGCCGCACGATACGCACGATGTGTTGGGCTTGCGAATCACGCCCGACCGGGACGATGAGGACGCCGCCGTTTTCCGAAAGCTGTTCTTTGAGGGCCGAAGGCACCTCCGGCGCGGCCGCCGTCACGATGATGCGGTCGAACGGCGCAAGTTCGGGCCAGCCGTTCGCCCCGTCGCCCAACCGTGTCACGATATTGCTGATCCGTGCCGCCTTGAATTTTTCCTCGGCCCGCCGCAACAACGACCGGTATCGCTCGATCGTGAAGACCCTGCGGCACAACCGCGCCAGCACCGCCGCTTGGTAGCCCGAACCGGTGCCGATTTCCAGCACCCGCATCCGCGGCTTGACGTCCAGCGCCTGGGTCATGAACGCAACGACATAAGGCTGGCTGATCGTCTGTCCCTCTTCGATCGGCAGGGCCGTATTCTCGTAGGCTTGATCGACGAACGACGGCGAGACGAAGATCTCCCGCGCGACGCGCTCGATCGCGGACAGCACCTCGGTATCCGTAATCCCCTGCTGGCGCAGCTCCATAATCAACCGGATCTTGCGCGCGTCTTGGGTCACTTGAAGGCGGCCTGTAGCGCCTTTCTGGTCGCGCCGTGCGTAAAATTCATTTTCAACGGCGTGATCGAGATTTGCGCGCGCACCATCGCGCCGAGGTCGGTGGCCTCGCCGGGTTTGCCGACCTGCCGACGAAAACCCAACCAGTAATAGAGACCGCCGCGTGGGTCCTCGCGCTCATGGATTTGGATTTTCCCGACGTCGCGCCGGCCTTGCACGGTAACCACCATTCCTTTGACGTCACTCGGTTTGACCGGCGGAAAGTTCACGTTCATCAGCACGTCGCTCGGCCAACCGGCTTTGCGCAGTTTGCGTACCACGCCGGCACCATGGGTTTCGGCAGTGCCCCAATGAATGGGTTCGGGCCGCGTAAACACCTGGCTCATGGCGATCGACGGAATGCCCAGCAACGTCCCCTCCATCGCCGCCGCGATGGTGCCGGAATAGGTCACGTCCTCGGCCAAGTTCGCGCCCCTGTTCACCCCGGACAGGATCAGGTCCGGCTTAGGGCCTTCGACGATGTGGTTGACCGCCATGACCACGCAGTCGGTCGGCGTTCCGTCGACTGCAAAGCGCCGTTTGGAAATCTTGCGAATGCGTAGGGGCTCGACCAACGTCAGCGAATGCGACGCGCCGCTTTGCTCGTATTCTGGTGCCACCACCCACACATCGTCGCTCAGCGAATGGGCGATTTTCTCGAGAACCTTGAGACCCGGCGCGTTAATGCCGTCGTCGTTGGTGACGAGAATGCGCAACCTCGCCATTAGGCGTTCGCTCCTGCAGCACCGATCACTTCGAGCCCGCCCATGTAGGGCCGCAACACCTCGGGCACGACGATCGACCCGTCGGCTTGCTGATAGTTCTCCAACACCGCCACCAAGGCGCGCCCGACCGCGAGGCCCGAGCCGTTCAGGGTGTGCACGAACCGCGTACCTTTTTCGCCCTCTGGGCGATACCGCGCGTTCATCCGTCTGGCCTGAAAGTCGGTGTAGTGCGAGCACGAGGATATCTCGCGGTAACGATCCTGCCCCGGCAGCCATACTTCGATGTCGTAGGTCTTCGCGTTCGAAAACCCGAGATCGCCAGTGCACAACACCACCACGCGATACGGCAATTTCAACCGCTTGAGAATTTCTTCCGCGCTAGCGGTCAGGCGCTCGTGTTCGTCGACCGCCGCCGCCGGCGTCACCACCGAAACAATCTCTACCTTGTGAAACTGGTGTTGGCGGATCATGCCGCGCGTATCTTTGCCGGCAGCGCCGGCTTCAGAGCGAAAGCACGGCGTCAACGCGGTGACCCGCATCGGCAAAGCGCTTTCGTCGAGAATTTGCTCGCGCACCAGATTGGTCAGCGGCACCTCGGAGGTCGAGATCAGCCACAAATCCGTCGTCGTGCGAAACAGGTCGTCGGCAAACTTCGGCAACTGACCGACACCGTAGGCCGCTTCGTCCCGCACCAACAGCGGTGGCGACACCTCGGTGTAGCCGTTGTCGGCGGTCTGCACGTCCAGCATGAACTGACCCAACGCCCGTTCCAACCGGGCCAACGCCCCTTTGAGCACCACAAAGCGCGCGCCCGACATCCGCGCCGCAGCTTCGAAATCCATCAGACCTAAATTTTCGCCCAGATCGACATGGTCCTTAGGCGCAAAACCGAATGTCGGCTTGTCGCCCCACGAACGCACCTCCACGTTGTCGTCTTCGCTGGCGCCGTCGGGCACGTCGTCCGCCGGTATGTTGGGCAAGCCCGCCAACATCGTGGTCAACGCGTCGCCGATGTCGCGATCCTGTGCTTCGAGGTCCTGAAGCTGGGTCTTAAGGTCGGCGACTTCGGCCATCAGGCGCTCGGCCTCGGCGTCATCGCCCTGCCCTTTGGCCTTGCCGATCAGTTTCGACGAATCGTTGCGCTGCTTTTGGACGTCCTGCAGCGCGGTTTGCACCGCGCGCCGTTTCTCGTCCAAAGCAAGAATATCCGCTGCCTGTGCGCCGAACCCACGGCGTTTCATCCCGGTGTCGAACGCATCGGGGTTATCGCGAATGAAACGAATGTCGTGCATGGCCCGCACTTATAGGGGCCGCGCGGAATCCCGTAAAGCCGAACGGTGCCTAGGCGTTCAGTTCCGCTTCTTCCGCGGCCTCGCGCGCGGCGCGGCGCTTTTCGACCCGGCGTGCCAGGAAGATCGACACCTCGTACAGCGCGATCATCGGGATCCCCAAGCCGATTTGGCTGATCAAATCGGGCGGTGTCAGGATCGCCGCAATGCCGAACACGATCACGATGGCGTAGCGCCGCTTCTTCGCAAGCGAGTCGGCCGATATGATCCCCACTCGTGCCAGCAACGTCAGAACGACCGGCATCTGGAAGGCGATACCGAACGCGAGAATCAACTTCATGACCAGCGAGAGGTATTCCCCGACCTTGGCTTCGAGCTCGATCGGCAAGGTGCCCTCGCCGCCCGGCGTCTCGAACCCGAGGAAGAACCGCCACGCAAGCGGAATAATCATGTAGTAGACGAGCGCCGCACCGGCGGTGAACAAGATCGGGGTCGCGACCAAGAACGGCAAGAAAGCGGAGCGCTCGTTGCGATAAAGTCCCGGCGCTGCAAACTTCCAAATCTGTATCGCCAGAAACGGGAACGTGACCCAGAACGCGGCGAACATCGACACCTTCAGCAAAGTGAAGAACGCCTCTTGCAGCGCCGTGTAGATTAGGCGCTTGCCCTCATGGCCCTCGACCGCGTCGGCATAGGGCTGGACCAAGAAATTGTAGATTTCGTCCGAGAAAATGTAGGCGACGACGAACGCCACCACGAAGAAGATCACCACCTGCATCAAGCGCTTGCGCAGCTCGGTCAAGTGTTCGAGCAACGGCGCCTTGCTGGATTCGATCTCCGCCTGTTCTTCCGCCGCGCGCTCCGCCACCAACCAACCGTCCTTTAGGTTCTGGACGCGCCGGCCTTGGCCGGCGGCTCAGGTGTTTCGGCAGCAGGCGCAGCGTCGGACTCGGCCTGGGCAGCCGCAGCAGCGACCGCATCCCCGTCGGCGGAAATCTCGGCAGGCGGATCGGCCTCGACCGCCGCCGGCGCTCCCAAAGCCACGTCCGAACTGCCGGCATTACCTGCCGCGTAGTCGGCCTGCACGGACTTCTTCAACGAGCCGTCGGGATCGATGTGGTTCTCCAACGAGGTCACGCTGGCTCCACTACCGATGTTGTTGAGGTCGCGACGCAAGTCGTTGATTTCGGTTTCGCGACCGATCTCTTCCAGACTACTGGTGAACTCACGACTCATCCGACGCGCCTTGGCGGTCCATTGTCCCACCGTGCGCACGACCTTCGGCAGATCCTTGGGTCCGACCACAAGGATCAGAACCAGGACCACGACGATCATTTCGGTCCAGCCAATATCAAGCATCGAGGTAAAGCCCCGAAAACCCGCTCAAGCGCCGCAACGCGGCGCGGGCAGGTGTCTGGTTACGCGGTTTCTTTATCTTTCGATTCGACCGGCGCCGCTTTTTCGGCGGTCGCGTCGATGGTGTTCTGCTGTGCGGCAGCCGTATCGTCCTCGGCCATCCCGCGCTTAAAGCTCTTGATGCCCTTGGCCATGTCGCCCATCAGGCTCGAAATCTTGCCGCGCCCGAAGAGCACCACGAGCAGCAGCACGACGACGAGGATTTGCCAGAAACTAATGCCCATTACCTTGCTCCAACTGGTCGGCGGCCCAATTGGCCGCCATTTGCGTGGATCATTGCAGAAAGGCTGAGTCGGCGCAAACGCTCGCGCCCTTTCCCAACCACCAATTTCTGCTGGAATTACACCTATTTAGTCACTCTTCTTCAAAAACAAAAGCCTGCGCACGATCAAAATCGACGTTCACTTTCTCGTCCGGTTGCGGCGGTGCGGTCCCCGGAACGTGCGCTGTGACCCGCGTCTCGTCCGCCAGAACCAGATCGACGACGCTATAGGGCCCCAAGACGCGCGCACCCAAGACCGTCGCGGGGACCCCGGAATCGCCCAAAATCAGGCCCTCATTGCGGATACCCACCGTCACCGACGCGCCCCGCGCGGGGTCAGTGGTCGGTAGGCGGCCCAACGCGGTCTCGACCGAATTGGCCTGGACCGTCCCGTTCAGCGCATTCACATGGCCGAAGAACCGCGCCACGAAAAGACTGGCCGGGGCACCGTAGATTTCGGCCGGCGGGCCGACCTGCGCCAAGCGCCCTGCGCGCATGACCGCGACGCGATCGGCCATACGCATTGCTTCGCGCGGATCGTGGGTGACCAACAGCGTCGGCGTGCCCGCCTCGGCGAGAATGCTGAGGGTGTCGTCCCGCACCGAATCGCGGAGTTGAGTGTCCAAGCCGGAGAACGGCTCGTCCAACAGCATCAGTGCCGGTCGCGGCGCCAATGCACGGGCGAGCGCAACTCGTTGTTGCTCACCACCCGAAAGCTCATGCGGATACGTCTGTGCGTACCGCGCCATACCGACGTGATCCAATATCCGTTCCGCGCGTCGCCGTTTGTCGGCGGCGTCTTTGCCGCGCACGCCAAACATCACGTTGTCGATCACCTTGAGATGCGGAAACAACGCGAAGTCCTGGAAAACCATGCCCGTGTTGCGTTCCTCGGGCGGTAGCGACCGCCCCTGCCCCGCAACAACCCGACCGCCGATGCTCACCCGCCCATGCTGTAGCGTTTCCAAACCGGCCGCGAGCCGCAGCGTCGTCGACTTGCCACACCCCGACGGGCCGACCAGACACACCACCTCGCCCGCCCCCACCGTCAACGACAACCCGTCGACCGCTACGGCCTGGCCATAGCGGTGCCGAACGTCGTCGAAGATCAAAACCGGTGTGAGGTCGGACAAAACAGAGGACTCGCTTGTAGGGGCCGCGATTGTTTAGCACGCAGGGGACGGAAAGCTAGGTCTAGATAACCTCACTCGGATCGCGCGCGACGGTTTGGTTCAAAAGAACGACCGGCACCAAACCCACCGCAACGATCGACAAAGCGCCCAACGACGAAAGCTCAAGTTGTTCGGAAGAACCGAACTGGTAAACGTATGTCGCCAGGGTGTCGAAGTTGAACGGGCGCAACAACAGAGTCGCCGGCAGTTCCTTCATCACATCGACGAAGATCAACAACGCCGCCGTCACCAGCGTGCCTTTCATCAACGGCAAGTGCACCCGGAACAACGTCCCCCGCGGTCCCTCGCCCAACGTTCGCGCGGCCATCTCCATGCTCGGCTTGATGCGCCCAAGCCCGGATTCGAGGGCGCCGTACGACAACGCAAAAAATCGGACCACATAGGCAAACATCACCGCGGCGACCGTGCCGCTGAGCAGCAAACCGGTCGAGACACCAAACGTATCGCGCATCCACCCGTCGAACGCATTATCGAAAACGCCGAACGGGATCAGAATGCCAAGCGCCAAAACCGCGCCGGGCACCGCATAGCCCAAACTGGCAATCCGCGCGGTCCCCGAAAGGACACGCCCACCGCGCAGGCTTACGGCATAGGCAAGAAATGTCGCCAGCACCACGCAAAGCACGGCGGAACCTCCGGCGAGGACGAGGCTGTTGATGGCGAAATCCGGGAACCGTGACGACCACGACTCTTCGGCGAACAACACCGCATTGCGCAAAAGAACCGCGCCAGGGATCAAGAAACCGAGCGCAACCGGCAGCAGGCACGCCGCCATCGCCCCCCAACGCGCCCGCGCACCCAAGCGGTGCCGGTTGGCGCGCCGATGGCGTGTGGCCAAAGCATGATACCGCCGTCGCCGCCGCTCCAAGCGCTCGAGCAGGATCAACAACACGACAAAACCCAGCATCACCAAAGCGATTTGCGCCCCACCGCCGACATTCCCCATCGTCAGCCAGACGTTGAACACGCCAGCCGTCAACGTCCGAACCGCAAAGAAATCCACCGTGCCGAAGTCGTTGAGGGTTTCCATCAACGCCAGCGTCATCCCGACCACCACCGCAGGACGCGCCAGCGGCAAGGCCACTCGAAAGAACGTCTCCCACGGCCCGGCGCCCAGCGTGCGGCTTACCTCACGCGTCACGCCGGCTTGTTCAAGAAACGCCGCGCGCGACAGCAGGTAGACATAGGGGTACAGCGTCAGCGTCATCATCGCGATGGCGCCGCCGATCGATCGGATTTCAGGAAACCAATAGTCCCGTGCGCTTTGCCAGCCGAACATTGCCCGCAGCGCGCCCTGCACCGGCCCGGCAAACTCCAGAAGGTCGGTATAGACGTAGGCCACGATGTAGGTCGGCGCGGCCAATGGCAGCATCAAGGCCCACTGAAAGATACGGCGGCCCGGAAACTCGGTCGTACTGACCAACCACGCCGTCCCCACGCCGATGACGACGCTGCCGATCGCCACTCCAACCATGAGACGTAGCGTCGTGTCGACGTAGCCCCACAAGACGGTTTCGAACAGGTGCGGCCAAATGTTCTCGTTGGGAAAGATCGCCAACCAGGCGACGGCGACAATCGGCAGCGCGACAGCACCCGCAATCAGCAAACCGCCGATTTGCCATGTTCTCTCGCCGCCCCCGCGTCGGTGGCCGCTCGCTTCTACCAGGATCGCTCTCGACACCAGAAAACCGTCAATTCCAAGACAAGGAAAACCCCGGCGCCGAAGACGCCGGGGTTCCTATGAACCATGGAGCCGCGAGCGCTAGCTCGACGGCCCCGCGTTGTAGCGCACTTCGTTGACCAGCCTGATCGCCATCGACCGTTGCGCGGCGACATCCGCCAACGACTGATCGGAGCGTTTGAAATCGCCGAACGACTGCAGCAGCCCCGAAGGCTCCACCCCGGCGCGCAACGGGTATTCGTTGTTTTGCTCGGCATACATCTTCTGCGCCAAATCGCCGACCAGGAATTCCATCAACTTGATCGCATTCTCCCGGTTCGGCGCCGCACGCGTCATCGCGAAGCCCGAAATGTTCATGTGCGTCCCGTCATCGTCCTGGCCCGGAAAGATGATGTTGGCCGAAGCCGCCCACGCCGATTGCTCCTCGTTCTGCAGCATCAGCGCGTAGTAGTAATGGTTGCCCAACGCCAAGTCGCACTGCCCTTCCATGATCGCTTTCACCTGCGCGCGATCGTTGCCCTGCGGCTTGCGCGCGAGGTTATCGCGCAGGCCGATAAGCCAGGCCTTGGCCTTCGCTTCGCCATGCTTGTCGAACATCGCGGCGAACAGGGCCACGTTGTAGGCATGATCGCCGGCACGCGTACAGATCCGGCCGCGCCATTTCGGGTCGGCCAGGTCTTCGTAGGAAAGCGCGCGCGCCTCCTCAAGCGGCACCCGATCTTTGGAGGCGTAGATCACCCGCGCCCGCTGCGTCACACCGAACCAATGCCCATTTGAATCGCGCATCGCCGCCGGGATGACTTGTTCGAGGGTCTCGTTCTCCACCGCCTGGGTCACACCGCCGGCAACCGCGTCGGTCAGCCGACCGATATCGACGGTGAAGATCAGATCGGCCGGCGAATTCCGCCCCTCGGCCTTCAGCCGCTCGACCAAACCTTTATTGGCGAAGACGACATTGACCTTGATCCCGGTGTCGCGCGTGAACGCGTCGAACATCGGTTGGATCAAGAAAGGCTCGCGGTACGAATAGACATTCACTTCCTCGGCGGCCTGCGCGGCAGACGCGACCGTCGCCACACCCAACAGAACCAGCCCGGCAAATCCGCGCGTTACTCGATTGCCCAACATCTTCTTTTGCTCCCTTTCTTCGCGGGTGGCGTTTCCTGCACCGCGACCCGGCTCACCCTAGGCACGGCCGCCCTTGGGCCATTTGACCTATATCAAGCAATTGCAAATCAATCGCAACTGAGGGTCTTATTATCGCAACTGATAATCATTCGCAATAAATAAAGTAGAGATAGTCTCGACCCGGTTCGGACCTAAAAGCGCTTGAAATCTAACGTTTAGCCCAAATGGCGGGAAGCAAACTCGCGCACCGAGTTCGCGATAGCGTCAGGCTGAAGCCCGTAATACCCCAACAGATCGTCCTGGGTCCCGTACTTGTCGGGGAAGCGATCCGGAATCCCCAGACGCAGCACCGGCGGCGCATCGCGACCCAGTTTGTCGCCCAGTAGATCGTTCACCGCGCTACCCAGGCCCCCAACCAAGGTATGCTCTTCGAGAGTGACGATGCCCCGCACCTGCCCCGCGAACCCGAGCAGCGCGGTCTCATCGAGCGGTTTAATGGTGTGCATGTGCAGGACGCCGCACTTCAGCCCGCCCGCGGTTTCAAGGGCGGCCGCAGCATCCAACGCCCGGTTGGTCATCACGCCGGTGGAGACCAGCAGGATGTCCCCCGGCGCCCGCATTTCGATCGCCTTGCCGATTTCGAAACCGTTCTCCTCGCGCGACACGATGGGGTCGCCGCCTTTGGCCAAGCGAATATAGACCGGTCCCGGCATATCCAAGGTTTGCGGCACAAAACGAGCCATCTCTTCTTTGTCGACCGGGGCGACCACCGTCATGTTCGGCAGTGATCGCATGATCGCGATGTCCTCAACCGCCAAATGGGTCGGCCCCAACGGCGCATAGACCAAGCCACCACCGTTGCCGATCAGCCGTACCGGCAGGTTGTGCAAACACAGATCGACCGCGACCTGTTCGAAACAACGCCGCGTAATGAACGTCGCGATCGTGTTCACATATGGAATGAACCCTTCCATCGCGAGGCCCGCGGCCATGCCGATGATGTTCTGCTCGGTCACGCCTTCCATGAAAAAGCGTTCCGGCATTTCTTCCTTGAACGCATCCAGCGTCCCGGCGCCGAGATCGGATCCGACAAAGACCACGCGCGGATCGCGGCGCGCCATTTCGTAAACGGTGTCGAGACTGGTCTTCCGCATCGCTAGTCGAGCTCCGCATACATCGCCGCGACTTCGTCGTCGCTGATTTTGGATTTGTGGTGCCAGGCCGGATTGCCTTCCGCTTCGGCAATCCCCCGCCCCTTCACCGTGTGGCAAATGATGGCCGACGGCTTGTCGCTTTCGAAGGGGACGCTCGAAAGAACGTGACGCAACTGGTCGACGTCGTGTCCATCCACTTCGTGCACGGCAAACCCGAACGCGCGCCATTTGTCGGTCAGGGGTTCTAGGTCTTGCACCACCGATGTGCGGTCGTACGACTGCAGCTTGTTGTAATCGACCATCGCGACCAAGTTCGACAAACGGTGTTTGCCGGCAGACATCGCTGCTTCCCACACCGACCCTTCGTTGATCTCGCCGTCGCCCATCAGCACGAACACGCGCGAATCGCGTTTTTGCAACCGCATCGCCAAAGCTTGGCCAAGCCCGATCGACAACCCGTGCCCCAGCGCACCGGTCGAGGCTTCGACGCCGGGCACCTTGGCCCGTTCCGGGTGACCGCCCAACATGCCGTCGAAACGGCAAAACCGATCGAGTTCCTCGGCCGGGAAGAAGCCCTTGTCGGCGAGGATCGCATACAGAGCAAGACACCCATGCCCTTTGCTCAAGATGCAGGGATCGCGGTCCGCCCACCTCGGGTTTTTCGGATCGAATTTCAGAATGTCGTCGTAGAGCACCCGCAGCGCCTCGATCAGCGAAAAGGCCGAGCCCAAATGGCCTCGCTTGCCGCCATCGAGGCCGCGCACCACCAATCGGCGCAGCGCGAGCGAGCGTTCATCGAGGTCGTCGCCTACAAGACGAATCTGTGCTTCTGGCGTCACGCGGCGATCTCCTTCTTGACCCGGTCCACAAACCCCTCGGCCTTGCCAAGCTGCCGTGCCAACACGGCGTTACGATCGCGATCGCCGTAGGCGAACGCGCGCTGGGCCCAACGCTCGGGAATGAATTCGTTCAACACAATCAATGCCCAACGCAGCGCGTAGAGCGGCTTGAGCAAACGCAACCGCGTGGCGAAACCCGGATCGTCGGCAAAGATTGCGGTCGCCTGCTTCTCGAAGCGCGACGCCAACCTTACCCGCAAGCCCATCCCGGGGTGCAACACGAAATCGGACACCAATTTGACCGGGTCGTCCCAACCGAAATATTCGAAATCGCAGAACACCAAGGAGTCGTCGGTGCCACGCACCGCGTTATGGAATCCAAAGTCCGACGGTGACAGTGTGCGGTAGGTCGCTGGCAAATCGGTCGTCGATGAAATGCCCGCCTCCGCCAGTCCTGCGCGCACCCGGGCCCAGGTCATGTGCAACAGATCGTCGAACGAATCGCGCAAGAAACTCGAAAGATCGCCCCGGAACGCAGCTTCGCGTTCCAACCGCCCCCGGCGCACCACGATTTGGCGATACAGCTCGTCGGGCGAGAGACAGGCTTCGCGGGCCAGCGGCAAATCGCCCGCCGCGCCTTGCCGCGCAATATCCCGCAGCGACCGAACGAAGTCGCACGCCGCGTCGATGTCGGCCGGCGTCGGAGTCTTCACCGGTTCGCCGTCGATCCAACCGAACAACGCGCATTGCGCCTCGCGGTCGGCCGCCATCGGCTCGGGGATGGCACGCAAGCCTTCCTGCCACAAATAGCTCAAGCCTTTGAACTCGGCGCTCAGCCGTGCGCTACCGTCATGCCCGCCTGCAAAATAGGTCTTCAACGCAAAGCGCGATCCGTTGTCACCCTCCACGCGGTAGACCCGATGGTTGCCGGCACCCGAGATCTCCTCGAGGTTGCCCACGGTTCCGCCGCATAGGGTGCGCGCCACCTCGGCGATTTGCGCGAGCTCGTTCACGCCACCGCCCGCTCGAGATCGGTGAACATGAAATCGCGAATCTCGAACCAATCCGCCATCACGGCATCGGCATCCTCGCCGCCCATCGCGCTCAACAAGATCCGGACGATATTCTCGGGGAAGGCCTTCTCGGCAAACAGCTCAGGCAAATCGTCGATGAAGTGGGTGCAACCCAACTTGCCGATCCGCGCCGCTTTTTCGGTCCGGGTGCCTTCGAAATAGATATCGTCGACGTTGAACCCCAGCCCGCCGGGATCGAAGAATTGGTTGGCGCGCATCCACGCCAGCGCCGCGTACCGCAAGTTGGGGCCGGGCACCGCGTTCGAGAACACCGACTTGTGGCTCACCACAACCAGCGGTACGCCAAGTCGTCGCGCACTCCCGACGAAACCGAGAAAGCCCGGCATCAACATTGCTTCCGACATCCGCGGGCCATAAGCCTCGGCTTGCAAGACCTGCCATGCGTCATCGCCATGATGCTGTCGAACGGCATCCCGCACCGCGGTTTTACCGCCGACCGGAATGTCATCCAGATAGCCGCCCTCAAGAGCAAGCCGCGCAAACAGGTCGTCGTAACGCGCGATCGTATTGTCGAAGTCGATACCGATAAGCATAGCTACGCCAAGTTGATTTCTTGCATGGTCTTGATGTTGTAGTAGCGCGGGTTGGCCATCGGGTCGGCAACCTGCCCCGCCTCGAACGCCGAAACCAAGCTGCCCACGGCATCTTCGATGGTGTGCACCGGCACAAAGCCCAACTCGTCGGCAATCTTTTGTGACGAGACATGGTACGAGCGCAAATCGTCCGTCGGTTCGGTCACGACCTCAACGCCGTTGCCGACCGATGCGCGCACCATTTCCGCAATTTCCGCCACGCTGTGGTTCTCGAACCCGGCGTTGAAGATTTTGCCGTCGATCGCCGCATCGTCGTATTGCAAGCACTTCACGTAGAGGTCGGTCATGTCCTCGATGTTGATGTTGGGTCGCCGTTGGGAGCCTCCAAACACCGTGATCTTGCCGTTGTTGATCGCGTGGTTGGTCAAGATGTTGACCGTCAAATCAAGCCGGAGCCGCGGCGCGTAACCGCACACCGTCGCAGGGCGAATCACCAACGTCGTAAAGCCCGGCACGCGTTCTTCGGCCAGCACGTCCTCGCACATCGCCTTGAACTTGGAGTAATCCGTCAGCGGTTCCAGCGGCAAATCTTCCGTCACTTCGGGGTCGTCTTTGATGCCGTACACGCTAGATGACGAGGCGTAGATGAACCGCTTCGCCCCTTCCGCTTTGGCGGCGCGCACCAGCGGCCGAAAGGCGTCGTAGTTGATCGATTTCCCGAGGTCGGGGTTCAACTCGAAACTCGGGTCGTTGGAGATACAGGCGAGGTGAATCACCGCATCGCAGCCACGCATCGCCTCGGCCACCGCAGCAGGATCGCGCAAATCGCCCTTCACTTCGCGGAGGTTCGAATGGCCTTTTAGGTCGGCAAACACATCGCCGTAGATATAGAGATCCAACACCGTCACCTTGTGGCCGGCGTCGAGAAGTTTGGGGATCAACATGCTGCCGACATAGCCGGCGCCGCCCGTCACCAGGACATTCCAAATCTTGTTCGTCATGCGGAAACCACTTTCAAAGCCCGTTCTTGTGAAGTCGACTCGCCGGCCCAACCCATTGCGACGTCCAACATCGCGTGGCACACGGCAAGATGAGTAATCTCGACAAATCCGTATTCGGTCGACGGTACGTAGACGTTGATGTCGCCCAAGTTGCGCAGCAAGTTGTCGGGGGCGAACCCGGACAAGGTCATCACCCAGCAGCCGCGTTTCTTGGCGGCCAACACACCGTTGAGAATGTTCTCCGAATTGCCCGAACTTGAAATCGCCACCAGCATGTCGCCCGGTTGCGCGAACATCTCGATTTGTTTGGCAAAGACCTGATCGAACCCGAGGTCGTTCCCCAGGCAGGTCAGAAAGGCGGGGTCGTTGAACGCCAGCGTCCGGATGCCGCCGGCTTTGGTGTAATCCTCGGCCATGTGACTTGCGATCGTCGACGAACCGCCATTGCCGATGAACATTAGTTTGTTCCCTGCATCGTGCGCGTTTTGCGCACGCTCCATCGCGGCGGCCATCACTTCGGCAAGGTCGAACTGCTCGCCGGTCGCCCCTGTGGCGACCATGCGCTCGTCCATCGCGCCCAGCGTGGCGAAGTACGAAGAAATATTCTGTTTCGTGAAATCAGCGCGCATAACGGGCCTACTTCAAAAGAGTTGTGATGTATTTCTGAACCGGGACCTTCTCGACCGATTGCCGGTGGCCGACGATCCCGACCTTCAACGCCCCTACCGCGTTGCCGATGAACCCCGCCACTTCCATATCGGCACCCGCCGCGACAACCGGCGAGGTTACGGACAAGAACGCGTCCCCTGCCCCAACGGTATCGACGACTTGTTGCGTAAATGCCGGCACCCGGCGTGGCGCCTTCGCACGGTCATAGGTCACGCAGCCGTGCTGGCCGTGCGTGACGACGAAGCGATCGCAATCGATGGCATGCGCCAGGCCGTCGGTAATTACGTCTTCAATGTCGGAGTACCGATCGCCGGTGGCGAGCTGCGCCTCGGGCGCGTCGATACAAACGTAATCGGCGCGGTTGTAACGCGTGACCATGTTGTAACCGAGGTTGGCGCTGTTGCTTTGTGCGTTAACCGCCAGAAACCGCGCGGCATCGGTCGTCGTGCGAATAGCGCGCGGCGTCATCATGCCGTGCCCGAAGTCGGTGACGATCACGACGTCGAAGTCTTTCGCGCGATCGCCGATCATGTCGCACAACTGCTTCTCTACCGCGCCGTTCAGCGGTGTGTCGTCGAAGTGATAGACCTCGAACAACTTGTTCATGTGGCCCGGGTCGACGTATCGGCTCTTGCGGATCGTCGGCAGCCCCGGCCGGTACAGGCTATGGATCGTGACGTTGTCGCGGATCGTGTCGCGAATCAGGCTCTGGTAGGACTCGCGCTCGCCCAGAATAGTGACGACTTCGACATCCTTGACGAAATCCGCCACATGATTGGCCGCGGCGACCACCCCACCCGCAAACACTTCGCGCCCGGAATAACGCGACGCGATGATGTTTTCCTTGGCCGACTTGCCCATGGGCTTGGCGTAGAGGTATTCGTCGATGATCGCTTCGCCGACCAGGAGCACGCGCATGTCTTTGATCTGATCGATCGCGCCGAGCGCCTGTTCCATCTGCGCTTCTTTGTCGATCCCGCCGAGGTATTCCATCACGGCCGGGTCGAACACGTTCAGGTGTCGGTTGATCAACGAGGAAGAAGAGAACGTAATGTCGTCGGTGTACAACACCCGACCGCCGTGGCGTTCGACCGCTTCGCGTTCCATCCGGATCTTGCCGGTCAGATCCTCGCCTTCGTTCGAATAGTCCGAGCCTTTGACGTAGACATCCGGCCGGATCAGGTCGAGTAATTGCTCCGCGCTGGGCCATTCGTTGATGCCGATCCAACTCGTGCATTCCAACGCGGCCAGCATTTCGGCGCGCAAATCGCCGGTGAACACCGGACGACCGGGACCTTTGTTGACGAATTCGTCCGGCGTGATGGTGACGATCAGCACGTCGCCTTCGGCCGCCGCGGCTTCGAGATGACGCACATGCCCCATATGGACGAGGTCGAAGACGCCGTGCGCCAAAACGATGGTTTTGCCACGCGCCTTCAGCGCCGAGGCAATCGCCGCCAAATCGCGGATCGACTTGATTTTGTCGCGTGCACGCTGCGGCGTACGCGCGATATCGAGAGGAATAGCGGCGGATTCGCTAGGGGTCATTTATGCCTCCCGAACCGGCAATTCTTGCCTAGTACTGGGCACATTCCACCCTTTGATGGCGCGAGTATCCGGTGAACGTGCCGCTTTCTGTCTCATATCGTAGCCATTCTCTCCGCGGTTTGGTTAACGCCCGGTAAACCGGAGCCCTGCCAAAGGGCCGTTAACCATAGTTCTCAAAGGAAACCGGTGCATTTGCCGTGCCAGGATGCGCCAAGGTGGCGCGGTCTTTGCACAAATTCCGGTGGATCCACTGCACACGGCCCTCTTCGGCATGTCATTCATCGGTTTCGATTTCAACGTTTTGGGCAACTACTACGCCTCTGGCGCTTCGCTGTCGGCGTCGGTGCAGACCGCCGTCCTGCGCAACGGCGAAATCGGCCGCCTGATCGCCGCCCGGGAGCAAACCGTCATCCCGCCGTGGCAGCAACCCGAGCCGGTACCCGACAAATCGCTCGAACAGCGCGTTTTCTCCCAAGCAGCGCTGATCGATCCCAACGATCCCCTCTTCGACCGGGTCGATCTCGATGACGATTCCAAAACCTTGTTCGCGGCCTACAAGGCCCTGGGCGAGATGCTCGATATCGTCAACTACGCCCAAACCTCTCAAGGCAAGCTTCTGTCGAACCTGGTCGATACCAAGTTCCAGACCCGGGTCGCCGAGCTTGAAACCTTCATCAACAACGCGAAAACCAACACGGTTTCTCTAGTCACCGGCATTCTCGAGGCCGAACTCGATTCCTCGATCGTCTTAGCGCAAGACGAAGATGCGCCCCGCTTCAACGGCGCCGTCATCCTGGAAAACCGTAACGACCCGATCCCGGGCCTCACCGCGACCGACGAATTCACGATCCAAGCCGACGACGGGACCACGGTGCGCACGCTTACCGTCACCATGAGCGATATCAGTGCCGACCCGAACGACTACACCCTCGATAACATCTCTGCCTACGTGAATCCCGAACTGGTCAATGCCGGTATCACCACGCAGATCCATACCGAGCGTTACGACGAAAACGAATACGGCTTCCGGATCGATGTCGGCTTCGGCGAAACCGTCACCCTCAGCGCAAACGCCTCCAGCGAGTCGAGCGCCGTATACCTCGCCGGGTTCCGCGGCCAAGGCCCTTCCGGCGGTGGGTTCGTCACCAAGATCGACGACCTCGGCGCCGCCGACCCCAACGAGGTTTTCTACAACCAAATCGATACCACCAGTCAGGCCGACGCCGCGTCCGGCGTGGCAGTCGATAGTACGGGCGCGGTCTACGTCGTCGGTAAGACCGCGGGCGATTTGGGATCGCAATCCCTCGACCCCGAAAACAACGACGTCTTCCTCAACAAGTACGATGCCGCCGGGAACCTCATCTTCACCCGCCGCCTCGGCGCCACCGAAGACGGCTCGGGCTTCGCGGTCGCTGTCGACGGCAACGACAACGTCATCGTCACCGGGCAGGTACGCGGCGCCCTCACGGCCACCGCGTTCGGCGGCAATCTCGATACCTTCGTCACCAAATTCGACAGCGCCGGTCAGGAGCAATGGACCCGGCAAGCCGGGCCCTTCTTGGACGATGTCGGACTGTCGCTTACCGTCAACAGCAGCAACGAGATTTTCGTCGCTGGCCTTGCTCGCTCCGAGATCGCGCCGGGCGAAGGTTTCGGTGGCGGCGACGACGCTTTCGTCACCAAGCTCGATAGCAGCGGCACGCTGGTCTACAACCGCCAATTCGGCGACGCGGGCGACGAGCAACACACCGCTATAGCGGTCGACGGCTCGGGCAACGTCTTCCTCGCCGGCACCGACGATGGCGCTGGGTTTGTTCGCCGTTACGGCGATGGCGATGCGACGGCGCAGGATTGGGAATTCACCGGCACGCTCGGCACCGACGGCAGCGTCACTGGCCTCAGCGTCGATAGCGACGGCGACGTATATGTCAGCGGCTACACCACCGAGTCGGGCTTTTTCGGCGGCACCACACCGGTCACCGCCCATGCCGGCGGCACCGACGGCTTTGTCGCCAAGCTCGCCAACGCCGACGGTTCGGTCACCTTCGGCACCTTCCTCGGAACGACCGACACCGATCGCGCATTTAGCGTTGCCGTCGATCCGACCAACGAAGAAGTCTACGTTTCGGGTGAAACGGCCGGCACGCTGGCCGGCGAAACCTCGTCCGGGCTTACCGACGGTTTCGTCGTCAAGCTCGACGCGACCTTCAACGAGGCTTGGCGACATCAATTCGGTGGCGGCTACGATCAACGCGCCTCGTCGATCACCTTCGACAGCAACGGTACGAACATCCTCACCCGCATGGGTCTACCCACCGGCGAGGTCCCTGCCGATCCGGCCGATTCCGTCACCGCCGTGACGACCGCGCGTCCGGGCCAATACTTCTACGTGTCTGTCGACAACGGTCCTTTGCAGCAAGTTACCGTGGACGACGACGATTCCTTTGGCTTCCTGTCCTTCAAAATTCGCAACGCCATCGGGTCGGGCGGCGAAGGCACCGCGCAATTCGTCGATGACGACATCGATGGCCGTTTCTTGCGCGTTACCGCGCTCAACGGACACAAGATCGAACTGATCGCCGGCCCCGAAGGTCTCGACGCCCTGTCCGCGATCGGCCTACGTCCGGAAGTGCTGTTCGGCGAGATCGAAGACGACGGCAGCGAAGACTTCGTCGAAACCAATTTCGGCCTCGGCCTGACCAACGACATCAATCTGCTTTCCGATACTGCACGGGAAGATGCGAAAACGCTGCTCGAGTTCGCGCAAGTCACCGTCCAACGGGCCTTCCGTCTGAAGACCCAAGGCCCGGACGAGGATTTCGAAATCCCCGAACAACCGCCGCAACGCATTCTCGATCAGATTTCGGGGATGCAGGCCGCCCTCGCCCGGCTTCAGTCGGTCTCGGCCCAAGCCAACGCCAGTGCCGCACAGTTTGCGGCGGGTCAAGGCAGCTTGTTCAACCTGGTGATCTAAACCAGCCGCGTCCCGCACCGACGAGGCCGATCACGAAGAACACCACCGCCGTACCGGTCATCGCCAGCATCGCAAATGCCAACGGCAGCTGACTCTGGTGGGGCAGGAACCCGGCCACGACGGTGCCGACCGCGCCAAGCGCAAAGGAATTGAAGCCATAAAGCGCGGAGGCGGTGCCCGCGATCTGCGGTCGGACGCTAACCGCAATTACGCTGGTCGGCGGCAAGACGAAACCGTTTCCTAAACCGAACAGCAGCATCGGGATCGCGATCGTCGATTCGCTGCGTGCGCCACCCAGGCCCAGTAGGGTCTGAACCGCAATGCCCGAAAAACAAATGATGCCGCCCACCAGCACCAATCGCTCTAGCGGAAAGCGAGAGCCGATTCGCGAGACCACCAACGTGCCCACGAAAAACCCACCCGTGATATAGACCAACACCGCGCCCAGCCGTTCCGGCGACGCGCCCGCGACGTTGACCAAAATAAACGGCGCCGCTGCCAAAAACGAAAAGAACGTTGCGTTCATCAACGCCGCGCCCAACGCATACAGCATGTATTCCGGCGTCCGGATCAATGAGAGGTAATCCCGCGCCATGCCGCCGAGCCCGCCCCGCGTGGCAGTAGAGCGCCGCAACGTCTCGCGGACCGACACTGCCAGCACGACCATCGGCACCAACGTGAATACCGTCATAAAGACGAAGCTCGATCGCCAGTCCCCGGTCCACCCCTGCAGCGTGCCCCCCAATAGCGGCGCGATGGACGACGAAATGCCCGACCCCATGCCCAAGATCGCCATGATCCGGGCGCTTTCGCCCCGGTCGTAGGCATCGCGCACCATGGCGCGCGTAATCACCATCCCCGCGCAGGCGCCGATCGCCTGCAACACGCGCGCCACCAACAACCACTCGATCGTTTGCGCGGTTGAGGCCACGACGTTCGCCACCATAAAAATCGCCAGCCCCGATAACATCACCCGCTTGCGGCCATAGCGATCGGCCAGCGGTCCATACACCAACTGGAACACCGCAAAGACCACCAGGAACACCGAGATCGTGAGCTGGGCCATTCGCTCGGTCGTGACCAAGTCCGCCGCAATCGACGGGAGCGACGGCACGTACATGTTGGTGGCAAAGATGCCCGCCGCCGTCACCGTCATCAGAAAGATGACGGGCGGTTTGTGGGCCGCGTGGCCCGTCGAAGAGGCGGGCGGGTTGATGGCGCTACCCGACCGGCGCCAATCCGTTTTCTTCGCGCACGCGATTGATCCGCTCGCGCAATTGCATTTCCATCGTCCACTTCGGCGTGTAGCCGATTTCCTTTTCGGTGACCGACCCGTCGAACCGACTGAAACCCATCTTGCCGGGTTGCACCGTAATGTCGGCCTCCGGCAGCAGCGACTTCACATACGCGACCGCCTTGGCCATCGGCGCGCTGTCGCCTGGCACATTCAACGCCCGCACCTTTGTCGGCTTGGCTTCCAGGGCCAGCGCCGTTGCCTCGCCGGCATCGCCACCCCACAACCAATCCGGCGTGTCGTCACCCCACGGCACGGTGGCCGGTTGACCCAGCGCCGTCTTCTCGCACAGCTCTTTGATCATGCGCCCGCCCTGATGATCCGGCATCCCATGGCCGTTGACAAAGGTATAGCGCAGCCCGATCACGTCGGTGCCATAAGCGTCGTGGTATTGTGCCGCCAACGTTTCGCCGAGGATTTTCAACCCGGCATAGACATTGCGCGGATGAAACGGCGCATCGTTGGGTACCGGCTTGTCGCCCCAGTTGCCGCCGAATACACCTGCCGAACTCGCCCACACCATCCGCTCGATATCCATGGATCGGCAGATCTCAAGCATGTTGGCAAACCCCAGCCCGTTGATCTGCACCGCATGCACCGGATTGGCATGGCACAGCGTTAGCCCGGCCGCCGCGATATGGGCGATGTGCGTCACTTTGTGCGTGCGAATCGTCTCGATCACGCGGTGCATCTGCGTGAGATCGCCCTGGACGATCGTCACCTCGTCGGCACGCGCGCCGACAACCTGGTCGAGCGCATGGCGTCCCGGCGCCCAATCGAACGCCACCACCTTATGTCCGCGCTCCAACAACGACTTGACCACCCACGAACCGATAAACCCGGTGCCGCCTGTTACGAGATAGGCCATGCCCGCTCCTCCTCTTTCAACCCGCTACGCTGCGGCCGAATTCCGCCGTGCGGCCACGATCAACGCGCAGGATACGAAAGCCGCAAGCCCCATCCCGGCCATCAAGGCCGCCATGGGCGTCGGCGTCCCGTTATGCATCAAACCAAACAACAGGCTTGCCACAGCGCCCATACCCATTTGTGCCGTCCCCAAACTCGCCGACGCCGTGCCGGCCAATTTCGGAAACAGGTTCACGCCCGCCGCTGTCGCATTCGGGATGACCTGACCGTTGCCCCACCCCAGCATGGCGCTTGCTACCAACATTGCCGCCACACTCGCATGGCCCGACAGCGCAGCGACCAACAGCCCCGCCGATCCGGCAAACGTCACCAGTGTGCCCAGCGCTATGATCCGCGTGCTGCCGAACCGCTCCGCCATCCGCACGCTCAAGTAAGCGCTCGGGACGAAGAACAAGACGACCGGAATGGTCAGCAGACCGAACTGCGAGGGCGACAAGCCCAGAATATCGATTGCGACAAACGTGCCGCCCGCAAAGAACGCGTAAAAGGCGCCGTTTACGAACGCCACCGAAAGCAAGTACCCCATGAACCGCATCGAGCGCGCTAGGGTCGCATAGCCGCGCGCCAAGCCGGCAATCCCCACCGCCCGGCGCAGCGCCGGCGGATGGCTTTCCGCGAGATACAGCCCGCACGCGATCAACAAAACAATCCCAAGCACACCATTGAGGCCCATGCCCCATCGCCAGCCCACGGTTTCGTGCACCAACCCGCCAAGGTAAGGCGCGACCAACGCGGCCATCCCGGCACTGATGCTGATCCACCCGATCGCCTTGGGCGCGCCGTCGTGGCCGTACACGTCCCGCGATACCGCCGGCGGGAGCACGAACCCTGCCGCCGCCCCTACCGATTGCAACACGCGGGCAAGGACCAACACCTCGATGTTGGGCGCCACCATGCCTAGGAACGAACCAACAACGAACACCGCCGTCGCCCACATCAACACGCCTTTGCGACCGAACCGGTCCGATAGCGGTCCGTAGGCGATCTGGAAGGCGGCATAGCCCAACATGAACATCGTCAGGGTGAGCTGCACCATCGCGGGTGTCGTCGCGTACTCCCCGACCAGCGACGGCATCGCCGGCACGATGAACTGCATCGCCACGATCGACAGGGCGTTGACCGATAAAAGGAGGAAAAGCGTGTAGCGGAGCTCAGGCGGGGCGTTCAGCATCGCGCGACCTTATGCGTTCGACCCCACCCGAGGCGACCCTTTTTGCGTGACCGATCACCCGCTGGCCGCCAGGGCCTTGTGTCGACGCGCGATCGGGACGAACGCGACCAAGGCGCAGACCGCCAGCGCCGTCATCAGCAGCGCCACCGGCACCGTCGTGCCGTCATGGATGAAGCCATAGATTTGACTGGCCAACGCGGCCACCACCATTTGACTGACCCCGATCCAGGCCGACGCCGTCCCTGCTAGCTTCGGGTCGACGCTGACCGCCTCGGAAATGCAGGACGGCAAAACCTGCCCGTTCCCGAACCCCATGAACGCACTCGCGATCAGCAGAGCGGTTACGCTTTGGTGGCCCGACACCGAGACCACCAACAGGCCCACCGCTCCCGCAGTGGTGAACAGCGTACCGATTAGGATCACGCGCGTTGTCCCGATGCGTGCCGCCACGCGGTCGCTCAGGAACGACGCGGTCATAAAGAATGCGACGGCCGGGATCATCAAGAGCCCGAACCCCGACGGCGAAACCCCGAGCGTATCGATCGCCACGAACGCAGCCCCCGCCAAGAACGCATAGAACACGCCGTTCACCGAGGCGACGGCCAAAACGTAGCCCATGAACCCACGGGTCGACGCCAACGTCAGATAGCCGCGCAGGATCGGCGCCAGCGCCACGCGTTGGCGCACCGCGTTGCGGCTTTCTTTCAAATACAGCGCCGTCATGACCAGCATCACCGCGCCCAACGTGCCGGTCGCCAGCAAGCCGTAGCGCCACCCCGCGTATTGATGGATCACGCCACCGATCAGCGGACCGGCCGCCGAGATGAACCCGTTGGTCATGCTGATATAGCTCATCGCCCGCGGCGCACCGCTGTGCCCATAGACGTCACGCGCAATCGCCGGCACCAACACAAACCCCGCCGCCGCACCGATGGCCTGCAGCACGCGCGCCGCGATCACCATCTCGATGCTCAACGCCGCCGCGCCGAGAAACGAACCCGCGACATAGATCACGATCGCCGCCAGCAACACCGGCTTGCGTCCGAACCGGTCCGAAAGCGGCCCGTACACCGCCTGGAACAACCCGTAGGCCAGCATGAACAACGTCAACGTCAGTTGCACCGTCGCCGGTGTGGTCTCGAAGATCGTCACCAAGTCCGGCATCGCCGGCACGAAGAACTGCAGCGAAAAGGCGGACGTCCCGGTCAGCGCCAACAACAACGCCAAGGTATGCCGATGATCGGGGCGATGGTTCACGCCGATGCGCTTTCTTCGTCTCGCTGAGTGCGGCGTCCGATCATAAAGGTGGCCCCCAACCCGATCGCCGCCAGTAGCAACATGATCAGGCCGACCGGCAGGATGGTGTCGTGAACGAAAAGGCTAGCCACGAAACTAGCCACCGCACTCGCGCCCATCTGAAAAACACCCAGCATGCCCGACGCCGTTCCGGCGATGCGCGGATAGGCGCCGACCCCCATCGCCATCGACGGCGGAAAAACAAAGCCGCTCGCCACGCCCTGCAGGAACATCGGAACCATGATGGACGCCACCGAAAACCGCCCCGCGAGAGCCAATGCCACGAGCAATAAGATCGACAAAAACACCGCCACCGTCCCGATCGAAATGATTTGGTTCGGCGCCATGCGTCGCGACAGGCGCGCCACCATCAAGCTGCCGACCAAGAACCCACCGGTCGACATCAGCATCAACAACCCGAAGGCTTCTGGCTGAACCCCCAACACATCGATCAACACGAACGGCGCGGCCGCAATGAACGCAAAAAATTGTGCATTCACCGTGCCCACCATCAGCCCGTAGCCCAGAAAACTTGGCGAACGCAGCAACGTGCCGTAGGCGCTGGAGACGCCGCCGCCGCGTCCCGATAGTCGCCGAGACGGCGGATGGGTTTCGGGCAGCCACAAATACACCAACAACATCGGCAGCGCGGCGGCGACGGCAAGGAACCAGAAGTTCGCACGCCACCCGAACACGATCATCGCGCTACCGATCGACGGCGAGATCGCCGCCGTGATTCCCGCACCTACGGCGAGGTAACTCATGATCCGTACCGCGTCCTCGCGGCCGTACAAATCGCGCACGATGGCGCGCACCAAAACGCTACCGCAGCAAGCGCCGAATCCCTGCACCAAACGCGCCGCCAGTAGCCAGTCGATCGACACCGCTGCCGCACAGGCTGCGTTCGCCGCCAAGAACAGGAACATCCCGCCGAACAACACCGTGCGGCGCCCCAGCCGATCCGAGATCGGGCCATAGACCAGCTGACCGGCGGCAAAGCCCACTAGGAAGACCGTAATGGTCAACTGCACCGCCGCCGTCGTGGCCTCCAGCGACTGCGCGATGTCGGGCATCGAAGGCACAAAGACGTTGATCGCCACGATCCCGCCAACCTGGATGGACAACAGCAGCGGGACTGACGGCTTTTTTGTTTGTGAGGGGGTCATAGGGATGCGGAAAGACCGGCAACATAGCCGGAAGGCGGCGCCGTTGTCTCGTTCGCGGATTAGTTTGCGCGAAACGCCGCGCCGCGCTTGTGCAGCGCACCAAAGCCGCCATATATTCCCGCCCCTCAACCAGGACAGGTCCATGGAACTCCGCAACGTAGCGGTGATCGCCCACGTCGATCACGGCAAGACGACCCTTATTGACGCGCTACTGCGGCAAAGCGGCACCTTTCGCGCCAACCAGCAGGTGGCCGAACGCGCCCTGGACTCCAACGACCAAGAGCGCGAGCGCGGCATTACCATTCTCGCCAAGTGCACCTCGGTGGCCTGGCGCGATACCCGTCTCAATCTGGTCGACACCCCCGGCCATGCCGATTTCGGTGGTGAGGTGGAGCGCATTCTCGGCATGGTCGACGGTGTCCTGTTGCTGGTCGATGCCGCCGAAGGCGTCATGCCGCAAACCAAATTCGTTCTCGGCAAAGCCCTCAAGCTCGGCCTTAAGCCCATCGTGGTCCTCAACAAAACCGACCGCCCCGATGCGCGCCCCGACGAGGTCCACGAAGAGGTTTTCGACCTCCTAGCGTCGCTCGATGCGAGCGAAGAACAGCTCGATTTCCCTGTCATCTACGCCTCCGCCAAGAACGGTTGGGCCTCGCTCACGCTCGACGGCCCGCGCGAAGAGATCGCCCCCCTGCTCGACTTGATTCTTGAGCGGGTCGAGGTTGCGGCGGGCGATCCCGAAGCGCCTTTCGCGATGCTCGCGACCATCCTGGAATACGATTCCTTCTTGGGCCGTATCGTCACCGGGCGTATCCACTCGGGCCGCCTGCGCGCCAACATGACCGCCAAGGTGCTCACCATCGACGGCGAGGAAATCGAAACCACACGCCTTACCAAGCTCCTCGCCTTTCGCGGCCTCGAACGCGTGCCTCTGGAAAGCGCCGAAGCCGGCGACATCGTGGCCATCGCCGGCCTCGATAAAGCCACCGTGGCACACACGATTTGCGATCCCAGCGTCGACACGCCGATCGCCGCCCAACCGGTCGATCCGCCCACGCTCGCGGTCACCTTCACCGTCAACGATTCGCCGCTCGCCGGACGCGACGGCGACAAGGTCACGTCACGCCTGTTACGCGCCCGTTTGCTGCGCGAAGCCGAAGGCAACGTCGCGATCCGCGTTCGCGAAGCCGATCGCAAAGACAGTTTCGAAGTCGCCGGGCGCGGCGAACTTCAAATCGGCGTCCTGATCGAGACCATGCGTCGCGAGGGCTTCGAACTCGCCATCAGTCGCCCGCGCGTCCTGTTCCAAAAAGACCCCGACACCGGCAAAGACCTGGAACCCATCGAAGAAGTCGTGATCGACGTCGATTCCGATTTTGCCGGGGTCGTCGTCGAAAAGATGAGCCAGCGCAAAGCCGAACTCACCGAAATGAAACCCACCGCCGGCGGCAAACACCGGCTCGGGTTCCTCGCGCCGTCACGCGGCCTCATCGGCTATCACGGCGAATTTCTCACCGACACCCGCGGCACCGGCGTCATGAACCGCGTGTTCCACAGTTTCGCGCCCCACAAAGGCCCCATCGGCAACTACCGCAACGGCGTGTTGATCTCGATGGACGACGGCAAGGCCGTCCCCTTCGCGCTTTGGAACCTGGAAGAACGCGGCGTTTTGTTCATCGAACCCGGCGTCGACGTCTATCGCGGCATGATCATCGGCGAGCATGCCCGCGGCAACGACCTCGACGTCAACCCGTTGAAATCAAAACAGCTCACCAACATCCGTGCCGCCGGCAAGGACGACGCCGTCCGCCTCTCCCCGCCCCGCCGCATGAGCCTCGAAGAAGCCGTCGCCTACATCACAGACGACGAACTCGTCGAAGTCACCCCCAAGGCGATCCGCTTGCGAAAAAAGCTACGCGAGATTCACGAACGCAAAAAAGCGATGCGGGCCGCGAGCTAGTTCGGCAGCACCGGCGCCTTGGTGTGCCAATCGGTTTCGCGCTGATAGGCGTGGCCGACTTCGAACAACAGATCTTCCGAGAACGGCGGGCCGACCAATTGTTGGCTCACCGGCAACCCGTTGCCCGAAAAGCCGCACGGCACGGCAAGACCCGGCAGGCCGAGATAGTTCATCGCGCGCATGCACCACGCGAGCTTCTCGTTGATCGCCAAAGCATTCTCGCCCACCGCCGCATCGGTGTCGGTCAGCGTCGGCACCTCGATCGGTAGGCCCGGCGTGTGCAGCACGTCGCACGCATCGAACACCTGATTGCAAAACGCCGTGACATGCTCGCCGCGCAGGCGCTGCGCCTGCAAATACCGCACGCCCGGAATGTAGAGCCCGCCTTCGATGCGCGCGCGCACCTCGGTGGAATACTCGTTGCCCCGCGTGCGCAACCAATCGGCATGAATATTGGCGGCCTCGACCTTCAGCACGACGTTGCACAGATCGCGATAGACCGCCATGTCGGGCACGTCGACCTCGACGATCTCGGCGCCTTGCGCGCGATAGACATCGAGCGAGGCCTCAAGTGCCGCGCGCACCGTCGGCGCCACATCGTCGTAGAAATAGCTCGTCGGCACCCCGATCCGCACGCCCTTGACCGACGCGTTGGCCAACTGCCCTTCGTAATCCGGCACCGGCTCGCTCGCGGTCGAGGGGTCCTCCGGGTCGGCGCCCGCGACAATCCCCATCATGCGCGCGCAATCCTGCACCGTGCGCGTCATCGGCCCGGCATTGTCCAGGGAATAGGACAGCGGCATCACGCCGTGTCGGCTCACCCGCCCGAACGTGCCCTTGATCCCGACAATCCCGCACATCGTCGAGGGAATACGGATCGACCCGCCGGTGTCGGTCCCCAGCGCCCCGAACACCATGCGTGCCGCGACCGAGGCCCCGGAGCCCGACGACGAGCCGCCGGTAATATGGTCCGGGTTCCACGGATTGCGGCAATGGCCGAAATGCTCGTTGCGCCCGGCCGCCCCCATGGCGAGTTCCGACATATTCAACCCGCCAAGATGCAGCGCCCCGGCACCTGCCAATCGGCGCAACACGGTCGCGTCGTAGTCGGGCGTCAGGTCGCCTAGGATTTTCGAAGCGCACGTCACCCGCTTGCCGGTGCGATAGAACAAGTCCTTGTGCGCCAGCGGCACGCCGTGCAACGGCCCGCGCACCTTGCCCGCCGCCAAATCGGCGTCGGCGGCTTTGGCTTGGGCCAAGGCATCCTCGGCATCGAACGAAACGAAGGCGTTGATCTTAGGCTGCCACGCCGCCACCTGATCGATGCAGGCTTGCGTCGCTTCGACCGACGACACGGTTTTGGCTTGAATCGCGTCGGCCACTTCCGTCAACGACATGTCGAGAATATCGCTCATCCCCGCCCCCTCGGCCGCTTGAGCTTTTGCAGCACGCCGGAAAAGCCCAACGCATCTACATCGTACGCAAGCCCGCGGCTTTCCAGCATCGCGGTGGTGTTGAGCTGATTAAGCTCGGCCGCCAACGCCTCGGCGCGACTATCGGCGATCGGCATTTCGTGAAGGCCATCGGCCAACCGACGCACGTCGGCCGGCTCTACTTTTTTGGTGTTCATATCGTCCTTTTATGCTGTCGCGAACGGATCTTCCTTGGGTAGCGGCGTACGCCCCAAGATCATGTCGGAGGCTTTCTCGGCGATCATCACCGTGGGCGCTTGGGTGTTGCCCGAATCGATGACCGGCATTACCGAGGCGTCCACCACGCGCAGCCCGTCGATGCCATGCACCTTCAATTGCGGATCGACCACCGCCATCGGGTCGGTGCCCATTTTGCAGCTCGAGGTCGGATGGAACACGGTCTCGCCGCTCGCGCGGATCCAATCCTCGATATCGGCGTCCGAAGTCACCCCCGCGTCGGGCGAGATCGGTTTCCCGAGGTAGGGTTTGAAGGCGTCCTGGGCAAACAGAGTGCGCACGATCCTGACCCCTTCGCGCGTCACCTCGACATCCTTTTGCGCCGACAGATAGTTCGGCTTCATTAGCGGCTTGTCGAACGGGTTGGCCGAGGTCAGCTCGATGCTGCCGCGGCTCTCCGGGCGCAATTGGTAGACGTGAATCAAGAACCCGTGCTGGCCCTGCCCCTTCATCGTGGTTTCAAGGTTCAACCCCGGCACCAAGGAAATCTGCAGATCGGGGGTCTCCAAGTCGGGGCTCGTTTTGGCAAACAGGCCCGCTTCCAACGGCAGCGACGCGCCGACACCGGTACCGAACAGCATCACCTGCAACATCATCCCCACCGCGCGGTCGGGTCGGAACCAGCGATACATGGTGATGGGCTGCAAGCATTCGTGCTGCACGTACACACCAAGGTGGTCTTGCAGATTCTGACCGACCCCAGGCAGATCGTGCACCACCGAGATGCCGAGATTGCGCAAGGCCTCGCCGTTTCCAACGCCCGAAAGCTGCAGCAACGCAGGCGAGTTGATCGCCCCGCCGCTCAGAATGACCTCGCGATCGGCGTGAACCTGTTTGCGCGTTCCATGCCAGTCGTATTCGACACCCACCGCGCGTTTGCCCTCGAACAACACACGTGTCGCAAGGGCATGGGTTTGCACATGCAAGTTCGGCCGCTTCATTGCCGGACGCAAAAACGCCACCGCCGTACTCTGCCGCCGCCCCTTGACGACGTTGAAATCGTGCCACTGATAGCCTTCCTGCTGGGCGCCATTGAAGTCGTCCGACTCGCGGTGACCGCTTGCCCGGCAGGCGTCGAAGAACGCGTGATAGAGCGGGTTGTCCGAATAGGCGCGTTTGATCTTCCACGGCCCCTCGGTGCCATGGAACGGCGAGTCGGTTTTCTCGACATGCCCTTCGGCGCGCTTGAAGTACGGCAACACGCTGGCGTAGTCCCAACCCTCGTTGCCCATCTGCCGCCAGGTCTCGTAGTCCTGCGGCTGGCCGCGCACGTACATCATCCCGTTGATCGAGGACGACCCGCCGATCACCTTGCCGCGCGGCCAGTGCAGCTCGCGGTTCTTCAGATTGGGTTCGGGCTGGGTGTCGTAGCCCCAGTTGATCGACTTTGCGAAATACGCGACCCCGGCCAACAAGGGGATGTGGATAATCGGGTTCCAGTCGCGCCCCCCGGCCTCCAGCAAAAGTACCCGATTCGACGGATCTTCCGACAAACGGCTCGCTAAAACGCAGCCCGCAGAGCCGGCGCCCACAATGATATAGTCGTACTCCGCCATGATCCCGTCCTCCCCAAAAAAGGCTGGGCAAACTAACACAGCCCGCATGGCGTTCGAAGGGCCCGCCGCGATTTGACGTATGTCAGTGCGCAGTGTTCAAGTACCCCCTAACCAGCATATGATCTGGCGAAATTTGAGGGGCGCTGACGCCTGCATTAGGGAGGAACGACATGGCGAAGAGAAAATCAAAGGGCGCGGCAAAGAAGAAAAAGGCTGCCCGCAAGCCGGCACGAAAAGCCGCGCGTACGCCCGCGAAGAAGAAGGCCACGCGCAAACCGGCTAAAAAAGCGGCACGCAAACCTGCCAAGAAAAAAGCAGCGAAGAAAACCGCCAAGAAAGCCACAGCGCGCAAATCGACACGCCGCGCAGCAAAACCAAAGGCGTCTTCGAGCAAATGGATTCCGGGCCATCCGTACCCCGAGCCCAAGGTCAAGCGCATTCGCACCGCCAAGGGCCGTCGTCCGTACTTCTTCGACGATCCCAACATCGACAAGTTGCTGGCGATGATCATGGCCTTGACCGGCGAAGTCTCGGTCATTCGCGAACGCCTCGACACCCACGAACGCTTGGCCCAGAAAAAGAAATGGGCGTCGCATCAGGCGATCGAGGATTACAAGCCCGACGACATCACCGAGGCCTTCCGGGCGCAGTGGCGGGCCGACTACATTGCGCGCATCTTGCGCATCGTTCAGGTGGAGCTCGACCAGATCACACGTGGCGAGACTGAAAAAGACTACGACAAGATCGTCGAAGAGATCTCCAAATAGACTTCAATCCAGGGTCCACCGAAAAGGGGCGCTTCGGCGCCCCTTTTTTTGTGGCTATACCTCGTGATCGACAAAGATCGCACTCTGATGCGCATGGTGACCGGTCGGCGGACCTAGCTCTCAGTCCCGTTCTTCCGCTCTGCCGTCCCACCTGTTAGAAAATGCTCGACGCGCCCGCACCGACGGGCCAACCAAAGACAAACCGAGGACCTAAGCATGAACGCAGGCGCCGAGACGGCTGGCGACACCGATCTTGATCAAATCCGCGAGGCAGTCCGGGCGCTGTGCGCCGACTTCCCCGGCGAATACTGGCGCGCGAAAGATCGCGAAAAGGCTTACCCCCAGGAATTCGTCACCGCTTTGACCGAATCCGGCTTCCTGGCGTGCTTGATCCCCGAGGAATACGGCGGCAGCGGCCTCGACATCACCCATGCCGGCGCCATCCTGGAAGAGATCCAGCGCGCGGGCTGCAACGGCGGCGCGTGCCACGCCCAGATGTACACGATGGGTACGATCCTGCGTCACGGCAGCGACGAACAGAAACAGCGTTGGCTTCCGAAGATCGCCAGTGGCGAGCTGCGCCTGCAAGCATTTGGCGTCACCGAGCCGACCAGCGGCACCGACACGCTGTCGTTGCGCACCACGGCCGTAAAAAAAGGCGACAAGTACATCGTCAACGGCCAAAAGGTCTGGACCAGCCGCGCCGAGTATTCCGACCTCATGCTGTTGCTGGCGCGCACCACGCCGAAAGATCAAGTCGAAAAGCGCACCGACGGCCTCTCGGTCATGGTCGTCGACATGAAAGCCGCCAAGAACAACGGCCTCACCATCCGGCCGCTCGAAACCATGATGAACCACTCGTCCTGCGAGGTGTTCTTCGACGATATGGAAGTCCCCGCCGAGAACCTTATCGGCCTCGAAGGCAAAGGCTTTCGCTACATCATCGACGGCATGAACGCCGAGCGCATTCTTATCGCGCACGAATGCATCGGCGACGGCCGGTGGTTCATCGACAAGGGCACCGAATACGCCAAAGAGCGCAATGTTTTCGGTCGGCCGATCGGCCAGAACCAAGGCATCCAGTTCCCCATCGCGCGCGCTTACGCGCACATCGAATCCGCCAACCTCATGGTCAAAGAAGCCGCCCGCAAGTTCGATGCGGGCGAGCCCTGCGGCCCCGAGGCCAACATGTCGAAAATGCTCGCCTCCGAAGCGGCCTGGGAAGCCGCCGAAATGTGCGTTCAAACCCATGGCGGATTCGGCTTCGCCGCCGAATACGACGTCGAGCGCAAGTTTCGCGAAACCCGCCTCTACCAAGTCGCGCCGATCTCGACCAACCTCATCCTGGGCTACATCGGCGAGCACGTCCTCGGCCTCCCCCGCAGCTACTAATGACCTTCGCGCCCCTTGACGGCGTTCTCGTCGTCTCGCTCGAACAAGCCGTCGCCGCCCCGTTCTGCTCGTCGCGCCTCGCCGATGCCGGCGCCCGCGTCATCAAGATCGAACGCGCCGAAGGCGATTTTGCCCGTGGCTACGACAGCGCCGTCGAAGGCCTCAGCGCCTACTTCGTGTGGCTCAACCGCGGCAAAGAGTCGGTCGTCGTCGATATCAAGAACGCCGACGACAACGCCCTGCTCCACCGCATGCTCGAAAAGGCCGATGTATTCATCCAGAACCTCGCCCCCGGCGCCGCCGGTCGAGCGGGCCTCGGCTCCACGGAACTTCGCGCCAAGTACCCGCGCCTCATCACCTGCGATATCTCGGGATACGGCGAAGACGGCCCCTATCGCGACATGAAGGCCTACGATTTCCTCATCCAGTGCGAAACCGGTCTTGCCGCCATCACCGGCGGCCCGGAGGAACCTTCGCGCGTCGGCGTTTCGCTATGCGATATCGCGGCCGGCATGTACGCCGTGCAGGGCATCACCCAAGCGCTGTTGCAACGCGAGAAAACCGGCCAAGGCACCGGCTTGCAGGTCTCGTTGTTCGATGCCCTATCGGATTGGATGTCGGTGCCGTTGCTCTTGCAAGAACACACCGGCAAATCCCCGGCCCGCGTCGGCCTCAACCATCCCGGCATCGCGCCCTACGGCGCTTACGACACCAAAGACAACCGCCCGGTCGTGATCTCCATTCAAAACCAGCGCGAATGGCACAACCTGTGCGCCGAGGTGTTGGGCGATGCCGACATCGCGACCCGCCCCGAATTCGCGACCAACGTCGACCGTGTCGCCAACCGCCCGCAGCTTGACGAGGTGGTCAACGCCGTGTTCGGACAGCACACCCGCGAGGAAATCTCGGCCAAACTCAAGACCGCAAAAATCGCCTACGGCGCGCTCAACACCGTCGAAGATTTCGCTGCCCACCCCCAACTGCGCCGCCAGACCGTTGGCTCCGAAGCGGGCGATATCTCCCTGGTGGCTTCGCCCATCCGTCTCTCGGACGACCCCGCCCCGGTCAAACCCATCCCCACCATCGGCCAACACACCGACGCCCTGCGCAAGGAGTTCGCGGCCTAAGACGCCCCACCCACCCGCGTTGACTCGCGCGCCCGCGCGATCCATCAAAGAGCCCAAGGATACCGCAAACGGGGAACGGGCATGCCGATCGATCTCAAGCTCAACGACAAAGTCGCTATCGTCACCGGGGGTAGCCTCGGCCTCGGCGCGGAAAGCGCCCGACAAATGGCCGCCGAAGGCGCCAAACTCGTCCTTGTGTCGCGCAAGGAAGACCCGCTCGAGCCGATCTGCGACGAACTCGCCAGCGCGCACGACGCCGATATCCTGCCCATCATTGCCGACCTCACCGACCCCGCCGCGCCGGATGCCATCGCCCAACAAGCCGTCGACAAATTCGGCCGCATCGACATCCTCGCCAACTGCGCCGGCGCGGCCCAAGGCGGCATCTTTTGGGAGATACCCGATGCGGTGTGGGAGCAAGCCTTCGCGCTCAAGTTCTTCGCCACCGTGCGGATGATGCGCGCCGTCATCCCCGCGATGCGGACGCAAAAATCCGGCCGCATCGTCACCATCGTGGGCGACACCGGCAAACAACCCAACCCGCGCTTGCTCCCCGGCTCGGCCTCGAACGCCGCCCTCCTGGCGGTCATTAAGGGATTGGCCGACGAAGCCGGCCCAGACGGCATATCGGTCAACGCCGTGAACCCCGGCCCGACCAAAACCGGCCGTATCACCACCTTGTTCAACAACCTCTCGCGCGACACCGGCAAATCGCTTGAAGAGATCGAAGCCGACTTCACCAAAGAAAGCCCGTTCAAAACGATGGGCGATCCTGTCGAAGTCGCGCGCATCGTCGTCTTCTTGTGTTCGGAAGCGGCGAGCAACATCACCGGCACCTCGATCCTCACCGACGGTGGCCGCAGTCGTGCGTTGGCCTAGTCCCCAGCCCATCCTGAGGCGCGGCCCTCGATCGCGCCCTCAAAGAAGGAAATCCCCATGCTGCTCAACAAAGAACGCGCCTATGCCGTCATGGACAAATACGGCCTCGACGGCCTCGTCGCCAAAGAGGCCATGAACGTCTACTACCTCACCGACTATTGGGACCTGTTCTCCTCGGGCGGTTGGTCGTTTAACAGCTACGCCGTCTTGCCCCGCGACGAAAACGCGCCGGCGGGCCTGGTCATCAATGCCGCGATCAACGCCGAACGCTTATCCGAGGTCACGCCCACCTGGGTGCCCAACGTCGTGATGTTCTCGGACTATTCCGGTCGCAACACCGCCGAGTCCGGCGTCGATCCCGAAACCGGCGAGCCCGAGCCTGCCGAATGGAACGGCTGGCCGGTGCGCGAGGGCGCCTCCCTCACCCCGCTCGAACAAACCTGGGCCGATCGCTCGAAAGATCATGCGCCGCGCATGGCCGCGACCCCCGCCTGGGGATTGCGCCGCATCTTGAAAGACGCCGGTCTGGAGAACGCCAAGGTCGGTACCGACGATCCGCGCATCATCGGTTGGATGAACAACATGGGCATGCCCAGCATCTCGGCGGTCGAGGCCACGAATATCTTCCGCGAGATCCGCATGGTGAAAACCGATGCCGAATTGGAACTCATGCGCAAAGCCGCCGTGATCAACGAGGCTGGCGTCGAGGCCGCCCTCGGCGCGGTGCACGACGGCGCCCACTGGGCCGACATCGAACGCGCCTATTTCACCGAAGTTTCGAAACGCGACGGCAAGGGCCGCTACATCGTCACCACCTTGGGCGGCCTCCCGCACGGCAAGGTCGTCCCCGGCGAATCGCTCTTCCTCGATGCGCTGGCCGAATACGACCACTACCTCGGCGACATCGGCCGCACGCTAATCGTGGGCGAACCGTCCGAGGAATTGGTCCGCCGCGCCAAGGCCATGGAGACCGGCTGGGAAGCCGCCCTAGAGATGATCCGCCCCGGGATCACCCGGAGCACGTTGATGGAAAAAACCATCGGCGTGATTCAAAAAAGCGGGTTCCCCGAATACTTCTACGTTTCGCCCCACAGTCTCGGCCTCGAACACACCGACAACCCGCTGCCGCTGGGCGACGACGTCTACGCCGGCGGCGAGTTCGACTTCGCCCTCGAAGAAAACATGGTCATCAATATCGACATGCCCTACTTCGAACTCGGCTGGGGCACCCTGCACCTCGAAGACACGATCCGCGTCACCAAAACCGGCTTCGAAGCCCTCACCTCCAACGAATCGCGCCTCCGCATCATCGACGCATAACAGGCCGGCCATAGCGCGCCGCGGCAGCTTTTGGGCGGCGCTCGAACTGGAGGGCAGAACTTGGATAAACTAGCGTCCGATGGTTCTGTTTTGTCGAAGATTGAATGGATGAAATTCGCCTCACGCCGCTTGGTCAGGTTTTTGTAGACAACAACCAAGAGCAGGCCTTCCGCGAAACGCGACGTGTCTCCGACACGGTACGGTTCGCCATCGTCTCCGTTCCGATGTTGGCGGTGGGCTTGGCGGGCTTCTTCACTGTCGATGTTGATTATGATGCGGATTCCGGCGACGCATTGTTGTCGGCGGTTCTTCGCGCCGTCGGGATCGTTGCGGTCGTCTTGCTACCGCTCCTGCGCTGGCGCTTCCCGAGCTGGCCCTACCAAACCATAGCGTCCGATGTCCTCAGCCTATGCCTTGCGATAAGCCTGGTCGCCATCACATGGCTACGGAGTGAGTTGGGCACGGCGACCGCGACGATCGGCTCTTCTTTCGGCGGTTTCATTTTCTTTGCGCTGCTGTTCACGATGATCTTGCCCATGAGCGTACGGGCGCAAATTGCGGCGATCGTCGTGATCGGGCTGGGCTGGTCGATTTGGGGCGTCCACGTCGAGTGGTCCGGCACGCCGCGCGGCCTGGCGTTCATCGCGATGGTCGGGATCAGCGGGATCTACTTCAGTCGGCAGCTCAAAAAGCAATCGCGTTTGGCCTTTGCGCTTCTCGAACGGGCCGAGCAACTGGCGCTGTTTGACACCCTCACCGGTGTTTCCAACCGCCGCCTCCTTCTCGAACGGTTCGGCCGAGACATCGCAACCGTCGATCGGACGCGTGAAAAGGTGGCGCTCGCAATGGTCGACCTTGACCAGTTCAAAACGATTAACGACCGGTTTGGGCACACCTTTGGCGACCACGTGCTCACGGAGACTGCCAGGCGACTCAACATGCATGTCCGTTCGGTGGACACGGTATCGCGCTACGGCGGCGATGAGTTTGTCGTCTTGTTCGTTGGGGTCCAAACTCGTGACGATGTCGTGGTTCCGTTGAAAAGGATCGTTGACGATCTATCGAAGCCGTTTGAGATCGACGGCAAATGCATCGACGAAATACGGGCCAGTATTGGCGTTTCGACCTACCCCGACGACGGGTCCACCTTTGACGAATTGATCGCGAAAGCGGACTCCGCGATGTATCAGGCCAAAAAGCGCGGGGGTTCCGAATTTCGGTTCTACGAAAGCTAAACCGCCAAGGCGCAACGTTGCGCCAAAGTTCGCCACGAAGTAGCCAAGCCCAAAGCCAACCCCAAACCCGCACAGCCGTCATCCTAAGCCGATGGCGTGCGCCAAAGGCGGACGCCATCCGTGACGAAGGGCCCCATCAATGCTCAAATACGGGCAACCAACAACGCCAACGAGCCCCCACATGACAAACCCCCGCGTTCCCTTCGTCCTCGCCGATCAACGCCCCAAGCTGGCCCCGCCCGACGGCAAGCCGCTGATCGTGCATTTTGTGGTCAACATCGAGAGCTGGCCGTTCGATTCGCCGCCGCCGCGAAAAATTCTCACCGGCCCGCACGGCGTCGAGACGCTGCCCGATGTGCCCAACTTCTCGTGGGCCGAATACGGCTTGCGCGCCGGCATGCCACGCCTCTTCAAGATCGCGCGGGATCGCAATCTGCCGACCAGCGCCTTCCTCAACGCCGGTGCGATTGACGATTACCCCTCGGTGGCCCAGGCCGTCAAAGACATCGGTTGGGAAGTCGTCGGCCACGGGCTGAAACAAAAGGCCGTCGGCGGCGAAGACGACGAAGCCGCCCTCCTCAAACTATGCCTCGACAAGATCGAAGGCTTTTACGGCAAACGCCCGCGCGGCTGGCTCGGCCCTGGCTTGCGCGAGACCAACGACACGCCCGACATCCTGGCGTCCGAAGGCGTCGACTACATTTGCGACTGGGTGCTCGACGACCTACCGCATTGGATGACCACCAAACACGGTCCTGTCATCTGCATGCCCTATACGCTCGAGCTCAACGACAGCCCGATGTACGCGATCCAGTACCAAAGCTCGGCCGATTACTATCAGCGCTACAAAGATACCGTCGCCACGTTCGAAAAAGAGTTCGACAACAACCCGCGCATCCTCACCATCGCCACCCACCCCCACCTCATGGGGGTGCCGCACCGCGTCGGCTACCTCGAAAAACTCATCGACGAGCTCTTGGCCCGCGACGACACCATCTTCATGACCGGCAGCCAAATCGCCGACTGGTTCATCGCGGCCGACAAAGCGGCGACGTAGCCGCCGAAGACCCCCTCTGACCCCTGCATTGACGGTGGGCCAGCGAACGTTGGCGCCAATTGAAGGACGACCCAACCGGTCGTCGCCGGCCTCGAAAGCGGCGCCCAGAAACCGAGTACCAAGACGCTGGGACGTTACGCCGCGGCCACCAACAGCCGCCTGAAAATCGACCTTCTTCCCGCCTAGCGAGGCACGCCTCATTTGACACCCCCGCGCCCCGGGCCTAAGACCGCGGCTCCTTCCCCGTGGGGTTCTCCCGGAACTAATGCCCGATCGCAAAGCGCAACTCGTCGGCATGGCGGCTGTGTCGTGCATCGTCTGCTTCTGGTCGTCGTGGCTGGTGGCGAGCCGGTCGGGCACGCTCGCCGGGCTGACGATCTGGGACATCGCGATGCTGCGCTATGCCTTCGCGGGCGTCATCTGCATCCCCATCGTCTGGATCGCCAAGCCGTGGCGCGCCCTCAACCTCGGGAAGACGCTGGCGCTCGCCGTAACCGGCGGCGTGCCCTATGCGCTCCTCACCTACGCCGGGTTCATCTTTGCCCCGGCGGCGCATGGCGGCGTCTTTCTCAACGGCATGCTGCCGACGCTCACCCTGGTGATCGCTTTCCTGTGGCTGCGCGAGAAACCAGGCCGCTTCCAAATCATCGGCAGCCTGTTGATCGTCACCGGCGCCGCCATGGCGAGCGTCAGCGGCATTGCCGGTTCGCCGCAAAGCTGGATCGGCGATCTGTTTTTCCTCACGGCGGGCCTCAGCTTTGCCGTCTTCCTATTGCTCCAGCGCCGCTGGCACACCGATGTGCCGCAGATTCTGTGGACCGTCACCGTTATCGGCATGCTGCTGTTCCTCCCGGCATGGTGGCTGTTCCTGCCCTCGACCCTGGCCGAGGCCAGCACAGACACCATCGTGATCCAGGTCGCCTTTCAGGGCCTGTTCCCCAACCTGCTCGGCCTGATCCTGCTCAGCGTCGCGGTGCGCCGCATCGGCCCCAACGTCTCGGCCGCCTTTTTGTCAGCGGTCCCGGGCCTTGCCACGGTCATCGGTCTGATCTTCCTCGGCGAAAACCCCGGCCTCATCGGTTGGCTCGGCCTCCCCATCCTGACCGCCGGTATCCTACTCGCGACCGTCTGGCAAAGACGCGCCTAACCCACCCTTGCCGCCGCGCAACAATTCGCTAGTCTCCCGCCAAAACCAACGCCAGTTCCGGGAGCCCCACGCATGACCACCGCCTCGTTGACCAAAGACGCCGTCGATTTCGCCGTCGGCCTCACCTACGACGCCATCCCTGAGGATGCCCTCAAAATCGCGCGGCGCTGCGTGATGGATGGGCTCGCTGTCATGCTGGGCGGCTCCGAACAGCCGGCCCTCGAAGTCATGGCACGCTATATCGATCGGGTCGGCGGTGCCCCCGACGCCCGCCTCTTGGGCAACGCCAACAAGAAAGTCCCGGCCCATCTCGCCGCCCTTTGGTACGGCCTTGCCGGGCACGCGATGGATTGGGACGACACCCAGCTCTCCGAAGGCCCCGGTCGCATGTACGGGCTTCTCACCCACCCGACCGTGCCACCGCTGTCGGCCTGCCTCGCCATCGGCGAAATGCTCGGCGGGGTCGACGGCAGGACCTTCCTCACCGCCTTCAACGCGGGCTTCGAGGTCGAGTGCAAGATCGCCGAGGCGATCAACCCCGATCACTACGCTCGGGGCTTTCATACCTCGGGCACCATTGGCACGTTCGGCTCCGCCGTGGCGGCCGCGAAAATGCTAAACTTCGATCACAGACAAATGGCGCAAACCATTGGTATTGCTTCATCTTTGGCGGCTGGCATCCGCGCCAACTTCGGCACCATGACCAAACCGCTGCACGTCGGTCGGTCCTCCGAAAACGGCGTCACCGCGGCCCTCTTGGTCCGCGACGGCTTCACCGCCAACGACGAAGCCCTCGACGGCAAGTGGGGCTATCTGACCATCGCCGGCCCTGGCGGCGACCCCGATCTGGTCTTGGGCCGTTTCGGCAAGCCGCTGACCATCACCGCGCCCGGCGTCAGCATCAAACCCTACCCCTGCGGCGTCCTCACCCACCCCTCGATGGACGCGCTCAAGTTCCTGATGCGCGACGAAAACGTCAAACCGGACGACATCGAAAAAATCAAACTCTACGCCGCGCAAAATATCTTGGGCCCGATCCGTTACAACTTCGCGACCACCGAGCTTGAGGGCAAGTTCTGCATGCACTTCTTGTTGGCCGCCATCGCCATTGCCGGCAAAGCGGGCAAGCGCGAGTTCACCGACGAATTCGTGTCCCGCGCCGATGTCGGCGACATGCAGCGCCGTGTCGAAACCATCGACGACAAAGAGATCGAGGCCATGGGCTACGACCGTATCCGTTCACGGGTCGAGGTCATCACCAAGGACGGTCGCACGCTGGAACTCTGGGCCGACGAAAACTATCGCGGCTCGCCGCACAACCCGCTGACCGACGACGAGGTCGAGGGCAAGCTGCGCGACTGCGCCGAAGGCCTGCTCGACGAATCCGCCATCAAGGCCGTCATCGACCGCGTTTGGGCGCTTGACGATCAACCCAGCGTCACCGACGTCCTCGCCGACCTGCATTGGCAGAAGGGCTAGGCCCGCCGCGCCCGCCGCGCGAAAACAGGCGCTCGCCGCTCCAAGACTCCAGGAGACAAAGGAGGTTTCGATGTCCGACGCCGCCAAGACCGTGGTCCCGCACGATCTCGCGCACGCCACTCAGCTATTGCGCGCCGCCCACGACATGTACCAGGAAATCCTGCGCGCCTCGCTGGACCACGCCGGGCACGATCTCGACATTCCGGCCTTTCTCAAACGACTCAACGGCGCCCTGGTCAGCTTCAAAACCTACGACACCCAAATCGCCGGCCTCCTCGACCGCGACAACGCCTAGCGCGCCGCCAAAATCCGCATCCCGAAGCCCGGTCGGCGGGTCGCGGTGCCGGGACATCTCGAGCGGCCGTGGGCAGCTACGCCAGCGGATAAATCATGCAGGTCGTGGTGCCGTGGGCGTACAGCCGGTCATTTTCGTCCACCAGCTTCCCCTCGGCGGTGCCCAGCCGCTTGCCCGAGGTAATCACCGTCCCGATCGCCCGTAAACGACCGGCATCCGGCGCCAGGGGCCGCACGAAATTTAGCTTGAACTCGACCGTCGTGACCCCAAACCCGGCTGCCGCCGTGGTTTGCACCGCGCAGGTCATCGCCGAATCCAACAGCGTCGCGACGTACCCGCCATGCACCGTGCCATAAGGGTTGAGAAAACGCGGATCCGCCGTCCCGGCAAAGACCGCACGCCCCATCCCTGCGCTGACCAAGTCGAAATCCATGACCAAACCGATCGGCGGCTTGGGCAGGCGGCCCGCGATCATGCGCTCCATAATCTCCAGACCGGTCAGACCGCCGACGACGGCCGGATCAAGCACGCCGATCTCCACGTCATCCTGAGTTGCTGCCATTCCAGCCATTTTGACCCCTCCATGAAATTTCATGATAAGACCAAACCACATCAAGTTGCGTCAAACAACTTTAATTAAGTTGCATTTTGCAACTCAAAATACTAAAGTTTCGTTATGAAACGAATTAGCTTCGCGGATACCCGCTGCTCCCTCGCCCAATCGCTCGACATGATCGGCGAATGGTGGACCCTCTTGATCATCCGTGAGGCCTATTTCGGCACTCGACGGTTCAGCGACTTCCAAAGCCACCTCGGTATTGCGCGCAATGTCCTCAGCGAACGCCTCGACCGCCTGGTCGCCAACGATATCCTCCAACGCGTGCCGGTCTCGCCAGGCAGCAAGCGCGCCCATTACCGGCTCAGCGAAAAAGGCCGCGATCTCGTCACGGTGGTTATCGCGCTGGTCCAATGGGGCGACCGTTGGGTCATGGGGCCCGAGAACGCGCCGGTCCGCATGGTCGATCGCGCCACCGGCGAAGATATCGACACCGTTCAGGTGCGCGCCAAAAACGGACGCCCCCTGGGCCTACACGATATCGGCCTCGAACCCGGCCCCGGCGCCGACGACGCCATACGGGAACGCTTCAGCGAAGCGGTCACCGACACAGGCGCCGTTCGCTGGCGCATTCGCCGCCACATGGCGGCCTAAGCGGCATCGTAAAGACCGGCGGGGGGCGACCCCCGCCCTGCCCTAGTGAACCGACAATAGAGAACCGAAGCCCTCGACCTTGTCGGGAATGCCGTTGCTGCGCAGCGCGTGCCAATAGGTCGCGGTATTGATCGCAATCACCGGTTTGTTCAGCCATTTTTCGGCTATCCCGGCCAACCGCGCCATCGCAAGGTTGGTCCCGGCCTGAACGATGGCATCGACGTCGTCGTCGTTCACTTCCAAGATCGCATCGCGCAGGGCGTCTTCCGATTCGTGGGCAATCAGCACCGGGCTCTTGCATTTCAGGCCGTGCACGGTCTTCACGTCGAACCCAAGGTCCTCGAAGAACCGCTTCACGTTCTTATCGCCCACCGGCATGTAGGGCGTGATACAGGCGATCCGTTTGATCGGCCCGTACTGCGCGGACATCACTTTAAGCGCCTCTTGCGAAGCATCCGAGCCCATGGTCACGCCGCAGCCAGCCACCTTTTCCATGTGCTTTTGCAGCTTGGCCGAGCCCTCTAGCCCGTCCCAAAAGGTTTCCGCCGACATGCCCATCACGAGGTGGTCCATGTGCATGGTCTTCAGGCGCTCGACCGCCTCGTCCTGCTTTTCGGCGATCACCTCGATCAGCTTGTTGAAATCGTCGTCGTTGGCCACCTTCATGTCGGGGATGTGAATCCGCGCCATATGGTTGGTCACGCCCTCGGGCCGCATCCGGTCGAATTCCGGTTGTACCGAAGTGTTGGTCGACGGGGCGATCACCCCGAATTTCATGCGATAGCCTAGTGAATCCGGCATGGCGATTTCCTCCCTTGGCCGCCCCGTTTCGAAGGGCGCCATCATGCGGAGGCGCGCGCACGGCCGCAAGCGCCGCGCCGCCCCTGACCACGGGGAGAACGCGCCCGCTTGCGACCGGGAAAGTCGGAAAGGCCGCTAGTGGTCGGTCAGCAGCGTGCCGAAGCCCTGCACCTTGTCGTCGAAGCCGCAGGTCCGCAGCGCGTGCCAATAGGTCGCCGTGTTGATCGCAATCACCGGTTTCTTCAACCAACGCTCCGCCGTGGCGGCCAGCCGCGCCATCGCGAGGTTGGTGCCGGCTTGAATGATCGCATCGACATCGTCGCCATCGACCTCAAGGATCGCATCGCGCAACTCGTCTTCGCTGAAATGCGCGATCTTCACCGGGCTCTCGGCTTTGAGCCCCTTGATGCGCACCACGTCGAACCCGCACTCCTCGAAGAACCGGACGACGTTCTTATCGCCAACGGGCTGATACGGCGTTACCACCGCGATCTTCTTCGCGCCGTAAACCTTCAGGGCGGCCTGGCTCGATTCCGAGCCCATCGTCACCCCGACGCCGGAGATTTTCTCGATGTGCTTCTTCAGCACCTTGGAGGCCTCAAGCCCGTCCCAAAAGGTCTCTGCCGAAATGCCCATCACGATATGTCCGGGATGACAGGTCATCAGGCGCTCGATCGCGGCATCCTGCGCCTCGGTAATCTCCTCGATCAACTTGTTGAAGTCGTCGTCGTTGTTGATCGGATTATCCGGCACGTGAATGCGCGACATATGGTTGGTGATCCCCGGCGGCGCCATGGCGTCGAACTCCGGCTGGACCGAGGTATTGGTCGAGGGCGCGATCACCCCGAATTTCATGCGATAGCCAAGTGAATCAGGCATCTCGCCCTCCCTTTTTGTTCTGACAAAACTGCCGCACAGTGTCCTCGTTTGAGGCTCGCCCCAGCCATGATCTGGGTCAAGCGCAAGGCCCGGTCCGACCGCCGCCCCACCCTGTGGGCAGTGCGGAACGGATCGATTACACTTCGACCGCCTCGCAGATCTCGCGGGCGCCAAGGGCCGCTGGGCCCACCAACAGGGAGAGCACCACCCATGAAACTACCCAAATTTCTCATGGCCACCGCCGCGGCGACTCTGATCGCCGGTTCGGCCATGGCGCAAACCGTCGGCATCGGCACCACCAAAGGCGGCGCCACCGCCCAGGTTTCCGCCGGCATCTCGCAGATCGTCACCGAACATTCGGGCTTGCGCATGTTGCCGCAGCCGATGGGCGGCACCCAGCAGTACATCCCGATGGTCAACAACGGCGAGCTGGAATTCGGCATTGCCAACATGATGCAGACCATCATGGCCTATACCGGCACCGGTCTCTCGGAAGGCCAAAAATTCGACAACTTGCGGCTCGTCGCCACCATGATGCAGTTCCGCGTCGGCCTGATCGTGCGCGCCGATTCCGACATCCACACGATCAAGGATCTCAAGGGCAAGCGTCTGCCCTCGGGCTACACGTCTTCGCCGCTCTTCCTCGCCATCCTCGACGGGATGCTCGCCAACGGCGGTCTCACCTTTGACGATGTCGAAGGGGTACCCGTCACCGGCCTCGTGCCCGGCATCAATGCGTTCAAAGAAGGCAAGATCGACGCGGTGATCGGCTCCGTCGGCGCCGGGTTCGTCAACGACGCCGATGCGGCCGTGGGCGGCATCCGCTTCTTGCCGTTCGATACCTCGCCGTCGATGGCCAAAGCGTTCTCCGACAAGGCGCCGCGGACCTACATCTCCGAAGTTCCCGCCGGTCCCACGGGGATCGATAAGCCGACCCCGGTGATGTTCTTCGACTACATGCTTTGGGCCGGCAAAGACGTCTCGGACGACGCCGTCTACAAGGTCGCCAAGGCGATGTACGAAAACGAAGACCAACTCCACGGGCTCAGCCCGCTGTGGTCGACGCATAAGTCCGCCAACATGGGCAAGAACCAAGACATGCCGTACCACCCCGGCGCCGAGAAATTCTACAAAGAAGTCGGCGCCTGGCCCGGCTCCTGATCGACCTCGATCCAACAGAAACGCCCGGCCTCGTGCCGGGCGTTTCACGAGGATCTGCTTTTCGCCATGGCATGAGGCGAGATGTCTAACTTCCTCACCGGTAACGTCAAACCGCTCTTCGGCACGATCCTGACGCTCGTCGCGCTTGGGCTCGCGGGCGACGTCCCGTTCTATCTCGACGTCTCGATTTTCGACCAACAGGCCCTGGGGATCGTCCTCGGGTTGGGCCTTGCGATCGTGTTCATCGCCGTCCCCGCGCGGGGCGGGGCATCGGGCGAGCGCAAAGTGCCGATCTACGATGCCCTGTTGGCCCTATTGGCGACCGTTGCGGGTATCTATTTCGCGGTTCGCTATCCGGTCCTGACCAACGAATTCTATTTTCGCCAAACCGAAACCTTCGTCGTCGGCATCGTCTTCATTCCGCTGGTGGTCGAAGCCCTGCGCCGCACCGCCGGTCTTGGCCTCGTCACCATCCTCGCCGTGTTCTTGCTCTACGGTCTGTTCGCCGATCTGGTTCCCGGCCAACTCGAGGGCCGCGCGCAAGCTTTCCCCAAACTCGTCTCCTACCTCGGCGTCGACCTCAACGCGCTGTTTGGCCTGCCGCTGGTCATCATCACCAGCATTGTCATCGGGTTCATTTTTCTCGGCCAACTCCTGTTGCGCAGCGGCGGCTCGGAATGGTTTACCGACCTCGCCATCGGCCTGACGGGACGTTCGCGCGGCGGCTCCGCCAAGATCGCCATTGTCGCCTCCGGGCTATTTGGCTCGATCTCGGGCAGTGCCGTCTCGAACGTGGCCTCGACCGGTGTGTTGACCATCCCGTTGATGCGGCGCGGCGGCTATACGCCGCAAGCCGCGGGCGCGTTCGAAGCCGTCGCCTCGACCGGCGGCCAAATCATGCCGCCGATCATGGGCGCCGCGGCCTTCTTGATGTCCGAGCGCCTCGCGATCGGCTATTCCGAGATCGTCATCGCTGCCCTGTTGCCCGCATTGCTCTACTACGTGGCGGTTTTCATCCAGGCCGACGTCGAGGCCGCGCGACGCAAGATCCCGCCGATCCCGCGCGACCAAATGCGCCCCCTGGGCAAGGTCCTGCGCGAAGGATGGTTCTTCGCGCTGCCCTTCGCCATCCTCGTTATCGCCCTATTCTGGCTGAATCGACGGCCGGAAACCGCCGCCCTGTGGGCCGCCGCCGCGGTCGTCGTGGTGTCGCTCGTCTTCGGCTACAAGGGCCGGCGCATTAGTTGGCGCGACATCCTCCTCAGTCTTTCAACCACCGGCGCCATCGCCGTCGACATCATCGTCATCGGCGCCATGGCCGGGCTGCTCATCGGCGTGATCGAGATTACCGGGCTGTCGTTCGGCCTGACGTTCCTCCTCGTCCAAGTCGGTCAGGGCAGTTTGTTCTTGTTGCTGGTGCTGACCGCAGTCGTCTCGATCGTGCTCGGCATGGGCATGCCGACCACGGCGATCTATCTCATCGTCGCCACCCTCGCCGCACCGCCCCTGCGCGAACTCGGCATCGACCCCATCGCCACCGACATGTTCGTCCTGTACTACGGGCTCCTGTCGATGATCACCCCGCCCGTCGCCATCGCGGCCTTTACCGCCGCCAATCTCGCGGGCGCCAGGCCGATGAAAACCGCGTTGCTCGCCTGCCGATACGGCTGGCCCGCCTTCGTGCTGCCGTTCTTGTTCGTCCTTTCGCCCAGCCTCTTGATGCAAGGCAACGTCTTGGAGGTGGCGCAAGCCGTGGTTACCGCCGTCGCCGGCGTGTGGTTGGCCTCGGCGGGTCTCGGCGGGTTTTTCCGCGGACCGCTTGATCTTATTGGGCGTGGCGCCTTCCTGATCGCCGGGCTCGCCCTGTTGATCCCCGCTCAAGGTTTCGACGGCGCGGGCTGGGTTGAACTCGGTGGGATCGTCCTTGCGGTGGCGGCTCTCTTGCGCCAAATCATGGTCGCGCGCGACCAACCGGCCTAAATCACGAATGCCCTATCACGCCCGGAGTTCTCGATGAGCATTGTCGATCGCCTCAAAACCGCCGACCGTAAATGCCCGCACCCGATGCTGGCCCAAGCCAACCACGATGAACTCGCGCACGAACAATATGCGCTCAGCCTCAAGCTCGCCTTGGGCCGCAACTTCGCGCCCGGTAACCGCAAGGTCTATGAGAAAAAAGCGGCGCCGGCCTTCGCCAAGCTGCACGGCCGCGACCCTGCCACGGTCGACGAGGTGCGCGACGCCATGAAAGACGAGCCCTACCACCAGCTCGTTTCCACACTCCAGGTCGCGGCCCAGCGCATCATGTGGGACGCTGTGGGCATCAGTATCGAACGCGAACTGCCGCGTCTCGAAGAAACCGCCCGGCAGAGCCGCCAAAGCAATCGCAAGCGCGGTTCCTTGATGCTCAACCCCGATGTCGCCGTGCCAGCCTATATCGGCCACATCGACATCCACCTTCATCCCAACGGGTACGAAGAAAACGCCCACGACGACGATGTCCTCGCAGGTTCGCTCTACGAAAGCGGCGGCAATCTCTATTCGCGCGGCGTCGCCATCGGCAAGCACGACAGCAAAGCTGCCTGCATGATCGGCTTCCTCGAAGAGACCTACCCCGACCTCAATCCCAAACGGATCATCGACCTCGGCTGCTCGGCCGGCAGCGCCACGGTGCCCTTTGCCGAAGCCTGGCCCGATGCCGAGGTCAGGGGCATCGACATCGGCGGCGGCATGCTGCGCTATGCCCATGCCCGGGCCGAATCTTTGGGTTTCCCGGTGCACTTCGAACAAATGAACACGACCCAAACGCGCTATCCCGACGACCACTTCGATCTCGTGGTCTCGCACAACCTTTTCCACGAACTCACCGCCGCCGACAACAAAGGCACGCTCAAAGAGTGTTTCCGGATCGTGAAGCCCGGCGGGGTCGTCGCCCATCTCGACCTGCCCTTCAAGAACACCGAGAAAGACCTGTTCGAGCAATACCAGGGCGACTTCCAAACCTTCAGCAACGCCGAGCCGTGCTGGCGGGCCTACACCAACATGGACCACGCCGCCGCGCTGGCACGGGCCGGCTTTGCCAAAGACCGCATCACCACCACCTACCGCGCCCGCAAAGACGGCCCCGGCGCCTGGCTGATCTTCGCCGCCCGGAAATAGACTTCGGGTTCCCGCCCCGCGTATTTCAGGGCGGGCTTTTGCAGATTAGGGAAACCGTCTAAGCCCGCACCGGCAGTAGGTCCTGGGCCAGCTGCGCCCAATAGCGCGCGCCGGTGGTCAGGATATCGTCGTTAAAATCGTAGTGCGGGTTGTGCACCATGCACGACCCTTTGCCGTCGCCCGCGCCGTTGCCGATCAAGATGTAACACCCGGGCCGGGCCTGCAGCATGAACGCGAAGTCTTCCGAGCCCATCAGCGGCGGTGTGTTGGTATCGACGTTCTCGGCGCCCACCACCTTGGCCGCAGCGGCCGCCGCATAGCCGGTTTCTTCGCCGGTATTCACCGTCGCGGGATAACACCGGTCATAGCGCATCTCGAAGGTCGCGCCGAAGCTCTCGCACAGCCGCTCGCCCATCTCGCGCAATTGGCGCTCCATTCGGTCGCGCGTGTCGGCGCGGAACGACCGGATCGTGCCGCCCAATTCGATCCTGTCGGCAATCACGTTGTAGGCATCGCCGCCATGGAACTTAGTTACGCTCAACACCACCGAATCGATCGGATCGGTGGTGCGGCTGACTAACGTTTGCCATGCCGTCACCAAGTGCGCGCCCACAACGATCGGGTCGACTCCGGTGTGCGGCAGGGCGGCGTGCGCGCCTTTGCCTTGGATGTGCACGGTAAAGCGGTCGAAGGCCGCCATAATCGGCCCCTCGCGCACCGCGAAATGGCCGACCTCGAGGCCCGGCATGTTGTGCATGCCGTAAACGCCTTCGCAGGGAAATTGTTCGAACAGGCCTTCCTCGACCATCACCCCACCACCGCCCTCGTTTTCCTCGGCGGGCTGAAAGATGAAGTGCACGATGCCGTCGAAGTCGCGCGTCTCGGCCAAATAGCGCGCCGCGCCCAACAGCATCGCGGTGTGCCCGTCGTGGCCGCACGCGTGCATCTTGCCTTGGTGAGTCGAGCGATGGTCGAAGTCGTTCAATTCGTCGATCGGTAGCGCATCCATGTCGGCGCGCAGACCGATCGCCCGATTGCCGGTCCCCGCCTTCAGCGTGCCGACAACGCCGGTCTTGGCCAACCCGCGGTGCACCTCGATCCCGTAAGACTCGAGCCGTGCGGCGACAATGTCGGCGGTGCGAAATTCCTCGAAGGCGGTCTCGGGGTGGGCATGGATATCGCGCCGCAGCGCGGTCAGGTCGTCTTTCCAAGCATCGAGTTGATCGGCCACAGCGCCCCTCCGGTACAAGGGCCGGATGGCACCACTCGATCAGGCCGCCGTCAAGCCGCGCCTAGGGCTGCGCGACGCGCCACACCCCGGCCAACCCGTGGCCGCTGGTATCGCCCTCTTCCTTGTCTTTGGACCAGCGATAGAGCGGCATGCCGCCGTAGGTCCATTGAACCGTCCCGTCGGGCCGTTCGATCGCCAGGAACCGACCGATGCGCTCGTCTTTCTTGCGCGCTTCGAGCGGCGGCCAGTTCTGGGCACACCGCGCCTTGCAGCGCGATTCGAACGCCTCGTCCCGGTCGAAGGTATAGAGGGTCATCCCTTTGCGGTCGGCCAGCACCCGACCCTGATCCGTCTTAACGATTTTCACGCCCTTCGGCGCGTCAAAGGCCCAGACCGGTGACGACGTCGCCACCAATACGGCGATCACCGCCGCCAACAAACGAACCAACATCGCTTCCCCAAAAAGCTGCTCGCGTCACGGCAATCATGCCGCGGGCCGCGCCTCGGGGTCTGTGACGAACGTCACGTAATGGATTCGGACCGGCGCAAGCCCTCGATCATCGAGGATCGCATCAGAAAATCGCGCGCCAACTTGGGATCTTCGGCCGTGCGCTGGGTTTCGCGGAAGTTCGCCATCCGCACTTCGGGATCGCGCTCGTTCAGCAGCTTGCGGTTGCGTTCGGCCTGGGCCTGCACGTTTTCCACCGCGATCGGTTGCCGCTGCCGGGTGTAGCGATCGAACAAGCTCTCGTCGCCCTCGCCCCGCCAGACCTGGGTGAGTTTGTCGACTAGGTTCACCGCATCGTGGATACCGCCGTTCATGCCCATCCCGCCCAACGGGTTGTTGAGATGCGCGGCATCGCCGGCCAGAAAGATACGGCCCATATTGTAGGTCGTAGCCACCCGCTGATGGATGCGGTAGATCGTTTTGTGGATGAGGTCGTAGGGCTCGGCCTTTTTGTGAATGCCGTTGAGACGTTTCTGCAAACTTTCGTCGGCAATCGCTTCTTCTTGGGTTTCGCCTTCGCGCGAGGGAAACAGCGCGCGCCATTTCCCGATCACGCGCAACAATACGAACCACTCGTCCGAATCGGTCACATAGTTGATCAGCGACAGGTCCGGCAGATAGTCGCGAAACTCGAACGACGTCGTCGCCTGCACGAACCACTCTGGATAGGTCACGCCGCCGAACCCGATATCGAGCTTGATCCGCACCGCACTGCTGGCGCCGTCGGCGCCGATCAGATAGCGCCCCTTTACGGTGACTTCCTCGCCCTCGCGCTCCACGACGGCCCACGCCGAGTCGGCGTCCTGACCCACGTCGGTCACCTTGGCGCTGAACCAGATATCGACCGTGTCCCAATCCTTGATCTTTTCGTAGATCAGCCGCGTCATTTTGTGCTGCTCGCACTGGACCCGATAGGGATGCGCGGTTTCGTCCTTGATCAGGCTTAGATCGAACACCGCTTTTTCTTGGGTTTGGCGATCGCGAAACTGCCACGTCGGCGCGATCAGCCCGTCGTCGATCAACAGCTGCGTAATGCCGTATTCGTCGAGCATGTCGAGGGTCGGCGGATGATAGGTCGAGGCCCGCAGATCGATGGCGAGGTCCGGATTGGCCTCGATCACCAGCACGGGAATACCGCGATCCGCAAGCCGCATCGCCGCGACCATCCCGACCGGTCCAGCCCCTGCGATGATTACCCGATCCTTTGCCGCCATGGCGCGTCCTCCCAAAAAAAAGCACCGCTTTTCCTAGCTCACGAGGTGAGCAGAACGCCCCTTCCTCGTACCCGCGGCTGGGGTTGTTATATAATAGCGGCCAAGTAGGTCAATCCGACTGAGGAGGTTACTCGCATGGCGGTCGTCAACCACATGTTCCTAGAAGCCAATCATGACGAAAACGCGCGCGACGCGTTCGTTCTGAACTTGAAATGGCACATCAATCTCGATCTCGCGCCGGGCCTGAAAAAGGTCTACGAGCACAAAGCGAAGCCCGCCTTCAAGAAAAAGAAGGGTCGCGATTTCAAGAACCGCCACGAGCTTCGCAAGCAAATGCTCGACGAAGAGTATTTCCAGGCCTGGGCCTCGATGTGGCGGACCGCCCAGCATCTGATGTGGGAATCGGCAGAAACCAAGATCGACCGCCAGTATGACGAGCTGGTCGACAAGACCACCGTTAAAGGCAAGAAACTCGGCTCGCTGAAGACCAACCCCAAGCTCAAGGTGCCGCGCTACGTCGATGCGGTTGATATTCATGAGCAACCGGGCGGGTACGGCTTCGACATGGGCGACGGCGACATCACCGCCGGTGCGTTCTACGACGCCGCCGGCGGGCTCTATGGCCGGGGTCAAGGGCTTCAGATGACCGACAGCCCCGCCCACGCGCTGATCAACTTCATCAAAAAGCGCTACCCCGACCTCAAACCCAAGCGCATTCTCGACGAGGGGTGCTCGGTCGGCGGCAGCACTGTCGCCTGGGTCGATGCGTTCCCCGACGCCGAGGTCCACGCCATCGATGTCAGCGCCGGCATGTTGCGCATGGCGCATGCCAAGCTGGAGCGTCTGGGCAAAGCGGTACACTTCTCGCAACAGAATGCCGAGAACACCGATTTCCCCGACGGCTACTTCGATCTCATCGTCTCCAACATCATGTTGCACGAGACGTCGGGCAAAGCCCTACCGCGCATCATGAAAGACGGTCATCGCATCTTGAAAAAGGGCGGCGTGATGGTTCACATGGATGTCCCGTTGCGCAATCGCGAACTCGACACCTACACCGCCTGGTACCGCGACTGGAGCACGCACTTCAACAACGAACCCTTCTGGGGCGCGCTGCACGACCTCGACATCAGCGAGCCGATCCGCGCGGCGGGCTTCAAGAAAAGCGAAGTCTTCGACGAGCTCATTCCCAACACCGCCGGGAACGGCGGCGTCTGGTGGGCCGCCGGCGGCCGCAAGACCTAAAGAACGATCGCGGGTGCGGTGCGGAAAAACGCACCGCGCCCCGTCTTTCTTCCTGCCCTTCGAGGCACTAACCCCCAACATCGGAACGCTTCATGGACACTCAAATCCGCCACCCCATGCTCGTTCGCGGCAAACACGACGAACTGTCGCGCCAACAATTCGTGCACAACCTGCGGCTTTGCCTCGCGGCCGACGTCATGCCGGGCAATCGCACGGTCTACGAAAAACGGGTCAAACCGGCGTTCCGAAAGAAAAACAAACGCGACCCCAAGAACCGGCACGAAGTCCGCCGCGAGATGACCAAAGACCCCTACTACCGTCTGTTCTCCGCCTCGCAACGGGCGAGCCAAGAAATGATGTGGGACTCGGTCACCGATAGCGTCGAACGCGAACTGCCCGAGCTCAAAAAACGCGCCCGCGGCAATCCGCACAAAACCAAAGGCACATTGCGCATTCCCAAGAACTTCAAGGTGCCGGCCTACCACACGGCGGCCGATATCCACCTTCAGCCCGGCGGCTACCACGCCACGCCCGACGGCAAGGACTCGATCGCCGCCGGCGCCCTCTACGACCGCAGCGTCTTCCTCTATGCCATCGGCGGCATGGGCAACATGAACGACGACCTCGGCAAGACCGTCATCGGCTACTACCGAGAGAACTTCCCGGGCGAAAGCCCGGCCCGCATTCTCGACATGGGGTGTTCAGTCGGCCACTCCACGCTCGCCTGGGCGCAAGCCTATCCCGACGCCGAAGTTCACGGCCTCGACTGCGGCGAAGGCATGGTGCGCTATGCCCATGCCCGGGCCCGCAACCTCGGGATAACCGCCCATTTCTCGCAGCAAAACGCCGAAAAGACGGACTTCCCCGACGAACACTTCGACGTCGTGGTGTCGCACATCATGCTGCACGAAACCTCGTCCACCGCGATCAACAGCATCATTCGCGAAACCCACCGGATCTTGAAACCGGGCGGGGTCATGATGCACCTCGATCTGATGCGCGATCAGGGTATGAACCCGTACGATTCGTTCATGATGGACTGGGAGGCCTACAACAATAACGAAACCTTCCTGGTGCGCTTACGCGATATGGACTGGAAGAAGATCGCCGTCGACGCCGGGTTCAAACCCAACAAGTGCAAGGTCGACGGTTCCATGCTGAACATCTCGAAAGAGATGATCAAAGCCGGACAGGAGCCGCATTACACGGCGACCTTCCCGATCCTGGTGGGGCGCAAATAATGGCCCGCGCGAAAAAGGCGAAAGCCAAGGCCAAGCGGAAGGCGGTCGCCAAACCGGCCAAGAAGAACGCCGCCGCCAAGAAAGCCACGCCCAAGAAAAAAGCGGGCAAGGCCAAAAAAACGGCGGCTAAGAGCGCGCCAATGCCGCGCGCCGCCAAAGGAAAACGCCCGCAATATTTCGAAGATCCTGCCGTCGACAAACTCCATCTGATGGTGATGGCGTTGATCGAAGAACTTTCGGTCACGCGCGATCGCTTGGACACCGTCGAGCGACTGATCGAAAAGCACGGGCTGTTTCAGGTGCAAGAGATCGAGGACTTCTTTCCCGACCTTCAGGCCGACGCCGAACGCACCGGACGCCGCATCGCCTATATCCGGCGCGTGATGAAAGGCATCACCGACGAGCTTGAAAACTTGCACGGCGAAGATCCGGCCCTGGAGTTCGACGAGGTCGTCGACGTTATTTCAAGCTAGCGCTTGCGCCTTCAAAAATTTGGCGATCGCCGAGGTGCCGCCGGTCGACGGCATCGCGTTGGGCAGCGCGGCCACGATACGCGCCGCATGCCCCTCCAGGGCGTCACCGCCCGCGGCGCAGACCAAAACCGGTTGGGTGATCTCGGCGAAGTCGGACGCGTCGACCGCAAGACACGCCCTGACGTAATCGCCATAGGTCGCCCGCCCCTTCAACCAATCCAAGAGGCGCAATTGCAGCGCGTCGGGGTCGATCTCCGGGTCGCGCCACCGAATGGCGTCTTGGGTCCGTCGGTACCACGGCCAAAAGAACGCCCGGTCGCGCAGCATGTGCCATGCCGTCAGCCAGTGCGATCCGTCCCAACGCGCCTCGATGGCGGGCGCATAATGCGCCATCAGGTCGTCCCGTTCGGCCCCCTCGACGACCACCGGGTGATCCAACACCAAACGGCCGACCCGGTCCCCGTTCGTCGCGGCCAATCCCAGGGCTAAGGCCCCGCCCACCCCTTCGGCATAGATATCGTAGGTCGTCACCCCGATGTCTCGAAGCACCGCCTCAATGTCGGTGACATAGGCGGCCAGCGATGGGGGCGACGACAACGCATCGGACTCTGCGTTCCCGGCAATGTCCAACGCGATCACCTCGCGATCCGCCTCCAGCGCCGCACCCAGCGGCGCCACCACGCGCGAGCTGCTCATTTCGCCGTGTAGCATGACCAACGGGCGCCCGGTTCCCGCGCCACGCCGCCGCACCAGGCGCTGCCCGCCGTCGATGTCGGCATAGGTGCGCCAGGTTGCCGCGCGCGGTGCCGGTGCTTCTGGCGGGGCGACCGACGCGTCCCCGCCATCGCACCATGCTAGGCTCTCGCGAATCGCGTCGAGCCATGCCTCCTTGCCCGTCTCCAAGACGCGCACCCCTTCGGGCAGATCCATCAATCGCTTGGCTTCGGGCGCCAAGACATCGCCCTCGCGCGCCACCACCGTTGCCTTGACCTTGAGTTGGTACATCACGGCGCGGCTGTCGTGGCTGAACGCCGCGCGATAGCCCAGCCAGTAATCCGCTGCATCCATTTTCGCGAGCACGATGTCGTGGATGTAGTCCGGCGACGCCATCCCGGCATTCAGCCGCCGCGCCTTCTCTGCGCGAAACCAGGGGTAGAACACGATCTGATCGCGCGTGTGCTGCCATGCCCAGGCCAGATGCGCCCCGTCCGTCGTCGGCGCGAATTCGGGCGCGTAATTGTCGAGGCGTTCTTGGGCTTCTTCGGGTGTATTGAACGACACCCCGTCCAGCACCAACCCCGCCACCCGATCGGGATGGCGGAGCGCCAACTCCATCGCGATATGCGCCCCGGTATGGGTGCCGTAGATCGGCGCCCGTTCGATACCCAACGCCGTCATGGCCTCGGCCGCCGCCTCGGCATAATCCACGGCACTCGGCGCCGCCGTGGCCAAAGGATCGGAACCGCCGTAGCCGGGGGTATCCAAGCCGATCAGCGTCCAGTCCCGCGCCAGTGGCAACAGCCCGGGCATGACGAAGCCCGCCGATTGCGGGCTGGAATGAAACAGCACGAACGGCGGTCCCTTCCCGGCCCGCCGGTAATGCACCTCGCGATCGCCGACACGGACAAAGTGTCGGCGGACGTCGGATAACCTCACGCGACCGCCCGTGTCTCGAAGGCGGCGATCACGTCGTCCGTGGTGATCAGCTGGGCAAATAGAAAGCCCATCGACGTCAGCGCGGACTCGTGGCGCGCCGGGTCGACCTCGCCCACCGCATCACGGACGACAAAAGTGCGAAAGTCGAGTTGCGCGGCGTCGCGCACCGTCGACTCGATACACATATTGGTGGTGACGCCGCACACGATCAGATTGTCGATCCCACGGCCCCGCAATTGCTGTTCAAGATCGGTACGCATGAAGGAGCTCATGCGGCTTTTCTCGATCACCACATCGCCCGGCTGCGGCGCAAGCTCCTCGACCATTTCCGCATCCCACGATCCCCGCGGGCACACCTCGGCGGTGGCGATGTTGGGCATGATCTCGCGCACGATATAGCCGCCGTCGCTGTAGTCGGGCGCATAGGCTAGATGGGAATAAGCCACCAAGACCCCGGCCTCGCGGGCGGCGGCGATCATCCGTTGGCACGGCGCAATCGCGCCCGCCAGCATCGAGATATCGAGCCCCAATCGCGCATGCGAGCCCTCGGGCTTGCACATGCCGTTTTGCATGTCGACGACCAGCAGCGCCGTCGCCTCGGGTGAGAAATCCATACCGCCCCCTTGTTAGAGGTCCAGTGTACCGGAAAAGAAAAAGCGCCGGGCAAGGAATGCCCGACGCTCTTTCGTGTCGCTATGGTCTCTGAAGAGAGCCTATTCGGCCAGCCTCAGATCGTGCCACCGAAGCGCTTGCTCCGGATGGAAGCCAACGCCCGACACTTTTTCGGACATCGCCCACTGCAGGCGCTGTTCGACCATCGGCGCAATCACGACCTCTTTCATCAGGATCTCCTGAATCTGGGCCATGACGTTGTCGCGCTTGGTGTCGTCGGGTTCGTTCTTGGCTGACTCGAGCCACATTTTGTCTACATCAGGGTTGCTGTAGAGGCTGTAGTTCGAAAGGCCACCCTTTTCACGCGAGACATAAAGCAACTGGATCGCGTAGCCGGCTTCGACGCCGATCGGTTTGGAGTGGTTGATCAGCGCAAACGGCAGATCCTTCTTCACCAGTTCGCGGTCCGAGAACTGCGTCTGGGGAATCGGGTTCAACACGACCGGGATACCGATCTTCTTGAGCTCCGTTTGGATGATCGTCGCCGCCGGGCCGAGGATGTTCTCGACTTCGGTGGTGTAGGTCAGCTGGAACGCTTCGGGAAAAGCTTCAAGGCCTTTGCCCTCCGGGTAACCGGCTTCGGCCAGCAATGCTTTGGCCTTGTCCAGGTCCTGGTTACGCTCGAAGTCGACTGCATGGGCACCCGGATAGAAAGCGGGCATCACGCCGTTGTACTTGAGAGCTTCGCCGAAGAAGACATCCTCCATGATCTTGTCGTAGGGGATTGCATACGCAACCGCTTCACGAAGCTTGATGTTGTCCCACGGCTTGGCTTGCCAGTTCATGTGAACATACGTCGAGGCATTGCCGTCGACGCTGACGACCTTGACGCCACGCGTTTGTTTCAGCGAGTCGTATTCCTTCGGCGTCAGATGCTCGACGAGGTGCGCCTGACCGGTACGAAGGATAACCAAACGCTGACTGCTCTGCGGCACTTTACGCATGATCACGCGATCGATATCGGCTTTGCCCCGGTAGTAGTCCGGGTTTGCCTCGACGACGAACTCTTTGTCTTTTTCCCACCGCGTCATGCAGTAAGGACCAAAGCCCGCAACGCCTTCGTTGTTGGCGTATTTGTGAGACCAGGGATCATCCTCGGTCGCATGCTTTTCCATCGTCTCTTTGTCGAAGATGTAAAGCGCGAAGATGGTCAGCACCGGCAGGAACAATTTGTTTTCCGCCGACTGGGTGAACTGGACGGTGTATTGGTCGATCTTCTTGACCTCATCGTCCTTCAGTTTTTTGGCTTCGATGTTCTCAGGCTTGTCGCCAAACACGGCAGGCGTGAAACCCTTGAACGAGGCCACGTTGGACAGGAACCAACCGACCGGCGCTTGGCCGCTCGTCGATTTCGCCCGCTGCATGGTGTAGATGACGTCGTCGGCATCAAACCTGGTGCCGTTGCAGCCCTTGACGCCGCGCCGCAGATTGAACGTCCACGTCAGCGTGGCGGGATCGTAGCTCCAAGACTCGGCAAGCCGGCCTTCGAATTTGTTCACGTCCAGCTTGACGGTGCCGTCGGCAAGTCTTTCCGAGGCGTAGTACACCAGCGGATCCATCAGATTGACGATGCCCGCTTGGGTCGGCGGCGCCGACGCGTTCGGGCCGTCATAGTTCAAACTCGGCGGAACATCCTCCGAGAGAAACAAAAGGTCTTTTGCAGCGGCCGGGCCGGATAGACCCATCGCAAGTGCGGCCGGCGCGAGAGCACCCAGCAACAATTTCTTCACAGTAACTCCTCCCTGTTCATAGACCGGTCAGTCTCCGGATCGCCCGGCCACCGCCCCGCCTGCGGCCTTGGGGGCCGCAATCGCGGCGGATACTAGCCGATTGTCCGGACGAGGTACATAACAGTAGAGCCCGGCAATGGGGCAAGAAAAAGGCCCCGGCGCGAACGCCGGGGCCTAATTTCAACCGTAACGAGACTAGTTTAGCTCGTCGGTGCGGACAGACCGTTGACCTTGCCGATCGTGTTGTTGAAATCGATCGCACATTGGTTGCCGCAACGCTCCGCCCAGCGAGGCAGAACGGTGTCCAGCATGATCTGGCGCAGCAGTTTCAGGTCGGCTTCGGAAGCGTCGATCCGAACCATGCCGCCCGGCTCGCCTTCGGTGCAGGGGCCGGTCGTGTTGCAGTTGATGCCGAGCTCGCCCTCGGCCCGGTTCAACGCCCACATCTCATCTTCGTGCTTGCGCATCTGACCCTCGATGATCTGGCGCACGTCGGCGTCCAGCGCATTCCAGGCATCGATGTTCACAACCAAGACGCCCGAAGCGAAGTTGACGGGCAGCGTGTAGAGATACTTCGCACCTTCGTACCATTTGGCCGAGTAGCCGCCGAGCGTGCCGGTGAGGGCGCAATCGATGACGCCTTTCTGCAGCCCCTGCTGCACTTCGCCAAACGACAGCGGAATGCCCGAGGCACCCAGGGCGCCCAGGAAGTCCGACTGCGAAATGCCCGAAGCGCGGATCTTACGGCCCTTGAGGTCGGCCAGACCCTTCACCTCGTCACGGCAGTACAGGATTTGCGCCTGGAACGACTGCATCGTAAGGAGCTTGAGGCCGAAGTTTTCTTCGTAGTACTTCTCAAGGGTCGGGCGGAACGCCATCGTCACCTTGTGAAAGTCGTCGATGGTCGGCGACATGCCGGCCAAATCGGTGACGTCGTTGATCGCCGCTTCGCCTGAAACGTGGCCAAGCTGGAACGTCGCAAACTGGGTTTGTCCACGCTGGGCGAGGCGGAACCCTTCAGGCCCCTTAAGGCCCATTTCGTTCCAACCCTTGAAGTTCACTTTGACCTTACCGCCGGTCAGTTCCGGAATGGTTTTTTCCCAGAACGGCTTTTGGATGTTGCGGAACTGCGTCGTCACGCTGACGTTGCCGATGACGCTGATCTCCGTCTCCGGAATCACCCCATCGGGCTTGTCCTTGGACGCATGACCCGCAGCAATGGCGGCGGTCGCACCAGCGGCGACCATGGCCCCTGCGGCGACGGCGCCGATAAGCCGATTTCTAAACATAAATCCTCCTTCGTTTCCTTCAAAAAGGCCCTGCGCCGGCACGGCCCATCTCGCTCATATGGGCTCCGGCGAGCCCATTCCACCTAATTAAACACGCTCGGCAGCCACAATGCCATCTGCGGGAACGCCAGCAAAAGCAACATCATGGCGATCATCATCACCAGGAACGGCAACGAACCGTACACCACGTCCCGGAAGGGGCCGTTGCCGCGCACTGCCTGCACCACGAACAGGTTCACCCCGATCGGTGGCGTGATTAAGGCAGCCTCGATCAGGATCATGAACAGAACGCCGAACCAGACCTGGTCGAACCCGAGCGCCAAAATGACCGGTACGACGATCGGCGTCGTCGCGATCATCAGCGATAGGGTTTCCATGAACATGCCCAGTACCAGATAGAACACGATGATCGCGATCATCGCCCAGGTCGGGTTGATGTCGAGGCCTTCCATGAAGTTGCTGACGAAGGCCGTCACGCCGATCGACTGCAGTACGAAGTTCAAGAAGAACGCGATGACCACGATCAAAGTGACCATCGCGGTGGTCCGCATCGTGCCCTCGAACGCCATCAATAAAACGGTGCGGTTGATTCGCTTGCGGTAAAAGCCGAACGCCAACGACGCCACCACGCCCAGGCTGGCGGCCTCCGTCGGCGTGGCGATCCCGGCATAAATCGACCCAACCACCACCAGGAATAAGAGGATCGGCGGCAACAAATGCTTCAGCGCCTTGATCCGTTCGTCCCATGTCGAGGATTCGCGCGTACCGCTCAGCTTCGGTTTGACCACGCAGGCAAGGAAGATCGCCAACGAGAACATCGCGGCCAGGAATAAGCCCGGAATGATCGCCGCCAAATACAGATCGTTGACCGACGTATCGGTCAGCACCGCATAGATGATCATGTTGATGCTGGGCGGGATCAGAATGCCCAGCGTCCCGCCGGCCGCCAACGACCCCAAAAAGAGCGGCGGACTGTATTTGCGCTTCTCGATGTTGGGGATAGAGACCGTGCCGATCGTCGCGGCCGTCGCCACCGACGACCCGGAGGTCGCCGCAAAGAGCGCGCTCGAGGCGACGTTGGTATGCATCAAGCCGCCCGGCAACCAGTTCACCCAACGGTCCAGGGCGCGGAACATGTCGGACGCGATCCCGGTCCGGAGCAGAATTTCACCCATCAGAATGAACAACGGCACCGCCACCAGCACGAATTCGGTGCTGGCCGACCACGTGATATCGCCCAACGCCGGCAGCAGCGGAATGAACGAAAACGTCTCGCCCAGGAAGATCGCGAGAATGCCCAAGATCGCCGCGACATAGATGCCCAGCGCGGCGAGAATAAGAAGAAGACCGAGAGAAAGCGCCGCCATTAGTTCGTCCCTCCGCCCGCCGGGGGCTCGCCTTCTCTCACGATGCTCAGTGTTTCTTCAAGTTCGGCTTCGCCCTCGCGTTGCTCGATCCCGATCAAAGCCGTCACGCCGGCCAAATCGCCGCGACCGAACCGGTAAAGCCCGCGCAACAAGTAGATCACGCACACGAAAGCGAACCACGACAGGCCCAGCGACCACACCGACTGCGGAATGACCAGTGGCACCGCCAAATCGGATGCCGACACCGCCCCGTAATTGCCGGGCCCCGGCAGCCCGTAGCTCTCCGCCGTCAACGTCCAGGCGAAATACGCCAAGATGATCGACAAGACGGTCAGCATGGCGAGCGCGATAAGGTCCAAAATTGCGCGGCCGAGCCGCGGAAAACGCGCGTAGATCACGTCGATCCGGATATGCGTTTTCGTGGTCAGCGCAAACGAGAACGAGAACGCGACCGTCACCGCATAGAGATAGATCGTGATCTCGAAACTTTCGAAGAGATTGTCGTTGAAAATATTGCGCGCGAAGACGTCGAGCGAGACCAACACAGCGCAGAACAAGATGGCGCCGCCCGCGGCCCACGCCAACAGCCGCGACAATCGTTCTAGGACGCCTTCCCGGCGCTCCTCCGGTTTATCCGTCAAACCCAGCACTCTCCCTGATGCCCGCCGTCTAATGCGGCAGTGTCCCAGCGTTGTTTCATCGCATCACGGCCAACCGGTGTCAATGTGAGACAGATCGCCGCTTAGCCTGCGGCGGTCACGGTGTGGCGAAGAACGCCGATACCCTGCACGTCGACTTCGATGACATCGCCGGGGGCCATATAGACCGGCGGTTTGCGCGCGGTCCCAACCCCGCTCGGCGTCCCCGTACTAATGACGTCGCCGGGCCGCAAATCGGTCCACGACGAGATATAGGCCAGTATCTCCGGAATCGAGTACGTCAGCTCCTCCAACCGCCCTTCTTGCATAACCGCGCCGTTCAGACGGGTTTCCAGGCGAGTATCGTACGGCGTCGGCATTTCGCTCGCCGGAACCATCCAGGGGCCCATGCCGCCGGTATCGGGAAAGTTCTTGCCCGCGATCAGGTTCTGACGCTGAAAATCCCGCACCGAAGCGTCCATAAAACAGGTGTAGCCCGCGACATGATCCATCGCGTCGGCCTCGGCGATGTCGCGGCCGGGCTTGCCGATCACCAGCGCGATTTCGCCTTCGTAATCGAACGCCTCCGACACGTGGGGCTTGGTCAGCGGGCGATCATGCCCCACCAAGGTGTCGTTAAGCCGTACGAACACTGTCGGATATGGGTCTTTTTCGGTGCCCATTTCGATCCGATGCGGTTCGTAATTCAGCCCGATGCACACCACTTTGCCCGGTTGAGGGATGGTCGGCAGAAAAACCGCGTCCTCGATCCCAAGATCCGGCGCGCATCCCGCCGCCGCCTTTTGCAGCGCGGCCAAATCGTCCGCCGCGATCGCCGCGGCCAGGTCGCCGTAGGGCACGCGATCGGTCAAATCGACAATGCCGTCGTCAGCCGCCACGCCGAACCGGGCCACGCCCGCTAGGTCGAAGGAACACAAGCGCATCAATAAATCTCCACCAATTCGCGCGGCGCCGCATGCGGCCACCGGAACACGGTACCTCGTCTCGGATCGGGTGCGGCAACGTCGACGACCCGACACGTCGCCAGGCCGCACTTAACGTGGCCCACTCTACCCAAGCGTTCCGGCAGTGGCGACACCGGCTCCAGCCCTTGCTGAGCGCCGGAATCTGGGCTACCAAGGTTGCGATTGGGGAGCGCGCGAGAGCAATTTCGCGCGCGCAGGCGCTAAGGGGCGACCGGGGCACCCCTGCTGGCGGATTAAGTCGCTTCAGCGGCGGGCCAAGGCTCGCAGCCCAGCGGCAGCAGGATAGGTGCGACATGGCAACGACGAAAGATGTCCTCACGGCGGTCGAACGTAAACGCGGGTATTTGCTCACCTACCACCGCATGATCGGCTCGTCCGATCCCGACTTGCTCGCCGCCTACGACAACTTTTACGAGAACCTGACCCTCGCGCCGCGGGCCTTCACCCCGCAGCAGCGCGAGCTCGTGTGGGCCGCCCTCCAGGTCGCCGCGGACGAAGAACATGGCCACATCCACATGCGCCGCGCCGTCAAGGCCGGGTTGGGCGAGGGCATCCTCACCGACTCGATCGCCCTTGCCGGCGCCGCCGAGGCGCACCGCGCGCTGTGGTTCGGCGCGCATCACTGGAACGAATGGATCTCCGTCGAGGTCGCTACCGATCGTTACCTTAAGATGTGCGAGGCCGCGCGCGGCGAGGTTGAGCCCGCGCTCGCCGAGATCATTCTCGCGGTTTGCCATGGCGCGCGCCGCACCTACGATGCGATGCGCATCCACCTCAAACGCGCCTTCGAGGCTGGCGCGACCGTGCCGCAAATGTCCGAAGCGTTGAGCTACATGTTGCTGCCCTGCGGCGGGCCGACCCTGATCGATGCGGTCCAAATTTGGGAACAAGAAGCCGCCGCCGGCAACTGCCCCTCACCCTATGCCGCCGACGCAGCACCATGACCGCCTCAACCCGTCAACTGCGGCACGCCCGATCGCGCGCCTCGGGTTTTGCGCGCCGGTAACGCAATGACCGAACCCTACGACGTCATTGTCGTCGGTGCCGGCACTGCGGGCATCCCGTGCGCCGCCGCCGTCGCGGCGCGTGGTGGCCGTGTGCTGCTCGTCGAACAAAACGAAGATGTCGGCGGCACCTTGCACTTGTCCGCCGGGCAAATGAGTGCGGCCGGCACCCAGCTCCAAAAAGAGCGCGGCATCGAAGATCATCCCCGCCTGCATTTCGCCGACGCGATGCGGATCAGCAAAAACACCGCCGATCCCGCGCTCGTCAATCTTGCCGTCAACCTCGCGCCCGACGTCATCGATTGGTTGATGAAAGAGGGATTCGCGATGCACCCGGATTGCCCGATGATTTTCTACGGGCACGAGGCCTACACGATCGCGCGCACCTATTGGGGCGTCGACGGCGGCCTATCGATCCTCGAAGTTCTACGCCGCGTCCTCACCCGCCAGCTTCGCCGCGGCAAACTCGAGCTGCTCATCAACACCAGCCTCGTCGGTTTGGTGCAAGAGGCGCGGTATCGCCCGGTCACGGGGGTCGAACTGCGCGGCGCCGACGGCAAAGAAGAAACCGTCAGCGCCAAAAACGTCGTCCTCACCACCGGCGGATATGCCGGCAATGCGCGGCTGTTTTCGCGCCTCACCGAGGGCTATCCGATGTATTCCGCCGGGATGCCGACCTCGACCGGCACCGGCATTTTGCTCGGCTCGGCCGCCGGTGGCGCGATCCGCAACAGCGACAAGTTTCTGCCTACCTTCGCCGGCATCGGCATCGACGGTCAGCCCAACCGGGTCGACTTCTACCGCATGCCGTCCCTCACGCCACAGGTGCGCCCGCCGTGGGAGATTTTCGTCAACCTGCACGGCCGTCGCTTCGTCGCCGAAGATCACCCCAGCGTCGACGAACGCGAGAACCGGTTGCTCGAACAACCCGAAATGTCGTTCTGGATCGTTTTCGACGACACCATTTACAAGAACGCCCCACCGCTGCTCGACGCGGGCGGCGGGTTGGCGGGCGCCGACTGGACCCCCGAAATGGTCGCGCAAGCCTTCGCCCAACACCCGTCGTTCAAGACCGCCGACACCGTGGAGGCGTTGGCCGACGCCTGCGGCATGCGCGCCAACGCGCTTCAAGAAACGATCGCCGACTACAACAAGGCCGTCGATGCGGGCGACGATTCGTTCCGGCGCAAACACTTCCCGGCCAAAATCGAAAAGGGCCTGTTCCGTGCCATCAAGGCCCACGGCACCGTGCTGAAAACACCGGCCGGCCTGACCGTGAACACCGATCTGCAAGTGCTCAACCGCGCCGGCCAACCCGTGCCCAATCTCTATGCCGCCGGTGAAGCCCTCGGCGGCGGCACGCTCTCCGGCCGCAGCTTCGTCGGCGGCATGAGCGTCACCCCGTCCTTGGCCTTCGGCCGCTACCTGGGCAGCAATATCCTGACCTGGTAGGCCCCTTAAGCCTGCCGTTGCCGCGCCGCGGCATGACTGGTCACCACCGTCTCGACATTGACGATCCGGCGCAGGCACTCCGCCATGTAGGCTTCGAGATGCGCGTCGATGCCCTCAAGGGCAAAAGATACTTCCAAGACATCGCCAATCACCTCGGCATGCCAATAAACCGGCACCATGTTGCGCTTGGTCACAAGCTCAAGACAGCGCGGCAACACGTCCGGCGCCACGGCGGCACGAAGATGAAAGGCGGCTTGAGAAGAACTATCGGATAAGGAAGACATGATCTGCAGACTCATTTGATGGAATAACGGCAACGGACAACGCCCGACTTCCCAAGGAAGCCGGGTCCGTAATTCGCCGAATCCGAATCTGCATGACCATAACGCGCGCAATCTGCGCCCTGGGCGGGCCGCCCGTCAAGGATTTGGGCGCACAGCCCCGTGTGAAAAAAGGCGCCTCCCCCCTGTTGAGGGGGAGGTAGGGAGGGGATTGGGAGGAAACCCCTCCTAAGCCGGGCCAAGAACCCGGCGATGTTCTTCAGCAGGCGAGCGTGACGCTATAGGTGCCGGTGTAGGAGCCGTCCGCGTATCCCCCGGACTCGTTACCCGCGCCTTGTTGCTGGCGTGTGGCCAGCGTGCCACCGATCATGATGTTCAAGTCGCCATTCGCGTCGGTGGTCGGGTTGTAGTCCATCGCCACCGCACTGGGCGTGAAATCGAACTGGGTGTGGATGGTGTTCGCCGGATTGGCGAGTTGCACCGTGCCCCCTGGGGTAATGGTGAACGTCGTATTGGGCGGCGCGTTGTTGATCATGATCTTGCCGGGCGTCGGCGCGGCGATAATCAGCAATCGCGAATCCGAACCGCCCGAGCCCTGGGTCACCGTGGTCGCGGCGGTAATCGGCTGCATCACGATCGACGCCTGCGTCCCGGCGGTCGGCGAGTCAATCGCCGCCACGGTGCCGAAGGTGACGTTCTCCCAGCCACCCACGGTAAAGGTGTTTTGCACCGTTACGCTGGCCGAGTAGTTGACCGTCTGGCTCTGCGCCTGCGCCTGACCGGTCGTCATCAGCGCCGTCAGCACCAGCGCCGCGCCCAAACCAATCAAGCGTCGCCAAGAAGATACCAATGCGACCACGTACATACTGCCCTCTCCCCCGGCAGCGCATTTGCGCCACTGCCGTTAACGAATTGCGCGCACGCGCAACACTCCTGGGGCACTACAAAGCAAGTCGCGGGCCAAGGCGCCGCGCGGGTTTGGGCACGATCGAAGGGCGGAATCCAGGCGGTTTCTTAACGCCCGTTAAGGTTAACCGGGTCGGCACGGATTTCCTGCGGGCACGTTTTGCCCGGCAGGAACTGCCTACTCAGGCCCGTTTGGCGATTGTCCTACGCGAATCCGTGACCACGGTCTCGACGCACAAAATGCGCCGTAGTCCGTTGGCCATCCGCAGCGCCAAATCGTCGGCCATCCCGTCGACCTCGATGGTCAGGAAAAGGCGCGAGTCACCGGCGTGGGCGTTGCCCACCCAACGACTGGGGATCAACCCGTGTTTGGCAAACAGGCCGACGGCCTGCGGCAGCACACCGGGATCGGCGGCGGCTTGAATGGTAAAGACAGCGGTATTTCGGTCAGGAGAAGACATGACGAACAGACTCCGAATTCAGCAATAGGCGCGTTAGGGCAAGATCCCGGCTCCTCTTGGGAACCGGGCCCATAACTCGCGCGCACGCGACAGCCCGGTCCGCCGTGAAGGCCGGGCTCGTAAGTCGCCGCTGATGAGTCTGTGTAATCATGGCGCGGGACAATGGCGGCACACCGTGCCCCTGTCAACCGCGCTAAACCGGCGCGAGGCCCGCCGAAAGATCCTTCTTCAGCACCTTGCCGAACCCGTTGCGCGGCAGGGCGTCGACGAAAAACACCGCGCGCGGCACCTTGTAACGCGCCAAATTCTCGCGGCAATAGTTCAGCAACGCGTCCTCCTCGACGGGCGCCGCGGCGACGACGAACGCCGCCACTTCCTCGCCCAGTTCGCGCGAGGGCCATGCCACCGCCGCCACGTCGCGCACCGCGGCATGTCCCAACATCACCTGCTCGATTTCGGCCGGATAGATGTTTATCCCGCCACGAATAATCATGTCTTTGACGCGACCCACCAAATAGAGCCGCCCTTCTTCGTCGAACTTGCCGAGATCGCCTGGATAGAACCAACCTTCGTGGAACGACTCCTTCGTCGCCTCGGGGTCGTTGTAGAACGCCGTCGCACAGGCCCCGCCACGATAGCGCACCCGACCCACCTCGCCTGCCGGCAGCGGCACATGATCGTCGCCGACGACTTGCGCTTCGGCGTTGTGGACCAAGCGCCCGACCGACCGCGCCGCATCACCGCGATCGCTCGGCAACAACACCGACAGCCCCCCGCCTTCGGTCGAACCGTAATAGTTGTGCAAATTGGGCGACACGCGCGCCAACAGGTCGTCGCGTTCGTCGGGGTGCAAGATCGCACCGGTGGTGAAAATCAACCGTGGTCCCGGCAACAGATATCCTTGATCCGGTGCGATCGCCAGCAACCGCCGCAGTAGCGTGGGCACCAACAGCGTTACCGTGATGTCTTCGCGCGCGATCGTGTCGACCAGTTCCTGCGGCTCGTAAGGCAGACCCATCATCATCACGGTCGCGCCGTGATACAGCATGCCCATGACAAAGCTGCGTCCCGCGCCGAAATAGATCGGCAGCGCACTCAGAAACTTGTCGTCTTCGGTAAAGCCAAGCGTCACGGTTTGCGTCGCAAAGCGCGCATGCATTTGCTTGTGGCTGTGCATCGGCCCCTTGGGAATACCGGTCGTGCCCGACGACAACGACAACACCAAGCCGTCACTGTCGTTGCTCGGGAAATCGCGATCCGGGTTGGCCTCGCCGACGGCCGCCCACCACGCGTCGGAGACTTGGACTTGCGCCACCTCGTCGCCGACGGTTTCACCGGGCTCCGTCAGGACCAGTTTCGCGGCGAAGAACGTCGCGATTCGATTGCGCTCCTCCGCCGTCCAACGCACATCCATCGGCAGAATTGCGGCACCCGACCGCGCCACGCCGTAGAGCAACGCCAAATGCGCCGCGGTATCGCGCAAGCACACCCCGACGATGTCGCCAGGCCCGATCCCGCGATCGGCAAGATGCCCCCCGATCCGCCGGACGAGATCGGCCAGGTCGCCATAGCTGATGGTGCAGCCGCCACCGATAACGGCCGGATGCGCCGGTCGCGTCGCGGCGAAATAGTCTAGCCGATCGGCAATATTGCCCGTGATGTCCATGGCCCGGTTATAGGGCCTGCGATCCTGCCCCGAAAGGGTCGTCGGCAGCGCTAGGCTGACTGGCGGTTGGTCGGGTTGTGCGCGGGCAAGCCGGTCATTTTCGACCACTGACCGTAAAAGTTGCGCATCATCCCGTCGTCTTGTCCGGTCAGGTTTTCGTCACGCGCGATGATCTGAAAATGCGCTGCGCCCGATCCGAACGACGCTTCGCAGGCTTCGGCGGCAAACGCATCCTCGGGCATGTTCCGGCTCAACGGACCCCAGTACATATTGTGATGCGTCATCCGCTCGCGGCGTTGTTCGGGCGTATCGCCCTTTACGCCAAGCCCGCGGCATTCCAACACCATGCGGTCGGGCGCCACGGGTACTACGGTATCGATCCGGATCACCGTGCCGCGCGCCAGAATCATCGCGTTGGGAAACAAATGCGCCGAGCGCATCTCGGTCGGCTCCATGCCCGGCAGCGCCAACGAGTCCGGCCGCCCTTCCCAGCCCTTGTAATTGGTATAGCGCGCGCGAATGCCTTCGCCGGCGGCATGCCCGCCGGGATGAATCTTGATCTCGCGCTCCGCATCGACCTGCGTGCGCCGCAACACCACGTGCATAAAGGTGTGATAGGCGTCGAGGTTGGTTTCCATCCACGCCTTCCAGTTGGCGTTCAACGCGCAGCGGTGAAAATGAAACACCTCCAGCGGCGCCGTACCCATCGGCTCTTCGAAATGATCGAGCAAGTGACCGAGATACGACGACAGCGGCGCCGCGTTGTCGTCGGGATTGATGAACACCAATCCCAATTTGGTTTCGGTCGGTACGGCCCGCAAACCGCATTGGTCCTTCGAGAACCCAACCGGTTCGTAAGCCTCCGGGCGCGGTATGTCGATGCAGGCGCCCTCGGCGTCGTAACTCCACAGATGGTAGAAACAGGTCAGGCGCTCGGCGTTGCCCGAGACCTCCTGCACCAGCTTCGCGCCGCGATGGGAACACACGTTGAAGAACGTGCGCACCACCCCGTCGCCACCGCGAATCGTGACCATTGGCACGCCTAGATGCTCGTAGGTGCGGAAATCGAACGGGTTGGCGACCTCGCTTTCGTGACACGCGATGCGCCACGTGTGCCCGAAGATTCGCTCGCGCTCGGCCTCGAAAACCGAGGGATCGGTATAGACGTCGCCCGCCACGTAGTTTTCCGGCGCCAAGGCCGGCGGCGCCGCCCACTGTTCTGCGTTGCGTGCACTCATAGGTCTGCCTCCCCGGCATCCAGCGCCGACAGTGCTTCGTTATGTGAAATCACCCGTCCAAACCCGAACGCGATCGCCTCGAGCGACGCGTCATGCCGCGCCTCGGCAAAATCGCCGCAGGCGTCGCGCACCACAAAGGTGCGATAGTCGCGTTGTCCGGCATCGCGCGCGGTCGACTCGACGCACATCGACGTCGTCACCCCGCCCATCATCAAGCACCGGATGTCCAAGGCGTGCAGCAACGATTCCAGACCCGACGAAAAGAACGCCGAGTTGCGCGGTTTGTCGATAACGTAATCCTCCGGCGCCACCACCGCTTCGGGAAGCAACGCCGCATCGTCGGTGCCGGCTTTGATCCCGCCGGCCTCTTTCAACCCTGGTCGAATTTCATGGATCATCAAGCCGCCGTCGGCATAGTCCGGGCGCAGGGCAATCTTGGTCCAAATCACCGGAATGCCCTTGGCCCGCGCCGCATCGGCCAACTCGATGCAGCGCATCGCCGCATTGCGACACGAGGTTATGTCCCGCCCCTGCGCCGCGACCGATCCCGACTCGGTGCAAAACGCCTGTTGCAAATCGATCGCCAAAAAGGCGGCCCGCGCAGCATCGAATTTCATCTCAGCGCATCCTCTGGTTTGTGCCCAAATGTGGTAGGCCGTGACCCGCCCCAAATCAAGTCTCGGTCCCGCGCCGATGATGGCGGCCGCGCAGACGCCCGCCGCAATCGAGCGGATCGCCTTGAAATCACACCGGCCCAGCCAATAATCCGGACGATGTTCTATCGCCGAGGATGTTTTGGAAAACCTTGAAGTCCGCGAAAGTCGTCCGGACGACCTCCCCGCCGTCGAAGCGCTCTATCCCGATGCGTTCCCCGACGAGGATTTGCTGCCCCTCGTCAAGGACCTGCTGCGGGAAACACCGCCCGTCCTGTCGCTTGTCGCGACGATCGACCGGCGCCTCGTCGGGCATGTCGTCTTTACGCCCTGTCACGTGCGCGGCGCGCCCGGCACCAAACATGCCCTCCTCGCCCCCCTTGCTGTCGCCACGGCGCGTCAACGACAAGGGGTCGGGCGTGCCCTCGTGTCGGCCGGCTTGCAAGCCCTCGAGAAATCCGGCGTCGGGCAGGTCTTCGTCCTGGGCGACCCCGCCTACTATGCCCGTCTGGGCTTTACCGCCGAAGCCGACGTCACGCCGCCCTATCCGCTGCCGGACGCCTATATCGGTGCCTGGCAGTCGATCGCGCTGGGCGACCGCACCCCCCGTTTCCACGGCACGCTGGTGGTATCGCCGACCTAGCAACAGCCCGCCCTTTGGGGCCCATGATCGCGCTCGCGCCGTCGCGCCGTTCGGGATATCGGTCGAACCACCAACCGGGGTCGGCTAAAACAGCGTCATGACATTCTTGATCGTCAAGGCGCTCGTCTCGGGCATCATCATCGCCATCGTGTCCGAGGTCGCGCGCAGATTTCCCGGCCTCGGCGGATTGATCGCCTCGCTGCCGCTGATCTCGGTCCTCGGCATGATGTGGCTGTGGCGCGCGACCGAAGATCCCGAGCGCATGGCGACCCATTCGCTTGCGACGTTCTGGTTCGTCCTGCCCTCGCTACCGATGTTCGTCCTCATCCCCGTCATGTTGAAGCGCGGCGTACCCTTCTGGCCCACACTTGCCGCGGCCTGCCTCCTGACCATGACCCTCTACGCGGCGATGGTCTGGCTCGGGCCCAAGGTCGGCCTCAAGCTTTAGTCGTCGCACCGGTGGTCCGGACATTTCGTCACGATGCGAACGACGAACATATTACCCGGCGCCACGCGGCGAAGGTCTTGCGCCATGGAGACGGTCTGGCAACATGACGACTTCCACGTTGCAGTTCGAACGCGGCACGCGCTGACGCCAGACAGAGAACAAACGATCGTGCTGGCAACTGAGCACACGGCCAAACCCCAATAGGAGATAAGCGACATGAGGAAGTACCTTTCGACAATCGCCGCCGTGGGTGCGGTCGCCGGTCTGGCGCTCGCCGCTGTGCCGACCAGCGCCGAGACGCTCAAGATGGGCGTCCGCGGCCTCCCGCCCGGACAAGGCAACCCCTACACCGGGCGTGGCATCCCGCACGTCTTCGTGTGGACCACCTTCTACGACAACCTGACCATTCTCGGCGAAGGCGGCATCGTCCAACCCGGGCTCGCCGACTCTTGGTCGGTGTCCGACGACAAACTGACCTGGACCTTCAACCTCAAGCCGGGCATCAAGTTTCACAACGGCGCGCCCCTCAACGCCGCCGCGATCAAAGCGACATTTGATTGGCTCCAAAGCGAAACAGGGGCCACCACGGTCATCGGCAAAAACCTGGCCCCGCTTGTCGCTTCAGCGAGCGTCCTGAACGATACGACCGTCGCAATTACCACCAAGACACCGAACCCGAATGCGCCGAGGGAATTCGTCGCGGTTCACATCGTGGAACCCGGCGCTTAGAAGGACCTCGGCGTCGAAGGCTTTGCCAAAAAGCCCGTCGGCACCGGGCCTTATGCGCTGGAAAGCTTCGCGCCCGGCGCGGCCGCGGTGAACGCCCGGCCCGATCCGGACAACGCGTTTCGCAAGATCACCGGCAACATCGATCGGATCGAGTATTCCGAACTGCCGGAAGGCGCCACGCGCGTTGCCGCCCTCATCTCGGGCCAAACGCATGTCGATAACGGCGTCGGCGACGACAGCATCCCCAGCCTCAAGGCCGCCGGCATGGTCATCGACACCGTGTTTGCCGGTCGCACGCTGGGCCTTTCGTTGATTTCCTACCGCAATGGCGCGCAAGTCAAAGACCCGATCGGCGACGTTCGGGTTCGCCGGGCGCTTAACCACGCAGTCAACAAACAGGCCATCGTCGACGAGATCTATGGCGGTGCCGCCGTTGTCGCCAGCCAGGCTGCAACCAACAACGCCTTCGGTTTCAACCCCGACATCAAGCCCTACGCCTACGATCCGGACAAGGCGCGGCAACTGCTCGCCGAGGCCGGCTACGGCAACGGGTTCGAGATGGAAATCCGCGCGACAACCTCCAATCCGCAATTCACGATCGTCTATCAGTCGGCCGTGCAAGACCTCCAGGCGGTTGGCGTACGCGCTAAACTTGTCGGACAACCTTTCGCCGATTGGCTCAAGCATTGGCTTGCCGGTGACTGGCCCTACAACGCCTTCGGCTTTGGCCACGATTTGTCGGGCAACCTCGACGCCGGTCGGTCGTTCACCTCGTTCACCTCGTGCATGAAGAACCCGCCTTACTATTGCAACGAGGATGAAATGCCGCTGATCAAGGCCCAGGCGGCGGAGTTCGATCCCAAGAAGCGTGAAGCGCTCCTGCAAGAACTGCTGGCGGTGAACGCGGCCAATGCACCGATCATCTTCCTGACCCAAGGCACAGAGAGCATGGCGCACTCGCCCAAGCTCAAGAACTTCAAACAGGTCAATCAGGTGCTGAACTACGAAGAAATGGTCCTCGAAAAATAGACCCTTTCGACACGACGACTTCGGGGCGACGTTCTGCGTCGCCCCTTTTTTTTGCGCTGTCCTTGTCTGGGCCTAGCCGCACGACGACCGGGCGCGCCAACCAACCGATAGGCGACGACGCCCCCCTCGCGCGCTAAAATGCCCCCCAAGGGAGACGCGCGATGAACGATAAGTCCGAGACCAAACGCTACAAGTCGGTGCTGACCGGCCCGGTCACCACCACCGAACCCGAATTCCTGCACGATATCGGCATGGATCGCATGGTCGGCGCGTTCGTGGCGCTCGCCTCCGAGGTTTACATCCTGCGCGACCGCCTCGGGGCCTTGGAGACCGTCCTCGCCAACAACAAAACCATCGCCGAAGACGCGATCGAAGCGCTGGATGAAACGCCCGAACAATCCCGGGCCCGGCAAAACGACGTGCAGCGTTTCGTCACCCGCGTGCTTAGCGAGCTGCACCGCTCCGACGTCCCGATCAGCCACATCGGCCGCAAAGTCCGCGAGATGACCGACGAATGAGCGCCGACCGCGCCAACGCCGCCTTCGGTCTAGAGACCACGCGCGAATACCGTGCCTTCCACACCTTCCTCAGCGCGGCGCGCAACCACCGTCTCGGTCCGCTTTACGAACAAACCTATGCCGACTACCGCCGCGCCGGCGGCAACGGTACCGACGCGGTGCTTGATGTCCTCGACACCTTGCCCGCCTACCAACTTTACGCCTGGGCGATGCGCCATCTGCAGCAGTTCAAGTACGCCCACACCGACCTCGGCATCGTCCCCGCCATCGAAGAGAACAAGACCGAGCTCCGCCAACGTCTGCGCGATCTCTCGGACCAAGGCGTCGCGTCGGGCGCTCTCGTCCTCAATCCCGACCTCGCGCTCCCCGATTACTTCACGATGACCGACTTCCACCAGCACCCCGGCGGTGTCGCGGGCGATCCGCTGGCCGGGCTGGCCTACGAAATGGCCCGTGCGGTGCGCTTCAAACCGGGGGCGGATTCGAACAACCTCTACCGCAACATCTTTTCGTATTTGCCGGATCGCGATTACCGCCGCGTGCTCGACTGGGGCACCAGCTTCGGTGCGGGCGTGCGCACCTGGCTCGACCTGCACCCCGATACCGACGCCCACGGCGTCGATCTCTCCGAACCGTGCCTGCGCCTCGCCTACGTGCGCGCCGCCGAACGCAACTTGTCCGCCCACTGGCGCCAAGCCGACCTCGAACGCCTGCCCTACGAGGACGCCAGCTTCGATCTCGCCTGGTTCGCCTTCATGCTGCACGAGATCCCGCCCGCGCGGTTCCCCGCGCTCTTTGCCGAGGCAGCCCGGGTCCTCAACGAGACCGGCATCTTCGTCGGCTTCGAACTCGCCTACGTCGAAGACAGCCCGTTCCAAAACGCGCTGCAAGACCAAGAAGGCTGGCTCAACGACGAACCCTTCATGCCCGCCTGCTTCAAAACCGACTTCACCAAGCTGTTCACCGAAGCCGGCTTTACCAATGTCACCATCCGCCGCTTCGACCAAATGGCCGACAACGTCACCCACACCTTGCCCGACATCCCATCGCGCCAAACCTGGAACATCTACCTGGCGGAAAAGTAGGCCTGCCCCCTAAAGCTCATCCTGCGGCGGCGCCAAAAGCCGTCCCAAAGGGGTCGGCGTTCACAATGTGCGGTCCCCATCGCCGGCACGATCACGTTTTCCGGTCCCCACATTGACGATCGGTCGTCTCGCCCTACCTGTCCTCCACGACCTGCCCCTTGTTCTCGGGCAACCCAACACGGTGCCAATTCGCTTTCACAAGGAGATCGTTGAACCAAAACAGGAATTTGGCTTCGTTCGTCGGCCCAAAAACCTAGTAGATTGAAATAAAACGGTTTTTTGGCTTCGTTTGGTAATTTCGACGTTTCGCGCCCCGCGCGCGTTATCCCCTGCCTCCGTTTCGTTATCATGGCGGCCATCGGCTGCCTTGAGGATTTCGCTATGCGCTCGAACCAACCCGCTGACGTGACCGACGTTCTCGAAGATCGCTCGTTTCGCGCCTTCCATAGTTTTATGCGCGCGAGCCGCGCCTACATGGACGCCACCGTCTACGACGAGACATGGCACAGCTATCGCCGCGCGCTGACCGATCGTGGCCAAGGCAACGACCCGCAAGACGCCGATGCCGCGCTCGACGTGTTGGACGCCCTGCCCGCCTACCAGCTCTACGCCTGGATGTACCGCCACCTGCAACGCTTCAAATACAACTACCCGGATTTCGGCATTCAGCCGAAAGCCGAAGGAGAAGCCGATCACATCCAACGCGAACTCGACGACGCGGCCGACAAAGCCATCGCCGCCGGCACGTTGCGCCTCAATCCCGATGTCGCCTACCCCGACTACTACAGCCTGACCGATTTCCACCAACACCCCGGCGGCGTGTGGAGCGACGAGATCGACGGCCTGGTCTACGAACTCGGTCGCCGCACCACGCGGCCTCACGAAGACGATTCGAACGACCTCTACCGCCTCGCCTTTTCCTACTTGCCCAAGCGCGACTATGCGCGCGTGCTCGATTGGGGCACCGGCCAAGGCGGCTTCGCGCTCACGTGGCTGGAATCGCATCCGGATTCAGAAGTCCACGGCGTCGATATCGCCGCCCCCTGTCTCAAGCTCGTCAACAAACGCGCGATGGAGCGCGGCGTCACGGTGCATCTATCGCAACAAGCCGTCGACGCGATGGACTATCCCGACGACCACTTCGACCTGATCCTGTCGTGCTTCATGTTCCACGAAATTCCGCCGGGGCCGACCCCGGGCATCCTGGCCGAGATCGCCCGCGTACTGAAACCGGGCGGTATCTTCGCGGGCATCGAGTTCCTACCCAAAGAAAACAGCCCGTTCCAAGAAGCGATGATGCTCACCACCGCCTACACCAACAACGAACCCTTCGCGCCGGCGTCCTACACCTATCCCTACACCGACAAGGCCAAAGAGGCGGGTTTCTCCAAAGCCGAGATCGTCTGGTTCGACAAGATCATGCCGCCCGTGTCCGATAACCCGGCCGTCCCGCCCCGCACCCGGTACCCTATTTACATGTTCGAAAAATAATCGCGGGCGCCGAGACGGACATCGGCTGCCATTGACATCGTGCGGTCTGTCACCTACCTAAGCCACCGCGACGGGTGAAGGCCCCGGCCGCTCGCAGGCGCAAGCCATGGTGAAGTCCTTCGATCGACCTCCGATCCGCCCCCTGTGTCATGCGGACCGATGGCAACGCGAGCCCCATCTCACCACGCATGCAGACACATGTGAGGCATGTCATGGTCGGACACACGTCCCTTCCATCGCTCGACGAACTTAAAGCGCAAGCCAAACGCCTGCGCCATGAACTCGATGCCGGCGGTACGCCGGTCAACCACGCCCGCGCCTTCGAATTGATGGCGCACCAATACGGCTACAAAGACTGGAACACCTTGCACGCCGCGATCGGCAACCAACCGCCACCCCCGCCGGTCGCGCTGGGCCAACGGGTTGGCGGTCGTTATCTCGGGCAGGCGTTCGACGGCGAGGTCATCGCGGTGCGCGCTATGGACGACGGCAACCACTATCGCATTACCTTGGCGTTCGAAGAGCCGGTCGACGTCGTCACCTTCGAGAGTTTCTCCGCATTCCGACACCGCGTTTCGGCCACCATCGACCGGCGCGGCGTCACGGCCGAGAAAACCTCGGACGGTCGACCGCACTTGGTCTTGTCGCTCTAGGACTCAGTCCTCGACCAAGACGATGTGTAGTCGTCGCGGACCGTGGGCACCGAGATACAACGTCAGCTCGATGTCCGCGGTCGACGACGGCCCCGACACGAACATCGCGGTGCGCGGCATACCCGCGTCACCGTGGTGATCGCGCAACCGGTCCCACGCATCTTCCAGCGATCCGGTGATCTGCCGGCGGCGCAGCACCACGACGTGATTGTCGGGCAGCAGGTTCAACGTCATCGGACTGTCGGCGCCGGACGTCAGCATCAACGTCCCGGTCTCGGCGATCGCGGCGAAGGCCGCCGTCACGCCGACCTGATCGCTTTCCACCGGCACCCCGACGCGGGTCTCGAGCATCGGCTGAGACGCCCAATCCAGGCCCGCAACATCGGGCGCCAGAGTCGCCGCCGCCGGCAAGTTGTGTTGCGCCAAGTAGGCCGCCACCGCCGCCGGCACGTCGCCGTCGCCCGCCACCCTTGCGACGCTCGCGTGCGTCGCCTCGATCTGCGATACGAACATGGCCTCCCGCGCGGTATCGCTCACCGCGGTGCGGTCGGGCACCAAGTTGCGCGGATGGGCCCGCACTCGCGCCTCCACGGTCGCCCGCGCC